>JBEPWA010000018.1:0-70853 GCA_041690755.1 Gemmatimonadaceae bacterium | reverse complement strand
GGCGGCATTCAGTTCCACGGTCAAATGGTGATCGTGCCGGGCTTCAACGATGGCGAGGTGCTCGAGGAGTCGTTCCGCGACCTCTGGGCCCTGGGCGACGCCGTGATCTCGGTGGCGATCGTGCCGGTTGGCCTGACACAGTTCTCGCATCTGTACACCGGCAAGTCGATGGACCCGCAGACCACTGAGGGACTCTTGCAGACAGTTGACAAGTGGGCGGCAAAGGCGCGGGCCGAACGGGGACACTCGTGGGTCTATGGCTCCGACGAACTGTATTTGCTGGCCGGCCGTCCGTTGCCAGACGCCGAGTACTACGCCGATTTCCCGCAGATCGAGAATGGCGTTGGCGCAGTGGCGTCAATTCGCATGCGCGTGCGCGACGGGTTGGCGTCACTCCCCAAGATTCCCGGCCGGAAGATTGGTGTGGTGACGGGCGTCTCCATGGCGCCGCTCATGCCCGATCTACTAGAACAGTTGACAAAGTCAACTAATGCGACGTTTGAGCTGATCGTCGTCGAAAATTCGCTCTTTGGGCCCACCACCACCACGGCGGGCCTGCTCGTGGGTGCCGACATTCGCCGGGCATTGGCCGGCCGCACCGATCTCGATCTCGCGCTGATCCCTGCCGAGTGCATTAACGACAACGGCATGTTCCTCGACGACGAGCCGTTCATCACGCTTCGCGAGGAATTCAGCATGCCCGTGTACCCGTCGTACGACTTCATCGACGTCCTGATCCACGAAGGCACTCCGGCTGAGGTTGCGGCGTGAGCATTCCCGTCGTAGCGCTGATCGGCCGTCCGAACGTCGGCAAGTCGCACTTGTTCAATCGCATCGTCGGCGACGACAGCGCGATCGTCTCCGAAGAAGCGGGGACCACGCGGGACCGGCACTTTGCCGAGACCGATTGGGCGGGGCACACGTTCTGGCTCGTAGACACGGGCGGTATCGCCGACGATCCACATCTGCCCATGGACCTCGAGATTCGACGCCAGGTGGACGAAGCGATCGGCGAAGCCGATTTGCTGATGTTCATCGTGGACGCCAAGGCCGGGCTGCATCCCAGCGACTATCACGTCGCCGACTTGCTGCGCGATTCGGGCAAGCCGTGGATGCTCGTCGCCAACAAGACGGACGATCCGCGCTCCACGGACTTCTACGAGTTCTACACGCTCGGCGTGCCGGACGTGTTCCCAGTGTCGGCAATCAACGGCAAGGGATCGGGCGATCTGCTCGACGAGTTGGTGAAGCGGCTGCCCGCCGGCGTGCCGGACAACGAGACCGCGCTCCGCGTGGCGGTGATCGGTCGTCCGAACGTGGGCAAGTCGTCGTTCGTGAACAAGCTGCTTGGCGAAGAGCGCCTCGTCGTATCTGAGATCGCCGGCACCACGCGCGATTCAATCGACACGCCCATGCGCTATCACGGGCGCCCGTTCATCTTCGTCGATACCGCGGGCCTTCGCCGCCAGAGCAAGATCGACGACGGCATTGAGTTCTACTCGTCGCTGCGCACGCGCCGTGCGATCGAGCGTGCCAATATCTGTATTCTCATGGTGGACGCGACGGAAGGTGAGATCCAGAATCAGGATCTCAAGATCGCCGCGCTGGCGTGGGAAGCAGGACGCGGATTGATCCTCGTCGTGAACAAGTGGGATCTCGCCGAGAAGGACGACAAGGCAACGGCCAAGTACCAAAAGGCTGCCGGCGAAAAGGCGCCATTCCTCAAGTTCGTGCCGTTCCTGTTCACGTCAGCCCTCACCGGCCAGCGTGTGAACAAGGTGATGGAAGTGCTGCTCGAAGTCGAAGCGCAGCGCAGCAAGCGGATCTCCACGTCGGAAGTGAATGCCAAGCTTGGAGAGCTGCTCGCGCGTCTGCAGCCGCCGCAGGCCGCCGGTCGCGAGATCAAGCTGAACTACGCCACGCAAGTGGAGACGGATCCGCCAACGATCGCCGTGTTCGGCAACAATCCGGATCTCGTCCAGGAGCATTACATCCGGTATCTCCACAACGGCTTCCGCGGCTACTGGGGCTTCACGGGCAACCCACTGCGCATCATCATGCGCCGCAAAGCGGGATGATGTTCCCGTTCGTCGCCGCGATCGTCGCCTCGTACCTGTTGGGGTCGATCCCTGCGGCGTACATCGCCGGGAAATCGCGCGGCATCGATCTTCGCAAGCATGGCTCCGGGAACCTCGGCGCAACGAACGTCATGCGCGTGATGGGGACGAAGATCGGCCTGCTCGTGTTTGCATTCGACATGGCCAAGGGCGCCACGGCCACCATGGGCTTTCCCGGCATGGTGCCTCCTGCGGCGTGGCCCATGGGCGATCGAACGATCATGGCCATTCTCTGTGGTGTTGCCGCGATCATTGGGCACGTGCGTCCCATTTATCTGAGATTTGGGCGCGGCGGAAAAGGCGTGGCCACGGCGGCCGGTGTGTTCCTGGCGCTCGCACCGGTGCAGACGTTGCTCGCCCTCGTGATCTTTGCTGTCGTGCTGCTGGTGAGTGGCTACGTGTCACTCGGCTCGCTCACCAGCGCGCTGATGCTCCCGGTGTTTTTGGGCATCACCGTTGGCGTGCGCTCGCCGGTGTTCGCGATCAGCGCGGTGGTGGCGGCGTTCGTGTTCTGGACGCACCGCGCCAACATCGAGCGCTTGCGTAACGGTGAGGAGCATCGGTTCGGCAAGCGCGGTGTCAAGGCGAAGCGCGCCGCGGCCACGCTGGCGATTGCCATGGCCGTGGTGCTGGCGACGCTCGTTGCCGCGAGATTCTCCTGATGCGCTGCGCGGTCATCGGCGCCGGTGCGTGGGGTTCGGCCCTCGCCGATCTGTTGGCCGACAACGGCCACGACACCGTGCTCTGGGCGTTCGAGCCGGATGTGGTTGAGTCGATCAACAGCGCGCACGAGAATCGCCGCTTTTTTGCCGGCGTTTCGTTGCACGCGAGCCTTCGCGCCACGACGGTGTACGCGCAGGCACTGGACGGCGCGGAGTTCGTGGTCTACGCCACGCCATCGCATCTTTTGCGGGCGATACTGCAGCGCGGCGCCGCCCAGGTTGCCGACGGCGCCGTGCTCGCGGTGGCGACCAAAGGCATCGAGCGCGGCACGCTCGCCCTCATGACTACCGTGGTCAACGACGAAACAGGCGGACGTCACCAGGTGGTTGGTCTGTCGGGGCCGAGCTTTGCGGCCGAGGTGGCAGCCCGCCAGCCGACCGCCATCGTTGCGGCGTCGGTGAGCGAGGATGCGGCGCAATGTGCCCAAGCCGCGCTCAGCAACTCCACGTTTCGTGTCTACACCGCCGACGACGTCATTGGCGTAGAGTTGGGCGGCGCGCTCAAGAACGTCATGGCGGTGGCGACGGGAATCGTGGAAGGCGTTGGCCTGGGGTACAACTCGCGCGCAGGTCTCATCACCAGAGGCCTGCACGAGATGACGCGGCTCGGTGTGGCGTTGGGTGCACGGCCCGCGACTTTTGCCGGGCTGGCGGGCGTGGGCGATCTCGTGCTCACCTGTACGGGTGCGCTGAGCCGCAACCGCGCACTGGGCGTCGAGATTGGCCGCGGGGCCACGCTTGAGGCGGCCCTGAAAGGCAAGGAGACGGTGGCGGAGGGCGTGACCACTGCAGCGAGCGCTCTGGTGCTCGCCGAGCAGCACGGCGTGGACATGCCAATCGTGCAGATGGTCAACCGAATTCTCTTCGACGGTCATACGGCGCGCAGTGCGGTGCCGGAGTTGATGGCGCGCGAACTTCGATCGGAGCAAGACTTGTGAGTCCAGCGGCAGATCCCATCCAGGAATTCTTCTCGATCGGCGAGGTCTGCGAGCTCACCGGTCTCAAGCCTCACGTGCTACGGTACTGGGAGAGCCAGTTCCGCTTTCTCAGCCCCGCCAAAAATCGCTCCGGCAACCGTGTGTACCAGCGCCGCGAGGTGGAGCTCATCAACCTCGTGAAGCACCTGTTGTACGATGAGAAGTACACAATCGAGGGCGCGCGCCAGAAAGTGGATGAACACCGCAAGGGCGGCGACCTCAAGGCGGTTGCTCGCGGCGCACTCACCGTGCAGTCGCTCGAGACGCTTGAGTCGGACATCAAGGAACTGATCGCCACGCTGGCGCCCAAGAACCTGGCCGACTGACCACTCCGAACGAACCACACGGCATACATGCGATTGCTGATTACGAACGACGACGGATTTCTCGCGCGGGGCATTGAATGCCTCTGCGCTGCCGCTGAGTCTCTGGGCGAGGTCACGGTCGTTGCGCCGGACCGTGAGCAGAGTGCCACGAGCCATTCGCTCACGCTCCATCACCCACTTCGTCCCATCAAGCGCGGCGAACGGCGTTGGCAGGTGGATGGCACACCCACGGATTGCGTCATGCTGGCGCTCGAGGCGTTGATGCCGGAACGACCGGACTTCGTGTTGAGCGGCATCAACCACGGGCAAAACATGGGTGAGGACGTGCTGTATTCCGGCACGGTCGCCGCCGCCATGGAAGGATTGTCGCTGGGCATACCGTCGATCGCGATCTCGTTCGCCGGCGGCGATTTGCGCGCCGACGTCAGCCGGCTCGAGCAACAAATTCCCGTGCTCACACCGTTGCTGGCGCGTCTGATGTCGCTTTCCAACTTCCCGCCGAATACGTTGTTCAACGTGAATTTGCCGCCGCGTCCGGCCGACGAGGTCAAGGGCGTCAAGATCACGCGGTTGGGCCGACGCGCCTACTCGCAGTCCGTGGCGCCCATGAAGGACCCGTGGGGGCGCGACATCTTCTGGATTGGCGGTGGCTCGATCACATGGAGCGGCGAGCCGGATTCTGATTTTCGCGCCATTCAGGAAGGCTACGTGTCAGTGACGCCGCTGCACTTGGACCTCACAAATTACGACGTACTCCAAGGGGCGGCGAATTGGTGGCACGACCTGTAGACGGCGGTGGTGGAGAATTTCGCGGGGCGCGCGAGCGCCTCGTCGAGACCCTGCGCGACAAGGGCATTCGCGACCTCTCGGTGCTGCGCGCTATTGAGATGACGTCGCGGCACAACTTTGTGCCTACGGGTTTGCGCCATCGCGCGTACGAAGACGCGCCGCTGCCGATTGGCAACGGCCAGACGATCTCGCAACCGTTCGTCCACGCGCGGTACCTCGAGCTACTCGAGCTCACCGGCAAGGAACGCGTCCTCGAGATTGGTACCGGCTCGGGGTATCAGACGGTGCTGCTCGCGCACCTGGTGGCGCAAGTCTTTTCCATCGAGCGCATCCCGGCGTTGTTCAACATGGCGCGCGAGGCGATCGACCGCGCCGGCGTGCGCAACGTCAATCTGCTCCTGGGCGACGGCACGGTGGGTTGGCGCGAGTACGCGCCATACGATGCAATCCTCGTTGGTGCGGGAGCGCCGTCCATGCCGCAACCGTTGATCGACCAACTCGCGGAAGGCGGCCGTCTGTTGATTCCGATTGGCGATCGGGAGGAGCAGCGCCTCATGATGGCGCAGCGAAAGAACGGCGTCATCGAACAGCGCGACATTGCGCCCGTGCGCTTCGTGCCGCTGTTGGGTACGCACGGCTGGGGCGCCGACGAGGGACGATAGTGCATTTGCACGCCGTGGTTCGCGGACGTGTGCAGGGCGTGGGCTTCCGCTGGTTCGTGCGCGAAGCGGCGCACCGATTGGGGTTGGCCGGTTGGGTGCGGAATCTTCCGGACGGCTCCGTGGAAGTGGCGGCAGACGGTGACGCGGATTTGATCGCGTCGTTCCGCGCCGCGTTGCGGGAAGGACCGTCCGGCGCGACGGTGACGAACATCGATGAGCTTCCGCCGCATGCGCAGGCGCTGGATCATCCGTTCGTCATTCAGAGGTAGCCTGTGAGCCTGCCCATCGACGCGAACAGAGGAAACCTCGAACGTCGCGTGCGAGATCTCATACGCGATGTTCCCGACTATCCCAAGCCGGGCATCGTGTTCAAGGACATCACGCCGTTGTTGGCGTCGCCGGCCGATTTCGTCGCGGTCACGGAGGCGATGGCCGCTCCGTTCCGCGGGGCCGGCGTCACGCATGTCGTGGCGATCGAGAGCCGCGGATTCATTTTCGGCGCGCCGGTGGCGCAGCACCTTGCGGCGGGCTTCGTTCCGGTGCGCAAGTCCGGCAAGCTTCCGTTCAGAACGCGCCGCGAGGAGTACGCGCTCGAATATGGAACGGACGTGCTCGAGATTCACGACGACTGCTTGACCGCAACGTCGCGGGTGCTGGTCGTCGATGACGTGCTGGCCACGGGCGGCACGGCCGCGGCCGCAGGTCGGCTCGTGGCAGCAGCCGGTGGCGTGGTGGTAGGCTTTTCGTTTCTCCTGGCGCTCGGTTTTCTGCCTGGCATCGAGCGCCTCGGCGAACGCTCGCTCCGCGCACTTGTGACGTACTAGCCTCACGCCGGGCGTTGGCCGCTACTTCGTCATACCGAGCCGCTGTTCCAGATCGTCTCGGTGCGACCGGCTCACGCGCAGCCGAGTGCCGTCCTTGAGCTGGACTTCATAGTCTCCTCCGGCACCCTTGAGCAGCGTGTCCACCCGGTCGAGCTGGATGATCGCCGAGCGGTGGATACGCATGAACCGTTGCGGATCGAGCCGGTCTTCGAGCGTCTGCATCGCTTCGCGAATCAGGTGGCGCCGGGTGCCTACCACGAGTTCGGCGTACGGCCCACTCGCCGCGATGTAATCGATCTCGGCCACCGGAACGAACCGCACCTTGCCGCGGGATTCCACTGGGATGCGCTCCATGTGGTCGATCGCCGGAGCGGTCATCGGCGCGGGCGGTGGCGGAACCGCCGCCGACGCCGCGGGTTCGGTGCTCTGGAGCGCCGTTATCAATCTCTCATGAAGCCGCCGGATGTCCTGCAGGCCCACGAGTTGGCGGGCACGCCGGAATGCCTGTTCGAATCGCTCGTCGTCGAACGGCTTCACAAGATAGTCCAGCGCCGCGAGATCGAACGCCTGCAGAGCGTGCTGGTCGAATGCGGTCACGAAGATCGTCGCCGGCATGTGCTCGGGGCCAATGGTCCGCGCCACCTCGAGCCCGGACTTGCCGGGCATCTGCACATCGAGAAAAACGATGTCCGGCCGCAGGCGGCGAATCTCGTCGATGGCGGCGAGGCCGTTGTCTGCCGATCCAACGATCTCCACGCCAACTTCGTGCGCCAGCAGATCGGAGATGCGCTGCCGGGCCAGCGGTTCGTCGTCAACGATCAATGCGCGCAGCGTGGAGCCGGGTGTCGTCAACGGTTGGCCACGAGATGGAAGGGAAGGGTGACTTCGGCGATCGTGCCGCCACCCTCGGCGTGACGAAGCGAAAAGCGCTGCTGACGGCCATACAAGCGGATCAGCCGCTGTGTGGTGTTCCTCAGGCCAACGCCATGGTCGCCGCCGCTCGTCTCGCCTGGTCCGGGGCCGTTGTCGCGCACGCTGAGCACCACCGATTCGTTGTCGGCCGAGCGCGCGGCTCGCACTTCGATTTTCCCGACTTCGGTGATTGCGCTGGCGCCGTGCTTCAGTGCGTTCTCGACCAGCGGCTGCAGGATCAGATTGGGCACAAGCGCCGACCGCAGGTCGTCGTCGATCGTCATCACCACCTCGAGCTTGCCTTGAAAGCGCACCTCCATGATGTCGAGGTAGCGGCGGAGCAACTCGAGTTCGCGGTCGAGCGTGAGCTCCTGCTCGTTGGTGTGCTCGAGGGTATGCCGGAGCAGCTCGCTCAGGCGCGCGATCATTCGCCGCACGCCGCGCGGGTCCCGCTCCACGAGACTGGAAATCGCGTTCAGCGTGTTGAACAGGAAGTGCGGATTCAGCTGCGTCTGGAGCACGGCCAGCTGCGCTTCGGCGAGCTGTGCTTGCAGTTGCGCCGTTTCTGCTTGCAGCTGCCGCGCTTCGTCGCTGCGCGCCTGGGATTCGATGAAGTAGTTGCGCGCCAGTGCTGCGCCGAGCACGGCGAAGTACACAATGAGATCGCCAACGAGCTCGTACGGCGAAATGACCCCTCGTCCGCCCGGTCTCCCGCGCCCGGGCGGCGGTGGAAGCACATGCGACCGAACGGTGGAAATGAAGACGTTCACGCTGAGCGCGACGACGATGCCGAGCACGATCAGCACGGCAATGCGCAGGGCCCGGGTTCGGCCGCTCTCGCTGCCGCTGAGCCCCGCGCTCTCCCGCGTCACCAGCCAGATGATGGGCACGGTCAGCACGGCCCACGTTGAGTATTCTATGAAAGCGAGGGAGATGAGCGCAGTACGAAGCTGTCCGCTGATTTCCGGAATGCGCGGGTCGAGTAGCCGACCCGTGACCGTGAGCGCGGCGAGGAATGACCAGAAGGCCGCGATGATTAGCAGCTCGCCGGGCCGAAGTCTGAAGCGATCTCTGGTGTGCGGCTCGTCGCGCGTTTCGGTCATTTCGTAACGTGACGGTGCAAGTGGTGACAAACCCAGAACATACGGCCGCCGGAGGGCGTCTAATCAGTAGGGCCGGTCGTGTGAAGGCGACACGGATCGGTACGACTTACCCGGAAAACATGTGCCGGGATACACCACGAGGCGAATATGAACAGAGTCAAGTTTGCTACCGCAGCGCTAGCGGTCTCCATGCTCGCCGGAACGACGTGGTTCTATCGTCGAGCCGACGGCAAGGAAGCGCCCGTCTACAAGACCGTCCCGATCACCCGCGGTTCCATCAAGTCTACCGTGTCCGCGACCGGCACGCTCAACGCCGTTCGTACGGTGCAGGTGGGCACACAGGTCTCGGGACAGGTCTCGCAGATCTACGCCGACTTCAATCAGAAAGTAAAGAAGGGCGAGTTACTCGCCCGAATCGACCCCACGCTCGCGCAGCAGGCGGTCGCGGACGCCGAGGCGCAACTCGAGAAGGCGCAATCGCAGCTCCAGCTGGCGCAGACCGAAGAGGTTCGGAACAAGTCGCTGTTCGACGCGCGGGTCATTACTGCGGATGAGTACCAGACCTCGGCGTCGAGCTTCGTCCAGCTGAAAGCCACGGTGAAATCCGCGCAGATCGCGCTCGACCGTGCGAAGCAGAACCTTACGTACACCTCGATTTACGCGCCGATCGATGGCGTGATCGTTGAGCGTAATGTTGACGTTGGTCAGACCGTAGCCGCCAGCTTGTCGGCGCCGCAGATCTTCTTGATCGCCAACGATTTGTCTGAAATGCAGATTCTGGCATCGGTTGACGAGAGCGACATTGGCCTGATCCAGGATGGCCAGCCGGTCCAGTTCACCGTGCAGTCGTATCCGAACGAGCAGTTCGTCGGCACCGTGAAACAGGTTCGCTTGCAGTCCACGACGACGAACAACGTAGTGAATTACACCGTGGTAATTTCGGTGAGCAACGCCACGGGCAAGTTGCTGCCGGGCATGACTGCGACTGTGCAATTCACGACGGGAACGGCCGACGATGCGCTTACGGTGCCGAACGCGGCGCTGCGGATCAAGCCGACGCAAGCGATGCTGAATCAGGTCGGCGGCGCAGCCGGTACGCCGGGCAGCGCACCGGACTCGGCGGCGATCGCGGCGCGGCGCGCGCGCGGTGGCGCGGGTGGCGCGGCTGGAGCGCGTGGAGCAGGTGGTGCGGGCCCGGCGCATACCGGCGCGAGCTCGAGCGCGACCCTTTGGTACTTGGACGCGCAAGGCACACTGCACGAGGCGCACGTTCACACCGGTCTGACCGACGGTCAGCGGACGGAGATTGAAGGGAAGGGGCTTACCGCCGGCGATCAGGCAGTGATCGCAGTGACTGGCCCCGCGGCGCCAGCCGCCGCGGCGGCCGCGGCAAATCCGTTCCAGCCACAGCGCGGCGGCAGAGGTCGCGGCTTCTAATGCGCGACGAACCCACGAGGAATTGACAATGACTACGCAACAGCCAGTCATCGAAATATCGGCGGTGCAAAAGGTCTATGTGATGGGCTCGAACAAGGTGTTCGCGCTCCGCGGCGTCGATCTTACTGTCGAGCGCGGCGAGATGATCGCTGTCATGGGCGCGTCGGGCTCCGGCAAATCGACGCTCATGAACATTCTCGGATGCCTCGACGTCCCCACAGTCGGCAGCTATTCGCTCGACGGCATCCGCGTGGACGGCATGAGTCGAAACGCCCTCGCCGACCTTCGGAATGCCAAGCTCGGATTTGTGTTTCAGGGGTTCAACCTCTTGGCGCGCACGAGCGCGATCGACAACGTGGAACTGCCGTTGTTGTACGACCGCAGCGGCCAAAAGCGCGACACGCGGAAACTCGCTGCCGAATCACTGGACCGCGTCGGACTCGGCGATCGGCTCGACCACCAACCCAGCGAACTCTCGGGCGGTCAACAACAGCGCGTGGCCATCGCCCGAGCGCTCGTCACGCAGCCCACGTTGCTGCTCGCCGACGAGCCGACGGGAAATCTCGATAGCCGCACCACCGTCGAAATGATGGCGCTCTTTCAGGAATTGAACGACCAGGGCATTACCATTGTGCTCGTCACGCATGAACCGGATGTAGCCCAGTACGCCAAACGCATTGTCGATGTCCGCGATGGACGAATCATTCGCGATCATCCGGTCGTTGACCGGAGATGCGCCGCTGACGATTTGCGAGATCTGGATGCCGCCCGCGGATCCGGCGACGCCGCGCCGAGCGACTCGCTCGTGGAGGCAGCATGAAACAGTCAACGCTAATGAAGATCGCGACGACCAGCATCCTCAAGAACAAGCTGCGGACGCTGCTCACGATGCTCGGCATCGTGATCGGCGTGGGCGCGGTCATCGTCATGGTCGCGATCGGCAACGGGGCGCAGAGTCAGATCAAACAGCAGATCGGCGGACTGGGCACGAATTTGATCGTCGTGATGCCCGGTGCGAGCCAACAGGGCGGAGCGAATCGGGGCGCCGGCTCGTACAGTAGACTCACCGTGGACGACGCCAAGTTGCTCAAGCAAAACGGAACGCTCTTCTCGCTCGTCTCGCCCGTAGTCAACACTCGCTCGCAGGTGATCAACGGGCAGTTGAACTGGCAGACGACCATCTACGGCGTGTCCACCGACTATCCCGACATCCGCAACTGGACAACCAGCAGCGGCTCGTTCTTCGGTGACGACGATGTCGCCGCGTCGCGGAAAGTCGCTGTGCTCGGGCAGACCGTGGCGAGCAACCTGTTTCCGAATTCCAATCCGATCGGCGCGCAGGTTCGTATTGGGAGCGAGCCCTTCACCGTGGTTGGCGTAATGGAAGCGAAGGGCCAGAACGCCGGCGGCCAGGATCAGGATGACGCCGTGCTCGTGCCGTACACCACGGCGCAGACCCGGTTGAGCGGCTTCGTCCGCATTCCGCAGATTCTTGTCAGCACAGATTCCGCCGATCAGATGACCGCCGCACAGGAAGAGGTGTCGAGCATCATGCGGGACGCGCACCGGCTGAACGGCGGACCGGATGATTTTACGGTGCGCAACCAGACCGAAATTGCTGACGCCATGAGCAGCACGACCAAGGTTATGTCTGGCCTGCTGGCCGCCATCGCCTCGATCTCCCTGGTCGTGGGCGGCATCGGCATCATGAATATCATGCTCGTCTCGGTCACCGAGCGCACGCGGGAAATCGGCATTCGCATGGCGATTGGCGCCCGTGGCAGCGATGTGCTCACGCAGTTTCTCGTCGAAGCCATCGTCATGAGCCTGCTCGGCGGAGTCATCGGCCTCGGCGTCGGCTTCGGCGGCGCGGCACTCCTGGGCCACTTCACGGGGTGGGCGACCTCCACGCCAATGTCCGCGGTGGCCATCGCCGTGGGCTTCTCTGGCGCGGTGGGCATGTTCTTCGGCTACTACCCGGCACGAAAGGCGGCGAGCCTCAATCCAATTCAGGCGCTCCGCTACGAATAACGTTTGCGGCGAGCCGCGCCGCGACGACCAACAACCCTACCGCTCACGCTTACGGACCATCGTCAACGTGAGCGGTATTGTCGTATCCGGGGCGATCTGCACGGTGAGCGTGAGGGCTTCGTAGCCTGGCTTTGTGATCCGTAGCGGGCTGGCACCCTCGGGAAGAAACACGAGGCTGATGATTCCGCTCGCGGTGGTTCGCGTACGGTCTCCCGTCTCGACGTCAAGCACGTCCGCGTCCGCGATCGGCTCCCCGGTCGCTTCGTCGTACACGCCGAGCAAGCGATATCGATAGAATGGCAACGGCGACGGTGAGCGCGCGCCGACGGAGTCCTCCGCGGCGGCCGGACGGGCGATTGCGACCACGTACGATTGCTCGCCCGGTTGGTACACCACCCCTGGCTTGAGAACGATGAAGATCGCCCCCTGGGCCCCGGGTTTGACGACAGTCGTATCCATCGGGTCGAGGTAGTTCATCTCCTCGATGTGCTCGGGCTTGATCTCGCTCAACACGGTCATCGTGCCGGGCGACAAACCACTGAGCGGGCCTGTCTGCCGTGCAACGGCCATCACGTCTGGCGGGATCGACCGAATGTGCACGCCATTGACCCAGACGTTCGTCGCCAGCGAGGGCGGGGAGTCGTCGACAGGACAGGAAGTCGGCACAGGGTCCATCACAAGTACCGGACACCGCATGATCGCCGGCAGGGCGTTGTAGTCGATGGCCCCCATGGGGTTGCAGCCGCGTCCGCAGATCATGTCCGGGCGAAGCTTGGCGACGATGTCCGTCGCATCGATCAGCACGTGATCGCTGTTGGCGATGTCGTCGGCGTCGATGTGGTAGCTCTCGCGTTTCAAGTTGCGTTCGGCGGTCGTCGTGACGGCGCCGAGCGTTCTCGCCGACGCGCTCATGAGCAGATCGAACGTGACGCCCTCGGCGCCCACGCGAATGAACCGATTGACGCGATCGTAGCCGATGCGCCGCGCGACGAGCTGCAGGTCGTCGGCTGCCGGCGCCACGGAGAGCGTTGCGCGTCCGTTGTCGTCGGTCGTCGCTCGCGCCAGCACGACATTCAACCCCCGAACGATTGTAACTTCGGCGCCTGCTACAACGCGCCGCACACTGTCACGGGCTAACACGTGCACCACCGTGGTTGGAACGGCCTGCGCCGGTAGGAGGCGGCCACCCGGCATGAGCGACAACAGCAGGAGAAGTGCAGGCAATCGGCGCATGTGATCCGGAGCGAGAATGAAATCGCAGGTCGATCGCGTGTGGCAGCAAATGCGAGTATTTCGATTGCGCGCTGCTGTATACAAAATGGGACAGGTCTCAGAGTCGTCAAGAGCGCTTTCGTTATCTCCGTTGACATGAATACCGCGAGGTAGCTCTGCATCGGCGAGATGCTTTACTTGAATTGCCGGGCACGGCCACCGGAGGGGCTGGGGCCATCGCGCCAAGATGCGACCTGTTGTATGTTTGTAGGCTGTCGCAGGCGCGTTTATCCATCCGGCACGGAATGACGTTGCCCCTGTAGCTCAGGTGGATAGAGCAGCGGTTTCCTAAACCGTTGGCCGCGTGTTCGAGTCACGCCAGGGGCACTCGAGACTGGCTCACCATCCGCTCAGATATGACAAGCACTCGTCCCGATCCCGATTCCGCCGCGGCGGATCGTGCCCAAACATTCGTTGACTGGACCCGCGTCAACGCCAAGGCGCTGACCACTGGCGCGGTTGTCGTGGTCGTGGCCGCTGCGGCCTTCTGGTTCTACGACAAATCCGTCGCCATCAAAGAGGCGAACGCCGAAAAGGCGCTCACGACGGCCAAACAGTCGCTCACGGCTGGGAATCTGCCGCTGGCGCAGACGGACCTTCAAAAGGTCTACAACCAGTACGCATCCACGTCAGCCGGCGTCGAGGCCGCGATGCTCCTGGCCCAGATGGACTACGACGACGGCAAGTTCCAGGATGGCATCTCGATGCTCGAAAAGATGAGCGGATCGGGAGCGGCGTCGCGCGTTCAGTCCACGGTGAAGAGCCTGGAAGGCGACGGCTACGCCCAGATGGGCAAGCTCACAGACGCCGCCAAGCAGTACGTAAGCGCGGCGGACGCGACCAGCTACGACACGGAAAAGGCTTTCCAATTGTCCAAGGCCGCCCGTGCATACGCGGCCGCCGGCGACACAGCCAGCGCTCGCCAGCTTTGGTCCAAGATGGTCGCCGACCCGAAGATGGTGACGATGAGCAGCGAGGCGCGTGTTCGGCTTGGTGAGCTGACCGCAGCGGTGGCGAAGAAGTAGATCGCCCAGACGAGCCACGCAGGATTGTGGATCGAGGCGCCGACTCAGGTCGGCGCCTCTTTTTTTCTGGTCGGCTGGGAACCCGGCTAGGAACCCGGCCGGAGCGCGGTCCTGGCATAGAGACATCAACGCAACAGTCTAAAGAGCCATATTAGCGCCAGTAGCGATTGGCGCCTTTCTGGCGGCGTATTCTTTAGTTCGTATAAGATGTATTATGTAAACTACATCCGGGGAAATCCTGTGGAGAACTCAGTTGTCCACGGATCCCCACTTTGGCGGCTATCTGCGCAACGTGTTGCCAAACAACAACTTGGGCTATATCTCCGCAAGTTGTGCTTGATATACCACCCGCCCTTCGCCACTCAGGCTCGGTAGCCAGCGCTCGCCATCTCTCAGAAATCGCACGGTTAGCACTTCGCCGGAGCTGGTCTCGAGATCGACAGCTCCTGACTGACGCCCCCACTCGTTCAGCAAGATTGCCGTCGCCACCGACCCGCTCCCGCACGCCAGCGTCTCGGCTTCCACGCCGCGCTCGTAGGTCCGCATACGCCACGCGCCGCTGCCGTCGGTCTTCCGGCTGACGAAGTTCACGTTGGCGCCTTTGGGTAGCGTTTCATGATGTCGCAGCGGACGGCCGCGGCCAACGACATCGACCGTCGATATATCGTCGCACTCGATCACCAGGTGCGGCACGCCGACCTCGGCGAAGCCGATCCGTAGCTCGCCGCGCTGCAGCGGAATCGACTGGGCATCGGGACGCACGCCCTCTACCGGCTGGAGGTCGATCTCCGGACGTCCGCCGGTGATGCGCGCGGCGACCAGGCCTGAGTCCGTCTCGATCGACAGGCCGGCGGCATCCCCTATCCCCAACTCGACCGACAGGCGCGTGGTGCATAGGGTGGCATTGCCGCAGAATTCGGCGCGCGATCCGTCGGCATTCAAATAGATGAGCTGCACCGTGGCCACGCTCGACGAGCCGAGAAAAACGATCCCGTCAGCGCCCACGCCGGTGCCGCGGGCGCAGATTCGCCGGACGACGTCCGCGTCCGCAAGCCGACCGGGCGGATCTCGGCGCACGTCCACCATCACGAAGTCGTTGCCCGACCCGCTCATTTTGTAAAAGGTCCGGCCCGCCGGAATCATGCTCGTTCCCTCAAATGTTCAGGTCAGAAGCGCTTTGTGATGCCCCACCACCGGAGCCGCGGCACCATCCAGATGGCCTCGCGGACGATCGATTTGGACATCTTGCTCTTACCCTCGGTCCGGTCAACGAACACGATCGGGATCTCCACAAGCCGGAATCCGCGCTTCCAGGCGCGGAAGCTCATCTCGATCTGAAAGGCGTAGCCGTTCGACACAACTTTCGACAAATCAATCGACTGCAACACTTCTCGGCGAAAGCACTTGAAGCCGCCGGTCGTGTCCCACACCGGCAAGCCGGTCACAGCGCGAGCGTAGACGTTGGCGAAATAGCTCAAGATGAGGCGGTCGATCGGCCAGTTCACGATCGTCACTTTGCCGTCCCGATAGCGGGACCCGAGCACCAGATCGGCGTTCTCGATTGCGCGAAGGAAGTCGGGTAAGTGGCCGGGGTCGTGGGAGAAATCCGCGTCCATCTCGAAGATGAACGAATAGTCCCGTTCCAGGGCCCAGCGGAATCCGGCGACATATGCCGTGCCGAGTCCCATCTTCCGCGGCCGGCGAAGAATGTTGACCCGGGAGTTCACGGTCATGATCTCGGTGACGATCTCGCCGGTCCCGTCTGGCGAACCGTCGTCCACCACCAGCACCTCGAGCCGCGGGTCCTGGGCCAACACGGTCTCGATGAGCCGCGCGATGTTTTCCCGCTCATTGTACGTGGGTACAATGACGAGCGCCCGCTCTTTCCCAGGCGGGACTTGAAGTGCAGAACCCGCCTGGGAGGAACCGGTCATTGGCTACTTGAGAACGATGATCTGATTGTTGGCCGTATCAACGAAGGCAACCAGCGAGCCAACGCCGTTGAACACGATCGCCGAGGTGGTAGTACCCGTGAGCGCCACCGGGGCCCATATGCCAAACACGTTGTTGGCGATGGGCAAGATAGCGCCCCCGCCAACATAACCTGCCCACAGCTGTGCGCCGTCCCTCGGCAGGCCCAGCGCGTTCACGGCACCCGAGAAATCGTACGTCTGGCCTGCCATTCCGCCAGACGCCAGTTGCACCACGTCGATAGTCACCGTGCCGTCGGCCGCGAACAGCGTTTTACCGTCGGGCGAGATGGCAAGATCCACCACGGTGAAGCTGGGGCTGAATTGCCGCTTGACGGTGTTCGTGGCCAGCGACACTTCGTAGATGGCGCCGAGCTTCGTACCAATGTAGAGCAACGAGTCGCCCGGACCCATTTTCATGGCGGTCACGGTTCCAGCGATCGACAGCGTAGCCGTCACCTTCCGCGACGCTACGTCGATGACCTGCACCGAGAAGTTGTCCAGGTCGACATACAATTTGGAACCGCTCGACGTCATGGCCATGCGGACGGGCTTGGCGGGCAACGCCATGGAGTCCGTCTTCGCGGCCGTGGAGCCGTTAATGAACCAGACGAGCGACGGACTGCTCGTTGCTGCGGCGACCACCGTGCCGGCGCTGTTCACCGCTACGTCCACCGGCGTGGCGCCGAGACTGATGCTGCTCGTGAGCGTGGCCGACGGCAGGTCAACAATACCCAGGGCATTGGCGCTCGACCGGGCGACGTATGCGGTGTTCCCTGCCGTGGCGACGCCGCCAATGGAACTCGTCATCAGCACCTTGCCCACGAGGTTCGTGGACGGGTGACCGGTGACGTTGATGGTCTGCTGAGCCGAGCCGGTGCCGGAGGTGGCCGTGATGATGGCCGAGCCGGTGGCGACGGCGGTCACCAGACCCGTGGACGCGCCCACCGTGGCGACTGCCGTGTTGGAGCTGGTGAACGCGAACACCGCACCCTGGACGATGTTGTTGCCCGCGTCCTTGGCCTGTGCCGTGAGCGTGAATGTCTGGTTCACGGCCAGTGCCGGCGCGGTGTTGGTGAACGTGACCTGGGTCGCGGTCCCTGCGGCGGCCGTGGCGCCGAACGTCACTGCGGTGAGGCCGCCGGCTGTGGCTGTGAGCGAGTTCGGGCCGGCGAGCCCGCCGAGCTTCCAGCTACCCACGGTGGCGATGCCGGTGGCGTCGGTGTTGGCGAGTGCGCCGGTAACGCTGCCTCCGCCAGACGCCACGTTGAAAGTTACGAGCACGCCGGCCACGGGATTGCCGAAGGCGTCAGTCACCTTTACTGCGGGGGCCACGGCCACGCTGGCACCGACGCCAACGGTCTGTCCGTCACCCGCGACTTTTGCAACCGTTGCCGCGGCGGTCGCGGCAGCGATGGCGGTGAAGGTTGCGCTGACCGATCCGGCGGTGGCAGTCACCGTTTGCACACCGGCGATGGTGCCGAGGGTCCACGTCGTTGTTGCCTGGCCGCTGCTGTTGGCAGTGACGTTCGCCGCGCTCACGTGGCCGCCGCCGCTGGCGACCGCGAACGTGACCAGCGCGCTGTCGATCGGTGCGCCGGCCTTGTTCGCCACGGTCACGGTGAGGGCGCTACTGACCGGAGCGCCAGCCGCGGCGCGAAGCGTATCCGTTGCGGACGCCGTGACCGTCGCCGGCGTGATGTCTTTTGGTGGCGACGAGCTATCCGAGCACGCACCGAGGGTGGCGAGTGCGGCGCCGAAGGCGGCGCGGCGCATGAGGCGTGAACGGATTGCGACTTCTGACATCATGAAACCCACTCCAAAAAAAGTACTGCGATCTACGGGACTGCGTCGTCACGCCGTGGTGGTAAGTGCAACAGACTGTCGGCGGTCGGCAACGATTCCGACTGCCAGCAGCACGACCGCGAGAAGAATTGCGGCGAGCGTCAAGCGCTTGCCCTTGACGTATGCGGCATCCTGGAAGCGCAGTTGGATTGTGCGTGCGCCGGCGGGAAGTGCGATGCCAATGAGATTGTAATCCGTACGCGCCACGGCAGCGGGCTTTCCATCTGCGGTGGCTTGCCAGCCTGGGAAATAGTTCTCGGATACAACCAACGCTTGGCCGGCGATAGCGGGCTGATCGAGCGTGATGTCGTAGGCGCCGGCCAACGGGATCGATACGGCCGCCTTGGTCGAGACGGCGGCTGGCAATGCCTGTGCGGTCGCTGCCTGGATGTCGGTGGCCGACGTGTCGATGATCGCGATGCGCGACGGATCGAACCGCGGATCGAGTACGGTCGCCAACGCCTGTTGCTCGGGCGCCTTCACCATGAGGGGCGCGATCCAGGCCGCCTCATTGCTTGGCGTGAGCTTGTAGGCGTACACGGTGGAGCCGGCGGCATCGAGTACGGGGCCGGCGAGTCGCGTAAATGGCGGCACCTTGAGCTGCGAACTGATCTGAATCAGCGTGGAGTCGTCGGCGCCGGTGTACAGATAGCCTACATCCTCGTGCCGCCAGAATTGTGGCGAGAGGATTTTATAACCCTGATTCTGTGACAGGTTGCCCGCGTCCAGCACATCCTGATACATGCCGAGCTGGTTGCCGTGGTAGTTGCCGACGATCCGGACGTCGTGCGACATCATGGCGTCGCCGTCGAATGCCGGATCGCCCTGTACAATGCGGGCGCTCAACGCTTCAGTCCAAACGCGGGCCGGCTGCCCGGATTTGGCAATGTCGGCCTTGATGGCCTCGATGGCCGGGTCGGTGGCGAATAGCTTTGCTGCGGGCGGGGAGAAGATCCAGTACAAGCGCTCGATCGACCAAAGATCGACGACGAGCAGCAGCGCCAGAGAGATTGCCGCGGTACGGGCCGGAAGCCTGTCCGTCACCAACGCCCAAATGACTCCCGCGCCCACGGCGACAAAAGCGAACGACCGCCACGCACCGAGAATGGCCGCTCCGGTATTGGCCGTGACGCGCTGCGCAAAGAACGGCCCGAATCCGGCCGGGTACTCAATACTCGACTGGATCGCATTCGCCAACGCGGTGTAGCCGCCGGCGGAAATCAGCACGGCGATTACCAAGCCGGCAATTCCCCACCCCAAGGCGTACCGCTTGCCCACTCGGCCGGCGAGCACGCGCTCGGTACCGAGCGCGGCGAGAATCGACACCGAGAACGCCGTCACGTAGATCATGGTGCTCGGCGCGCGGAGGTACTTGGTGTACGGAACGAAGTTGTAAACGAGCTGATAGAACGGCGTAAACCCGCCAAACGCCCAGAGCAGCGACACGATTGCGGTGCCGACCCAGAAACGGCGAAAGGACTTGTACGCCGACGCGCCGAATGCCGCGCCGGCGAGCAGCAGCACGATCACGCCGACATAGTCGCTGTGAAAGTGGATGGTGTTCCGGCCCCAATAGTTGTCGAGGATGCCCGAAAACTGGGGCAGATAGGAATTGAGCGTTTCCTCAATTGGGAAAGAAAAGCTCGTGGCCGTTGCCCAGTCATGACCGGCCGCGCGCGGCGACCAGGACTTGTACTCGATGAGCGCCGGCCAGAACTGCACGGCGCCGATGAGGCATCCAATAATCACTCCGCCCAGAGCGTAGCCGAGCCGACGAATCGCAACGCCTCGCGGTAGAGCGCCATAGCCGGGATGATCCGCCAACGCCACGAAGAGCGCGAACGCAGCGTCGGCGATCAGCATGTATTGAAACAGCTGCGGGTGCGGCGACAACACCGCGAGTCCCACGACGAGTGCAAAGCCGCCCCAGGCCCAGGCCCGGCCGTCGCGAATGCCGCGTGTCAGCATGAACAGCGTGAGCGGCAGCATGGTGCTGACGAACAGCTTTCCGTCATGCCCCGGTCCGGCGTACCCGGCAATGGACCCGCCGAGCAAGTACGCGAGGCCGCCAATCAGCGCGCCGTAGAATCCAAAGCCCCAAGCGCGCAAAAACAGGTACGTGAACAGCCCGCACAACATGAGATGAATGGGAAACTCCCACGTCATCGCCAGGTCGGTGCGCATGACCATGCGCAGCAGGAACGTGGGGTAGAAAATATCGCCGTGCATGGCGGCGATGTACGGCATACCGCCAAACAAGTACGAGTTCCACTGCGGGAACCCATGACCGGTTCGCAGCGACTGGGCGGCGAACTCACGGAAGGCGTAGCCGGCCTTGTATTGGTCGCTGCGCGGGTTGAGCAGGATCTGCCCGAAGAGGGCGGGATACGCCAGCAGCATGGTGCTGAGGGCGTACACGAGCGCGGCCCAGGCGGTGGCGAAGCGCGGTGCGAGATCGGCCGGCGGCGACGCGGTTACATCAGGGGATCGAGCCATCGCGAGGTGTCGTGTCCTGAGGTCGTGGGCGCGCGCCTCGCGCCAGGTAGATAAGGGCTGGTACGATCTCTAATACGGTCAACCACAGCCGGGCGGCAACGGAAATGACGGCCGCCGGCCCGGCAGTGGTCAGCTTCAACAATGTCAAACCGGTGATGAGCGCTCCTTCGCGCGCGCCCAGGCCGGCAGGCAGCAAGAAAGCAAGGTAACCCATGACGTACGCCCCTGCCCATACCGCGATGTAGTCAGCCGACCGGCCTGCGTCGTGGCCCAACACGCCGTGGACGAAGTACTGGAAAGCGAGTCCGTACATCGCCCAAGCGATGAGGTTCCCCACCAGCGAGATATAGATGGCGCTGCGCGGAAGGTCGGCGAGATTGAGCTGGCGACCGGTGACTTTCTGCGCGGTGCCGAGGATCCACGGCAGCAGGGTTGGCAGGAGCAGCAATCCAATGAGCAGGATCACCGCGACGCCGAGGCCGAGTGTGGCGTGTCCCTCTGAGAGCGCGTCAAGCGCCGAGAATCCGGCGATCAGGGCGACGACGAAGCCAGTCGCGATGTTGACCGCGGTATTGATCACCGACGCACCAGCCGCCGCGGCTGGCGACACCTGCTGTCGCCGCGACAATTCTGCAATTGCGCCGAGGGTGAAAATCTGGTTCACCCCAGGTAGATACCGCCCAAGGTTGGAGACGAACCAGATGCGGGCGGCGTCGGCGAGCGGCAGTTCTTCGCCCCACGCCACCACCATGCGCCGCCACGTCTCAATGAGCACCGCGTAGGTGGCCAGGATGATGACGCACGACAGCCCAATCGCCCACCACTGCGGATGGAGCTCCACCGTGGGGGCAGCGCGGAACAGCCGCCATTGCGTGACCAGCTCCTTGCCGACGTACCAGAGAATGACCGCCGTAACGGCGATCTGTACGGCGAACCAGGCTTTATTTCGGCGAGCCGGCGATGGCGGCGCGATAGATGTCGGCGTAGCGTCGGGCAACCGACTCGGGGGCAAAGGTGGCGAGCGCGTGGAGACGTCCGGCGGCGCCAAGCGCAGCGCCTCGATCGTCACGCTCGAGCAGCGAAACCAGCGCGGCGGCCAGTGCCCCAGCGTCGATGTCGTGCACGAGAATGCCCGTGCGATCGTGCTGCACGATATCGGGAAGGCCGCCAGAATCAAAGGCGACGACGGGTGTGTCGCACAACTGCGCTTCTACGGCGACCAGACCGAGCCCCTCGTTCACCGACGGAACCACGAGCGCCGCGGCAACTCGATAGAAGTCGGCGAGCTTTGGCTGGGGTACGGCGCCGTGCCAATGCACGCGATCGGCGAGGCCGAGGCCCACGGCCAGCTGTTGGAGCGCGTCGCGATCCTCGCCGTCGCCCACCACGTCGAGCTGGATGGACGGATCCGGCAAGCGGCTCACGGCGTGCAGCAGCAGCTCGATGCCTTTTTGCTTATTGAGCCGGCCCACGAACAACAACCGCTTCTCGCTGCGCTTTCCGCCCGGAGAAAACAGCTCGACGGCCACGGGCATTGGGGCAACGATGGGGGACGGCGCCGACACCACCTGCGACGCCTCCGCGGCGAGATAGCGGGACACCGCGGTGACCTGCGCGGAGTGATGCATCACGTGGCGGAAACCGGGGCGCGAGAACGCCACGGTGCGCGCCAGGCGTACGTCGGTGCCGTGCAGGGTCGTGACGAGCGGCGTGTTCGCCATCTTGGCCAGCCACGTGCCTACGAGGCCGTTCGGAAACCACCAATGCGCGTGCACGACGTCCGGCTCAAAATCGCGTCGGACCTGCACCGCGGTGCGGAACTCAGCCCCGAGAAAGCCGAGCATCGTGACCTTGGCGCTCCACGACGCCTGCACCTGGGTGGCCATGTTGCCGACATAGGCAAGCGTTTCGTACTTGCGGGGCGCGTAACGGAACCGCTCGATCGGCACCTCGTCGATGCGATCGTAGTGCTCGAGGCCGGGCGCGGCCGGTGCCACGACGCTCGTGTCGATACCCTCGCCGCGGAGCGCGACGGCCAGCCGCAGGATAAACGAGCCGGGGGCGTCGCCCGGGGTCCGCGGAAACGAGTGCGTGAGAAAAAGAACTTTCATTATGAGCGATCTATGATGCGTGCCGCGTTCAATTCGTCGAGCTGCCGCCGAATTTCACGCATTTGCGCGCGCTGTCCGGCGATTTGTTCGCCGAGCAGACCGGTCGCGAAGAAGATGCTGCCGAGGATCAAGCAGGTCGTGATGACCGTCCACACCGCGCGGACGCCGACGCCGTTCACCAGCAGCTCGCCAAGGGCGATGAGGCCGGCAATGATGCCGATGCCGAACAGGCCGGCGCCGAGCATGCCGAACGCCAGCAGCGGCTTTTGGCCGAAGCGGAGTTCGAACCACACGGCGAGCATGTCGAGCACCCCCACCGGAATGCGCGACAGCCCGAACTTGGATTTGCCGGCGTGGCGCGGATACAGCGGCACCGGGATTTCAGTGACGGTGAATCCCTGCGCTGCCGCAATGACGATCATGTAACGGTGCCAATCGGGACGCGCCGGCAGCGCTTCCATGATTTCGCGCCGGTACGCCTTTACAGAATTCAAATCCTTTACGGGCACGTGAAAGAGCAGGCGGCTCAAGCCGTTGTAGATGCCCGACACGAACGCCTTTTCGTACTTCCCTTCCTTGAACCCGGTGACCATGTCGGATTCGCCGGCGAGGATGGGCGCGGCGAGCCGCGGAATGTCTTCGGGCTTGAACTGCAGGTCCGCCGGATAGAACACGAGCACGTCGCCGCGGGCGGCGAGGAAGCCGGTGCGCAGCGCGTCGGCAATGCCGCGGCGGGCGCGATGGCGGACAATACGGAGAAAGGAGTACTGCTCCACCAGTCGCTCGAGGACGGCCCAGGTGCGATCCACGCTGCCGTCGTCCACCACAATGACTTCGTACCGGAAGGGCGACGCGGCGAACGCGAGCGCCGCCTGCTCCATGAACAGCGGCAGGTTCTCCGCTTCGTCCTTGGCGGGGACGAGCACGGAGACATCTACGGCGAGGGTCGAGGGTCTGGGGTCCAGCGTCGAGAGCGTGTCCGACATCGAGCGCACTCCTGAGTAGGAGGTCATACCCGCTTTCGCATGCGTGCCGACAGGACTCCCAGCTGATCGCGGTATTTGGCGACGGTGCGGCGCGCGATCTGCACGCCGCTCTCCTTCAGGATGTTGACGATTGCCTGATCGGTGAGCGGGTGCTTGGGGTCTTCGTCCGACACCAGCTTTTCGATCTGCGCCTTGATGCCGCGCGCCGACACGTCTTCACCGGCCGTGGTGGAGAGGCCGGAGGAGAAAAAGAATTTGAGCGGGAGCACACCGCGCGGCGTCTGCACGAACTTCTCGTTCGTCACGCGGCTTACGGTGGATTCGTGCATGCTTATCACTTCGGCGACTTCACGCAGCGTGAGCGGCTTGAGGAACTGCACGCCCTTTTCGAAAAATTCGCGCTGTCGGTCCACGATGTAGTTCATGACCTTGAGCATGGTCTGGCGGCGCTGCTCAATCGCCTGGATCATCCAGTTGGCCGAATTGAGCTTGCTGGAGATGAACTCCTTATTCTCGCCGTCGAACTTTTTCTTGTCGCGCGCGATCTCCTGATAGGCGCGGCTCAGCTTGAGCCGCGGGAGATTGGCGTCGTTCAAAAAGACGTGATAGCGCTGGTCGATCTTGTCTACGATGAGGTCGGGAATGATGTAGTTGTCGCTGGCGTCCGAATACATCAGGCCCGGCTTGGGATCGAGTTTCTTGATTTCGTCCGCGGCCTTCTGCACGTCGCTCGGGCTAATGCCAAAGCGCTTGGAGATCTCGCTCCAGCGATGGTTGATCAGCTCTTCGAAACAGTCGCGCACGAGGCGGAACGGCACCGACTGCTCGAGCCCTGCTTCCTTGAGTTGGAGCATGAGGCACTCGCGCAGATCGCGCGCGCCAACGCCGGGCGGATCGAGATTCTGGATGATGCCGATCATGCCCTCGACTTCCGACATCGTGTAGAACGGCAGGTCGTCCGTGTCGCGCTCCATCGCCTCGGCGGCGCGCTCCACTTCCTCATTTACGCCCTTGAGGATCTGTTCGGGCGGACAGGCGAGGTAGCCGTCTTCGTTGATGTTGCCAATGAACTCATCGGCGAGAAATTGCTGGCGCGGCGTGAGGTCGAGCAGCGTGATCTGGTCGATCAGGTGATCGGCGAGGTTGCGGCTGTCCACCGTGACCGGCTCGTAATACTCGCGCTCTTCATGCTCTTCGCGGCGGCCACCGGCGTCGAACCCGTCAAGGAGGATTTCCTCCCAGTCGATCTCGTCATTGTTGGTCTTTTCCTCTTGCTGCTCTTCGGGCTGGGCCTCGACTTCAGGCGCTTCCTCGCCCTCTTCGCCCTCCTCTTCCTCTTCGTCCGGCTCGACCATGTCGAGGAACGGATTGTTCAGCAACTCCTGCTTGAGGTGCTGTTGAAGATCCAGAAGCGGCATGTAGAGCAGGTCCATCGCCTGATACAGGCGCGGATTGATCTTGAGCTCCTGCTTTAGCTGCGTGTTCTGGGAGAGGCCAGCTTTCATGTGACGATCGTTTCCCCTGGTATATCGCTTGTATCCTCATCGGCTTCCGCGAATCGGGCGCGAAGCCGCGCCGTCAGGGTGGGACCGAGATAGAGTTCTGCAACGGTATCATCGAACACCAACTCCCTCACCGTGCCGGACACCTTGACCTGCCCATCGAACATGATGTAGGCGCGATCGACGATGTCCAGGGTCTGTTCCACGTTGTGGTCGCTGATCAACACACCGATGTTGCGGAGCCGAAGGTCGGAGACGATGCTCTGGATGTCGTGTACGGCGATGGGATCGACACCCGCGAACGGCTCGTCCAGCATCATGAACTTCGGTTCGGTCACCAATGCCCTGGTGATCTCAAGCCGGCGCCGCTCTCCACCGGACAGCGCGAATGCCTTGCTGTGGCGAAGATGCTTGATGCTCAGCTCGTCCAGCAACGTCTCCAGCCGGGCCCGGCGCTCGCTCGACGACAATCCAAGTGTTTCAAGGATTGCCAGGATGTTGTCTTCGACCGACAGTTTTCGGAAGATCGACGGCTCTTGGGAGAGGTAGCCGATGCCCCGACGTGCCCGTTTGTACATGGGCATCGACGTAATGTCGACGCCGTCCATCAGGATCTTGCCGGCGAGGGGATCGATAAGGCCGACGATCATGTAAAAGGTCGTCGTTTTGCCAGCGCCATTCGGGCCCAACAGTCCGACTATCTCCCCCTGTTGCAATCGAAGGGCCACGTCGTTTACCACGCGTCGCCGGCGATATGATTTGACCAGCCCTTTCGCCTCCAGCACGCTGCCGCTGGGTGCCGACCGGTGCGTTGACGCTGACGATTTCCCGTCGCCGTCGCCAGCGGCCGACATGCCGGCATGCTCGCCCGTTTGCCGAAGCGCGATCGAAACCTGCTCGCGGGCCGAGCTGATGTCGCTCCAGATCCGTGGCAGCACCGACACGGTGGCCCACGGCTCGCTGGAGTTGGCCGGCGGCGCTATGACACCGTCCGCGGCCAGCCGGGGGAGCACCGACGTGGCAAGATGCTGGCGGACTTCATCCAGGCTCAGCCGACCCGCCTCGCGCTCGGCGTCGCGGCCGGTGGCGCGGAGGGCGGCCAAGTGATCGTCGCGGTAGGCGCGGGCGATGTCGTCAAAGTCTGCGACGCCATTGGCGTTGGCAGCGCTGATCAGCGCGTGCAGGGCGAGCGCGTGTGAGCGGTCGCCGCGAGCCAATTGCTCGACCAGCGCTCGCACTTTCGTGGGTTCGAACGGTGCGGTCACGGCTGCTTTCTGGAAAGGAGAACGGCCGACGCGGGCGGTTTCGCTGGTGGCGGCGTCTTGGGTGGTATCTTGGGAGGAATCGTCCCGGGTTTGGCACCCGGTTTGGTTGCCCCGGCGGGCGGTGTTTTCGCCTTGTGCGTCGTATCCGGCTTGGGCTCCACGTACAGCCCGTGTACCGAATCTTCAGCCGTCACGGTGGCGACCCGTTGGTCGTCGAAATGGATTGTGATGCGGTGCGCCGACACGTAGTTCATGCCGGGGCGCCGCTCTCCGGAATCGCTCGGCGCCAAATGGTAGAACGAGCTGGCGGCGCCGGTCGATACGAGCAGCTTGATCGGCGGCGTCTTGGTGGTGTCCTTGGGCGGGAGCGTATCGAATTGCGCAACGATCGTGTCGCCTTTTAACCAGTCTGTGGTGTCGGGCGGCACAGCGCGGAACTTGACCGTGTCGGGCTTTCCTTCCGCAAAGGCTTTGGCGACAGCCCGCACGAGCCGGATCTTTTGTCCGGGCATCGCCACATCGAGTGAGTCGGCCAACAAATTCTGCGACGTCGAGATCACCCGCGCTCTGGACTTGGAACCCCACGCATAGGCATGGTCGAGCAGATCGTTGACGACGCGAAGGTCGATGGTGTCCGACTTGAGCGTCATGGAATCACTCACCGCAACGGCATTGGCCCGCGATAGTACCCGCTGGAGCTTGTGCTTGCGCGAGTACAGATCGATGAGATCCCCGGTGAGCGTAAACGGCTTCGACTTCGTGCCCTTCAACACCGGCTGCCGAATGAGGTGCATCATGTCCGTCGTTTCATCGATGAACGACGAATCGGCCGTGGCCATGATTTCGGGACGGGTGATCTCGACCTGCCCGCCGGCATAGATCAGGCTGTCGCCGTCCATGAAAACCGTGTTGGCGACGACCACGGTGGTGTCGGTCGATTTCTTGACCGAATCAAGCTGCACGATGTGAATCGTAGGGCGCGCAATAGCCGACATCTGCTCGTGCGCGCGCACGCCCTTGAGCGGACGGCGATACTCGGCGTACGGACCAGTGAGCGTGGAGCCGTTGGCGAGCCGAGCCACCACGGACCCCACCGCTTTGACGATCTCCTGCGACGGGAAATAGTTCAGGTAGTCGGACGTCACGTGAAAGCGCGGTTCGTCGTACACCGTGTGCCCGATCATGTAATCGTGATCGGGGTATCGTTCGGCGCTGTCACCCTTGAGCGTCATGCCGCGGCTTGGGCACTTGAGCAACACGCCACCGCCAATGAACACCACGCGGCCCTGGGGCGTGCTGTCCGAACTGAGTCGCGTGGTGGGCGTTCCCACGAGCGTGCATGGCGTGGGCTGCTGCGCGGCGCTCACGGATGCGACACGCGCCGCGGCAATGCCGTAGGTGGCAGCGATGCCGCAGGCGACGATCGCCAGCCGGGAGACCCAGCGCGACGTCATTTCGCGGGCAGCATGACGGAGAAGTTACCGCCGCAGTTGCGAAGGCACTTGAACGACCCGGTGTTCTGGTTGTAGTTGAAGCCGATGCCCGTTTGGGTATCGCTCCCCCGCGTGATCGTATAGCTCGTGTCGCTCTCGATGATATGCGACAACTGGTTGTACGTGGCGTGTGGCGTCTTGAGGGTGCGGCCGTCGGCGGTTTTCAGGACGACGTTGCCCCACCCTTCGAGCGTCTGGGTCTGGGTGCTGTAGACGCCGCGGTTGCCGTCCATGGTGCCCTGCGGCGCGCCCGACTCGGTGGTAAAGATCACGTGGGCCTTGCGCAGGTCGAACCGCGTGCCGTCGCCCAGAATGAAAGCGGTGTCGGCGGTGAGATCGCCGCGCTTGATGCCCGAGTTGGTGAGCAGGTAATGCGTGGTGACGAGAATCTGATCGGCGCTATCCGCCACACTCGGGCCGGCGGCAACGGGCGGCTGTTTCTTGTCGCTGCACGCGGCGGTTGCCAGGGCGCCGCACGCCGCGAGTGCCAGGATGACGCGGCGCATCAAACCACCCTCGCGCGCAGCAAGTCGTGCAGATGCACTACGCCCACGAGCGTGTCATTGTCGTCCACCACGGGCATTGCCACGATTCCGTTCGTCTCCATGCGGAATGCCACGGCGCTGCCCAGCTCTCCGCTGCGCGCGAGCTTTGGATTCTTGGTCATCACCGTTCGAACCGGAATTGGAAAAATCTCGCCGCCGTGCTCGATCATCTTGCTGAGATCGCCCGCACTCAGCACGCCTTCGACGCGCTGGCGATCGTCGAGCACAATGGCGATGCCGCGGCGCCGCGCGATCATGACGATTGCTTCACGCATGGTTGCAGCATTGGTGAGCACGGGTAGTTCCTGGCGAAGCATGATGTCATCGACGCGAACCACGAGTTGGCGCCCGAGGGCCCCGCCGGGATGAATTCGGGCGAAGTCCTCGCGCTGAAAGCCTTTCTCCAGAAGCAATGCCACGGCCAACGCGTCGCCGAGCACCAAGGCTGCGGTGGTGCTCGTGGTTGGCGCCAGGTCGTGCGGACACGCTTCCTCCCGCACCGCGGCGTCGAGCGACACGTCGCAGTTGCGAGCGAGCGCCGACTCCACGTCGCCGGTGATGGCGATGGTTCGTACACCGAACCGTTTCAAATGGGCCAACAGCGCCAGCAACTCGTCGGATTCGCCGCTTTTGGAGATGAGAATTGCCACATCATCGCGGCCGACAATTCCCAGATCGCCATGCACGCTGTCCACCGGGTGCAGAAAGCTGGCGGGCGTACCCGTGGATGTGAGGGTGGCGGCGATCTTTCGGCCAATCAGGCCCGACTTGCCGACGCCGCACACGATGACCCGGCCCGGTGAACCGGCGATCAGCATCACTGCGCTGGCGAATTCGTCGCCCATCCGCTGTTCGATGGCAGACAGCGCGTCAGTCTCCTGGCGAAACACCCGCTTGCCCCGCTCGACGAGCTCCTTCGGGTCCATCAGCGGGCTCCGTGCGGATCCGATCGGTCCGCGACGTACCCGTGCCAGACTTCCTCCCACACGCCGCGCGCCTTGAGCAAACGCTCACAGAACTCGCGCACCGCACCGTGGCCGCCCTCGTTGTCGAGATGCACGCGGCATTCCTGGCGAATTTCCGGTACTGCGTTGGCCACGGCGACGGGAAGCCCCACGATGCGGAGCACTGGCAAGTCGGGGAAATCGTCGCCGACGAATGCGCACTCCTTTGGGTCGATGCCGTGCGTCGCCAGCATTCTGGTGAACGCCGCGATCTTGTAGCCGTCCGGATCCTGGGCCACGTCTTCCACGCCCAACTCCTCGGCGCGCAGGCGGACGCTCTCGGAGACGCGGCCCGTGACGATGGCCACGCGAATGCCGGCGCGGCGCAAGAGCGCAATGCCCAGACCGTCCTGGATGTCGTAGCGCTTGAGCTCCACGCGCTTGCCGTCCGCGTCGCCCAGGTAGGCGCCGGAATCGGTCATGACGCCGTCCACGTCGAACGCGACAAGGCGGATTGAGCGCGCGACGCCGGCGTCGATCAACGCGACACCCGATCCCAGATGTCAACGGCGCGCAGAATGAGGTCGTTGAGCCGGCTGAGGGGCATCATGTTCGGACCGTCGCTCGGCGCGTTGTCAGGATCGGGATGCGTCTCCATAAACAAGCCGTCGGCGCCGGCGGCGATGGCCGCGAGGGTGAGGGGCGGAATGAACTCGCGCGCGCCGCCACTCGAGCCGCCGGTACCCTGCCCCGGGCGCTGCACGCTGTGCGTTGCGTCGAAGATCACGGGAGCGTCGCACGCCTCGCGCATGCGCGGGAACGAACGCATGTCAACCACGAGATCGCCGTAGCCAAAGAAGCTCCCGCGCTCGGTGACGGCGACGTCGTCGCCCACCTCCGGGCTGTGGTGATCCGTTGCCCGCGACTGCCGCACCTTTTCCACGGCGCCGCGCATCCCTTCCGGATGCATCCACTGGCCCTTCTTGACGTTCACCGATGCGGGGGTGCTGCCTGCGGCCACGAGCAGGTCGGTTTGGCGGCACAGGAAGGCCGGGATCTGCAGCACGTCCGCCACGCTGGCGCTCGGCGCGCATTGATCCGGCAAGTGCACATCGGTGAGGATTGGCAGGCCGGTGGCGGCGCGCACGCGTGCGAGCGCCGCCAAACCTTCGTCCATGCCCGGTCCGCGATGCGCGCCAGCGTTCGACCGATTGGCTTTGTCGAAACTCGCCTTGAAAATGATACCTCCCGGCACGGACTCGGCGAGGCGCGCCAGATGCTCGGCGACACGCAGGTTCAGCGCGTCATTCTCCAGCACGCACGGACCGGCAATCAGGAAGAGCGCGTCACGACGAAAGTGAAACCCGTGGGTCGCCGTCACGTCAGTCGGCAGCTTCCAACTGCGAGGAGTTCGCATTGCTGCCGCGCGCGGCCTTAGCCTTAGCGGCCGCCGCCACGAACCCGGCGAACAGCGGATGCGGACGTGTGGGGCGCGACTGCAGTTCCGGGTGAAACTGGCAACCCACGAACCACGGGTGGCCGGCCAACTCCACGATCTCCACCAACTGTCCGTCCGGCGACAGCCCGCTCAGGCGCAGACCGTGCTGCACGAACAACTCGCGGTACTTGTTGGACACCTCGTACCGATGCCGATGCCGCTCGCTCACCTCGCTCTGGCCGTAGATGTCCGCGGCCAGCGAGCCCTTGGTAAGGCGACAGGGATACGCACCCAGGCGCATGGTGCCGCCCATGTCCGTGACATGCTGCTGCGACTCCATGAGCGAAATCACCGGGTTGTCGCAGTCCGGAGCGAACTCCGACGAATGGCTGTCGTCGAGGCCGCAGACGTTGCGCGCGAATTCGATGATCGCCGTCTGCATGCCAAGACAGATGCCGAAGAACGGGACGCCGGAAATGCGCGCCTGCTTGATCGCTTCCACCATTCCGTCCACGCCGCGCACGCCGAATCCGCCCGGCACTAGCAGGGCGTCAACGCTGCCAAGGATTTCGGCCGACCGATCGGCGTCGGTGAAGTTGTCGCTGGAGATCCACTGGATGTCCACGCCGATGTCGTTGGCGATTCCACCGTGGATCAACGCTTCCTGCACGCTCTTGTAGCTGTCCGTGTAGTCGGTGTACTTGCCGACGACGGCCACGCGCACGTGACTGCGCGGCTCGAGCACGCGTTGCACCAGCTCGCGCCAGTTCGAGAGTTCGGGCGCCGGCCGCTCCAGCCCGAGCTTTTGCATGACCTTTTCGTCGAGCCCCTGGTCGTGGAAGCGCAGCGGAATGTCGTAGATGGTGCGGACGTCAGGACTCTCGATCACGCCGCCGAATTCGACGTTGCAAAAGAGCGCGATCTTGCGCTTGATGTCGTCCGAAATTGGCTGTTCGCTGCGCAGGATCAGGATGTCCGGCTGGATACCGATCTGCATGAGCTCACGCACGGAATGTTGCGTGGGCTTGCTCTTGAGCTCACCGGCCGCGGCGATGTACGGCATGAGCGTGAGGTGTACGAACAACGCGTTCTCACGGCCAATGTCGTGGCGGAACTGGCGAATTGCCTCGAGGAACGGGCCGGATTCGATGTCGCCCACCGTTCCGCCCACCTCGACAATCACGATATCGTTGTCCGGCGAGATGCGCTTAATGGCGGCCTTGATCTCGTCGGTGATGTGCGGAATCACCTGAACCGTTGAGCCAAGGAATTCGCCGCGGCGCTCCTTGGTGATGACGTTCAGGTAGATGCGGCCGGTGGTGACGTTGTTGGCCTGCGACAGCGCGCGATCGATGAAACGCTCATAGTGGCCAAGGTCGAGATCCGTTTCGGCGCCGTCGTCCGTAACGAACACTTCGCCGTGCTGGAACGGCGACATGGTGCCGGGGTCAACGTTCAGGTACGGATCGAACTTGAGCATGGTGACGCGCAGTCCGCGCTCCACCAGCAGGCGACCGAGCGATGCGGCGGCGATTCCCTTGCCGAGCGACGAGACGACGCCGCCGGTGACGAAAATGTATTTGGTCGTTTGCGGCCGTTGCGCGAGTTGCATCGAAGTCATCCTGTGGTGGAAACCCATTCGCGATTGGCGCGATCGAGGTCGTCTTCCGTGTCAATGCCGGGCGACACCAGCTCCTCGATCAGCGACACGCCCATTGGGATGCCGGCGGCGAGGGGCCGGAGCTGCTCGAGACGCTCGATTTCTTCGAGCGGCGTGGCCGGCAGGCTCACCCAGTTCTGCAGCGCCGTGGACTGATACGCGTACACGCCGATGTGCTGCCAGATGAGCGGACGCTGAATGGCGGCGTCTTCCGCATCTCGCAGGAACGGAATTGGCGCGCGCGAGAAATACATCGCGCGGCCGTCGGCGGCCGCTACGACCTTGACGACGTTGGGATCTCGCAGCACGTCGGCTGCGGCGCGCACGGCGGCGGTGCCAAGCGGAAACCGGCCAGAGGTTACCATGCGGACCGCGCCGGTGATGGCCGACCGCGGAACGAACGGTTCGTCGCCCTGCACGTTGACGATGACGTCGTAGTCCGCGTACTCGCGACGCAATGCGACTTCTGCAATGCGATCGGTGCCGGACGGATGGTCGTCACTGGTCACGACGACTTCGGCGCCATAATCGTTGGCCACCTGAGCGACTTCGTCGCTGTCGGTGGCGATGAGGCAGCGGTCTACCACGTCAAGAGACAGCACGCGTTCCCACACGCGAATGACGAGGGGCAGACCGGCGAGGATGCGCAGAGGCTTGCGCGGAAGGCGCGTTGCGCCTAGACGGGCGGGAATTACGGCGAGCGTCCTCATACGTGGCGCTCGCTTCGGGTGGCGCTCACGGCGGCTAATTTCACGCTCTCAAAGTTAGTCCCAGAGCCAAGGCCGTGCAAACGGAACAGCTCGAATCACTGGTCCAGGGAAATGCCGAAACCTGTGTACCGGTGGTGGCTCACTGGATCCACCAGGAGCTCGCCATAAACGAACCCGACGGACACCCTCACGCCGGCGGCTTGGGAGAGCGATGGGAACCGGTTCTCCGCCGCGCCGGCGAGAATTTCGCGCAGCGTGATGATCGGCGACCCCACCATCGGCACCTCGACCCGCTCGAACGGAATTGCATACCGCGCGTCGATGTAGAGCAAGTGATTGCCACCACGCTGCAGCAGATCGAGCGTGGGGATGCTACCCGGTCCGCCAATGTACGCCCAGCGCTGGCGGGGCTCGGCGCCGCCGGTAAAGACACCGTGACCGTTAAAGCCCAGGCTTTGCGAACCGAACGTGGGAAAGGTGATCTTTGCGTCGATCGTCGTTTGGGCAAATGCGCCGGCCGGGCTGGAAAAGCCGGCCTTCGACGAAAATTTGCCCACCTCTTCATTCACGGTTGCGCGAGCGTCCATGGCGTCGGCAGACCACCGCCACGCGGCGCCCGCCACCATGGACGTCGTCGTTCCCGGATCAATTGCCGGATTGGGGCGAAGCACGTCATCGCTGTCGTGGCGATTCAGGAGCGCCCACGGACCTCCGGCGGCGTTCAGTCCGGGCCGAACGCTGGTTCCCCGCTCCACCAGCCCCCCGATGAACGGCTCGAGCATCGCCGATTCCGATTCCCACTGCCGTGACAGCGTGACCTTGGCGCGCGACGCCCGATAGTAGTTGCGGGCATCGTCTCCAACGAGAAAATACTCGGCGCTGTTCACCACATCCGACCGGATCCAGTCGTCGTTGCTGAACGTACCGCGGCCCGCCTCCAGACGAACTGTGGTGCGGCGGTCGAGCGGCGCGAGCACCGAAACCATGGGATCGACGCGACCGAGCTGCGAGCGGTACGTAAGACTTGGCACGATCCGCACGCCGCTGTGCGGCACGGCGATCAGGCCGGCAAACGGCAGCGATAGTCCGTTCGACCGGTCGTAACTGGGAATTTGTACGCCCTGAAAACCGGTGCGTGAAAACGTCGGCGTGGTGGACGTCTCTTCGAGCGATCGATAGCTCAACGAATAGCCGCCCGACATGGGCGACACGTCGTACGTGAAGTCGCGGAACGCCACGACGCTCCCGGTATGGCCGAGCATCGATTCGTAAACGCCGCCGCCAATCGCCATCGCGCGGCCATCCACTGTACCGCCGGGATGCATGTAGAGGTCTCCACCGACCACGATCAAATCGCCGTGAACGGTGCCCTCCACCACTACGGTGGTACCGAGTGCGATCACGGTCTGGGCGCGCACCGAATCCGCAGGAATGACGTACTTATTCGCCTGGGGCGGAATCACCGAATGCGGCGCGGCGAGGGCGCGCCCAAGAATTTCCGCCGCGCTGCCGGGGCCGGCATCGCGCAGCTCGACTTTCACCTGGGCGCCGGCGACCGCCATCGGTGTGATGAACGCCGCGACCAACGCCGCGACTAAGACCGCGACGTGCGCGGTGCTCGTAATGCGACGCGCAAAGCTCATGACACGCGGGATCAAGTGGAGAGCTCCAGAAAGTTCTGCAGCAACGCCTTGCCGTGCTGCGTCATGACAGATTCTGGATGGAACTGCACGCCATACACTGGATGCTCTCGGTGTTTCATGGCGTGAATTTCGGTGGCGTCGTCGGCGGCGACGGCCACAACGTTGAAGCAAGCCGGCAGCGTGCTACGCTCCACGATGAGCGAGTGATAGCGCATGACTTCGAGTGGCGACGGGAGCCCCGCGAACACCCCGGTGCCGTCGTGATCGATCATCGACGTCTTGCCGTGCATCACCCGGTCGGCGCGCGTGACCACACCGCCGTACGCCTCGCCGATCGCCTGATGCCCCAGGCAGACGCCGAGAATGGGAATCGTGCTTCCCCATTGCCGAATCGTCTCAACCGTCACGCCCGCTTCCTTCGGCGTGCACGGTCCGGGCGACAGCACGATCGCCGACGGCGCAAGCTCGCCGATCTGCTCCACGGTGATGGCGTCGTTGCGGTATACAACCGGGTCAGCGCCCAGCTCACCCAGATACTGGACGAGGTTGTAGGTGAACGAGTCGTAGTTGTCGATGACGAGAATCATGCGCGCGGATGAAACTGTTTGTGAATCTTCCTAAGGTACTCGCGATCCACGTGAGTGTAGATCTGCGTGGTGGAGATATCGACGTGGCCGAGCATCTCCTGCACCGCCCGAAGATCGGCGCCGCCCTCGAGCAGATGAGTGGCGAAGGAGTGCCGAAGCGTGTGTGGAGAAACCACTTTCGTGATCCCCGCCCGCTCGACGTACTTCCGAAGAATCTTCCAGGCGCCCATTCGCGACAGCGGTTCGCCGCGCGCGTTAAGGAAAAGTATCCCCTTGCCACTGCCCTTCTCGAGTTTGGGACGGAGCTCGCGAATATAGGTGGCCACCGCACCAATGGCCGAGCGGCCAATGGGCACCAGGCGCTCCTTGCTTCCTTTGCCGAACACGCGGACAAGCTTGTCCTCCATCAGCACATCACGGGTGCCCAGTCCAATCCACTCGGATACGCGCAACCCGGCGCCGTACGCCAGCTCGAGCATCGCGCGGTCGCGAAAGGCCAGCGGGTCGTCGAGCGTGGGCGCGGCGATCAATCGCGTGATCTCGTCCACGCTCAGCACGTCGGGCAGCGAGCGCCAGCGCTTGGGCGTATCGAGGCGCTCGCTCGGGTCGCGCGTCACAACGCCGTCGGCCAGTAGAAAGCGAAAGTAGGTGCGTACCGCCGAGATGTTTCGGCGAATGGACGCCGGCGCCAGCCCCATGTCCTTGAGGTGATACACGAACTCGCGCAGCATCTTGCTCGTGAGATCGCCGGGCGCCATGGCGCCCTTGATGCGCGCGTATTCGACGAGCCGCTCCACGTCGCGATGATACGCCTCGAGCGTCAGCGGCGACGTGCCCAGCTCCAACGTCAGGTAATCGCCAAACCCATCGAGCTGGAACCGGAGCGGCGCACCGTCGTCAGCCATTGCCAACTCACCGGTCGGCCGAAACGATCGTGGCCACTGCAATGCAGGCGATGCCCTCGCCGCGCCCAATCCACCCCATGCCTTCGTTGGTCTTGCCCTTCACGCTGATCGCGTTCGCGTCGATGCCGAGCGCCGGCGCGAGCCTCGCCTGCATGAGCGACCGGTGCGCCGACACGCGCGGCTTTTCGGCCACGATGGTTACGTCCGCCTGCTGCACCCGCCAGCCGAGCGCGTGAATGCGCGCCACGGCCGCACCGAGCATTTCGATGGAGTCTTTGCCCTTGTTCGCCGGGTCGCGATCGGAGAACATCTCGCCGATATCGCCCGCCGCGGCCGCGCCGAGAATGGCGTCGGTGAGCGCATGGGCCACGGCGTCGCCATCAGAGTGGCCTTCGAGATGGACGTCGCTGGGAATAGCCACGCCGCCAAGGATCAACGGTCCCGGCGGCGCGAAGCGATGTGAATCGTACCCAATGCCCACTCGCGTGACGCGACTCTCCGTCGCCGGTTCGGTCACGCGGCGGCGCCTGCCTCGTCGAGCAGCTGGAGGATGGAATAATCCTGCCGGCGCCGCGCAGCCGTGAAGCCGGCGTCGCGAATCAGGCGCTCCATCTCATCCGTTGACGTACGGTGCGTGGTGTTCGCCGCCGACACGACGTTCTCCTCGATCATGAGCGATCCGAAATCGTTGCAGCCAAAGCGCAGCGCCATCTGACCCACCTTCATGCCCATGGTGACCCAGCTGGACTGCAGGTTGGGCACGTTGTCGAGCACGATGCGGGCAATGGCGACGGTGCGGAGATAGTCCACGGCGTCGGTCTTTTGCATGTGCGACATGGTGGGCGTGTTCTCTGGCTGCAGCGGCCAGCAGATGAACGCGGTGAACCCGTTCGTCCGCGACTGCACTTCGCGCACGCGCTCGAGATGCTCGATGCGTTCGGCCAGCGTTTCGCCAATGCCGTACATCATGGTGACGGACGTCTTCATGCCCGCTGCGTGGGCCATTTCCATGATCTCGAGCCAGCGGTCGGCGCCGGCCTTTTTCTTGGCCACCTGATCGCGCACACGCTGGACGAGAATTTCGCCGCCGCCGCCCGGTATCGAGTTGAGCCCGGCCTTCATCAGCTCACTGATGACGTCCCGCGCATCCATGCGGAAGGTCTTGGCGAAGAAGTCTACTTCGCTCGGACTGAATCCGTGGATGTGAATGGGATGGTACTTCTTGATGTAGCGCAGCAGGTCGAGGTACCAGTCGAACGGGATATACGGATTGTGCCCGCCCTGCATGAGGATCTGGACGGCGCCCAGCTCCTTCGCTTCCTCGATCTTGGCGCCGATCTGCTCGTACGACAGCGTCCAGCCTTCGGCGTCTTTGGGCCGGCGGTAGAACGCGCAGAAGCCGCAATCGGCGACGCACACGTTGGTGTAATTGATGTTCCGGTCAACGATGTACGTCACGACGTTTTCCGGATGCTTTTCGCGGCGCACGCGATCGGCCTCGGCGCCCAGCTCGAGCAAGGATGCGTTCGTATAGAAGTCTAATATATCTTTCATAATTTCACCGTTTTGTCATTCCGAGCGCCAGCGAGGAATCTTCCGTCCCGTCCTCGTAGCACGCTCTCATTTCGTTACCGCAGATCCCTCGCGTTCGCTCGGGATGACATGACCTACGCAGCGGGCAAGAACGCCAGCGACCCATTTGGAACCTTCCCCGCCGCCACGAGCCGACGGAAAAACTCCGTCAGGCCGGCGAGGTGCTGATACGACAAGCCGTAGTCCAACCCGGACAGGTATTCGAGACATACGCCCTTGTGCACGCCGGTGGCAATGGCCGCCTGCGACGCGAGCGTTTCCAAATGCTGCAGCCCCCAATCGCGCGAAGCGATAAGTCCGGCATGGACCGCCAGCGCTTCGGCCACGGGCGCCGTGCGCTGGGCCACCCACACGGCAAACACAAACGGCAGTTCTGTCCAGTTCTTCCACTCGGCGCCAAGGTCGTAGGCGTAGCGGTACTGCGACGGATCGCCGACATCGGGATAGAGCTCCGGCGACCGCAGGCGCGACCAGAGCTGCAGCGCCGCGTCGCCGATCACCAGGCGGGCGTCGTGCTCCTCGTCCCCGAACCCGGCCACGTCCACCATCTCCGCGTTGCTCGGCACGAACGCCGGCTTGGCGTCCCACACGTTCTCGAACAACAGCTCGAGCAGGGCGACGCTCGTCATGGAGCTGCGGCTTACCAGTACCCGCCGACCATGGAGCTCCGACGCCGGACGCTTGGAGAACAGCACGACACTGCGCACGGGACCGTCGCTGCAAATGGAGAGATCCGGTAGCAACAGGTATTTCTTCGCGTCGCGCGCGTACTCCACGGCCGAGATGACGCTCACATCCAGCGTGCCCTCGGCCATGGCACGATTGAGCACCGTGGGCACGCCGTCTATCAGCTCGCCGTTGATCGGCACAATGCCGCGATCGATCGCGCCGTAGACCGGGTAGCAGTTGATGTACGGAATCCGCCCAATGCGCATGGCCAACTCCGGTTACGCCGCGGCCACGCCGGCGTGCGGCGCGGCGTCGGCGACGGCTGCGTCGCGGTCGAAGGTGCGAATGATGTTGTAGAACGAATCCCGTTCGGCCGGCACGCGACGGGCGCCGCGAATGAGGCGAATGAGCGCGTCCAATGTCATGGCCTGCGCCGTGTGGGCGCCAGCTTCGTGATAGATCTTTTCGCGCACCACCGTGCCTTCCAGATCGTTCACGCCGAACGACAGCGAGATCTGGGACGCGAACGTCGTCACCATGATCCAGTGCGACTTGATGTGATCGAAGTTGTCGAGGAACAAGCGTCCCACGGCGAGGTTCTTCAGATCGTCAAAGCCGGTCGTGGCCGTTCCGGTGCGATGCAGCGTTTCGCCCAGCTCGTTGTTGTCCGGATGATACGCGAGCGGAATGTAGGCCAGGAATCCGCCCGTCTCGTCCTGCAGGTCGCGCAGCATTTGGAGGTGCGACATGCGATCCTCGTACGTCTCCACGTGCCCGTACAGCATCGTGCAGTTGGTGCGAATGCCGAGCGAATGCGCTTCGCGATGGACGTTGATGAACTCTTCGCCGGAGAGCTTTTTGTCGGCGATCGTGGCACGAACACCCGGGCTGAACACCTCGGCGCCGCCGCCGGGCATGGTGTCGAGTCCCGCGTCGCGTAGCGCAATGAGCGTGTCGCGCACGGACAGCTTGCTGATGCGGGCGATGTGCGCAATCTCGACCGCGGTGAGCGCCTTGATGTGCACCTGCGGAAAGCGCTCCTTGAGCCCGCGAAACATCTCCGTGTAGTAGTCGAGCCCCGCCTTCATGTCGAGCCCGCCCACAATGTGGAACTCGCGCGTCATGGTGCTGTTCGCGGTCGCGGCCTCGGCGAACACCTGCTCCATGGTGTAGCGGTAGGCGCCTTCTTCCTTGGGCAGCCGCGCGTACGAGCAAAAGACGCAGGTCTTCCGCAGGGTGCAGATGTTCGTGGGATTGATGTGGTGATTCGCGGCAAACGTCACGCGATCGCCGTTCTTGGCCAGATTCACCGCGTTGGCCATGTGGCCAATGCCGAGCAAATCGCTGCTGCGGAAGAGCGACACGCCGTCGGCGGCGGTGAGCCGCTCCCCGCGCTCGATCTTGTCAGCCAGCGGCACCAGGGACGGGTCGCTGATCAATTTGCGGTCGAGCTGCACGGGAGCGGGCACGGCGAGTTACTCCTTGAAGCGCTTAATGGCGAGCGCGACGTTGTGACCGCCGAAACCGGCACTGTTGCTCAACGCGGCGCGAACCTCGCGCTGCGTGGCCTTATTCGGCGTGAAATCCAGATCGCCGCACTCGGGGTCCGGCGTGGAATAATTGATTGTGGGCGGTACCATGCTGTCGCGAATCGCCAATGTTGAGGCGATGAACTCCACTGCACCGGCGGCGCCAAGCATGTGACCGGTCATCGACTTGGTTGACGAAATACTCACGCGCTTGGCCGCGTCGCCAAAGACACAGGCAATCGCCTTGGCTTCGTTCGAATCGTTGAGCGGTGTAGACGTGCCGTGGGCGTTGACGTAGTCCACGTCTTCGGGCGTCAGGCTCGCGTCGGCGAGCGCGCCGCGCATGGCCCGCTGTAGGCCTTCGTGCTCCGGCAGCTGCCCGGTGAGATGGTATGCGTCTCCACTTGCACGATACCCCCCCACTTCTGCGTAGATCCGCGCGCCGCGCCTGAGAGCGTGTTCGAGCTCCTCGATAATGACGATGCCCGCACCCTCGCCCATCACGAAGCCGTCACGCGTTGCATCGAACGGACGCGACGCCGTTTCCGGGCTGTCGTTCCGCTCGGAAAGGGCCGTCATGTTGGCGAAGCCGCCGATAGCCATGGGCGTCACGGTGGCTTCCGCACCGCCGGTGATCATGACATCCGCATCGCCGTACTGAATGGAGCGGAAGGCATCGCCGATGGCGTGCGCACTCGTGGAGCAGGCCGACACGGTGGCGTAGTTGGGTCCGCGCGCGTTGAAGCGCATTGACACCACGCCGGCGGCGATGTCGGCAATGAACATCGGGATGAAGAACGGGCTGATCTTGCTCGCCCCGCGCTCGCGATAGATGTCGTGCTGTTCTTCGAAGCTCTTCAACCCGCCAATGCCGCTACCGACAATCACGCCGGTGCGGTCGTTGTCGTAGGTGCCGGGCGTAAGGCCGGCATCGGCCATGGCCTGCACCGACGCGGCAACGGCGTACTGCGTGTACAGATCGGCGCGCTTGGCTTCCTTGCGCTCCATGTACTCGAGCGGGTTGAACCCCTTCACTTCGCACGCGAAACGAACGGGAAAGTTGGTCGCGTCGAATTTGGTGATGTTCGCGGCCCCAGATGTCCCAGCGAGCATCGCACGCCAGGTCGCCGCCACGTCGTTGCCGACTGGCGTGATCGCCCCGAGACCGGTGACGACGACCCTACGCTTCATTAATCGTTCCTCGCTTCGGCGCTACGCACCTTTGCTCGGAATTCGACACTCCGGTGCATTACGCGTTGCTCCCCATCTTGGAGTTCAGGTAACCAATCGCATCACCCACCGTGCGGAGCTTCTCCGCGTCTTCGTCGGGAATGTCGATGTTGAACTCCTTTTCGAACTCCATGACGAGTTCGACGATGTCGAGGCTGTCCGCGCCGAGATCCTCGATGAAGCTGGCCTCGTCCGTGAGCTTCTCGCGCTCTACACCGAGCTCTTTCTCGATGATGTCGCGGACTTTTTGAGCGTTGTCGGCCATGGAAATAATCCTCTCTGCAGTGGAGGTAGTGTAGTGGAAATAATCTAGCGTGCCCGAGAGGGCATTGTCATGATCGAGCGGCCGGTTACATGACCATGCCGCCGTCTACCACGAACACCTGGCCCGTGATGTACGACGAGAGGTCGGATGCAAGGAAGGCCACCATGTTGGCGATGTCGGCCGGAGTGCCGAGGCGTTCCAGCGGGATCTGCGAAAAGAGCATTTTCCTGGCTTCCTCGGGGATGGCCGCGGTCATGTCTGTTTCGACGTATCCCGGCGCGACCACGTTCGCCAGGATGTTCCGCGACGCCAGCTCCTTGGCTACCGACTTGGTGAGGCCAATGAGCCCAGCCTTACTAGCCGCATAGTTCGCCTGGCCCTTGTTGCCCACCAGGCCCACGACGCTGGCAATGTTGATGATGCGCCCCCAACGACGCTTCATCATGCCGCGCGAGGCCGCGCGGATCGCCACGAACGCGCCGCGCAGGTTGGCGTCGAGCACGGCGTCCCAATCCTCGTCCTTGATGCGGAACAGGATGTTATCGCGCGTGAGACCGGCGTTGTTGACGAGAATGTCCACGGCGCCGAATTCCTGCTCGGCGGCGGCGACCATGGCCATTACGGACGCCGAATCGGCGACGTCGCAGGCAAAGCCTCGCGCGTTCGGTGACACGGCAGCTGCCACATCCTCCGCGCGCGCCTGATCGCGCCCAACAATCGCCACGCGAGCACCGGCGCCGGCGAGCGTTTCGGCAATGGCGCGGCCAATGCCGCGCGTGCTGCCGGTGACAAGAGCCGTGCGGCCCGAGAGATCTATCTTCACAGACTCCTCATGCGGTGGCCAGGGCGCGGAGCTGTTGGACTTCGGCGGCCGTACCAACGGTCATTGTTTTGGCCGACGGCGCAATCTTGTTGACCAGACCCGACAACACGCTGCCCGGACCCATTTCCACGTAGAGCGAGTTGGGGAATCGAGCCACGAGCGCGAGCACTTCGGCGGTCCAGCGAACGGGCTTCGCAAGCTGCTCGAGCAGGAGCGCTTTCGCCGTAGCCGCGTGAAGCACCGCTTCCCCATTCACATTCGCGTAGACTGGGAAGTGTGGGTCGGTAAACGACGCATTCGCAAGGGCTTCCGCAAGCCCATCGGCAGCGCTTTCCATGAGCGGCGAATGGAATGCCCCGCTCACTTTCAACCGAATGGCCCGCTTGGCGCCGGCTTCCTTGCACAGCACCATGGCCCGTTCCACGCCCGCCTCTTCCCCGCTGATCACGACTTGGCCTGGCGAGTTGTAATTCGCCGGAACGACCAGCCCCGATTCGGCGCTCGCCTCAGCGCAGATCTCTTCGATCGGACGATTGGTGTCGCCGAGAATGGCCGCCATGGCGCCGGGTCGTTTGGTGCCGCTGTCGAGCATCAGCTCACCGCGCCGGCGAACGACGCGGAGCGCATCTTCGAGTCGCAGCGACTCGGCTGCATGGTAGGCCGTGAACTCGCCCAGCGAGTGGCCCGCCGCCGCAACCACGCTGGCGCCCATGACGTCGCGCGTGGCGGCCCACACTGCCGCACCGTGCGCCAGGAGCGCCGGCTGGGCGTTGTGCGTGAGCGTGAGCTCCTCGGCCGGTCCTTCGAAGCAGAGAGTGCTCAGCGGCATGCCGAGGGCGGCGTCGGCGCGCTGGAACACATCTTTGGCCGCCGGAAAGACATCGATGAGATCTTTGCCCATGCCCGGCTTTTGCGACCCTTGTCCGGGAAATAGTAGCACAAAGTCCATAAATCAGAACCGAACGATCATCGACGCCCAGGTAAATCCCGCGCCAAAGGCGACGAGCATTACCGTGGTGCCCGGTTTGATGAGGCCCGTCTCGATCGCTTCGTCCATGGCAATGGCGACGGAGGCGGAGGACGTGTTGCCATAGCGATCGACGTTCACGAACACCTTGTCCATGGAGACGTTGGCGTGCTTGGCCGTGGCCTCGATGATCCGCATGTTGGCCTGGTGCGGAATGAGGAGGTCGATGTCCTGCCCGGTGAGGCCCGCCAAGGCGAGCGCGCGGTCGGTGGCGTCGGCCATGGAGCGCACGGCGTGCTTGAAGACTTCGCGGCCCGCCATCTTGACGAGGAAGGAGCGGTTATCGAGCACTTCCTGCGAGAACGGAATGGCCGCGCCGCCGGCGGGGCGGTAGAGCAAGTCGGCCAACGTGCCGTCGCTGCGCATGTAGACGCTGAGCACCCCGCGTGGCAGCAGGCCGGAGTCCGGCTTGGCGCGCTTCAGGATCGACGCGCCGGCGCCGTCGCCGAACAGCACGCAGGTTGAGCGATCGGTCCAATCGATGATTGAACTCATACGCTCGGAGCCAACGACGAGCACCGTTTCCGCCGCACCGGTGGCGATCAAACCTTCTGCCACGCTGGTGGCGAAGATGAATCCGGCGCAGGCGGCACTGATGTCGAATGCCGCCGCGCGCGTCGCACCCAACTCGGCTTGCAGATCCACCGCGGTAGCCGGCAACAGCCGGTCGGGCGTCGCCGTGCTGAAGACGATGACGTCGATCTCCTCGGCGGTGACGCCGGCGCGTTCCATGGCCTGGCGCGCGGCCGTGGCGGCCATGGAGCAGGTGGATTCGCCGTCGGACGTGATGTGTCGCTGGCGAATGCCGGTGCGATCGACGATCCACTCGTCGTTCGTCTCCAGTCCGAGCGCGGCGAAGTCATGATTCGTCATGATCTTGGCGGGCACGCCACGGCCGGTGCCGGCGATATACGCGACTGGCTGCTTCACGCGACACCTTCCTGAGCGCCTTCACCGTCTTGCAGGCGGCGACCGATGTGCTCGTTCATTTTCGTGTCGATCGCTTGCACGGCGACCTTGAGTGCATTCATGATGGCGCGCGGCGACGATTTGCCGTGCGAAATGATGCTGACACCGTTGACGCCGAGGAGCGGCGCGCCGCCGTGCTCGGAGTAGTCGAGCTGTTTGAGCGCGCTCATCATGGTTTTCTCATCGAGGCCGGACCGCTTGAGCAATCCGATGATGAAGGGCCCGGCGCCTTCGTAGAACTTGAGCACGACATTGCCCACGAAGCCGTCGCAGACCACGACGTCGAAATCGCCGCGGTCGCAGGTGCCGGCCGGGAGATCGCGGCCTTCCACGTTGCCGACAAAGTTGAGGCGTGCCGCCTGCAGGAGCTGGTGCGCCTCTTTGACGACGGCATTTCCCTTCTCCGGCTCCTCGCCAATGCTGAGCAGGCCCACCGCGGGATTGGCGCGGCCGAGCATGTCTTCGGCGTACACGGCGCCGAGCCGAGCGAACTGCACGAGTTCGTCGGCCGAGCAGTCTACGTTGGCGCCGGAGTCGAGCACGACCACGGGTTTCCGCGCCGTTGGAAAAATCGTGGCAATGGCCGGCCGCTTGAGTCCCGCGTGCAGCCGAAGCACGACCATGGACGCGGCCATCTGCGCGCCGGTGTTGCCGGCCGAGACGAACGCGTCCGATTTCCCGTCAGCCTGGAGCTTGAGGCCGACGAGCATGGAGCTGTGGGGTTTTCCGCGAATCGCGGCAGCCGGCTTGTCCGTCATCTCAATGACGTCCGGCGCCTCGACGATGGAGATTCGTTCGCGATGCGGCCGGAATGCGGCGTACTGGGCGTCGGCGAGCAGCGTGTCGAGCTGTTCGGAGACGATCTGGGTGCGGCCGACGAGTTGGACGGAGTGTGCGGAATCAAGCTCGCCGAGGGCGAGCAACGCGCCGGCAACGGTTGCCTGGGGGGCGAAATCTCCCCCCATGGCATCCAAGGCGATGCGCGCCAAGGCTACGCTTCCCTGGCTTCGACCCGCTGCTTTCCTGCGTAGTACCCGCACTCTTCACAGACATGGTGCGGGCGCTTCATCGCCTGGCACCGCGGGCACTTCTGAATGGCGATGGACGGCGCCGTCTTGTGCGTGTTGCGGGCGCGTTTCTTTCGCTTGGAGGTACGTCTCTTGGGGACGGCCATGGGACTATCGGGGCGTTGAGGTTCTGTGTCGGCGACTGCGCCGCCGGTCGAACGGTTGAACGGTGATCGGGTGGAACGTAAACGACGCTACTTCGAGGACTCGTCGAGCTTGCGGAGCGCATCCCACCGCGGATCAGCGTCCTGGTGCGAACACTCATGCGGCCCGGCGTTCAGGTCTACGCCGCAGCGCGGACAGAACCCCTTACAATCTTCACGGCACAACGCGAAGGACGGCGCGGCGAGGAGCCACTCTTCGCGAATTGCTTCGCGAAGATCGATATCCTGCGCGTTTCCGTCGAGACGGTAGACGTCGGGATCATCTCCTTCGGTCTCCTCATCTTCGCTATCGGCGTAGATGATGTGCGTCTCGTCGCTCACGTGTGCCTGTGCGGCGTTGAGACACCGACTACACTCGAGCGCGACGTCCCCTTCGATCCGGCCGTGCCAATAGAAACGGCCCGGTCCCGCCGCCGACAAACGTCCCGTAACGTGCACGGCGTTAATCGGCTTCGGATCGTTCTCTTCCCACACTGCATCGTTTGCGGACAGCTCTTCGTCAACGACGGCGGCGTGCGAGTCGAGCGACCGAATGTCAAAGGACAACATCCGGGAAAAGTACTCGGGAATGGTGGCTCTTACAAGTCGGTGTGCTTAATAGAGTTGGGGGTGGGCGCTGGCACTCTGGCTCTCTGCGCTCAGGGAGCTGGATACAGGGAACGACTGAGTGTTCTGTATCCAGTTCTGAGGCGGTGAGGTCTGAGACATCAGTCCGCTCGGAGTGCGGTCATGGCGTCTACGCGGGTGGCGCGCATGGCGGGCAGGAGTACGGCGAGCAAGGCGATGGCTCCAAGGATGAACGGCGCGGCGGCGAAGACGCGGATGTCGTGCGGGCTCACCTGGTACAGGATGGACGTTAAGGTGCGAGACAGTGCGTAGGCGCCGGCCAAGCCGATGGCCGTGCCGGCGGTGGCGAGCAGGACGCCCTCGCGGACGACGAGGCGCACCACGTCACCGCGCTGGGCGCCGAGTGCGACGCGCACGCCGATCTCGCGGGTGCGCTGGGTGACGCCGTAGGACAGGACACCGTACACGCCGACGCCGGCGAGGATCAGGGCGACGGCGCCGAACGCCGTGAGGAGGAACGTGTTGGTGCGTCGTGAGCCGACGGACGCGTTGATGACCGCGTCCATACTGCGAATTGCGTAGAGGGGCTGGTTGGGATCGATGGCGCGAACGGCGTCGCGAATGCGAACACCGATCGTCGTCGGACCGGCCACGCCGCGCGCTACGATGGTCGCGTAGTTCTGCGGCTGCTCGGCGATGGGGAAATACATCTGCGGTGATGCCGGTGCGTCGAGCGTTGCGGTCCGCATGTTCGCGACCACGCCGATGACGGTGCGCGGCACAACGAACAATAAGCGTCGTCCCATTGGGTCCTGGCCCGGCCAGAGCTTGTCGGCCAGCGCGCGATTGACCACCACCACACGATGCGACGTATCGGCGACGGCGGGCAAATCAGCGCCGCGGAGGGCTGCGCCCATCACGTTGAAATAGCCGGGTGTCGCTCTCAAATAGGCTCCGTACGCGGAGCGGGCTTTGTCGTCGGGCGCGTCCTCGGGCGTGACTCGGAGATTGATTCCCCCGGCGCCATCCATCGGCAGTACGGTGACGGCGGCGGCCGCGTCGATGCCGGGTGCGTGCGATACGCGATCCACCGCCGCGCTGAGAAATTGTGCTTTCGCCGCGCCAGGGTAGTGCGCATCGGCGAGCGTCAATCGCGCCGTGACGATGTTCGCCGTCTGCATGCCAGTGTCGACATCAATCAATGCGCGAAGACTCTCGAGCATCAAACCGGCGCCGACGAGGAGCATGAGCGCGATCGACACTTCGACGATCACGAGCGCGCGGCGCGCGAGTCCGGTTCGCCGGCGCGACGCACCGGCGCCGATCTTCATGGCGTCGCCAAGGTCGAGGCGCGACGCGCCGGCGGCGGGCCACACACCGAAGATGATGCTGGTGATCGCGGCGAGCAGCAGCGTGAATCCCAGCACCCGTGCATCGATGCGCGGCGGGGCGATACCGGCGAGCGTTGGCGGCATGGCCGTCACCAACGCGCGCAGGCTGGCGAATGCGACGCACATGGCTGCGGCCCCGCCGAGGAGCGACAACAACAAGGCCTCGACGATCAACTGGCGGAGCACGCGCCCGCGGGTTGCGCCGAGCACCGCGCGTAACGCCAACTCGCGCTGTCTGGTGGATGCGCGAACGAGCAGCAGGTTCGTGACGTTCGCGCAGGCTATCAGGAGCAGCAGCGCAGCACTCCCCATGAGCACGAGCAGCGCGGTGCGCCGATCGCCAACAAGTGCGTGTCGCAGCGGCTGCGCCATCGCACCGTCCGGCGCGCCACGTTGAGCGACGGGAAAGCGGTTGCGGATGACCGTGAGATGCTGCACCGCTTGTGCGAACGTGACGCCGGGCGCGAGCCGCGCCACGAACTGCGCGGGCAGATAGTTGCGGAACGCGGCCATGACATCGAAGTCCCAGGGCAACGAGAGCGGAATCCAGAGCTCGACGTCGGACGGAAAGCGGAAGTCGGGCGGCATGACGCCGGTGACGGTGTACGGCACGTCGTTCAGTCGCACCGTTCTCCCGATGACTGTGCGCTCCCCTCCGAACTGCCGCTGCCACAATCCATAGGCGAGCACGATCGTTTTGGGCGCGCCTTTGGCGAATGCGTCGGGCCCTGGCAGACGTCCCAAGATTGCCGACCGACCCAACGTCGTATAGAACGCCGAGGTGACGTAGGTGATGTTGACGCGCGTTGGCTCACTGCCGCCTGCGAGATTGAGACCGCCGCTGGCGTAGGCGGCAACGTTGGCAAACACGCTCGAGTCGGCGGCGAGGTCGGAGATGTACGGCTGGAATTGCTTCTGACCCGCCATCGCCTCGAACGGCAGATCGACCGCGCCGTTGCCGATCGAGACCAGCCGATCTGGATTGGGGAACGGCAACGGACGCAAGAACGCCGCGTCGATCGCGCTGAACATCGCGGTGTTCGCACCAATGCCGAGTGCCAGCACCAGCACGGCAGTGATCGTGAATCGCGGTGCGTTGCGCAGTTGGCGCACACCGTAGCGAACGTCCTGCAGCAAGTCGTCGAGCATGTCGGCTCTCCGGGTGTAGCGTAACGCGCGTGAATCGTGCTCGCGAAGAGCGGCCGCGACCTGGGCCGGGTCGCCGAACAATTGGCGCGCAGCGTCGGCGGCCTGCGCTGGCGTCATGCCGCGCGCGAGGAAATCTTCGGTGCGCATATCGATGTGGTAGCGCAGCTCGTCGCCAATGTCGGCGTCTACGTTCGGGCCCCAAAAGCGGAGGTAGCGTCGCCAGCGCGACGGCTCGGTGCGGCTAGGCAAGCGACGGCTCGTGACGCAACACACGCGTTACCGCGCCGGCGAATTCGCTCCAGACGCTCGCCTCGGCGCGCAGGTGCGCACGGCCGTCGCGGGTGAGCTTGTAGACGCGGACGCGGCGGTTGGTGTCGGACAGCGCCCAGCTCGAGGTGACCCAGTGCCGGTCTTCGAGGCGGCGGAGCGCGGGATAGAGTGAGCCCTCTTCAATGGTCAGAGAGCCGCGCGTGACCTCTTCGATCCAGCGCGCAATGCCGTAGCCGTGCAGATCCTGGGCGATGAGCGCCTTGAGGATGAGCATGCCGAGTGTGCCTTGGAGGAGATCGCCTTTCTCGCGAGCCACGCGTCACCTGGAGGTGTTGGTGACGCTACGATATCACGGTAGGCATAGGCTTGCAAGGGGTGTGTCATTCCGATGGAGCAAAGCGGCGAGGAATCTCATGTCCCTCAATTAGGATGGAAGCTTCCTCGCTTCGCTCGGAATGACATGGCGCATGGTCTAGGGTCTAGGGTCTAGGGTTCAGTAACTGCGAGGGTCTAGACCCTAGACCCTCGACCCTAGACCCTCGCCCTACCCGTTCACCTCGCCGCGAGGATCTCCGTCACGGCGAAGAAAAACCCCGCCTCGCGCGTTGCGTTTTCATCACTGTCCGACGCGTGAATCGCGTTCCGCTCCTTCGACTCGGCGAACAGCTTCCGCACCGTGCCCGCCGCCGCTTCCGCCGGGTCCGTTGCGCCGATGGCCGAACGCAGCGACGCCACTGCGTCCGCCTTCTCCAATACGATCGGCATGCACGGCCCCGACGTCATGAATGACACGAGCGAACCGTAGAACGGGCGTTCCTTGTGGACCGCGTAGAACTCGCCCGCCTGCGCCTGCGACAGATGCACCACGTGCGCGGCGAGCACCTTGAACCCCTGCGCCTCGAGGTGCGCGATGATCTTCCCCGCCTTACCGCTGCAGAAGGCGTCCGGCTTGACGATGGTGAGCGTGTAGTTCCCGGCCATTGCGTTGCTCCTCTATGATCCTATGAGTTTGCGAACGATGTCGCCGCGCGTGAGAAAGCCCACCAACCGACCCTCGCGCACGACGGGGACGCGTTCGACGTCCTTGTTGCTCATCAGCGCCGCCACTTCGGCCACCGGTTGCTCCGGCGACACACATAATACTTGCCGCGTCATCACATCGCGCACGGTCTTGGTGCCCTGGAACGGCGGCGACGGTTGCCGCGCCGATCCGTCGGACAGCACTTCCGTGGCAAGCAGATGCCGCATCAGCTCGCGCTCGCTCAACATGCCGAGCAGGCGCTGCTCGCTGTCCACCACGGGCAACGCGCCCAGCCCGCTCTGAATGAGCTCGCGGGCCGCCCGGCGCAGTGGCACGTCGCCGGTGGTGGTGCGCGGCCCTTCGGTCATGAGATCGCGAACGAGCAATTGTTCATGGATCTCATATTCGTCGAACATCGGCAGCGTGACAACGGCTTCCGGGCTTGGCGCGTCGAGTAACGCCGCAATCGCCTCCTCCTTGGGCAGCAAGCGCCCAAAGGCGCGGACCACCTGGAGATGGCGCGCGGCAGTGCGCGGCGGTCCAACCACAACCACGACGACCGACGCCTTCTGATCGACGCCGTCCTCCACCGCGCGGCGCACACCGTTTCGGCACACGCCAATGGCCACTTGTAGCGACGTTGCTGTATCGGTGCGGTAGTGCAGGAGAAAGGCGCGGTCGGCAATCGCCACCATGTCCTCGCCTCTCTCCTCGGCGACGCGAATCTGCAGCCGGCTCAAGTCCTCGATCGCGCCGGAGGCGGCGAGCCGCTCGAGCAGCGACGTGCGCGCGGCGTGGAGCGTATCACAGGCCATGGGAACGAGCACCCGGGAGGGTGCGAGGAAATCAACCAGCTTCACGGTGTCCTGTCTGAGTTTTCAGTCCGAATCGTTGTCGTTCCGAGCGCAGCGAGGAATCTTCTGTCCCTCGTGAGGGATGAAAGATTCCTCGTCGCTTCGCTCCTCGGAATGACAAGTGCGCACGGCCAGACAACTACATCCGCGCTTTGAGCAGCTCGACGAAGTCCATCGGCCGCTTGGCGATGCCCATGCCGGCGGCCTGGAACGCCTCGATCTTCTCGGCGGCCGTGCCCGACGATCCGGAGATGATTGCGCCCGCATGGCCCATACGGCGGCCCGGCGGTGCGGTCTGTCCGGCGATAAAGCCGACGACCGGCTTCTTCATGTGCTTTTTCACGAACTCAGCGGCTTCCTGCTCGTCCGTGCCGCCGATCTCGCCCATCATTGCCACGGCCTTCGTCTTCGGATCAGCCTCGAATGCCGCCAGGCAGTCGATGAAGCTCGTGCCGTTGATCGGGTCGCCGCCAATGCCGACGCACGTCGATTGGCCCAGGCCGGCACGAGTAAGCTGGTATACTACTTCGTAGGTTAGAGTTCCAGAACGGCTCACGACGCCAATGCTGCCCGGCGTGCAAATGCGTCCCGGGATGATGCCAACCTTCGATTCGCCCGGCGTGATGAGGCCCGGGCAGTTCGGTCCGAGGAGCCGGGCGCCCTTGTCCTTGACGTACGGGTAGACGCGCGTCATGTCGAGCACCGGCACGCCTTCGGTGATGGCGACGATGAACTTCACTCCGGCGTCGGCCGCTTCGAACATCGCGTCGGCCGCGAAGATGGGCGGAACGTAGATGACGCTCGTGTTGGCGTTCGTCGCTTCCATGGCCTCGGCCACGGTGTTGAAAATCGGCACCGTGCCTTCGAACTTCTGGCCGCCTTTGCCCGGCGTCACGCCGGCGACGACCTTGGTGCCGTACTCGATCATCTGCTTGGTATGGAACGAGCCGTCGCGGCCCGTAATGCCCTGCACGATCACCGTGGTGGACTTGTCGATGAAGACGCTCATGCGGCCTTTCCTCCCTTCGCCAGCTCGACGGCCTTCTTCACCGCTTCGTCCATGTCGGACGAGGCCGTGAAGCCATTGTCTCCGAGAATCTTCATTGCGATCTCTTCGTTGGTGCCCGTGAGCCGAATGACGAGCGGCACCTTGAGCGGGTTCTGTTTGGTTGCCGTCACGATGCCGTTGGCCACGTCATCGGTGCGCGTGATGCCGCCGAAAATGTTGAACAAAATCGCTTTGACGCTCGGATCGGACGTAATGATCTTGAGCGCGTTCACCACCTTCTCCGGATTCGACGAGCCGCCGATGTCGAGGAAGTTCGCCGGCTCGCCGCCGTAGTACTTCACGAGATCCATCGTGGCCATTGCCAGGCCGGCGCCGTTCACCACGCAACCGACGTTGCCGTCCAGCTTGATGAACGTGAGGTTGGCGTTGCGCGCCATCACTTCGCTGGGCTCCTCGGCGCTTTCGTCGCGAAGGGCGGACAGTTCCGGGTGGCGATCGAGCTCGTTGTCGTCGATCACCATCTTGGCGTCGAGCGCCACGACGTCACCGGCCGGCGTGGTCACGAGCGGATTGATCTCGGCCAGCGAGCATCCGTTCTTCATGAACGCCGTGTACAACGACTGCATGATCTTGGCGGCGGCGCGAACCTTCTTCACGTCGTCGAACAGGAAAAAGCCGAGTCGCGAGGCCTGGTAGGGCTGGAGGCCGTAGCGCGTGTCGATCGGCAGCTTGAGAATTTTCTCAGGCGTGGTGGCGGCGACTTCTTCAATGTCGATGCCGCCGGCCGGGCTCACCATGAACACCGGCTTTCTGGACGCGCGGTCCAGGATGATGCCGACGTACGCTTCGTTGGCGATGTCCGCGGCCGGGGTGACGAGCACCTTGAGAACGGGTAAGCCCTTGATCTCGAGCTTGAGGATCTTGGCGGCGATCTCCTTCGCCTCGGCGGGCGACTTGGCGAGCTTCACGCCGCCGGCCTTACCACGGCCGCCCGCGTGCACCTGCGCCTTTACGACGACGGTGCCGCCGTACTTCTTGGCGATCGCTTCGACTTCTTCGGGCGTGCTGGCGACTTCGCCCGGGGGAATCGGAACGCCTTCGTTCCGGAGCAGCTCTTTTGCCTGATACTCGTGAATGTTCACGCGAACTCCGCGGTTGCAGTGGTAATGGTGATGCTCGTGCTACACAAACAGTGTCGTGGTGCTCAAGGTCCGGTGATCGTGGTGCCCGCGTGGCCGTGAACCGCGTCCTGGCCACGCGCTAACGAGGTAATGATTGCCCGCCCGCCCGTGCGGCGCACGAAGTCCACCGCCGCACGAACCTTTGGCGCCATGCTGCCTTCGCCAAAGGCCTTCTGCTCGTCCATGGCGACCGCTTCGCCAATCGTAAGACTGCGCAATGGTCGCTGCTGCGGCGTGCCCCAGTCGGCGAACACGGACTCCACATCCGTCAAGATCAACAACAACTCGGCGCCGAGGTCGCGCGCCAGCACCGCGGCGGCGAGGTCCTTATCGACGACCGCGTCAATTCCCTCCCATCCCAGCGTCGGATGCTCGTACACGGGCGCCCCACCGCCGCCACAGGCGATGACCAGCATCCCATGCTCCGTGAGCGTCTGGATCGCCGGTAGTTCGCGAATGCCCTGCGGCGCCGGACTGCCAACCACTCGCCGCAGCAGTCCATGTCCGTCCGGCTTCACCGTATGACCGTCGGCCTGGAGCTCGCGAGCGCGTTCCGGCGTCAACGCCCGCCCGATGAACTTAGTCGGATGCTGCAGGGCCGGATCGGTTGGATCCACCTGCACCTGGGTGATGACCGTCGCTACGCTCCGCGGCGAACCGGCGTGCCGAAGTGCGTTCTCCAGCGACTGTTGAATCATATACCCAATCCACCCTGCTGTCGCGGCCACGAGCACGCCGAGCGGCAGCGGACTCGCTTCGCCGCGCGCGGCCTCGTTGCGAACGAGCTCGTCGCCCACCTGCGGACCGTTGCCGTGTACGACGCAGACACTCCACCCGGCGAGCGCGAGCTCCACGATCGGCCCCAGGCTTTCTCGCGTGTGGCGAAATTGATCGTAGATGGTGGATGCCTCACCGGACGGCGCGAGTGCGTTTCCGCCCAGCGCAACGACCGCCGTTCGCGCGTGCGCGTGGTTCATGGCGCGATACGAGTCATGGTGTCACCGGCTGCCCAAGGACCTTGCCTAACGCCTCAAAGGCGCGACCGAACGCTGCCCAGTCCCCTCGGCGGAGCGCGTCGCGCATGGCGCTGTAAAGCTGGGCCGCAGACGTCTTGAGCGCAGCCGTGGGAGCAGCGGGCCCCGCCGAATGGGGCAGCGCCATGGAACCGGGCGCCACGGAGCGTGTGGTGTCACCCAGGAGCAGCGCGACGCGGTTCACCGCCGGCGCGTTCGGCGGATGCCAACGGTAGCTGGGCTGCACGAAACCAATGCCCGTCTGCACGGGCACGACGCGAATGCGGCCGTGGGCGAGCGGACCCTCACGCGCCGCGGTGCCGGCGCTGTCCACCGAGCGAAGGCGATCGATGACGGCGGTCCATCGGGGCCCCGGTGCGGGGAGCGGAAACCAAACCGTGCTGCGCGTAACACCCCCGGTGCCGATGAGCATTCCGCGCAACCTATCGGTGTCGTCAACCAGCGGCAGACCAATGGCCGTGGATTTGGCGCCGGGCAGAAGGATGGGCACGTCCACGACGCTGAACGTCGTGTCAGCGCCGTCGATGGTGGGGATGTGGCGAGGTGCGTCGGCGTCGGTGCGGCTGCCGTACCTGCCAAAGGCGGCAGCCTGGGCGTACATGCCGTCAACCGCTGGGGCGAGCGACGAGCGAAGCCCAGTCGGAAGCGCGCTCCACGTGCTGAAGATCGATGGCAGGCTGCGCACCCACGTCGTGGCGATGGGATCGAGCACCGAATCGGGAACGACGCTGATGTCGCCGTTCGAGCCCTGCACAATCGCCGTGGCCGCGTGATGGAAGTAGCTACGGTCGTCGCCGGCGAGTAGCAGATGCTGGCTCAACGGATAGGTGTCGGACGCCGAATAGAGATCGACGCTCCAGTAGAGCGAATCGCCCACGAGCAGCGCATCGACCCGGCGGCCCTGCGCGAAGAACGGAACAAAGCGGTCGATGCGATCGCGAATGTCGCGATGGGCAATGAGCGTTGGCCGCGGCTGCGGAAGATCTGCCGAGGCGAGCTGCAACGTCTGCAGCGCCCAGGCGTTGGCGACGCGGGCCAACATCGATTCGAGCGATGTACCCGCGCTGTGGTTCAACGAATCCGCGATGATCAAAAAGGACGGCGCGCCGGGATAGACCAGCGGCGCGTCCAGCGGGCTGTCGTCCGTGGCCGACGAGCGCGCACCATCGATGCGCACCGGACCGCCACGATCGTCGGCGTCCGCGGCGAGCACACTCGACACGGTCCACGGTGCGCGCGGCGATGCGCCGGCGGGCGGCGGCTCGATGACGTCGGCGGCGATCCCCGCCGGCAACGCCCGCCATGCGACATAAAAAGCCTGATCGTCTGCGGCGCGAGCGCCATCGATGGCGCGGGTGAGTGCCGGCGGATCCCACACTGGCACGAACGGGAGCGCCGCGGCAAGCGTCGGATACGCGACCGACGAATCGGCGAGATGCACGGCGTCGGCCGCAAAGGCTCGGCGGGTGTATCCGGCGCGGGTGGCGAGGTACGGACGCTCGCGCGCGGCGCGTGCGCTGTCCGAGCCGACGTGATCGGCGATGGCGGGCACGACTTCGCGTACGAGCAGCGAGAACGCCACCACGCTGAACACCGAAATGCCGGCGAGGCGGATCTGTCCCGCGAAGCCGGCCCAGGTGACGATGAGCGCAGCGCCGAGCGTCACGAGGGCGAGCAACAAATCGCCCGTCACACCAATCCGATGGTCCACCCAGCTGAACGCGCCCGCAGGCCCGCTGCCGTCCATGAGCAGGCCGTACATGTCGAGCCGGTAGCCCCAGGCGAGCATCAGCAGAATGACGCCGGCCAGCACGGTGAAATGCCGGCGCACATAGGTCGATGCGTACAACCCGCCGCGCTGCCATTTGAGGCTCGGGGTGAGCGCGTAGAGCAGCGTGACAATGCCCGCGACGACGACCACCGAAATGAACGCCCACGTCCAAAGAGCATTCTCGAATGGCAGCCAGTAGACAAAGAATCCGAGGTCGTTGCCGAAATAGGGATCGGTGTCGCCGAACGGGCGCCCATTGCGCGCCAAGACGAATGTCGCCCAATCGGTCTGCGACGTGGCGAGCAGGACCCCCACCATGATCGAGAGGGCAACGACGACGCCGAACAGGAACCGGCTGGGAACTTCCTCGCCGATTTCCAGATTGCCGAGCCGCCGTGGAAACACGAGCGATACAACGGATTGCCGCACCGCGTAGAGATTCAAGAACGCATACACGCCGGCAGCGAGGGCCGACCCAGCGCGCAGCACGGCGATGGCGCTCAGGCGCGTGCGCCACAGCGCGACGGCGCCGAGCGAGTCATACCAGAGATAATCGGAATAGACGCCGGCCAGCGACCGGCCGGCGATCAGCAGAACCGCGACGACAGCCAAGGCGAGCATGAACCACCGGCGCTTCGTCATGTCACACGCTTACGCCCTGGCCGCGGAGCCAGCCTTCCATTTCCTGCTGGATGGCGGCGAGGCGTTCCGGGCTCGACGCTTCGTAGCGAGCCACGAGAATGGGCTGGGTGTTGGACGCGCGGATCAATCCCCAGCCGTCGCCGAACAACACGCGCACGCCGTCTACCTCGATCACGTCGTGGGTGGCCTTGAAATGCCGGACGGCCTTTTCCACGAGCTCAAACTTCCGCTCCTCCGGCACGTCGATGCGCAGTTCCGGCGTTGACACGAACTCCGGAACGTCTGACAACAACTGCTCAACTGTGCGGCCGGAATCGGCGAGAATGCGTAACAGCCGCGCCGCGCCGTAAAGGGCGTCGTCGTGACCGTAGAAACCTTCGCTGAAGAACATGTGTCCCGACATCTCGCCGGCCACCGGCGCGTGGAGCTCGCGCATTTTGTCCTTGATCAGCGAGTGGCCGGTCTTCCACATCAACGGCCGGCCGCCGGCGCGCTCGATAGCCATGGGCAGCGATTGCGAGCATTTCACGTCGAAGATGATCGACTGGCCGGGGCCGGTGCGTTCGAGCACGTCGCGCGCGTACAAAATGAGTATGCGATCGCCCCAGATAATGCGACCGGCGCCGTCCACCACGCCAATGCGGTCGGCGTCGCCGTCGAAGGCAATGCCCACCTCGGCGCCATCCGTTCGCACGGCGGCGATGAGGTCCTGCAGATTCTCGGCGACCGTGGGATCGGGGTGGTGATTGGGAAAGGTGCCGTCACTCTCGCAGAACAATCCCCTGCTCTCCACCCCCAGGCGGGCGAACAGTTGCGGGGCCACGAGTGCGCCCGCGCCGTTGCCGCAGTCGTACACCACACGCATGGGTCGCGCGAGCGGACCAATGCGGGCAATGACGTCGTCGATGTACGGATCGATCACGGCTTCGTGACGCATCGTTCCGGGGCGCGCGGCGGGCGACGACGGCGTTTGCGTCAACGCGTATAAGCGCTGAATCTCGGCGCCGTGCACCGACGCCTTGTCGAGTGAGATCTTGAATCCGTTGTATTCCGGCGGATTGTGCGAGCCGGTGATCTGAATGCCGCCAATGACGGGCAGGTGGTGCAACGCCCAGTAGTTGAGCGGCGTGGGCACGACACCGATGTCGATCACGTCCACGCCGGCGGCAGTGAGGCCGCCTACGAGCGCATGGCGCAAGGCGTCGCCGCTGGGCCGATTGTCGCGGCCTACCACGACTGCGCCGGAGAGTCCGCGCTCGCCGACGAACGCGGCAAAGGCCACGCCGAGCGCGCGCGCGACCTCAGTCGTCAGATCGTTGCCGACGACGCCGCGAATGTCGTACTGCCGGAAGATTCCCGCTGCGATGGCCATGACGTCGTTCCGAGAAATGCAACGGGGCCGCATCGCGGCCCCGTCGTGCTAGCGAGTCGGCTGGGCCGGTGTGACGGCGACAATTCGTCGCGCCGAGTCGGGTCGGGCCAACGCCGCCGTGGGATCGACCGTGGTGATTGGCTGGATCTCCATGTGTGGACGACCCGCTCGGGCAAAGCGGATCACGGACTCCGGCATGACGCCGAGCAGCAGGATGAGGCCAACGCTGAGCCCGAGGACCATCTGCGTGAGCCCGCCGCTGCGTTCGGGAGGCAATGCACCTTCCGGACGCGGACGCATGAACATGAGCATGACGACGTACAGATAGTAGCCCGCGGACACCACGGTGGTGAGCACGAGCGTGACGACGAGCAGCGTCTGCGGTACCGGCGCCTGCAAGCCCGCCTGGAGGATGTACCACTTGGCGAAGAAGCCGGCGCCGCCGAACACCGGGAAGCCGAGCAGCGAGAGCATGGTGACGCCCATGGCGAACGCCAGCCACGGGCGCACGCTCCAGAGACCGGCGAGATCCTCGAGCATCACCGACTCCTGTCCATCGCGCGTCAGCGCCACGACCACCGCAAAGGCGGCAAAGGTGGCCAACGTGTAGATGAACAGATAGAACAGCATTGCAGACGAGCCCTGAAACGTGCCCGACGCGATCCCGACCATCAGATAACCGGCGTGTCCAATGCTCGAATAGGCGAGTAGCCGCTTGAGGTTCTTCTGTGCCAGGCCAATTGCGTTTCCAAAAATCATCGTGGCAATAGCGATTCCGCTGAGCGCCGGATGCCAGGTGGGCCACGCGTACGGGAAGGCTTCCAGCCAGATGCGGACGAACGCGGCGAACGCGGCGGCTTTGACGGTGGCGGCCATGTAGGCCGTGATTGCTGTGGGCGCGCCATCGTAGACGTCCGGCGCCCACATGTGGAACGGCACGGCCGCGACCTTGAAGCCGAAACCGATCAGCATGAGCGCAATGCCGCTGATCACCAGCGGGCTGCTGCTCAGATTGAACACCGACAGACGGCCGGCGATGATCGTGAAATTCGTGCTGCCGGTGGCGCCATATATGAGGGCGATACCGTAAAGCAGGAACGCCGTGGAGAACGCGCCGAGCAGGAAGTACTTGAGCGCGCCCTCTGCTGAACGCTCGCTGCGGCGGTTCATCCCGGCGAGGGCATACACGGCAATCGACATCAGCTCAATGCCGAGGAACACGATGATCAGATCGCGCGCGCCGGCCATGAGCATCATGCCCGACGACGCGAGCAGGACGAGGACGTGCGATTCCGCCGCGGTGATTCGCGTGCGCATGTTGTCGTCCATGCTGAGGGCGATCGTGAAGACCGTTCCGAGCAGAATGACGATGTCCATGAGCCAACGGAAATTATCGAGCGCAATGGGACCGGTGCCGGCGGAGAACCGGCCCGCCCAGTTGAAGCAGAGCACCATGGTGATGCCGGCCAGCGCGATGCACGCCAGGCCGACGCGGCGCTGATGCTCGTTGCTGTCGGGCCGCCAGGCCGCCCAGAGGAGCAATACCATCGCGCCGCTCACGAGGACGAGATCCGGCACGAGCCCGAGCATGAGCTGGGCGGGCACCGCGAGGTCGAGCGAGGTGACGATCATGGCTGCACCTCGGCCTGCGCAATGGGCATGACGGTCATTTCGCGGCGAGCGTCAACGGTCTGAACGAATTTCTCTGCGGCCACCTGCATGCGGTCGAGCACCGGCTTGGGATAGACACCGAGCCAGATGATGCAAGCCACGAGCGGGATCATGATGGCCAGTTCGCGGCCATTGAGATCCTTCATTTTCTCGTTAGCCGGCTTATCAAGCGAATTGAAGAGGATTCGCTGAATGGCCCACAGCAGGTAGGCAGCGGAAATGATCACCACCGTCGTTGCGATCACGGCGAAGATCGGTTCGGTGCGGAACGATCCGATGAGGACGAGGAATTCACCGATGAAGCCATTCGTGCCCGGCACGCCGATGCTGCTGAACGTGACGATCGTGAGCATGGCGGCGAACATCGGCACCACGCGGGCAATGCCGCCGTAGTCCTCGATGAGTCGCGTGTGCCGGCGCTCGTACATCATGCCGATGAGCAGGAACAGCGCGCCGGTGGAGATGCCGTGGTTGACCATGACCATCAACGCGCCCTGCACGCTCTGCACGGTGAGCGCAAAGATGCCGAGCATGACGAAACCAAGATGGCTGACCGACGAGTAGGCGACGAGCTTCTTGAAGTCCGGCTGCACCAGCGACACGAGAGCGCCGTAGACGATGCCGATCACGGCGAGCGTGAGAATGATGCCGCGGATCGTGGGATTCATGGCCGCGGACGGAAAGAGCGGCACGGCCATGCGAATGAATCCGAAGGTGCCGAGCTTGAGCATGATGCTCGCCAGCACCACGGACCCGGCGGTGGGCGCTTCGACGTGCGCGTCCGGTAGCCAGGTGTGGAACGGGAACATCGGCACCTTCACCGCAAAGGCGAGGAAGAAGGCGCCGAACAGCCACATGGCGGCGTGCGGCGTGAGGACCGCGTGGGCCAGCACGAAATCGTAATTGAAGTTCGGAAGATTCGTGGCCGGGCTGCGGCTCGACAACCCGAGGTACACGATGGCGGCGAGCATCAGCATCGAGCCGACCATGGTATAGAGGAAGAATTTGATACTGGCGTACAGGCGCCGCTCGCCGCCCCATATCCCAATGATGAAGTACATGGGAATGAGCATCACTTCCCACATCACGTAGAACAGGAAGAGATCGAGGGCGAGGAACACGCCGAGCATGCCGGTGGTGAGGATCAGCAGCAGCGCGTAATAGCTGTGGCAGCGGGCGCGGATGCTCGTCCAGCTGGCCATCGACGAGAGCAGCATGATGAACGTCGTGAGCAGGATCATGATCACGGCGATGCCATCCACGCCGATCGTGAACCGAATGCCCCACGACGGGATCCACGCGAAGTCAATCACCGACTGCCAGGCGCTGTTGGCCGAATCGAAGCTCCACCAGAGGCCCAGCGACACGATGAACTCGATAGCAAACGTGACCAGCGCAAGCAGGCGCGGCGTGGCCGCGGTGCCAGACAGCACCTCATCCTCGCGCGCCTGGCCCGGAACCACCGTCACGACGTGGTCGCGCGCGGCACCGAGGATCCAGATGGCCGCTGCACCGATCAGCGGAATCAGGAGGAGCGCCGGGAGGACCCAGTGCTGGTAACCGATGGACGTCAGGAAGCCGTTCATGAATTTCTAATGAGGGAATTCAGTTCATCGAATGCTAACGGCGCCCAGCACGGCGAGCGCGCCAACCACAAGCACCCAGGCGTACGTGCCGAGCTGGCCGGACTGCAATTGCGAGCCGATCCAGCCGACGAACCGCGCCAGATAGCCGCTGCCGTTCACGAATAGCCCGTCGATCAAGCCGTTGTCGATCCCGCGCCACAACAGACCGCGCGAAACCACAATGATCGGCTGGACGACGCCCTCATCGTAGATCTCGTCCACGTAGTACTTGTCGAGCAGCACGCGCTCGAAGCCCTCCTCGGGCCGCGCCTCGCGCTTGGGCACCAGCCGGTCCGGATTGAGCCGAGCCCAAGCGAACGCGATACCACCCACAGCGATCAGCACCGCGAAGCCGACGAGTGCGTACTCGAGGCTCGCCGACGTCGCCGGCGCTCCGCCGATCACGCGCGCCGTCGCGTCGCCAACCACCGGCTCGAGCCAATGATCAAGCCCGCCCACCGGACCCAGGACCGAGGCAAAATCCGGGAGGTTGAGCCAGCCGCCAACAATCGTCAGGATGCCGAGCACCACAATCGGCCCCGTCATGATCCACGGCGCTTCGTGCAGGTGTTCGCGCTCCGTGTCGCCGCTCCGGTTGGGACCGTGGAACGTGTACAGCATCATGCGGGTCATGTACGTGGCCGTCATGAACGCTGCCGCCACGCCGAGCACGTACGCGAAATAGAGCCACGCGCTGCCGGGAATGCCGAACAGGTGCGCGCTGGCGATCGTCGATCCCTGCGCGCGCGTGAACACCGACCCCAGGATCTCGTCCTTGGAGAAGAACCCGGCGAACGGCGGAACGCCGCAGATCGCCAGCGTCGCAATCCACATCATGGCGAAGGTCACCGGCATGAAGCGGCGCAGGCCGCCCATGTTCCGCATGTCCTGCGCGTCGTCGTGGTTGTTCGTGTGATGATACGCCGCGTGCATGGCGTAGATCACCGAGCCCGAGCCGAGGAACAGCAGCGCCTTGAAGAAGGCGTGCGTCACGAGGTGGAACACGCCGGCGACGTACGCGCCGGAGCCGACGCCCACGAACATGTACCCGAGCTGCGACACCGTCGAATAGGCGAGGACCTTCTTGATGTCCCACTGCTTGAGGCCGATCGACGCGGCAAAGATCGCCGTGAGCGCGCCGATCATCACCACCACAATTTGCGCAACCGGGGCAATGGAGAACAGCATGCTGCTGCGGGCGATCATGTACACGCCGGCCGTCACCATCGTGGCCGCGTGGATGAGGGCGGACACCGGCGTCGGGCCGGCCATGGCGTCAGGCAGCCAGACGTACAGCGGAATCTGCGCGCTCTTGCCGGCGCAGCCCAGGAACATGAACAGACAGATTGCCGTGACCACCGCGCCACCGAACGGCAGCGCACCGGCCCCGGCGCGCACGCCTACGAAGTCCAGCGTCCCCATGTTCGCAAATATCAGGAACATGGCGATCAGGAATCCGACGTCGCCGATACGATTCACGATAAACGCCTTCTTGCCGGCGTCGGCGTTCGCCTTGTCGCTGAACCAGAAGCCGATGAGCAGGTACGAGCACGTACCGACGCCTTCCCACCCGACGAACACCAGCGGATAGTTCGAGCCGAGGACCAGCAACAGCATGAAGAACACGAACAAATTCAGGTACGCGAAGAACCGCGGATAGCCGGGATCGTCCCGCATGTACCCGATGCTGAACAGATGGATGAGCATGCCGACGCCGGTGACCACGAGGGCCATCATCATCGAGAGCTGATCCAGCTGGAACGCGGCGTCGATGTGCAGATCGCCAACGGGCATCCACGAGAAGTACCGTTGAATGAACGGTGCGGCGATCTCGCCGCCGCCCGCCGCCCGCATGGCGAAGAAAATCGCCACGGTGAGGACGAACGACAGCACCATCACGCCCGGTCCAACGATGCTTGCAATCGCGGCGAATCGATGGCGCTGGACCGCGTGATGATCGTCGTCCGCGGCGCCATGCGCGCTGGCATGACTGGCGGCGTGCGCGTCGTGGGCGTCGTGCTCGTCGTGGGCGCCGTGCAACGTGAAGGGATCGGCTGGGCCGCGGTGATACACGCTCGCGATCGAGAGCGCGCCGTTGATCACGAAGCCGAGCAACGGCAGCAGGGGCACGGCCCACAGCCACTCGGCGGCGGTGCCCGTGAGCGGATGCGGAGGGGCCACCGCAACGGCGGCCTGAAGGATCGGAATCAAGTGGAGCATCAGCCTTTGAGCAGGTTGATGTTCTGAAGATCGACCGTCTGTCTATGACGGAAGAGCGCGATGATGATCGCCAAACCGACCGCCGCTTCGGCAGCCGCTACCGTCATGACGAAGAACACGAACACCTGGCCGCCCACGCCGTAGGCCTGGGCAAAGGCGATGAACGTCAGGTTCACCGCGTTGAGCATGAGCTCCACGCACATGAACACAATGATGACGTTGCGGCGAATCAGCACGCCGAACACGCCGATCACGAACAATACGGCGGAAAAGAACAGCGCCTCAGCGAGCACGGTTGCCTCCGCGTTCCTTGCCAAGCATGACGGCGCCGATCACCGCGGCGAGCAGGAGCACGCTGGTGACTTCGAACGCCAGTAGATATTCGTGGAACAGCGGAGCGGCCACCGGTGCGATCGCGCCCGTCAGTTCCACCTGCTGCGCGGTAAAGCCCTGCGGCAGCGTCAAAGCCAGCGCCGTCTTCGCCTTGGTGAGGGCAAAGATCTCGGCGAAGATCGCCAACGACACGAAGCCGGCCGCCAGCTTCCAGCTGAGGTTGCGCATGTCGCTGACTACGCCGTGTCCGAGATTGAGCAGCATGATGACGAAGAGGAACACCACCATGATCGCGCCCGCATAGACGAGCACCTGAATGACGCCGATGAACTGCGCGTCGAGGAGCACGTAGAGCGCTGCGAGACAGAACATGGTATTGACGAGCCAGAGCGCCGCCGCCACCGGACTCTTTCGAGTCACGAAGAGCAGCGCCGACACGATGGCGATGAGTCCGAACAGATAGAAATGGAACGTGTAGAGCAGCGGGAGCGCCCCGTGCGCCATAGACATACTGGTTTGTTGCATCACTCGCCCTTTGGATCGGCGGGATCCCACATCTCGCAGACCGGATGCGTCTGCGCCATCAGGCGCTCAAGGTCGTAGACGAACCCTTCGCGGCTGTATTCAGAGTTCTCGTAATGCCGGCCGACATGGATCGCCTCTTCCGGGCAGACTTCCTGGCAGTAGCCGCAGAAGATGCAGCGGAATTCGTCGATCTCGAACACCAGCGGATACCGATTGCCGTTCTCGTCCTCGCCCGGCACGAGCTTGATGCAGTTGGCTGGACAGACCGTTGGACACAGACCGCACGCCACGCACTTGGCCTTGCCGTCCTCCGTGGTCAGCATCCGGTGCGTGCCACGCCAACGCGGCGAGACCGCCCACTTCTGCTCCGGGTACTGAATCGTGACGGTGTCGCGATTGATCAGATGCTTGAGCGTGAGCGCCATGCCTTGCAGCGTGGCGCGCACGTAGCTCGTCTGCTCGATCGGACGTTCCAGCACCTTCACGCCAATGGCCATCAGTCCGCTCCCCCTTCACTTGTTGCAGGCGCCAGGCGCACGCGATACCGCGCGCTCCGGAGCTTGTCGATGTTGCGTTTGTCCAGGCGAGAGTACGCCGGACTAATGAGCCGCGCGCGATCGATCACGCCGAGGATGATCCCCATGCACACGATGTTCAGCCCGAGCATGGACACCGAGAAAATCCACGACGTTGGGTGCACGCCGAAATACTCGAGCACCCACGTCGCCGACGCGATCAGCACGACGTACACGAGCGATGTCGGCAGCAGGAACTTCCAGCCGAGCGCCATGAGCTGGTCATACCGGAAGCGCGGCAGCGTCCACCGCACCCAGATGAAGAGGAAGACGAACGCCAGAATCTTGACCCAGAAGAACGCGAACGTCACGAGTGTCTTGAGCAACGTGTGCGGCGCCACGTTGTCCCACATCGTGAACGGAATATCCCACCCGCCGAAGAAGAGCGTCGCCATGAGCGCGCTCACCGTCATGATGTTCGCGTACTCGGCGATGAAGAACATCGAGAACTTCATCGCGCTGTATTCCGAGTGGTAGCCGGCCACGAGCTCCGCTTCCGCCTCGGGCAGATCAAACGGCGTCCGGTTGGTCTCGGCGAATGCGGCGATCATGAAGACGAAGAACGCCACCGTCACGTTGATCACATTCCAGTGAAGTCCCCAGCCCGCCTGCTTGTTGATGATCGTGTTGAGCGAGACGTCGCCGGCGAGCAGCAGCACCGGAATCGTCGCCATGCCCATGGCGATCTCGTACGAAATCATTTGCGCGCTCGAGCGGAGGCCGCCGAGCAGCGAATACTTGTTGTTCGACGACCAGCCGGCGAGCACGATGCCGTACACGCCAAGCGAGCCGACGGCGAGAATGAACAGGAAGCCGATGGGCATCGGCGCGAGCGCCGTGTCGATCGTGCCCCACTTGGAGTCCCACGGCGCGCCGTACGGAATGACCGACCAGGTGATCAGCGCGGGAATGAACGAGAGCACCGGCGCCAGGATGAACAGCGGCATGTACGCCTTTCCCGGGTACGTCTCTTCCTTCATAATGTTCTTCACACCGTCAGCCACGGACTGGAGCAGTCCGTGCGGGCCAACGCGGTTCGGCCCACGGCGATCCTGGATGAACCCGCAGATGCGGCGTTCGGCCCAGATCACCATCATGACCCCGACCATGTAGATGGTAAAGGTGAGCAGCATCTTGACGACCGTGGCAATGAACCACGCCATGCCGCTGCTCGGCGGCGTCAGATGTTCCAGGCCGTTGGACGATGTGGTATATGGTGCGGCTGCCTGCAGCAGCGCGAGAATACTCATGATGCCGCTCCCGCTTCCGCCGTGGCGCCGGCGACGGCGCGTCCCTTGAGTCCCAGGGTGTCGTAGCTCATGCCGGCAAACTCCGGTTTGGCCGCAGCGAGCGCCTTGAACACATCGCTGGCCAGCATGTGGTTGGTGCGCGTCCCCACCGCGTTGAGCAGATTGGACACCACGAACCAGCTCGGCCGCGCAAAGCCCGGCGCGGCTTTCGCCTGCATGAACCGCTGCACGCGGCCGCGCAGATTGGTAAACGTGCCTTCTTCTTCGACGAAGCTGGCGATCGGCAGCACTACGGCGGCGAGATGCCGCGCCCACACGGGTAACGTGGTACCAATGACGATGATCGCGCCTGCCTTTGCCGCGTCAGCGGCGTCGGCGCCGGCCAGCTCCTCGTCGGCAACGATCAACACGTCGCCGGCGCCGAGCTTGGAGAGCGGCGCGTCGCTGCGGGTAAAGCCGAGCAATTCAGCGCCGCGCCCGTTGGCCGCACGATCGGGGCGCAATGCGAGATCCTCGACGCCCGGCAGCGGTGCTTCGATTCCCTGCTCGACGCGGAACGCACCAGCGCCTCCGGTCTTCTCGATCAGTTGCGACAGGAGGAATAGTGCTTCGTTGGACAGGTTCGGCGACGCGAGCACGAAGGCGCGCTTGCCGGACAACGTGCTGGCGGCCTGCGCAATTGCGAGCTGCCAGTCCGTGCCGGCGAGCGTCGCGCCGTTCCGGACCATTGGCACATCCACACGATCCTGACGGTTCATCCAGCGGTAATCCAGGCGGCCGTGGTCGCACATGAAGTACTTGTTGACGTCATCGTTCGGCCGCGGCCGGAGCCGCATGACCATGTTGTCGCGTGTCTCGACGATCATGTTGCAGCCCTGCGAACAGCCCGGACACACCGACGCGGTGCGGTCGAGTTCCCAGGCGCGCGCCTTGTTGAGCGAATCCTTGGACAGCAGCGCGCCGACCGGGCAGAGGTCGATGACATTCCCTGCCCAGGCGTGGGTGAGGTCTTTCCCCTCGAACTTGCCAATTAACGCACGATCTCCGCGCTCGCTCACATTCAGCACGGGGTCGTGCGCAATGTCGTCCATGAATCGGACGCAGCGCGTGCAGAGAATGCAGCGGTTGGGCGTGTACATCACATCGCCGCCAAAATCCTCCACGGGATTGAAGCGCTTCGGATCGCGCAGGCGCCCTTCGGCGCGGCCTTCCTGGTAGGTGTAATCCTGCAACTCGCACTCGCCAGACTGGTCGCAGATCGGGCAATCGAGCGGATGGTTGATCAACAACATTTCCAAAACGCCCTTGCGTGCTTCGAGCGCTTTCGGCGAGTGAACGTGGACCACCTGGCCCTCGGCCACCGACGTCGCGCAAGATGGCGCGAGCTTGGGCATTTTTTCGACTTCGACGAGGCACATGCGGCACACGCCGGCCACCGGGAGTCCCGGATGGTAGCAGTAGTGCGGCACGAGCACGCCGGCATACTTGGCGGCTTCGAGAATTGACGTGCCGACGGGGACGCTGATCTGTCGCCCTTCGACCGTGAGGTTGACCATTGGCACTGCTTGCGTGTCAGCCATTATGCCACCGCCGGCACGAGAAGGTGCGTCTTCTTTTTGATGAGCGCTTCAAAGTCGCCGCGGAACTTCTGGAGCCCCGACGCAACGGGCGTCGCGCACGAATCGCTCAGCACGCAGATCGTGGTGCCGGTCATGTTCTTCCCGATGTCGAGCAGCGTGTCGAGATCCTCGCTCGTCCCGTCGCCGGCGACGATGCGTTCGAGAATCCTCGTTGTCCACGCGGTGCCTTCGCGGCACTGGGTACACTGGGCGCAGCTCTCGTGCGCGAAGAAGCGCGCCGCCCGAGCAATCTGCTTGACGAGATTCTGGGCGTCGTCGATCACGATCACGCCGCCGGAGCCGAGCATGGTGCCCTGCGCCACGAATCCTTCGTAGTCCATGAGGCTCGCCTCGGCTTCATCCAGTGTCTGGATGGGAACCGAGATGCCGCCGGGAATGATCGCGCGGAATTTCCGGCCCGGCAGCGGTCCGCCGCAGAGGTCGTACAAGAAATCCTTGAACGGAAAGCCCATTGGCACTTCGTAGATGCCGGGGCGCTGGATATTGCCGCACACCGAGTACAGCTTGGTGCCCGTGCTCTTCGGGTTGTCGGCGCGCATCCACTGCTTGTACCAGTCGGCGCCGTTATTGAGAATATGCGGCACCGCGGCCAGCGTCTCCACGTTGTTGATCGTGGTGGGCTGGGCGAACACGCCACTCACCGCGGGGAACGGCGGCTTGATGCGGGGATTGCCGCGCCGTCCCTCAATGGAGTTCATCATCGCGGTCTCTTCGCCGCAGATGTAGGCGCCGGCACCGCGGTGCACGTACACGTTCACCGTCTTGCCCGTGCCCATGGCGTTCTTGCCGAGAATGCCGGCGGCGTAGCACTCCTTGAGCGCTGCCTCCACCTTGACGATCGGCTCGGTGAACTCGCCGCGAATGTAGATGTAGCAGGTTTCGGCGCCGATCGCGTACGCGCCCACGGCGCACCCTTCGATGAGGGCGTGCGGAGTCCAGCGCATAATTTCGCGATCTTTAAACGTGCCCGGCTCGGATTCGTCGGCGTTGCAGCACAGGTAGTGCGGCTTGCCGTCGCCCGGCTTCATGAACGACCACTTGATGCCGGTGGGGAATCCGGCGCCGCCGCGGCCGCGCAGGCCCGAGTCCTTTACGATGTTGACAATGTCGCCCGGCGCCATGTCGAGCGCCTTTTTCAGCGCGGTGTAGCCGCCCCGTTTTTTCCATCCGTCGAGCGTGGCCGCTTCCCTGTCTCCAAAATACTTGGAGAGGACAACGGTCTCCCGCTCGTCTGGCTTATGCGGATATCCCATGCGTTACTTGAGTCCCGCGAGTATGTCGGGCACCGTTTCCGGCGTCACCGACTCGATGAAATCCTGATTGATCATGATCGGCGTGGCGAATCCGCACGCGCCGAGACACTCGACTTCAATCACCGTGTACTTGCCGTCGGTCGACGTCTGGCCAAGCTCCTGGCAGCCGGTGTGGCGCAGCAGCGCGTCAACTACCGCTTCGGCGCCGCAGATGTTGCACGGCGAGGTGGTGCAGACCTGGATGAAGTGCGTTCCTACCGGGTGTTGGTGGTACATGGTGTAGAACGTCACCACGCCCTTGACATAGGCCGGCGTGAGCTCGAGCACGGCGGCCACCTCGGCCATGCCTTCGTCACTGACCCAGCCGCGTTCGTACTGCACCATCCAGAGTGCCGGCAGGAGCGCCGCCATCTTCGTGGGATAGTGCGTCAGCAGCTCGTCGAGCTCCTTGCGCCGGGCGCTTCCTTCCGTGAGCACGGGCTCGTACGGTCCGGACGCGTGATGGCCATGACCCTTGTCCGTCTCGAAGCCTTTACCATCGCTGGGCCCCCACTCCGCGGGCGCGCGAAAGTACACCGACTCGTCCTGGTTGGGCGCCGTCATCGGTCGATCTCTCCCATGACGATGTCGATCGATGCGTTGATCGCGATGACGTCCGACAAGAGGTGGCCTTCGACCATGGCCGGAATTGCCGAGAGGTTCACGAACGAAGGCGGACGGATGCGCCAGCGCACCGGCTTGGACGAGCCGTCCGACACCATGTAGTACCCCTTTTCGCCCTTGGGACTTTCCACGGCGACGTACGCTTCGCCGATCGGCGGGCGCGGACCTTCCATGACCTGCTTGAAGTGATGGATCATCGATTCCATGTCGCTCGTCGCGCGGCTTTTGGGCGGCAGGATGACGCGATGGTCGTCCACGTTGACCGGGCCATCGGGCAGACGCTTGATGGTTTGCGCCAGGATGCGCGTGGACTGGCGCAGCTCTTCCATGCGCACGAGGTAGCGGTCGTAGACGTCGCCGTTCGTGCCGACCGGAACGTCGAAGTCGTAGGTCTCGTAATCGAGATACGGGAAGTCCTTGCGCACGTCGAACGCGACGCCTGAGGCCCGTACCATGGGGCCGGACAGGCCGAAGTTGATCGCCTCGTCGGGCGACATCACGCCCAGCCCGACCGTGCGGCCCACCCAGATGCCGTTGCGCGTCAGCACGCGGTCGATCTCGTCGAGGACCTTGGGAAAGGTGCTGACGAAGGCCGACAGCTTGGATATGAAATCGTCCGGGATGTCGGCGGCCATACCGCCCACCCGCGTCAGCGAGGTGGTGAGCCGCGCGCCGACCCACGACTCCAGCATCTCGTAGACCTTTTCGCGCTGCTGGAACGCCCAGAGGAATGGCGTGAAGGCGCCGATGTCGATGGACGTGGTGCCGAGCCATACGAGGTGTGAGATCATCCGCGACATTTCGCACGCCATGACGCGGAGCACCTTGCACCGCTCCGTAATCTCAATGCCGAACAGCCGTTCGGCGCCGAGGGCGAACGCGACGTTGTTGCCGGGCGAGTTTAGATAATCCTCACGGTCGGTCCACGGAATGATCTGGTTGTACTGGCGGTACTCGCCAATCTTTTCGAAGCCGCAGTGCAAATACCCGATATGCGGGATGCAGCGCACCACCGTCTCGCCGTCCAGTTCCAGCACCAAGCGGAGTACGCCATGCGTGGCGGGGTGCTGCGGGCCGAGGTTGATGAGCATATGCTCACCGTCGAGCCCCGGTTCCGGTTCCATGGACGGCGGTGCTTCGACCGCCACAGTGTTGCCGCTTTCGTCAACGACGAGCGGCACACGTTGCGGCCGGCCCTGGGCGT
>JBEPWA010000017.1:0-73907 GCA_041690755.1 Gemmatimonadaceae bacterium | reverse complement strand
CATGGTGAAATGCACGTGGAGCGCGACGGCTACGTTGGCATTGCCGACGTAGGCAACGGCGAGACGACTGTCGCGCTGGTGGTGCCCGTGTCGCGCGCCAAGGACATCTCCGGCGATCGCGCCACATTTCTCGATCGGTGGCTCAACGCCCGCACGCACCTGGCGCCGCGTTTCGCACACGCCGAGCGGGTGTCGCCGGTGGTGGTCACCGGGCCGTTTGCGTCGCACACGCGGCGCGCATGGTCACCCGGTGCCGCGCTAGTTGGCGATGCCGCAGATTTTTTCGACCCGTTTACCGGAGAGGGCATCTACTCCGCGCTTCGCGGGGGCGAAATGCTCGCCGAGTCGGTTCAGCAGTCGCTCGCCGCACCGTCCGCCGCCGGCGCCGACCGCGCGTTGGCGGACTACGATTCGCGCCGTCGCAAGGAATTCCGCGGCAAGTGGATAGTGGAGCGGGCAATCGGCACCATCGTCGGCACGCCGTCGCTCATCAACCGCGCCGCCCGGAGTCTGTCGGCGCGCAAGGATCTGGCTGACATCCTGATTGGTGTGACGGGGGATTTCGTGCCGGCACGGGAGGTGTTGCGGGTGGGGTATCTTTGGGCCGTGTTTGGGTGAGGTCTGTTTTTAGGGTCTAGGGTCTGGGGTCGAGGGTTTAGACTGCCGGGCTAGACCTCGACCCCAGACCCTAGACCCTACCTTTCCCCCATGATCGACTCCGACACCTTCCGCAGCGTTCTTGGGCGATTCGCCTCCGGCGTCACGATCGTGACCGCCCGCGACGAGGCCGGTACCGATCACGGCATGACGGTGAGCGCGTTCTGCTCGCTCAGCCTGGAGCCGCCAATGGTGCTGCTGTGTGTGGACCACGCCGCGTCGATGCACGATCTGCTGCTCAGCCATCCACGATTTGGTATTAGTATTTTGTCATCAGACCAGGAAGATTACTCGCGGCGGTTCGCGCGCGAGGAGTCGGACCGGTTCGACGGGATTGCCTATTCCCGCGGCGACGCCGGCGTGGTGCTGCTCGACGACGCGATCGCGCATCTGGAATGTGAGATGTCGGCGCACTACGATGCCGGGGATCACACCGTGTTTTTGGCCGCAGTGCAACACGCGGCGCCGCGCGACGGACGTCCGCTGCTCTACTATCGCGGCGGCTACGCGCAGTTGGAACGGTAACGGCGAGCATCGATCGCGCGTGAATCGCACATGAATCACACATGAACGGCGTATGCTGACGCCGGCCCGTCGCCGCGGCATCGAGATCCTCGACGACCCCGGCGTGGACCCCCGCGTGCGCGCGCGGTCGATTACCGATGTCACGCAGTCTAACCGCGTGCTCGGCGGACTTCGCGCTGCGGTGCTCGGATTTGGGGAGGTACGCGACGCGCTCGGCGCCGCGCCTACGCTACTCGATCTCGGCACCGGGCTGGCCGATATTCCCGACCGACTGCGGCGCAACGCACGCGCTATCGGCCGACCGCTGACGACGATTGGCGTGGACGAAGCGGCCACCCTGCTCGCCAGCGCACGAGACCGTCTGGATTTCGTCGTTGCCGCCAACGCGTTGGCGCTTCCCTTTCGTGATCACAGCATCGACGTTGTAATGTGCTCACAGCTGCTGCACCACTTCGCCGGACCGGACGCCGAACGTCTGTTGGCGGAAATGGACCGGGTGGCGCGGCGCGCCGTGGTGGTGAGTGATCTTCGTCGCAGCTGGTTCGCCGCGGCGGGATTCTGGATCGTGGCGGTGGCGCTGCGCTTTCACCGCGTCACCCGCCACGATGGCGTGGTGTCGGTGATGCGTGGGTTCACGACGAACGAGTTGCGCGAACACATTCGGACGGCCACCGGCATTACACCAACGGTTCGCCGCCGGCTCGGCTACCGGCTCACAGCACACTGGTCACCACGGAACGCGCCTTGAGCACACCGCACGCGCTTGGCCCCATGCCCACCGATCGCCGCATGACCACCGTGGACGAGCGCCTCGTGCGCGCGCCGTTGCCGGTGATCTTCGCGCTTGCCGCGCAGGTGGAGAAATGGCCGGTGCATTTGCCCCACTACCGGTTCGTTCGGTTTGAGGAGCGAACGAGCGACGGCGGCGGGTTGGTGGAGATGTCGGCAAATCGTCGGTTCGGAGCGCTCGACTGGCCGACGTATTGGGCGTCGCTCATGACCGTGACAGCGTCCCGTCATGCCTCGGGACCGAGTATTCGCTATCGTCACGTGCGCGGCGTGACGACTGGGATGGAAGTGGAATGGAGCCTTGAGCCGGTGCGCGACGGAACGTTCGTGCGCATCGTGCACGTCTGGAACGGGCCGTCGTGGCCACTGATTGGCGAGTTCGCGGCGCGCGGCGTGATCGGTCCCGTGTTCGTCCACGGAATCGCGTCCCGAACCCTTGCCGGGCTGGCGCTCGTTGCCGAGAGTACGACGCACGCGCCGATCGCAACGCGCACAACATATACAGAGGAATCGAGTGGCTGAGCGGCGTAGAGTTGTAATCACGGGGATTGGCGCGGTCACCCCAATTGGCATCGGCGGCGAAGCAATGTGGGCCGGGCTCCAGGCCGGCAAGTCAGCCGTCCGGCCGATCACATTCTTCGACGCGTCCATTTACCGGAGCCGCATCGCCGCCGAAATTGACTTTGACCCGAACGACTTTCTCGAGGAACGTCGCGTCAAGCGACTGGACCGCTTTGGTCAGTTCGTGGTGGCCGGCGCGCGGCTCGCGCTCGAGGACTCGCGCATCAACCTCGCGGCGGAAGACCGTGAACGTATCGGCTCGTCCATGGGTACGGCACTCGGCGGCGTTGGCTATGCCGAAGACCAGTTTCGGATCTTTGCCGACGGAGGCATCAAGAACGTGTCGGTAACGCTGGCAACCAACGTCTTTGGTGGCGCTGCCAGTTGTAACGTGGCAATCGAATTCGGCGTGATGGGCCCGAACACCACGAATGCCATGAGTTGCGCCTCCGGCACGATGGCCATTGGCGACGGGTTCAGGCAGATTCGCGACGATTATGCCGACGTCATGATCTGCGGCGGCGCGGAAGCGCCGTTGCGGCAACTGTGCTTTGGTGCATTCGCCATCATCCGCGCAATGTCAACGCGCAACGACGACCCGGGCCACGCGTCGCGCCCATTCGACCGCGGCCGCGACGGTTTCGTCATGGGAGAAGGCGCCGGCATTGTGGTCCTCGAAGAATACGAGCGGGCCAAATCGCGCGGCGCACATATTTATGCCGAGGTCTGCGGCTACTCGTTCTGCAACGACGCCCACCACATCACCGCACCGCGTCCAGACGGATCGCAGGCCGCGCGCGCAATCCGCGGTGCGCTGCGCGACGCGCACGTCGAACCCCATGAAGTCGGCTACGTGAACGCGCACGGGAGCAGCACGCCGCTCAACGATCCCACGGAAACCCTGGCCATTCACACCGCGTTCGGCGACCATGCGTCCAAGCTGCAGGTGAGCAGCACCAAGGCGTACTACGGCCACGCACTCGGCGCGTCGGGCGCAATGGAAACCGCCATCTGCGCCATGGCGCTCGAGCGCGGCTGGCTGCCACCAACGCTCAACCTTACTGACCCAGACGACGGCTGCGACCTGGACTACATCCCCGGCGCCGGCCGCGACTCGTCGGTGGAGTACGTGGTGAACAATTCGTTTGGCTTCGGCGGAATCAACGCGGCACTTGTACTGCGAAGGGTCTAGGGTCTAGGGTCTAGGGTCTAGGGTCTAGGGTCTAGGGTCTAGAGGAATCTGCCTCGCGCCTCAGGCGCGAGGATGTGATAAGTTCTACGGCGCCTCACGAATGGCTGCCTAGTCCCTAGACCCGAGACCCTAGCCCCTTATGAAAGACTCCTGGCGCCACTTCAGCGCCGAATTCATCGGCACCTTCGCCATTGTGTTCATTGGCGGCGGAGCGATCATCACGAGTCCGATGCTTCAGGTGCAGGCGGCAGTCGTGAACATCGCGTTTGCGCACGGTCTGATCTACGCGATCATGATCACCGCAACTATGCGCATCTCGGGGCATCTGAATCCGGCCGTCACAGCCGGTTTCCTCGTGACGCGCCGCATCGAGCCGATCATGGCCGTTGTCTACTGGATTGCGCAGATCACCGGGGCGATCATCGCCGCGTACGCGCTCAAGGCGCTCTACCCGGAGAACATCGTCGCTGCCACTCGCCTGGGAGGCCAAAGCATTTCGGCTGACATCAACCTCATGCAGGCCATTGGACTCGAGGCGATCGCCACGTTCTTCCTCGTGTTCGTGGTGTTCGCCACCGCGGTGGATCCACGCGCACCAAAGGTGGGCGGATTTGCAATCGGACTCACCGTAACGGCGGGCATTCTCGGCATTGGACCGCTCACCGGCGGCTCGATGAATCCGGCGCGCTCGTTCGGGCCGGCCGTGGTGACGCACATCTTCGAAGGGCAGATGGCGTACTGGGTCGGTCCCCTCCTGGGCGGCATCGTTGCCGCGTTGCTCTACGATCGATTGCTCATGCCGCGCAGTGTCGAACCGGCGGATCACGGGGCGATGCGGCCGGTGGACTAACCTCGGCGGTGCGCCGGTGCGGGCGCCCCGGTAAACCGGGGACGCCCGTCGGGTGATTGAGTATGTTTCGGCAATGGCCGACGCACCCGTCCCGTCGCTCTCGCGTGCGCGCGAGGAAAAAATCAGCGAGCTCTCGACGTATTTCGCCAACGACGACCTCACGCTCGAGGATCTCGAGCGGCGCATCGAACGCGTGTACAAGGCGTCGAACGTCACGGAACTCGACACGATCACGGCGGATCTGAGAAGCGCCATGGCCCGGCCCGCCGACTACAGTCGCGCGCCGCTCGTTGCGCGATCCGGCAAGCTGTCGGTTGAATCCGCGGCCCCCGCTGGGCGCAGGGCGCGCATTCTGACGATCATGAGTTCCACGCGGCGCGTCGGCCGCTGGGCGGTGCCGCAACAGCTCGACGTCGTCGGTCTCATGTCGGATTCCGGCATCGACCTTACGCAAGCCACGCTGCCGCCGGGCATCGTTGACATCGACCTGCGCATCGTGATGTCGTCGTTCAAGCTCGTGGTGCCGCCGGGTATGCGTGTGATCAACGAAGCGCATGCCTTGATGGCGAGCATCCACAGCCGCGCCGACGAGCTCTCCCCACGCGGCGCCGTGGTCAACCCGAACGCCACGGTGATCCGGCTCACGGGCTATGCGGTGATGGCCGACGTGCAGATCGTCGTGCGGCGCAGCGAATTGCCGATGACCGACGACGACTGGGACGACAACGACTAGCGCCCGCGCCGGTTAACCCCCGGCGCGCGCCTGATCCCCGCTCAGGGACCCTGGTTCAGGTACGTCGCGTCGTACCGGGCGATCGACTCGGAGATCACCTGCATCGCCTTGTCGCTCTTCTCCCAGCCGTTGATGTGCACTCGCTTGCCCTCGAGGTCCTTGTACGTCAGAAAGAAGTATTCAACTTCTTTTAAGACGTGCCGAGGAATGTCGGCGATGTCGAAGAATTCGTCGGAATAGGGATCGTGAAGCGGCACGGCGAGAATCTTGTCATCCGGCTCGCCGCGATCGAGCATCCGCAGCACGCCGATGGGCCGCACGTCGATCATGCAGCCCGAAAACGTTTGTTCCTTCACCAGGACCAGCACGTCGAGCGGATCGTTGTCCTCGTGCAGCGTGCGCGGAATGAAGCCGTAGTCGCCAGGATAGTGCACCGCGGAAAACAGCACACGATCCAGCTTCATCAACCCGGTCACCTTGTCGAGCTCGTACTTGTTCCGGCTGCCGGATGGAATCTCGATCACCGCCGTGACCTCTTCCGGCGGCGTGCGGCCGGGTGAGAGATCGCGCCACAGATTGATCATGCGCGAGCCATCGTGCCCTTGTACGACAGCGCTTCATCTTCCACGCCGAAATTCTGCTCGTTCAATTCCTGCACGCGTTCCATGTCCTCGGATGACAGATCGGCGAAGTCCGGTGCGGCGGCGAACTCGGCCAACTGCTCGTTGTTGTAGATGTTCGGCAAGGTCGTGACGATTCGGGGCTCGGCGAGCAGCCACTTGAGCGATGCCTGGCCCAGCGTCATGTCGCGGGACAAAAAGTCGAGCGTGCGCACTTTCTGCACGCCGTTGATCAACCACGAATGTGGCCGGTGCCGGCGGTGGTCGCCTTCGGGAAATACGGTGTCCTCGGTGTACTTGCCCTCGAGCATGCCCGACGCGTGCGTCACGCGAATGTTGAAGCAGCAATTCGGCGCGTGTTCCTTGGCCGCTTCCAGCATAGCGGTGCCCGGATGCTGCTCGATCACGTTCCAGATCATCTGAATGGTGTTGATGTCCGGCTCGCGCTCCACCAGTTCCACCGCCTCGTACAGCCAGCCGATGGCCGGCCCGAACGCCGCGCCCCAAGCGCGAATTTTCCCCTCGCGCTGCAGGGTGCGCATCGTCTCCCAGAGGAGCGGGTCGCGCACGTGCTCCATTTTCGCGTTGTGCAACTGGAGCACGTCGATGTAATCCGTCTCGAGGCGCTGCAGGCACTTGTCCACCGCGAACCGGATGAACGACGGATCGGTGCGCATTGGCAGTTCATTCTGCCCGCGACGCGACCGCTGAGCCGCTTCGTCATAGATGTCGTAACCAACCTTGGTGGCGATGACGACGTCCTTGCGGCGGCCGCGGAACGCTTCGGCAATCTGTCGTTCGGCGCGGCCGTTTCCGTAGGCGTCGGCGGCGTCGAAGAAGTTGACACCGTGATCGTCCAGCGCCGTGCGCAGCATGCCGATGGCTTCGGCATCCGTCTTCTCGCCCCACCAGCCGGTGGAGATGGTCCAGGTTCCGAACCCAACTTCACTCACGCGAACGTCGGTGCCAGGAAAATTTCGGTACTTCATAATTGCCCCACTCGAAGCAGCGCGGCCGCTTCGCGCGCAAAGTATGTGATGATGACGTCGGCCCCGGCGCGCCGGATCCCCAGCAGGGAGTCCATCATCACGCGCTCGCGATCGATCCAGCCGCGCTCCGCGGCTGCATGAATCATAGCGAATTCACCGCTCACCTGGTACGCCGCAACGGGATAGCCCGTCTCCGATTTCACGCGATGAATGATGTCGAGAAACGGACCGGCCGGCTTCACCATCACCATGTCGGCGCCCTCCTCGATGTCGAGCCACACCTCGCGCATCGCTTCATCGGTGTTGGCCGCGTCCATCTGATACGACCGGCGATCGCCGAACTGCGGCGTGGACTCGGCCGCATCGCGAAACGGTCCGTAAAACGGACCGGCGAACTTGGCGGCGTAGGCGAGAATCGGCGTCTCGGAAAACCCGTGTTTGTCGAGCTCCGCGCGAATGGCCGCCACGCGCCCATCCATCATGTCGCTGGGCGCAATGATGTCGGCGCCCGCCCGAGCGTGCGACACGGCCTCGCGCGCCAGCAACTCGAGCGTTGCATCGTTGTCCACCGCGCCGTCGCGAATCACGCCGCAGTGGCCGTGCTCCGTGTACTCGCACAGACACACGTCCGTGATGACGACGAGTTCGGGCACCTCGCGCTTGAGCGCGCGCACGGCCTGTTGCACCGGCGCGTCGTCGCTCCAGGCCTCGGACCCGGTGGCATCCTTCCGATCGGGAATGCCGAACAGCAGCACGCCGCTCACGCCGAGCGATGCCGCATGTTTGGCGTCGCGAAGCAGTTCGTCCACCGACGTCTGATCGACGCCAGGCATCGACTCCACCGGCTGGCGTATACCCGTGCCCGAGCGCACGAAGAGCGGCAACACGAGCTGCGACGGTTGCAACGAGGTCTCGCGCACGAGGCGGCGCAGAGCCGCGGTGCGCCGGAGCCGGCGCGGACGGTAGGCTGGAAAGGAAGGCACGCGCGAAAGCTAATGTCCTGCCGAAAGCGGTGAGAAACCTTGGCCCCTCAGGGAGGATGGCAGATTCCTCGCGTTCGCTCGGAATGACAGCATGGCTCGGGACGACGGCATGGCTCGGAATGACAGCAACGACCGGCAGGGCATGATTCGCGCGATAGTCGCTCCTATGCGTCGCCGGCTGTACACCTTCGCCCTCTCGCTTGCATGCGTCGCCGTGGCGGGGTGCAAACGGAAGCCCATGCCCGAGGGTCTCGAGCTGCTGGTTGCGCCGATCGACACGAGCATTTCCCTGGCGGATTGGATGAAGCGGTACCCGCGCGATCTCGCCGTATTCGACGCGCCGGCCGGATCGGCGAACGAGTACATCTGCCGAACGGCAGAAGCGCCAGTGCCGGTGGCCGGTGCAACGATGACGCGCTACGCGCTTTTTTACATTCCCGATGCGCCGCCCGGCGAACACTTTCCGAGCGACACCGTGCATTTTGCCGGAAAGGAGTGCAATCTCCGCGCGACCTGGGCCGTGCGCGAAGTGGCAGACGCCGCCGTGGCGCGACTTTTTGCCGACACGCTCGAGCGCGCATTATCCGCGCGGCTCGGTGCGGGACGCGACGGCGCCGAAATCTCGGGGCTGGGCACCGGTGCGTGGCAACACACAAAAACCTGGAGCACCGGCAACACACGCGTCGTGCTCGGGTTGGAACCGGCCACCGAATATCGAAGCCGTGAAACCGGCAATGTCACCAAGCGCCGGCCGCGCGTCATTGTTGCGGCGTACACGCCGCACAGCGGGCTCTCGCCAAAGTCAGAGCACGACGCGCCAAGCATGTACGGTCAGGCGCACTATTTTCTCCGCGACGCGGACCAGAAGGTGGAATCGGAGTGGATCGACTCCACGCTTGGGCTTCCCGGCGTTCCCCCGTCGATTGCCGCCGACCTGAAGCAGGTGCTCGCACACACGCGCTCCAAGGCAGCAACCGACTCGGCGCACACACCGTCGATCGATTCAGCGATGATTCGCGCCGTCACGGCAACGCGCGACTCGGTGAAGCACCTCGATGCGCCGGCGCGGGCCGCCACGCTGTTCGCGACAGACATGGTATTGAATGGCTACGCCGGAACCCTGAGTGCGGACACGACGTCCGCAGACACTCCCACCCACCGTCGGTTGCGAGCGGCCGGGGTGGAGTACGTCGATGCGCGCGGTCCGACGTTTGTCTACACGCGACCGTGGCTCTGGGACGCCTATCGCGCCGACTCGCTGTCACCCGCCGGACGAATGGCCTTTCTCGAACTGCTGGCAAACGGGTGGTCCACCAAGCCAGACTGCGCCGACGGCCGTGCCGGTTATGATCGAATCATCATGCATGGCGAGGCTGCGCTGGCCGCCGGCCAGACAGATCCGTTGATTCACTTGCTGGTGGGCGAAGCCTATCGCGACATCTATTCGCTCGCCCACGGCGGCGGCGGCGATTATGCGAACTCGTCGGATTTCACGGCGCGGTCAGAGCCGGCGCGGCGCAAGGCGATCGAACATCTGGTGCTGGCGCTGCAGGCCCTTCGCCAACAGCCCGTGCGGCACGCCGCCTGGGACGACGCTATCCGGCTGGTACTCGGCGCCCACACCCAGACGTCGTTCTTCTGTCTGTATTAGCGGGCCCCACGGCGAGGTCGGCCACGTCCCGGACTCGCTACCGCTAGATCATTCCGGTTGCGGCGACGGCAGGTGATCGGCGCGGCGCAGGCCCTCGAGAATGTCGCTCGCTCCACGGTGGCGGAGTTCGTCGGCGAGCCGCACGCCACTCAACGCCGGGTCCGTGGCGTCGAGGGCGATCTGGCCGCGCGCCATCTGCACGCCCTTCACATCCGAGATGAATCCATGCAGCACATGCCCAGTTCCGTGGCGCATCGCCAGGGCGCCGATCGGCACCTGGCATCCACCTTCGAGCGCGGCGAGGAATCCGCGCTCGGCCGTCACTTCCATTAGAGTTTGCTCATCACCCAACGGGGCGAGGGCGGCGCGAGCAACGGCATCGTCGCTGCGAATCTGGATGGCAATGGCCCCCTGGCCGGCGGCCGGGAGCCACGCCGGCACGTCGAGGTAGGCCGTGACGCGCGCCGCCAGGCCCAGGCGGTGCAATCCCGCGGCCGCGAGAATGGCGGCGTGGACCTGGCCTTCGTCCACCTTCTTGATGCGGGTGGGGACGTTGCCGCGTAGCTCAACGATGTCGAGATCCGGCCGAGCGGCAAGCAACTGCGCGCGGCGGCGCAGGCTCGACGTGCCAACCCGCGACCCCGGCGGAAGTTCGGCGAGTGTTTCCGCGCCAACGATGTGATTCACGATCAACACGTCGCGCGGATCCTCGCGCGGCAGCAACGCGACCAGCTCGAGACCCTCCGGCATGGTCGTGGGCAGATCCTTGAGCGAGTGGACGCAGCAGTGCACCTTGCCGCGCACCAGGTCCGCTTCCAGTTCCATGGTGAACAGCCCCTTGGCGCCGATCGAGCTGAGCGGCTCGTTGAGCCGCTTGTCGCCGGTGGTGCGATACGTCTTCAACTCTGAGGCAACGCCCCTCTCGAGGAGGGCGTGTTGGACCTGACGCGCCTGCCGAAGCGCCAGCTCCGACGACCGCGTGGCGATGATGAGCATTTGCTTATTATCTGTCGGCACCGGTCATCGGGGCGGAGGCGGCAAAATGCGCGCAGATGGCATCGACCAATCCCGGGATCGTCGATTCAGCGGCTTCGACTATTACATCCAGGCCGGCGTCGCGTGCCGCGGTGGCTGTGATCGGGCCAATGGACGCGGCCGGCGCGAGTCGCGCAGCATCCGGGCCCACTGCGGTGACGAACGCGTTCACCGCCGACGCCGACGTGAAGCTGACGAGATCGGCGCCGCCGGCCAGCAGGCGTTCGCGTAACGCCGCAGCGCCAGCGCCGTCGAGCACCGACCGGTAGAGCACGACATGGTCAACGACCGCGCCGAGTTCTTCGAGGCCGATTTGGAGCGTTTCGCGCGCGCCCTCGGCGGCGGCGTAGAGCACACGCACGCCGCGAACATCGCGCCGGTCGCGCAACGATTCGAGCAGGGCTTCGGCCACGAACCGCGGGGGCGACACATCCACGGCCAGCCCGCAGTCGAGCAACGCCGCTGCGGTAGCGGGGCCTACGGCCGCAATCTTCACGTGCGCCAGGGCGCGGGCGTCAAGCGACAGCGAACGGAGCATGTCCCAAAAGATGCGAACCGCGTTCTGACTGGTGAAAATGATCCAGCCGTACTCATCGAGCCGGGCAATTGCGTTCTCCAGCGGCTCGGACTCGGCGGGCTCAATCTGCGTGGCCGGCATCTCCAGCACCGTTGCGCCTGCGGCGTGCAGGCGTTCGCTGAGCGACGCGGACTGCGCGCGCGCGCGCGTGACGACGATCCGCTTGCCGAACAGGGGCCGCCGGTCGAACCAGGCGATCTCGTTCCGCAGCGCCACCACAGGCCCAATGATCGTTATCACCGGCGCAGAAAGGCCCTCACGCGCCATGGCGTCGCTGAGCGTAGTCAGCGTGGCCGTAACAGTTCTCTGATGCGGGTGCGTGCCCCACTGCACCGCGGCGGCCGGCGTGTCGCCCGGCATTCCCGCCGCCGTGAGCGCGGCAGCGATGCGCGGGAGCGTCTTCACCCCCATGTACAGCACGATCGTGCCACCGGCGCGAGCGAGCGCAGACCAGTTGACCGTTGTCGTTTCCTTGGCCGGATCCTCGTGGCCAGTGACGAACGTGACAGATGTTGCAACGCCGCGATGCGTGACCGGAATGCCGGCATACGCCGCCGCGGCGATGCCCGCCGTGACACCCGGAATGATCTCGAACGGCACCCCGGACGCAGCAAGCGCCTGGGCCTCCTCGCTGCCGCGCCCGAACACCAGCGGATCGCCACCTTTGAGCCGCACCACTCGCTTGCCTTCACGGCCGAGCCGAACGAGGAGGGCGTTGATCGAGTGCTGCGTTGCTGATTCGGAGGAACCGCCGCGTTTGCCGACGTCGTGCAATTCCACTGGAACGCGGCGATCGTGGGCCGACGCTAGCGCCAGGAGCGCCGGATTGGCCAGTGCGTCGTAGACGATGGCATCGCAGGTGACGAGCAGTTCGCCGCCGCGCAGCGTGAGCAGCCCTGGGTCGCCCGGTCCCGCGCCTACGAGGTATACGGTGCCCGTGGTCTTCGTCATGCTACGCGGACCGTCCGTTGTCATTCTCGCGCAGCACGGCAATTTTTTCACGCACCCGGCGCGCCCGGAGCCATAGCGACGCGAAATACGCCAGGTAGATCGCCGACGCAACCGTGTAGGCGGCGATCATGAATGAACGTGTGTCGATCATCGCACGTCTCCGTCCATCTCCAGCCCGGCAACGATGTCGCGCAGCACGCCAAGCCGGTAGCGCGCCCGAATGAGCGCCAGGCAGAGCAAGGTGAAAGCGACAAATCCAGACAGGAACGTGACGAGCATCTGCGGCGATAAGCTCGGCTCGCTCGGCTTGAGCACCACCGGCATGGGATGAAGCCGCGCGGCGAACAAGTAGACGCTCAGATGAATGAACGGAATGAGCAGCGCCGCGAGGATCGCTACCACAGCGCAGTACCGCGCGCGCATGGACGGATCCTCGATCGCGCCACGCAACACGAGATACGCGGCGACGACGAACCAGAGAAAGAGCGTCAACGTGAGGCGCATGTCCCACCACACCCACCAGGCGCCCCAGATCACGCGTCCCCAGAACATGCCAGTGCTCAGGCCCACGGTAAGGAACAACAGCCCCACTTCGGCCGCCGCCTCACCAAGCCGATCGGCGCGTTCGTCGTGCAGCCAGAGAAACACGATCGACATGAGCGCCGTGATACCCACCGCGATGTAGGCGCTGAGCCAGGCCGGAATGTGGATGTAGTAAATCTTCTGCGCCACGCCTTGCAACGCGTCTGCGGGCGTAAACATGAGAGCGCGAATGTAGAGCGCGATTACCGCCAGCACCGCGACGCCGAAGAACCAATCGAAGATCGGCTTCGCCTCGAGCGTCTGTGGTTCGCGATTGGGCGGCAGGCCGCCGCGAAGGGGCACGGTCGTCATTCTTCGAGCGTAAAGGGAAATGCCAACGTACACGCAACAATGAACACGAGGTCGAACGAAATGAGGATTTTCATATAGGCCCCCGCCTCGCTCAGCGGGCGCCCGGCGAGCACCCGTTGCGATATCTGCGCGGCGCTCATCAGAATGGGCACGAAAAACGGCAGACTCAGCATCGGCAACAAGAGCTCGGCGAGGCGTGTGTTCACCGCCATGGCGCTGAACAGCGTACCCACCGCCACAATGCCGATCATTGCCAGCAGCACCACGCCGCTCACGATCAGCAGGGGCTGACCTACCGGCAAATTATAGAATAGCGCAAGCGCCGGGATCGTGACGGCCTGTACCGCCGAGAGAAACAGCAAGTTCCCGATCGCCTTGCCCAGATATATCGACTCGCGGCTCACCGGCGAGACGAGCAGCGCGTCGATGCCGCGATCGTGCTCCTCCAGGCCGAACGAGCGCTGCAGCCCAAGCAGCGCGGAAAAAGTCAGCACCACCCAGAGCACTCCCGGCGCCAGCGCCGGAGGCGGCACAATTGACTCGTCCCAGGCAAAGTAGAAGATGCAGAGCGCGAGAATCGCGAACACAAGCGCCGACAGAAACGCCGTGCGGGTGCGGAATTCGATCGTTAAATCCTTGCGCGCCAACAACCACGCGGCGCGGAACGTTCCAGGTGCGCGCAACTCGCTCACGCGATCACCAACGATTTGTAGTCGCGCGCATACTCCTGCACGTCCACTGAGGCGCACGTATCACGCCGAACAATGCGGCCGGCGATCATCACCACGGCGTGCGACGCCACCGCCAGTCCTTCTTCTACGTTGTGCGTCACGAGAATGAGCGCCGCGCCGGACGCGCGGAGCAGATGCAGCATTTCAGTGAGTGCCGCACCGCCGGCCGCATCGAGTCCGGTGTACGGCTCGTCCAGCAACACCACGCGTGGATCGTGCACGATGGCGCGGGCGATTGACACACGCTGCTGAAGTCCCCGACTCAGCGCCCGTACCGGCGTCTCACGCCGATCCAGGATCTTCATTCGCTCCAACGCCAGCATGGCCGCGGTTTTCGGGTCGGGCACTCCATACAGCTTGGCCGCAAACTCAACGTTTTCGCGCGCCGTGAGCGCTCGGTACAGCATGCTCTGGTGCGAGATCAGCCCCACCTGGGAGCGCGCCGCGGCATCGTCGCGCAGCGAACGTCCGCCCACGTGCACCGACCCGGCGGTGGGCCGCAGCAGGCCGGCAACGACTCGCATGAGCGTGGTCTTTCCCGCGCCATTCGGACCGAACAGCGCCATACACTCGCCCGCATGGAGCGTGAGATCTACGCTGTCAACGGCGCGGCGGCGGCCAAAGGTCCGGCTGACACCGCAAACGTCCACGGCCGGAGAGGTGGAGGGCATGCCACAAACTTAAGTCCAGACCGCTGCTTGTTGGGCTGCCCCGCCGCCCAATATTTTGGGCGTTGCACGCTCGCTCGACGGCGCCGACACTATTCTTCGACATGACATCGAGAGCCTATCTCCTCGCGGCAATGCTCGCTGCCGCCGTGGCCTGCTCGCCCGCTCGGCCCGCAACGCAAGCGCCGACGGACCTGCCCACCGTGGTGGTGCTGTCGTTCGACGCCCTGGCAACCCGATTTCTCGATCGAGACTCGCTGCCGGCGTTCCATGCCATGATGCAAACAGGCGTGCGGGCGCCGGCCCTGCCGGAATTCCCGTCCAAGACGTTCGGCAATCACTACTCCATGGCCACCGGCCTCACGCCCGGTCAGCATGGCATTGTACTCAACCAGTTCTTCGATCCAGCTCGTGGGGCGTGGTTCCGGAAATCGTCGGCCGACGACGGTTCGTTCTTTGGCGGCGAGCCGATCTGGGTCACGGCCGAGAACGCGGGGATTCGTACCGCGGCGTATTTCTGGACGGGGAGCGAAGCGGAGATCAAGGGCGTTCGTCCGAGTCACTGGTTTCCGTTCGATACCTCGGTGACCGACGTGACGAAGTTCGGCCAAATGGCCCAATGGCTACGCCTGCCGCCGGCGCAACGGCCCCACCTCATCATGATGTATTCGCGCGTCGTTGACCCGGTGGGTCATACATTCGGGCCCGACGCGCCGCAGACGATGGCCGCCGTACGCGTGGCGGATCGCACCCTCGCGGCGTTGCGCGACACGCTCGCGCAGTTCCCGTCGCTCCGGGTGGACCTCATTGTCGTGTCGGACCACGGCCTCGTGTACGTGCCGCGCGATCACGATATCTCCATGGACTCTTTTGTGCCGCCGCACGGAGCGTTGACCGACAACGAGCACGCCACGTTTGCGCTCTGGCAGGATCCCGCCGGACCAAAGTTGAATCTCGATTCGCTCGCCGCGGCGTACCGCAAATCCATTCCCCACATGCGGCTCTTTCGCCACGGCGAATTTCCTGCGGTGTGGCAGACCGAACAGAACCCGCGGTTCGGCGACATCTTCCTGCTCGCCGATCCAGGCTACGAGTTCATCGCGAACCCAAAGGCCGCGTCAACGCTTGGCGAACACGGTTACGACCCGCGCACTCCCGACATGATGGGCACCTTTCTCGCCACCGGTCCCGACTTTCTCCGCGGCGTCACGCTGGATGCGCGCGAGAACCGTTCGTTGCATGATTTACTCGCCACGTTGTTGCATCTGAACACCCCGCGTACCACGACGGTGACGGATTTTGGATTGAAGCACTGAGCTCGCGAGCCACCGCCTGCACTCACCAGTAGCCAGCCGAACGCATGTCTGAAAACATCGACGCACTGCTCACTGAGAATCGCAAGTTTCCCCCGCCGGAAGAATTTCAGCGCGCCGCGCACGTGTCGCATCCGTCGATCTACACGAACGCCGAACGCGACCCGGAGTCATTCTGGGCGACGCAGGCGAACGAGCTCGAATGGTTCGATCGATGGACCAAGGTGCTGGACTGGAAGCCGCCGCACGCTGAGTGGTTCGTGGGTGGCACGCTCAACGTGTCCGTCAACTGCGTGGACCGCCACATCCATACGGCGCGGCGGAACAAGGCGGCACTGATCTGGGAAGGTGAGCCCGGCGACCGCCGTACGCTCACATACTGGGATCTCTACGTCGAAGTGCAAAAGTTCGCCAACGTGCTCAAAAAGCTCGGCGTGAAGCGCGGCGACCGCGTGGCGATCTACATGCCAATGATTCCCGAAGTCGCCATCGCGATGCTCGCGTGCACGCGCATTGGGGCAATTCACTCCGTGGTGTTCGGCGGCTTTTCGCCCGACTCGCTGCGCGACCGCATCAATGACGCCGGCGTGAAAGTGCTCATCACCGCCGACGGCGGCTACCGTCGCGGGGCGATCGTTCCGCTCAAGCGAAATTGCGACAAGGCGCTCGAGGAGTGTCCCACGATCGAGAACGTGGTCGTCGTGCGCCGGCGCCCGGGCTCAGAAGGCGACGCCGCGTTCGCCGAAATGAAAGAAGGGCGCGACCACTGGTGGCATCGCCTCATGCACGACGCGTCGCCCAAGTGCGAGCCGGAAAAAATGAACGCCGAGGATGTGATGTTCATCCTCTATACGTCGGGCACCACGGGCAAGCCGAAAGGCATCGTGCACACCACCGGCGGGTATCTCACGGCGGCCACGGCCACGACCAAGCTCGTGTTCGATCTCAAGGACGAGGACGTCTACTTCTGTACGGCCGACGTTGGCTGGGTCACCGGCCATTCGTATCTCGTGTATGGCCCACTTGCAAACGGCGCCACCTGCCTGATGTATGAAGGCGCGCCGGATTGGCCCGAGAAAGATCGCTTCTGGGAACTGTGCGAGCGTTACGGCGTGACAATTCTCTATACCGCGCCCACGGCCATTCGCGCATTCATGAAATGGGGCGATCAGTGGCCGGCGAAGCACGACCTGTCGCGCCTTCGGCTGCTGGGATCCGTGGGCGAGCCGATCAACCCCGAAGCGTGGATGTGGTACCGCGAAAAAATAGGCGGCAACCGTTGCCCGGTCGTCGATACCTGGTGGCAAACGGAGACGGGCTCGATCGCCATTACGCCGTTGCCGGGTATCACTGAAACAAAGCCCGGCAGCGCCACGACGCCCTTTCCCGGCTTCGCGGCCACGCTGCTCGACTCGAATGCCAAGGAGATCAAGGTGGGCGGCGGATTGCTGGCCGTCATGAAGCCGTGGCCGTCCATGGCCCGCACCATCTGGGGCGACGACGCGCGCTTCGTGGAGACATACTACTCCAAGTGGCCGGGCCGCCCCGACATCTATTTCCCGGGCGACGGCGCGAAGCGCGACGATGACGGCTATTTCTGGATTCTCGGCCGCGTAGACGACGTGCTCAACGTGGCGGGCCACCGCATTGGCACCATGGAAGTGGAGTCGGCGCTCGTCGAACATCCGGCCGTGGCTGAGGCGGCAGTGGTCGGCAAGACGCACGAACTCAAAGGCCAGGCGATCGCCGCGTTCGTCACGCTACGCGAGGGCTTTAAACCCAGCGCCGAACTTCGCGAGGACCTGCGGACTTTCGTCGCCGAAAAAATCGGCGCCATCGCCAAACCGGACGACATCCTGTTCTCCGCCGACCTCCCCAAAACCCGATCCGGCAAGATCATGCGCCGCCTCCTGCGTGACATCGCTGAAGGCAGAGCGCTGGGCGATACAACGACGCTGGCCGACCCGAATGTGGTGGCGAGTCTGAAGGATCAGTATGAGGCGACTGAAAGCTGATTACTCAGGGTCTAGGGGCTAAGGTCTAGGGTCTAGGAACTGCGAGCTTGCAGCTCCGTAGCTTCTAGACCCTAGACCCTAGACCCTAGACCCTAGACCCTAGACCCTAGACCCCAAGCGATGGCCCACATGTTGCCCCCCACCCCTTCAACCTTCTTCGCCGGAACCCAATGTTTGGATTCATTCGCCGCCTGTTCCCCGAACGCATCTTCCGCCGAAAGCTCGAACCCGCAGCAGAGCGCAGGCTCCGGTTGGCGCAGGCACGCGCCGAGGAAGCGATCATCCGTACGCACGTTGACAATGCGCTGATGTTCGTTGACACGCTGGCCGAGGATCTGACGTTCGATCGGGCCATCGATAGCTACATTCGCGAAATGGCCATTCCGGAGCCGCTGGCGAGCACCGTCGCTACGCGAACGCTCGTGGTGCTCGGTCAGGATCTGGTGCCGTACCGCCGCCGCGCGGTGGAGGGCGGCGGAGCGGGCGACGACACCACGGACGATCGCCCCAAGCTCAGGTTGAACGAAGCTGCTCAGGGTCGCGGCGACGGCCGAGCGTCCAGACGGGCCTAAGCCTGTTCGTCGCCGGCGTTGCTCGACAGCGCGGACGTCTCGCGCCAGTCGAGCAGCGCGAGCACGAGCAGGATCAGCACCATGGCGGCCGAGCCGAGGCACCACTCGCACCAAGCGTGGAGCACGAAGCCTTCCAGGTAGTTGAGCCACGCGGTGAACAACGCGCCCCACCCGGACAGCAGCACGAGTAACAGCGACACTCGCCGCGAATCGGCGAAGCGTTGCTGCATCCCGGCCACCGCAAGCGCGAGCATCACGACGTAGAACCCCACGCCCCACGTGGCCACCGGCACGCCGAGAAACACCGACCAGCGGCTCGTCTGCACCTTTTCGCACGAGCCCACGTTGCAGGCAAGCGTACCGATGAAGCCGAACTTGTAGAGCGTGAGATACGTCCCAAGGAATAGCCCCATCAGGCTGACCAGGGCCATCCACATCCGCTTGCTCATTCGCCCTTCTTCACCGGAAGCGATACACCGGGCTTGGTGTCTACCTTGGCACTGGTGTCCTTTGGTGCGGCTTGGGCAATTGCCGCCAGCGCCTGGTCGGTCATCTGCTTGAACTCATCGTATGACAGGAACGCGGCCACCGATTTGTCGCCAAAAATGAACGTGGGCGTGCCAGTGAGATTCTTGGCGGTGGCGAGCTTGTAATGCGCCTGAATCTTGGCCTGCATCTTTTTGGTGTCTACGCACTGGTCGAACTGGTCCTTGTTCATGCCGGCGATCGCTTCGCCCAGCGGCTTCAGGACCTTGTCCGGTTTGCTCGTCGTCTCGCTGTTCCAGCGGTCCTGGTTCTGAAAGATGGCGTCGTGCATCTCCCAGAATTTCCCCTGTTCGTCGGCGCAGGCTGCGGCGCGCGATGCGTTCCAGGTGTTGCCGTGCATCGGAAGCGGGTAGTCGATAAACCGGTAGCGAATGAGGCCCGTGTTCACGAGCCGCGTGCGTACGTCGGGCTCGGTGAGCGTGGCAAACCGGCCGCACTGCGGGCATTCGAAGTCGCCGAATTCAGTGACCTCGAGCTTGGCCGTGGGGCTGCCCATGACGTACCCGGCCGATTGGACGGGCGCGAGCGTAGTATCGATGCGGCTCGCGACATCAACGCCTTTGGGGCGAGTGGACGCCCAGCTCAAAGCGCCAAGGCCAATTACGACGATGGTGCCGGCAATGATGTAGAAGGCGCGGTTCGCCGGCGATGCATTCTTGGAGGACTTGACCGCTCCGCCTTTCCGGTTGCGGGGTGGCTCCACTCGCTTCTTGGCCATTTTTTGCTTCGGATTCGTGATGGAAGGGTCGCAACGAGCCGTGGCTCGGCCGCATGAGCTCGACGGCCGCCGCGGAGGACGGGACATTGATTTGCGCTATCGAGAGGACGCAGCCGCCTCGACTGTCGCGAAAGATGCTATGATGGTACCTAGGTTGCGCAAGGAAGAAGCCGATCGACCACCACAGGAGTTTTTCTTGGACGCAGACCTTTTACGCATCCCCGTCGGCCCTGGCTCCATGCACGTCGAACGTTACGGCCACGGTGGATCGCCCGTGCTGTTCGTTCACGGCTTTGGCACCTGCAGCTTTCTCTGGCGCGAAATCGGGCCAGCGCTCGCCATGGCCAATCGCACGGCCTTCGCCATCGATCTGTTCGGCTACGGCGAGTCGGACCGCCCGTTCGACGCGCAGTACGGCATCGCGGCCCAGTCGGATTACCTGGACCGGGCGCTCACCGCGCTTCGGCTCACCAAGGCGACGGTGGTCGGCATCGACCTGGGCGGCGCGGTGGCCATGCACCTGGCATTCAACCGTCCGGAGCGGGTCGAGAAGCTGGTCCTGATCAATGCCATCGCCTTCGATGACGTGCCGGCCGACGACATCAAGTCGATGCAGCGCAACACCGCGCGGTATGCGCTCAAGATTTCGCGCGGGGTGCTCGGCGCCGCGCCGCTGATGCGCGAACTGCTCGAGCGGAGCGTAGCCGACAAGGTGAACATGCCGGACGCGCTGTTGGCGCGATATCTGGCGCCGTATGTGGGCCAGGACGGGCTGAATCACCTGTTGGCGCTCGCCCGATCCGTCGATGACGAGGACATGGCCGAAGTTGACCTCGGGCAGATCGACCGGCCGTCGCTGATCGTATGGGGCGATCAGGACCCGTTCGTGAGCCCCAAGCTCGGGGATCGGTTGGCCGACACGATTCCGGGCAGCCGTCTGGTCCGACTTCCGGGCACCGGCCGTCTGGTGCCGGAAGAAGCGCCCGAAACCCTGTCCAACATGATTTTGGAGTTCATTGGCGCGGCGGGAATGGCACGCGCGGAGTAACGCGGCTCCCTGTGGAAATGGCTGGAAATGCGTTAGATTACTGTGTCTTTCTTACTCCAGCTCCCAATACATGGCCAAACAGCAGAAACGCACCACGAAAGCTCCGTCGATGCCTTCGCCATTCGAAGAGGCACGCGACGAGTTGTTCCAGCATATCATGCGGTGTGGAGTCGTGGGATCCGATCCCGAGCATCAGCAGGAATGGTTCAGCGAAACGATGGCGTACTTCAAAGATCGCTATCCCGAGCTGGCCGGCGAGCAGGTCGAAGAGCTTCGTAAGTTGGGCGAGCGTTTTTCCCAGCCGCCAAAGAAGCGCGACGACACGGCAGCCGCGTAGGACCGCAGCCGCATTCAGTACCGCTGCCGGATGTAACGACGCCCCCAGGCAACCATGGGGGCGTTTTCGTTTATCGGGCTCGGCGTCAGTTTGGCGAATTCGACTCAATTCGCGCATGCGAATCAATTCGCTGTTTCCGCGTGCTCCGCGTATTCCGCGTACTCCGCATCAACACAGAATTTGAATTAGGAATCGCGCGCGCGTCGTTCGCCTCCGCGACGAACATTGCATAGCGCCACGTTGAGTTCGGGGCTTTTTTGACGCGGAGAACGCGGAATACGCGGAATACGCGGAAACGGCGTTTGGGCAGCTATCCGCTCGGCGAACCTGATTGATTTCGAAAGGGCGGAGATAAAAATTTGTCTCTCGGACGTGGAGCTTTTTTGGGGCTGCGAGAGAAAGAGTCTCGCGAAGCGGCGACCCTGTGGTCGCGGGCGGGACTGCTGGTGGGCTAGCGGTACCGTAACGGAGAGTGTCGCAACACGATCCCAATCCGCGCACCGCCCCCGAGCCCCAGCTGTAGCGCGGGCGTCCAGCCGCTTGTGCGTCGTCGCCCCTCGACATCCAGTACTACCGTCACATATGGTCTGACGTGTGCGTCGCCCTGCACGTAGGGCACGCTCACGCCGCCGCCGAGCGACACGCCGTACGGCACTTCGCGAAACGGATCGAGCAGGAAGCGACCGAGCACGTCCACGCGACCGCCGGCGTGCGCGGCTCCGTCACGCCACGTTGGACCCGCCGCGCCATCGATGCTCACACGTACGTAAGTGCCGGCGGGAATTACGGCGCCCGCGCCGCCTTCCACGGCAAAGCCACGCGTGAGAATGGCGTCGGCACGATACTCGGCGTACACGGGCGGCGGCGCGATCTCCTGCGCGGCCAGCGATGCCGAGCCGGCCATTATGCACGCCAACGCCATGATGGTGGCGCGCACTATATCGCTCGGGCGCGCCAAAGCGCGTACGTGTAATCGACGACCGAATAGAGTGACGCGAGCGCCACGAGCCAGAGTAGAAGCGTGATCCATGCAGGGAATTCCAGTAAGGCGACGAACGCCACTAGCTGCAGCACCGTCACGACTTTACCCGACAGCCGCGCCTTGAACTGCACCGGCCGCAGCCAGGAGACCATTCGCGCCACCAGAAACCCAACGGCGGTCATGAGGTCGCGCGAGATCATCACGAAGTAGCCGAGCGTGGAAAGCTGGCTGTCGAACAGAAAGACAGACACGGCAACAAGTGCGAACACGCGATCGGCGATCGGATCGATCAATGCTCCCCAGCGCGACGTCCACTTGCCGCGGCGCGCCACGTAGCCGTCGAGAAAGTCCGTGGCGCCGGCGACACACACCAGCCCCAGCCGCGCGTGGGGGCTGGCCCACGCAACGAAGGCCGCGGCGAGCACGACGCGCGAGGAAGACAGAATGTTCGGGAGAGCGCGAAGTGTCGCGCGGGCAGCCATGGGCCAAAGCTAGGTACCGTGTTCGGCGCTTGCCAGCGCATCCACCGCTCCGTAGCTTCGCCACTCCTCTCAACCCGGCTCACCGAATGCCTGCCGTCGCCGAACTGCTGCAGAAGGTGGCGATCTTCAAAGACCTGGACGGCGACGAGCTGGCCGCGGTTGCCGACGTGTGCAGAGAGGAAAACTTCGTCTCCGGCGAACATATTTTTCACGAGGGCGAGCATGGCAACCGGCTGTTTCTCATCGTCGAGGGCGACGTTCGCATCAGTCGCAACGTGCCGGGTAGCGGCGAGGAAGCGCTGGCGATTCTGAAACCGGGAGCGCTGTTCGGCGAGATGGCTGTGTTCGACCGTAGCGAACGATCCACCGACGCAATCTCGCATGGCGGCACCAGGGTGCTCACCATCACCCGGCCGGACTTTGAAATGCTGCTCGACTTCGACCGTGAGTTGGCGCACAAGGTGCTGTGGGCATGTGTGCGGCTGCTCTCCACCCGCCTTCGCTCCACGAACGACTCGCTCCGGTCGTTCCTTGCGATGTCGATGTTCTGACGTCTGCTCTTTCTGCTTTTGCCGATAGGCTATTGAACAACATGCAATCGACTCACTGTGTCGTCCGGCTCGCATCCGCTGCGGCGCTCGCCGCAACCATCGCCGGCTGCGGCGCACAGGCCACCGTAGCCACGATGGAACGTCCGAACGTCTCGGGTCCGCCGGCTTCGGTGTTTACGGCACAACTACCCGGGTCGCTCGACGCAACCATCGGCCTGGTGCGCGATCCGGCCATCACCGATCTGCTCACCCAGATCGATCCCGCGCGCATCCGCCACACCGACTCCATGCTCGTGTCGTTCGGCACGCGCAACACGCTGTCCGACACGCTGTCGGCCACGCGCGGCATTGGCGCGGCGCGGCGCTGGATTCATTCGCAATTCGAGGAGTACAGCCGCGACTGCGGGGGCTGTCTCCAGGTGTCGTACTACGGCAAAATGAACAGCTTTCGTCCCAAGCGGGGCGACACGTCGCATGTCGCGGTGAACGTCGTTGACGTGCTCGCCTGGTTGCCTGGGCGCGACACTACGCACGTCGTGGTGATGACCGGCCATTACGATTCTTGTATTTGCAGCCTGGGTGGCACCTACGACTCCACCGCCACGGCGCCCGGCGCCGACGACGACGGCTCCGGCACGTCGGCCATCGTCGAGCTGGCGCGGGTGTTCTCCAAGCAGTTTCCGCGCGGCCTCACCTCGTCGGTGATCTTTGCCGCGGTGGGCGCCGAGGAGCAGGGTCTGAACGGATCGACGCAGCTTGCGCAGCGGCTGCACGACCAGGGGTACAAAGTCATTGCCGGCATGACGGACGACATCGTCGGCAACGTCGTGGCCGAAGATGGCACCACCGATTCGACCTCGATGCGCATTTTCGCCGCCGATCCCGACAACTCGCCGAGCCGCGAGCTCGGCAGACTCGCCTGGGGGTTGCAGCGCACCTACTTGCCGAACTTCGAAGTCCTTCCCGTGTGGCGCCTCGACCGCATAGGCCGCGGCGGCGATCACGAACCGTACGTCACGCTCGGCGACGCCGGGCTGCGGTTCACCGAGCGGCTGGAGAACTACAATCGCCAGCATTTGCCCACTGACGATTTCGCGCACGTGAATTTCGGCTATATCGCGAACGTCGCGCGAGTGAACGCCATGACGGTTGCGACACTCGCCTCGGCACCGCCCACGCCCGCCGGCGCGATCGCGATCCGTCAGGGCCGTACGCCCGCTCCCGCGAGTGGCAGCGGCGCGCCATCGTCGGGCGGACAGGCTTGGACGCTGGCCTGGTTCGCGTCGCCCACGGCTCTTGGGTACGAATTGCTCGTGCGCCGCACCACCGCGCCAACGTGGGAGCAAGTGATTCCGGTGGGCAACGTCACGAGCTGTACGCTGCGCCAACAGCTCGACGACGAATGGGTGGGAGTGCGGGCCATTGGAGCAAACGGCGCCCGCTCGATGGTTGCATCGTTGCCGGCGCCGAATCCACCGCCGGGCGAACCGCGGTCGGCCGCTTCCGTGGCGCGGCCCGCACCGTCAGCCGGGCCGCCGCCAACGTGCGGAGCGTGACAGCAGCGGTGGCAACCACGTGACAACCCCCTCGCACTCACACTCGTATTCGCATCTCACGGCGGAACTGAGCGGCGTGGCGCCCGAGCACCTGCGCGACGCGACGCTGCTCGGCGGGTTGTTGATCGCCGCCGCGAGTGCCGGCGGATTTAGCCCCATTGGCGTACCGCTGGTGCGCGAACACAAGGGCAACGGCAGCGTGTCGGCGGTGCTGTTGCTCGACGACGCGCATCTGGCTATTCACGCCCTTCCCGCTCAGCGAACTCTACTGCTAGACGTGGTTGCGCCGGCTTCGCACGACTTTCGCAAAGCATTGGATGTCTTCGCGCGCCGATTGACGGCGCGCGACATCAAAAGCGAGACCCGCGGACGCGGATGAGAAATTTCCTTGCGCCAGCGCACCTCGCGCTGACGGTCATAATTCTGGTGTGGGATATCGTGCTGGCGGGGCGCATCGCGCAGAACCGCCAGTCGTCGCGTGTATTCCAGTCGGTGTCGGGATTGGCGGCGCTACTCGTGCTTCCTGGCCTGCTCTTCACGCTCGCCACGTCCACGATCATCACCGGCCGCGCCGTGGCGAACATGGACTGGGTGTGGCCGGCAGTGCTCGTGCTGTTCGCCATCCAGGCGGTGTACGCGCTCGCGCTTGGCATGGTGAACTGGGCGTGGGGCGTACCGATTCTGGTGTACGACCTGCTCATCGCCACGATTGGCGTGGTGCGATACATGGTCGCACACGGCTTCGCGCCAATCGACCCGCTCAACACGCTGCTCGCGTCGCAGAGTGTGGCAATGGTGATCGCCGGCGGGTCGTCGAGCGTACTGGCGTCGCCGTTCTTCCTCAACATGCCAATGGTGTCGCCGGCATTTCCGGCGTTGCGCCGCCTCACGGCGTCGTTCCGCCTGTTCATGTCGATGCTCGCCGTAATGTGGTGCGTGTTCATTCTCGTGCTCGGCGTGCCGCGCGCCATCACGCACCTGCGCAATTACGACTTACACAATCGCGACCAACTCCGCGAGCGTCCGGACGGCGATTTTGCCGTGGGCCTCAAGATTCTGCCCGACCTGAGCAGCCCGCCGCCCAAGCCGGCCATCAAGAGTGATTCGGCCCTCGTTGATACGCTCGACGTTGACGCCGTCACGGTGGTGGTGGCGCCCGGTGCCACCAAAGTCCTGCTCGATTCCCTGGCCAAGGTGCTCGATCCGATTCGCCGCGACAGCACGCGAATCATCATCGCCTTGGGCTATCGTGGAAGTTTGCTACCCGAGCTCGGAACAGTGCCGCTCAACGAGCCCCAGCGGCTGGCCACCGTCAAGCTCATCGTCGAGCGCCTGCATCCCGACATCCTGCTGCCGGCGGAAGATCCCTACGGCAGCGGTGGACGCGCTGTGGGCACGCTTCCACCAGAACGCTGGGAAGCGTATCTCACGGAGGCGGCGCGTGTCGCCAAGGCAGCGGACAAGAAGGTGCGCGTGGGCGTGTCCGCATCGTCGTACACGACCAATGACAGTACGCTCTACGCCTGGGCCGCCGCCGCCGGCTCGCCCATGGACGTCGTGGGCTTCTCACTCTTTCCGACGCCGTACGTGGGCGGTGGAATTCAGACCGACACGCGCACCGCCGATCGATGGATGCGCGCCGCGCCGCCGATCAAGAATCACTGGGTGTTCGCCACCGGCGGCTATCCGCTTGCCTACGGTGAACGGAGCCAGGCCGAAGCGGTGTGGGAGGTGCTCGCCTGGGCGACGGATCATCCGGCGATCAAGGGCGCCATCGTGTACGAGGCAGGCGACTATGGCCAGGCTCGCGGCCTTCGCGCGCCAAATGGACGCTTGCGTCCCGTCACACGCCGCGTGATGACGGCAATCCAGCAGCTCCGCGAGTCGGCTAGGTAGCGGGTAGCAGTTCCTCGGTGCGTACGGCCATGGCGTCGATCATTTCCCGGTCCACGTCCACGCCAAGTCCGGGGCGATTCCGCGGCACGTGGACCATGCCGTCCGCGTCCATCGTCCATTCCGGCACAACGATGTCGCGCGCCCAGTAGCGCGCGCTGGGACTGAGATCCCCGGGTAACGAGAAGTTCGGCAGCGACGCCAACGCCACGTTGTAGGCGCGCCCCACTCCGCTCTCGAGCATGCCACCGCACCAGACAGGAACTTCGGCGGCCTGACAGACATCGTGAATCTGCATGGATGGGAGAAAGCCGCCCACCCGCCCCGGCTTGATGTTGATGATCCGTCCGCAGTCGAGCGAGATCATGTCGCGCGCGCGCGACAGATCGATGATCGACTCGTCGAGACAGAGGGGCGTGCGGAGCCGGCGTTGCAGCGCGGCGAGCTGCAGCAATGCGTCTGCCCCCAGCGGCTGTTCGAGCATGAGCAGTTCGAACTCGTCGAGTTGCGCGAGATGCTCGGCGTCATCGATTGTGTACGCCGCGTTGGCGTCGGCCATGATCTCCACGTCCGCACCGAGAGCGCGGCGCACTGCGCGAACGTACTGCACGTCCTGTCCGGGCTGGATCTTGAGCTTGACCTTGCGGTAGCCCGCCGCCACCGCGGCTAGCGCGCGTTCCACCAGCAGGTCCGGCGCCGCCTGGATGCCGAGCGATATGCCGGTGGGAACGCGGGTCCGCGTTCCGCCGAGCATGCACGATAGCGATCGCTGCTCGAGCGTGGCGGCGAGTCCCCACGCGCCCATCTCGAGCGCCGCCTTGGCCATGTTGTGGCCGCGAATGTCGCGCGACAGCAGGTCATGCACGAGCGCCGGTGCGTCGATGGGCCGGCCGAGCAACCGCGGCGCAAACCATTCGCGGATCGCGAACCAAGCCGTGTCGATCGTCTCCGCCGTGTAATTCGGAAACGCGGGCGCCACGCACTCGGCCCACACCGATCCGCCGCTGCGATCGTACAGCTCGAGGAGCAATACTCGCCTCGTCGATTCCACGCCCGACGAGATACGAAAGGGCTCTTTTAGTTCGAGATTAATTTCTCTTAGCGAGATGCGATCGATGCAGAACATTGTTCCGTCGTTGCGGTAGGCGACGCGTGCGCTGGCATATGGTTGCGAAATGTCTGCCCAAGGTAATTCGCTGGAAACATCGGCGACAGACCATTCTGGTATACCGAACTATTACAGGACTGATACAGCCATTCGCGTCACGTACGGCGCTTGCTTGCGATTTGTCTACGGAATAGGTTGCCTCTCGTGCCCGCATCCGCCCCGGGTCGCGCCAAGCCGCGACCGCACGCTAAGAAACGTTTATCACCGGACGCGCGCGCCGCGGCTGTTGGTATCGATAACGTCACGACCGTCTACTACGAGCTGCTGGCATCGATCATCTCCGGCCAGCTGCCCCCCGGGTCGCGAGTCGCCGAACGCGCGGTCGTTGCGCACACGGGCCTGAGCCGCACACCGGTGCGCAGCGCGCTGCACCGCCTGCAGCAGGAGGGTCTCGTGGCGTCGGTGGGCCGGGCCGGCGATCAACGGCTGATCGTGACGCCGCTCACTGGCGACGATGGGCGCGAAGTATTTCTCGTCGAAGGCCATCTGGAAGGACTCGCGGCCAGCGAGGCCGCCGCATTGCCCGCGGACCAGCGCAAGCAACTGGCGCGGCGCCTTCGGGAGCTCAATCGAGAGTTTTCGGCGGCAGCGCGCGCGAAGGCGCCCCAGGCGCGGCTCTTTGCCCTGGACTTCCGATTTCACGAGACGTTTGTCGAAGCCGCGTCTGGCCCGCGACTCGTGGCACTGCATCGGTCGCTCAGACCGCAGAGCGAGCGTTACGCCAGGCTGTATGTGAGCGTGCTGCTCGACCAACTGCCAACGTCGGTCAAGGAGCACAACGCCATTGCCGCGGCGATTGACAAAGGGAATTCCGCCGCCGCGCAGCGCGCCGCCGAAAAGAATTGGCAGAGCGCTGCGGGCCGCCTAGCCAAGGTCATTGTCGCGCAGGGGGAGCGCGGCGGCTGGTATCTGCAGCCGCGCACGCCGGCGCGCCACAAAAGCTGATTGCGCGGCGCCCGTCAGACTTTTCGGGCGACTCCGCGCACGATCCCTTCCACGCGCCGGCTGGGATCAAAATATTTTTGCGCCACGTCGAGCATCGACTGCGCCGTCACTGCGCGCACCATGCTGTCGTAGTCCGACAACTCGGTGAGCGACCCGAACAGAAACGCGTCAACGAGATCAGCGAGCACCGCGCCGCCGCTCTGCTGCCGAATAGCGTGCGAGCCAATGGCGTATTGCTTGGCGCGCTCCAACTCGTCGGCCGTCACCGGTTCCTCGCGCAGTCGCCGGAACTCGGCGAGCAACCCGTCGCGCGCCGCCCCCTCCTGCTCCGGATTCGTGGCGATGTACGCGCCGAACATTCCGGCCAGCCGGCGATCCGACGCGAACGCGTGAACCGTGTAGGCGAGCGACCGCTTGTCGCGCAGTTCGTCAAAAAAGCGTCCGCCCAATCCGCTGGCGACGCTGGCGATCATACCGGCCGAATAGCGCGCGTTGTCGTCGCGCGTGGGGCCTGGAAAGAGAATGGCCATGGCGGTCTGCGCACGATCGCGCGTTTCCACACTCGTCGTGAGCGTTCGCGGCCATTCGGGTGCGGCGAGGGAACTCGGCGCAACGTGCCGCAACTCTCCGAACGCGCGCGCGGCGAGCTCGGCCAACTCGTCCGGATCGGCATCGCCCACGAGAGCGATGACCGACGCAGACGCCAGCGCATGCTCGGCGTGCCAGCTCCGCACCGCCGTTGCAGTAATGCGCCGCAGCGTTTCCTCGGTGCCGCTTGCCGGCACACCGTACGGATGTCCGGCGAATGCCGCCTGGGTTGCCAGGCGCATTGGATACCGGAACATGTCGTCGCGCAGCGCCATGACGTCCGCCAGCGCGATCGCGCGCTCAGTCTCCAACGCTTCGTCAGTGAACGTCGGATGCTGCACGACGTCGGCCAGGAGCTCGACGGCCGCGGCGGCGTAGCGCGCCGGCACGGACACCGACCAACCAAAACTTTCCGCGCCGGCCGCCGCACCAACGCTACCACCGAGCATCTCCGCTTCTTCGGCAATCTGCAGCGCGCTGCGGCTGGTCGTGCCTTTGGTTGAGGTGCGGGTCATGAGCGTGGTGAGGCCGGCGAGATCGGACGACTCGTCGCTTGACCCGCCCAGCATGTACACCGCGGCATGGAGCAACGGCGCACCCGTTTTTCGCCGGACGGCAATTGGCACGCCGTTCGCCGTCCGATAGATCCGCACGCCGAACTCCTCGCGCTCGAACGCCGGCTTTACCGATTTGGCAAGCGCGTGCGCCTTGTACGGAGCGGCGGGTGGGAGCGACGCGGGGCGCGGATCGGCGCCGAGGAGGTCGCGCATCGCGTGCGCCGAGGCGGCGATTTCGGGGCTCGACTCCGGCCGGTACACTACCACACCGGCGTTGCTCGGATCGAGATACCGATCGGCGACCGCAACGAGATCGTCGCGCGTCACCGCCATGAGTTGCTCGAGATACCGCTCGCCCATGCGCCAGTCGCCCAGCGCCTCCCATTCGGCGAGATAGTTTGCCTGGCCCTCCATGTCCTCGAGGCGACGAACGAATTGTGATTCATAGATCCGCTTCGCCCGCTCGATCTCCAGCTCGCCGACATCGCCTTCGCGCACCGCGCGCAGCTGGTCCCAGATGGCGCGGGCTGCGTCCGTCGCCGACTCCGGCTGCGTTTCGGCGTGAATCACGAACACGCCGATCTCCGTGGGCGTGTAGTTGTACGCCGACACCGAGGATGCCAGCCGACGCTCGCGCACCGCACGGTAGAAGCGCGATGCGCGGCCGGTGCCGATCACCGCCGCCAGCAGATCCAGCGCCGGCGTGTCTGGGTGCGTGGTGCCCGGCGTGCGCCAGCCGAATGCCAGCTGAGTTTGGAGAATATCTCCGCTCCACTCGCGGTACCGAAAGCCGGAGACACCCTCTTCCGTTGGCCCGTGCAAGCGCGCCGGCTCGCCGGCCGGCAGCGATCCGTACTTCTCCTGGACTTCGGCCAACGCCGCCACCGGATCGACGTCGCCGACGATTGAGAGAACTGTATTTCCAGGATGATAATAATTCTTGTAGAACGACCAGAGCGCGTCGCGGGTGATCTCGCGCAGCCCCGGTTCGCGGCCGATGCGCCAGCGGCGAATGCGATGCCGGTCGTGCAGCAGCTCGTACAACGTCTCGGTCGCCACGGCGGGAGGATTGTCCGCCTTGCGCTTGGCTTCCTGAATGATCACTTCGAGTTCGCGGGCCAGCTCGTCAGAGTCGATCACCGACCGCGCGTAGGCGTCGGCCTGGACGTCCAGCCCCTGCTCGAACCCCGACGACGGCAGCACGGTGTAGTAGCTCGTGTGATCGTAGATCGTGCCGGCGTTCAGGTAGCCGCCGACTGCCTTGGTCTGTTTGGCAATCTCGCCGACCCCGCGCGTGGGCGTGCCCTTGAAGTACATGTGCTCCAGCACGTGGGCAATGCCAACAATGTCGTCCGTCTCGTCAAAGTAGCCAGCGTTGACGTACGTCACGATCGCCACCACGGGCGCCGAGGGGTCGCGCCGAATGAGCACGGTGAGCCCGTTCGACAACCGAGTGCGAACGATCGACGCCGGGTCGATCGCGGGAAGCAAGGACGAAGCGGTCACGACATTCCAAATTGAAGAAGTCAGGCTCTGGCCAGCGGACGCTTGCGCAGCAGCACCACACCTAACACGAGACATGCCACACCGTAGCATACTGTCCAAACTACCCATTTCGTAGGGAAGACAGCGGCCGCCCGTGAGTCGAGTGCGTTCACGCCGGACACCCAGTTGTCCAAACCGCTGAATTTGTCCACCGGCGGAAACGCGTATGTCACGACGTGAATCAGCCTCGTGGACGCCTCCCACTTCCCCCACACGAGCACCGACAGCAGCAGGAACGCCACGACACAAAGCCCATCGTACTTGGACAGCACCGACCAGAGAAACAGTATTCCGCCGTAGGCGACGAACGCCAGCGCCAGTCCCGCCGCGATCCGTGGCACGTCGGCCGACGGCTCAAACTGGCGATAGGCCTTCAGCAACACGCCCCCCACCGCAAAGAAGCCTGCGGCCCGAACGACGAAACTCTGCAGATAGAAATGGATCGGATTCAGCGGCTTGGCGAACAGAAAGCGCACGTAGCCTAGCGACCGATCCTGCGACACCACGCCGCTGAGCGCCACGATCGGGCCCACGGTGGCGTACATCGAGAACAGTTGCTGGAAACTGCCCTGCTGCATACGCGCCAGAGTAACGGCAAAGTCCGGACTGGCCGCCATCACGATCTCCGCCGCGTGCAATTGCATGACTTCGAGCATCCCGAGCAGGCCAAAGAGAATGATCGAGATCGCGGCAATGTTGATCGTGTAATCGCGGCACTGCCATAGCGCATACGGCAACAGGTGGGCATGCCGTCGCGGCGCCGACGTCGCCGTGGGAGCGGTCATTGGCCCACCGCCTCGCGGAACTGCCGCTCGAGCGTGCTCTGCGCCGGCGACACGGAGACAACGAGTCCACCGCGGGCGATCAGATCCGAGAGTTGCCGGTTGAGCTGCCCTAGCGGGCGCGCCGGCAGATCGAATTCGTTGTGGCCGCACATGACGGCGTCGGGAAACACATCGGCAATGTGCTCCACGCCACCCGCGATGGTGAGCCGGTAGCGCGCATCAGTCCCGCCCGTGTTCGGCGCCCTGAGATCGACCACCCGCTGCAATCGCCCGTGATCGATGATCGCCACACGGTCGGAGATGCGCTGCAGTTCGTCGAGGTTGTGCGAGGCGATGAAGATCACGCGATCGGGCCGGCGCAGTGCGCCAACGAGATCGCGAAACCGTTGCGTCCACACGGGGTCGAGCCCGTGCGTTGGCTCGTCGAAGATGATTACGCGTTCGTCGCAGAGCAGCGCCTGCGCCAGCCCCACGCGCTGCAGGTTGCCTTTCGACAAATGCTTAATGAGTTTTTTTCGATGCTCGCCCAGCTCGATCATGTCGATCACGGCGTTAACCCGCGCCGCCACGGCGCCGCGCGCGACGCCCGCCAGGAGGGCGAAACGCGCCAGCGCGTGCTCCGTTCGCCAGGCGGGCGGAATGGCCACGAGCTCGGAGAGATAGCCAATGCCGTGACGCTCCACATAGGCGCGCGGCGCCAGGCCGTCAATCGACAGCGCACCGGTGGTGGGCGGCAGGTACCCGAGCAGCAGGCCAATGAGCGTGCTCTTGCCGGCGCCGTTCGGCCCGGCGAGTCCCAGCACCTCCCCCTGGTTCACCGAGAGATTGAAGTCCGTCACCGCGGGCACCGCCTGGCCGCGCAGACTGCGATACGTCTTGCCGACAGAGCGGAATTCGATCACGGCGCGGTGTAAGGAACGGTGAGGATCATTCCGACGGGTAGCCTGAATCTCACGTTCCGTGCGACGGATGTAAGACCCCGTCGCGATCCCGCGGCGTTTGCGGCCTGACGGCTACGGCCGCGTTGTGAGCGCTCCGAGTGCCGGTGCGGCCCCTGGCGCGGCCACCGTGCAGTTGCTCCACGGTCCTTGACCGGCGCGCGACAGGAAGCTCGCCGCCTCCTGCGCGCGCCCGAGCTTCATCAACGTGCAACCGAGGTAGCCCTGCGACGTCTTGTCCGCGGGATCGGCCTGCACGGCGCGCACGTAGAACCGCCGCGCCAGTTCGTAGTTGTTCTGCGCCAGCAAATTGGCCGCCATTTCGCGCAGCGCCACCGCGTTTTCAGGATCGGCGTTCAACGCTAGCGTCAGTTCCTGCGACGCCAGCGTGAAGTTGCCAACCTCACGCGCCATCCGCGCGAGATAGACGTGCGGCAACGATGCCTTGGGATCGTCGCGCGCCGCCCGGTTGAAATCGCTCACCGCGGTCTCACGCTGGCCGGCTCGATATGCATCGACACCCTGCTGCAGCGCGTCACCGGACCCGCTGCGAGCGAACGCGAAGTAGGCGCCGCCGGCGAGGATCAACACCACCACCGCAGCAATCGCCCCCTTCATCCAGCCGGCCAAACCACGTCGCGACGGCGTGCTCGCAGTAGTCGCGGCGATGGGAGTGCCAGCAGAACCAGCGGGCGCATTGGCGAACGCGGGCGGCGGAGACGCCGGCCGCGGCGCGTCGATGGCCGGCGCGTCGATCAACGCGAGATCGAGCTTTTGCACCGCGACGCGCGACGCTGCGACATCCGCCTCGGTTGGCCGATAGCTGACGTTCTGCAGCCGAGCGTCAACGGCTTCGAAGGCCGCGAGGGTGTTGGCGGCTTCGAAGTTGATGAGTTGACGTTGTCTCGCTTCGCGAATCAGCGCCTGGCCGCTGAGCACCGTGCTGCCAACGAGCGCGCGGAGCGCGGCTTCCACCGCGCTCCACACGTCGATTAGATCGGCTGCCAGGTCTTCCGGACCGCGGGTCGCGTCGAGACGCGCAACCGCGGCACGCCCTGCGTCCAGCGCGACGCTGGCGTTCCGTTGTGCGGACGTGATCAACGAACGATCCGGAGCAGCCCCGCTACAGCGCTGCCGCGAATGAAGCTTTCCGCGTCGTGAGCAGGGATGCGAATTCCCGTTTGACGGAATCCATGCTGGGACATGCCCGCCATGAACTCTTCCATCGAATGCGCCGGGTGGCCTGTTTCGTCACGCATATGCCGTACGATCTCCTCCCAGGACCCGTCGTAGGCGCCCCCGTCCAACGCGATGATCTGATGCTCCGACAGGTCGCCCTTGTCCTCAACCAATGAGCTGAGCAGCGTGCCGAAGAGCTCGAGCTGGCCCCGAGCTGTCTCCGCAGCGGGTGCAGTATCCGCGCCGGAGCGCGAATCGAGCTCCATGAGCATCGTGTCGAGGTCGTCGAGATCGTCCGTGAGTTCGGTGAGGCGGTCGTCCCACGGCTTGAGCTCCGCGTCGTTCTCCTCGAGCCGATAGAGCGAGCGCTTAAGCTCGATCAACCGCCAGATGCCGAGATCATCCCAGTGGTCTTCTGGCGTGGTACGCTCGAAATGATAGAGCGCCGCCTCGTACTCACTCTGATCGTACAGGATGTTCGCCAGATAGATGCGCGCTTCCGCGTGATCGCTATCAAGCTGCAGCGAGCGACGCAGCGAACCAATGGCCGCGTCGTCGTCGCCAATTCGGTGCTGGCTGTAGCCCACGCACGCAACCGCCTCGGCCGAATCCGGCGCTTGTTGCACCGCGGTCTCGAAGAATTCCTTGGCCGACTGAAAAAACTCCGGCTTGTCGCGGAGCGAGCCTTCGCGGAACAACGAGCGCCCCACCTGCAACATCAAGTCGATGTCGTCGGCGTATCCGAGCTCGAGAGTGCGCTGGAAGTAACCCAGGGCCGAGTCGTCCTGGCCGAGCTTGAGCATGGTTTCACCCATGCCAGCGAGCCCATCCTCATGCTCCGGCTCAAGCACGAGCGCCTGCTCGAAGCTCTGACGAGCCCAAGCATATTCTTCGCGCGCAAGCTGGGCATAACCGATCCCTACATGCAGCTCGACCGAACTCGGATAGAGCGTAAGTCCTTCTCGAAGCACGGTGAGCGCGTCGTCATACTGACCTTCATTGTACAACTGATGCGCGCGCTCGTCGTACTCCTCAGAACTCAGGAAGGGGTTGGCCATCTTCAGCAAGCCTCCGGCTCATGAGGGTACGCTTATACTACCATCAGCGCACGGCGAAGTTCAATGGTAAATCGAGTGGGAAAATGCGGTTGGCTCGGCAGACAGGTGGATGGGTGTTTGGACGCCAAGGTACCGCGTCGTCATACTGCTATTCCCATCCGGCTGTCCACCGAGCCAACCCGTTCGAAATCAAGTATCGCAGGTGTGGCTAAGATTTCGGCGCATCGCAACACATCGTTGCAATCTCGGCGGCGAGCGCGGCATTCTGTTCGAGCAACGCCAGGTTGGCTTGGAGCGAACTGCCCGCTGTCAAACGAGTTACGGCAGACAGCAAATACGGCGTCACCGCGGCGCCCCGGATGCCGTCGCGACGGGCCTCCGACCGCGCCTCTGCTACAGCCTGGTCCACGGCGGCGCGGTCGAGGGCATAGGCAGCCGGCGGCGGCTGCACGACGACGACCGCCTGTGTCCGCCCCAACGCGCGATGCATGCGGTACGCGGCAACGATCTCGGCCGCAGAATCAACTCGCGAACCAAGATCGATCCCCGTGCTCACGGTAAAGAACCCAGGGAGCTCGTCCGTTCGATAGCCGATTACGGGCACACCCAGGCTTTCCAGCCGTTCCACTGTCGCCGAAAGATTAAGGATCGACTTTGCCCCGGCACACACCACGATCATTGGCGTGCGCGCCAGCTCGGCGAGATCCGCCGATTCGTCGAACGGCGCGTCGTGATGGACACCGCCAATTCCTCCGGTGGCAAACACGTCGATTCCGGCAGCGGACGCGAGCGACAGCGTCGCGGCAACCGTGGTCGCGCCGTCTACGCCCTTTGCCGTAGCCAGCGGAATGTCCCGGGCAGACACCTTCCGTACGCCGTCGCGGCGCAGGAACCGCTCGAGCTCGTCCGGCTCCAGCCCCACAGTGGGAATGCCTGCGACAACGGCGGTAATTGCTGCGACCGCGCCAAGCCGCTCGACGGCGCCCACCATCCGCACTGCGGCTTCACGGTTCTCCGGAATGGGGAGTCCCTGGGCGAGCACCGAGCTTTCCAGCGCAACCACGGGCCGCCGTGCGCGCAGCGCGGCGGTAATGTTCGGGAGAATGCGGATTGGCGAGGTCATTGACGCGGTGTTGCGGAGGATGCGCACGGAGCCAGCTAGTCTAACACCCTTGGGAGTACGGGTTTGGCCGTGAGGATCAACCGATCCGGCGCCGTGCCGAGGTACCGGATGGGCCAGCAGGTGGTGAGGGTGAGCGTGGCGTCCTTCGTTAGAAAGAGCGCCGGATCGTTCTTGTCGATCACGCGGCGTCCCACGATTACCCAGTGAGTGCGCCTGCTGCTCGTCTCCGTCGTGATCGTGTCGCCAAGCTGCAACTCGCCGAAGTGGCTGAAGTGGCGGTCGCGGTGGGCGGATATCACGGCGTTGCCGACGTCGCCCGGAAGCGCGCTTCCAGGAACGTGGCCGGGGCCGGCGTTGAGCTCATCGCCATCGACGCCCTCGAGCACGATTTCGTCCAGGCCAATGCGTGGAATCAGCAAGCGCGCCACGGGCGCCCCTATGGCAAGCACTCCGGTCGGCTCCGCGCGCAGCCCCACGGACTGGGCGGACACCACGGCGCGGTGTGCCTGCGCCTTATCCCACGCGGTACGCGCATCGTCGGCGCGCACGGCGCCAAGCGCATAGCGACCGCCGGCGAACGAAAGGAGCAGTCCACCGGCGAGAACCAAAGCCAAGCCGAGTCTGGCCTGCGCGCCGCTACGCACGCTTTTTCGCGAGTCGCGGACCGGCGAGAACCAGCAGACCCACGCTCAGCGTGGCGCCACCGAGCAATGCGATCAATGGAAGCGCACTCGCCGTAGCCGGAGCCCGCTGACCATTCACCATCTTGGTGGCCGGCATGGGAGTGGACGCGACCGCCGCAGACGCGAACAGCGAATCCGCCGCGGTCGCAGACACGGGGGCCTGCGCGACGCCGGCCGCCGAATCGACCCACGTCTTCATGTTGGTGAGCTGCATGTTCACCACGCTGTCCTTGCGGGCAACCGTGGCGGCCGCAACCACCGCCTTGACGGAATCCACGACCTTGGGCTGGGGCGGAATGAACGTGGTGAACTGCGCACTGGCGATTCCAGGCAGGCCCGCGATGAGCGCGACCACCAACAAACGTCGATATGACATCAAATCCTCCTCGGCTAGTGGGACGAAGGGCAGGATGTAGGCCACGGAACTACAGGGGCTAGGGTCTAGGGGCTAGGGTCTAGTGGAGCGTTGAGGTGCGACGGCTAGACCCTAGACCCTAAACCCTAGCCCCTATCTCCCCGGCCACGCCGCCACCACCGCCGCGCCGATCTTTCCGAGCGTCACCTGGCCCTCGTTGTCCACGAGCCAGCGGATGTCCTTGTTCTCCTTCGTGAACCCGCACGCCACGACGCGCGATTGTAGGCGAAACAGGGCGCATTCGGTGCGGACGGAGTCGGTGGCGCCGGTCTTGTGGGGTACGGACATGCCGTCGATGGTGCGCTGCATGGAATCGCCATCGGCGTTTTCGGCCAACAGCACGAGCATCGATGAATCTGCGGCGGGGCTCACGGCTTTGCCGTTCGCCAGTAACCCGAACAGTCTGGCCATCTCGTTCGGCGTGCTCACGCCGAGCCCGTATTTCACCGAGCTGTCCATCGCGACGCTCGAGTTACGCAGGAACGTCTTCGAATGGACTTTGCTGTGCGGCAACCCGAGCGCTTCCATCTTGTCCCACACGCGGCGAATGATGATGCGGTCGAGAATGAGATTGGTGGCCGTGTTGTCGCTGAGCACAATCATCAGCGCCGCGGCGTCGTGGACGCTCAGCAACATGCCCGGATGCATGAGCCGCAGCACGCCGCTGCCGGGCACCTGATCGATCTTCAGCACCGTGAGTGGATCGTTTAGCGACAGCTGATTGCGCTCCACCAGATCGTACAGCGTGACGAGAATCGGCACCTTGATCAGGCTCGCCGTGGGAAACGTTTCGTCGCCGCGGAAACTCAAACGCTCGCCCGTGTCCAGGTTCATTACGGAGTAGCCGAGCACACCGTGATGCGCCTTGGCAATGGCGTCGAGTTGGCGGTGCAGCGCCGCGGTGTCGGCGCGCGCGAACGCAACCTGCGCACGCGCCGCGGCCGGAACAGCGCACACCATCAGGAGCACACCGGCACACCGAGTGATTCGTTTCATGTCACTCCGAACGGAGCGCGGCTGTTCGCCGCGATGGGATGCTCGACACGTACACGATCACCGCGACCGCGAGCAGCGCGAGCAGCGCCTTCCACGCCTCGGCGTTCAGGCTGGTGAGAAACCACACGATCGCGGCGATGGCCAGCACCGGCACCGCCGCGGCAAACGGAACGCGAAACGGCGGGCCGCTCTCCTGTACGCGGCGACGGCGCAACTCGATTACCGCCCCGCAACACGCGATATACACCAGCAACACCGAGCCGTTGGCAATCACCGCCAGCTTCTCGAAGCTTCCGCTCACCGCCAATCCCGCCACGATCACCGTTTGTACGATGATCGCCACGTACGGCGTGTGCGACTTCGAGTGCACCTGCGCGAGTTGCGCCGGCAGGAATCCGTCGCGGCCAAACGCGAATAGCATGCGCGGCACCGCCAAGGTCATTCCGCTCACGTAGCCGAACATCGAGATCGTCATACCCACCAGCATCGCGATGCGGCCGGCGGGTCCCATTGCCACGGCCGCAGCGGCGGCAAGCGGGGTTGTTTGACCGGCGAGACTCGCGCCGAGGATTCCCTGCGTCACCACCTGCACGGCGAGATACAACAACGTCACCGCGAGCATCGCAATGAAAATGGCCCGCGGCACCGTACGCGACGGCTCGCGCACTTCGCCGCTCGGCACGAGCGCCGATTCGACACCAAGAAAAGCGAAGATGAGCACGATGGACGCGCGCGAAATGTCAACGACGCCCGGTGGCGCCGTCCACACGAGATTCTCTCGGTGCATTGACCCAATGCCGAGTACGATGAGCAACAGCAGCGGAACGAGCTTGGCCACTGTCATCACGACATTGAAGCGATTTGCGCCACGCACGCCGGCAATGTTCACCGCGGCAAGCGCGGCGAGAATCACCACCAGCACCGTGGTGCGCAGCGATCCCGTGGCAAGCGCCGGTATGAGCGCGCCGAGTGCGTCGGCAAAGAACGATGCCACGGCCGCGGTAGCCGCCGTGATCCCCGCCCATAGCATTACGCCAGCGAGAAAGCCAACGAGCGGCCCGAACGCCACCTCCACATAAGCGTACAGGCCGCCCGTGAGCGACACCCGGCTGCCCGCCTCGGCGAAGCACAGAACGATCAATCCCATGGCGATGGCGCAGACCACGTACGCCACCAGCGCGGCCGCGCCAAGTACATTGGCCGCTGCAGCCGGGAGACGGAAAATGCCGCCGCCCACCGTGATATTCACGATGTTGGCAGCCAGGCCCCACACGCCGAGCGCGCGAACGAGCGAGCCGTCACTACGTGCGCGCGTCACGGAAAGACCAGCGGCATGGGCGTCATTATTGAAGTGTGAGCGGGCGGCCCGGACGGCAACAAGACTAGGTGTCGTAGATTGTGGGCGCTACCAGTGGGTTCGCCGCCGCGGTCTCAAATTGGTCGTGGCCCGTTTTTTCCCCTGCGCTCAGTCGTAGTTCACATCACTTATTGCGGAGAAGTCCATGCAATACCCCGCTCGACTTGCGCTCGGCGCATTCCTCGTCGTATTCGCCGCCCCGCTCCAGGCGCAGAGCGCGAACGCGGAAGCTGCTACCGCGTCGCCCACCGCTGTCGTCGTACCTGCTGCCGCGGCCAGCCCGTCGTTTGTACCGTCGTTCGCTCCGGCCGACGCCGCGCCACTGGCCGCGCCGACAGCCGATCGCAACGCAGAAGGTTCTTCGGTGGCCGGTGCGCCGCTAACCGGTCAGCGCGCCGGCGTGCACGTGCGGGAAACGAACCGACCCGCCAACGCGGCCACTGCGGCCGCCGCGCATGCCAACCTGGGCCAGTCTCGGGCGATGATGGCAGTAGGCGTGGCAGGGTTGATCGTGGGCGCGATCATTGGCGGAACGCCGGGCACCATCATCATGGTGGGCGGTGGCTTGGTGGGCCTGCTGGGCTTGTACGACTACTTGCAGTGACGCGTGGAGACGGCTGGCGTCTAGCGTTTAGCGGATTATCTGCCGCTCGGCGCTAATCGTCGGCCGTCTACCTGCCGTAACTTATCGAACATGAGCCGGTCGTCCTCCCAGTCCCAATCCAGCGCGCCGAAGCGCCGAATCGCCCTCGTATTGGGCGGCGGCGGGATGAAGGGCTTTGCCCACATCGGCGTGATGCGCGCACTCGACGAGTGCGGCATCGTGCCCACGCTGTACGCCGGCACGAGCATTGGCGCCATGATGGCCGCGGCGCGCGTGGGCGGAATTTCCGCCGACGAACTGGCGGCGCGAGCCACGGCGCTTCGCCGTCGCGATCTGTTCCGGCTCAATCATTTCGGCATGTTGATGGAACGGATGCGATCGCCGTCCATCTATCTTGAAGACCCGCTTCGCGAACTCTGCAAGGCGGTGGTTCCCGAAGGCACCTTCGCCGATCTCCCGTCGCCGCTGCTCGTCACCACCGTGGATCTGGAGCGCGGCGTTCCCGTCACGTGGGGCTCGCACGGGCTGCAGGACGTCTCCGTGCAGGACGCCGTGTATGCGTCGTGTGCGCTACCGGGCTTTTTTCCGCCTGGCAAAGTCGATGGACGCATGTGCATCGATGGCGGAGTCACAGACAACCTGCCGGTGGGCATTCCGTCCCTGTCGGCCGATCTGATCATTGCGGTAGACGTGGGCAGCAGCGATCTGCGTCCGGTTTCCGACGCCATGTCGCTCGGCTTCGCCAACATTTACATGCGCGCCGCCACCACGATGATGCACGCGCTGCAGCAGTTTCCGCTCACGCACTGGAACGGCCCGCCAATGATCCTCATTCGCCCGCGGTGCAACGAGGGGTGGCTGAGCTTCAGCAACATCGCCGAAACGATCGCCGAGGGATACCGAGCGGGGCTCAAAGCGCTCGAGGACATCGAGGCGTTCTACGACCAGCCGGGCGGTGTGTATCCGCGCCGCCGGTTCGAACTCGAAGTGGATCGCGACAAATGCATTGGCTGCGGCCTTTGCGCGTCGATGGCTCCGAACCTCATGGGGCTCGACAATCAGTGCAAGGCGTATCCGCGCACGCGCACCGCCGATTGGTCGCCGGCCGACGGCGCCTTTGTGCAGTACTGTCCAACGAACGCGATCATCGCCACCAAAATCGAACGCATTGTGCCACTCAAGGCGGGGGAACGGGGAGCCGCTTGATCTCCAGCACGTCGGAGATTCGGGATCCATCCCAGATGTAACGCAGATGCTTGGTGTCGCGACAAGATGACAAGCGCCTCGGCCGAAAGACGCCGACGCACGCACCGCCGGCGTGTCGCACCGAGTCGTATACCACGCCGTTCGAGCCGCCGGCGCGGAGCGCGCCGCCCAATAGCTGCGACGCGGAATAATCACTCGCGCGATAGACGTCTGGCAGTATCGCGCGCATGCCACGCAGATCGTGCAGCGGCGCCTTTACCGTTACGCTGAGCACGCGCATGTCGAGTTCGGCGCGTTCCTCGTGCGTTGCGCGCATGAAGCGCTCGCGATGAAAGCGCGTTTCGGCAATGGCGGTGATCTCCTGGCGCGCCGCGTAGAACACGCCGTAGGTGCCATTGCTGAACCGGCTGCCGTCGGGCGACACATGCGTGAACGCGGCCATGATATACCCGGCGCCGGGTCCCACGACGCGTTCGCCGGCCGGCACCAGCGAGAGATCGCCGGCCGCATCGCGGAGTCGCGGATTGAACGCGGACTCGATGGCGTGCACCGCGTCGAGTTGCTCGGGCCGCGCCACCCGCTCGAACAGGTCGATGGGCGGAAAGACACTCGGAATGATTCGCACGGCGGTGCGCCACTGTACGCGCCGTATGGGCAACGGCGCATGTGGCGAGGGCACGAGCGAGACGACGGGTGTGCCGGGCGGGGTGCTCATGTCAGACGAAATCGCCGCCGCGTTCGCCGTCGAGGTAGGCGCGCACGAGGAAGAGCCCCGCAACCGCGCCGAGCATCATCTCGAGCGCCGGGCGCCCGTCGAACAACGGCGCGGCGTTGGGCCGATGCACCCATGTGGCGGCTGCGGTTGCGGGCAGCAACACCTGAAGGCTCTTGTAGATACCAAAGACATGGGACAGCCGTTCGAGCGTGTCCGGCGGCAGCGCCGCGGGCGCCGTCTTTTTCCAGCGGAAGAATGTGGTGCGCGACGTGAGGCCGAGCAGTGTCATCTGCTGGCTGCTGTCGAGCGCCCACTCGTCGACGATCCGGAAAAACGTTTCCAGGCCGGCACTGGCGAGCTTGCCCGGTGCAACGCTGGGAAGTGCGGATGCCGAAACGCGAATTGCCATGAGAGTCCCCGTCGTGTGCCAACTGCAGAATAGTACCGTTTGGTACTAATTGCAATATATGTACTTTTTGGGACTTTCGTGTCATCCCGAGCGAGCGCAGCGAACGAGGGATCTTCTCAATCGCCAAGCATAAGACGGGCGACGTGAGATCCCTCGCTCATGCTCGGGATGACAGCGGTGCATCGTTGTCCCGGAGCACCGCGCGGACCAGCCGTTCATAACCGTCGATCGACGCTCGCAACTCGTCGATGGCAATGAACTCATCGTCGCGATGCGCCACGTGGATGGAGCCCGGACCATAGAGAAACGGCGTTCCCCAATTCGTGAGCGCCGGAATGTCGGTGGCAAAGGCCGCCACCGAAGTGTCGAATCCATCAACGACGCCCAGCTTTACCGCAGGCACCATTGATCCCCACTCGAGCGTGGCGCGGCCGTTGGCCCACGCGTCAATGATCCGCACGATTTCGTCGGCCGGCGTCACGAGGCGAATCATCAGCCGCCCTTCAGCAGACGGCGCGGTCACGTTGTCGGCCACGCCGCCCGACAATGCCCCAATGTTCACCGTGGTGTCGCCGAGCAAACTATCAGAGGGAAGCTGAAGCGCGTCGAGCCCGGCCAGCAGGTGTACCAGGTCGCGTGTCGCCGAGTGACCCAGATGCGGGTACGCCGAGTGCGCCGCTTTGCCAGCCGTGCGCACCACAACGCGTATGGCGCCCTTGGTGCCTAGTGCGAGTGTGCTCTCGGTGGGTTCGCCGTTGATCAACACGCGATTCGTCGCCGGGATGGTCTTCGCGGCAAAGGCCGCATTGGCCGCGTGCGCGCCGTCGTGTGACACCTCTTCGCCCACGACGAACAGCAATGCTATCGGCAAGCCGGCGTCGCGCAGCCGCTCGGCGGCACAGATCATCGCGGCGGCAACACCCTTCGCGTCGCACGAACCGCGACCATAGATCCGATCGGCGTCCCGAGTGGGTGGGATGAACGGCGGAACGGTATCGAGATGCGTGCCGAGCGTGACGAGCGGGCTGTCGCTCACCGTCGCGAACAGGTCGTCACGCCCAGGGGTGACGGGAATGCGCTGCGTGCGCCAGCCGCGCTCGCGAAGATAATCGTCGAGCCAGGCAATGACCGCCCCTTCCCGCCCGCTGGTGGAGTCGATCGACATGAGCGCGAGCGTCAGATCTACGGGATCGCTGGACGTGGACATCACGATGTTGGAAGAGGAGGTGGCGAGTCGTGGCCGGCATGGCGTGGCGTGTTCGCGTGCTAATTCTACGCCGATGATGCAACTTCCGCACTGCGGACGAGAACGGGAGCCGCGTATCATGTGCGAGCCTTTCACGCCGAGACATTGTGTTCAAGACAATCCTTCTGCTCGCCGCGACCACGTCCATTGTTGCGGCACAACAAGCGCCAACGGAAAACGGCGGTCATCCGCTGGTTTCGCCGGACGGCAACCACATCGCGTTCCACTCCGATCGGGACGGAGCGTCGGATCTCTACATCATGAACGCCGACGGATCGGGAGTCGTGCGTCTCACCAAGGGCGCGGGAGACAAGGCGATTTCTGGATGGAGCGCCGATAGCAAGAACGTGTTTTACTCCGTGGTCGCCGGCGATTCAGCGCACGTCTATTCGGTATCGACGAGCGGAGCCGACGTCGCGAGCCTGGGCGTGTTTGGCGCACGGTCCGTACTCGTGTCACCGGATGGCAAGTCCGCAGTGTACGGCGCCGGCCCCTGGGCGACGCTCCAGCTTTTTACGGCGCGCATTGACGGCAGCGGTTCGCGTCGCCTCACGCCCGGCAGCGGCGGCTACTCGTGCAGCGCGCTGTCGAACGACGGCCGCGTGGCCACGGCGCGCTCCAATTCGAACGGCAGCCAGATTTGGATCTTCGACCCGCACACCGACGAGAGCTGGCAGGCGACGGATTTCCCCAAGCTCGCCGGAAATCCGCAGTGCCCGGCCTGGTCGCCGGACGGACGCCGGCTGGCGGTGCAGAGTACGTCGCCCGACCAGGTGGACCCCGCGACACGCGACGGACACATTTGGCTCGTGCGGCTGGACAATGGCGGTGCCACGAAGCTGGCCGAGCACGCAAGCCAGTATCTCGATGAAACGCCGTCGTGGTTCCCGGACGGCCGGCGCATCGCCTTTCAAAGCAATCGCACGGGTCGGTGGGAGGTCTGGGTCATGAACGTCCAGGGAACTGACGCGCATCAACTCACGCAGTGATTAGATTCTTCTGCAGCCTGGTGGTCGGCTTGCGAGCCCCACCAGTGGCTCCGTCAGGCACCTCGCATCGACCGCACAGCGGGCGAACCGAGAGAGAAACCCCATGACAAGCAAGAATTCCTTCGGAAGCCGCGCGACGATCGCCGTCGACGGAAAGACCTACACGGTCTATCGCCTCGCCGCCCTCGACCAGCTGTCCGGCGGCAACGCCGCGAAGCTGCCGTTCAGCCTGAAGATTCTCCTTGAGAATCTGCTGCGCAACGAAGACGACGCGTTCGTGAAACGCGCCGACATCGAGACCATGGCGAAGTGGGACGTCGCGGCGCGCGGCGAGAAAGAGATCGCCTTCCGCACCAGCCGCGTGCTGCTGCAGGACTTCACCGGCGTTCCCGCCGTGGTCGACCTGGCCGCCATGCGAGACGCTATCGCGTCGCTGGGCGGCGACCCGCAGCGCATCAACCCGCTGCAGCCGGTCGATCTCGTCATCGACCACTCCGTGCAAGTGGACGAATACGGCACACAGGCCGCGTTCCTCATCAACACGGAACTCGAGTTCGAACGCAACCAGGAACGCTACGTGTTTCTGCGCTGGGGCCAGGACGCGCTCAAGAATTTCCGCGCCGTTCCGCCGGGCACAGGCATCTGCCATCAGGTGAACCTGGAGTACCTGGGCAAGACGGTGTTCGTGAACGAGGAGAACGGCGAAGCGACAGCGTATCCAGATTCGCTCGTCGGCACGGACTCGCACACGACGATGATCAACGGACTCGGCGTGCTCGGTTGGGGCGTGGGTGGCATCGAGGCCGAAGCCGCAATGCTCGGCCAGCCGGTGTCGATGCTCATTCCCGAAGTGATCGGGTTCAAGCTCCACGGCAAGCTGCCCCCCGGTACCACGGCCACGGATCTCGTGCTCACCGTTACCGAGATGCTCCGCAAGAAGAAAGTCGTCGGCAAATTCGTCGAGTTTTATGGCACCGGATTGTCGTCCTTGCCGCTCGCCGACCGCGCGACGCTCGCCAACATGGCGCCGGAATACGGGGCAACCATGGGCTTCTTCCCGTGCGATGAGGAAACGCTAAAGTACCTGCGCCTCAGCGGACGTCCCGACCATCATGTAGCGCTCGTCGAAGCGTATACGAAGGATCAGGGCCTGTTCCGCACCGACGCCACGCCCGATCCCATCTTCACCGACACGATCGAGCTCGACCTCGGCACCGTGGAGCCCAGCCTCGCCGGACCAAAGCGCCCGCAGGATCGCGTGCCGCTCTCCAAGGCGAAGACGATGTATTTGGAAGCGTTGAACGCCGATTTGGCCAAGCTCGGCACGCCGGCCGCCGCCGCACAGCTCAAGGAGGCGACCAAGGTTTCCGCCGCCCGCACGCTGAACCCTGAAACCGTGATCGTGGCGGACGGCGAGCACGTGGCGAACGACGGCGTGAAGGTGGAGTACAACGGCCACAGCTTTACACTGCGTCACGGCGCGGTGGTCATTGCCGCCATCACGAGCTGCACCAACACCTCGAACCCGTCGGTGATGCTCGCCGCCGGATTGCTGGCGCGCAACGCGGTGAAGAAGGGGCTCACCACCAAGCCATGGGTCAAGACGTCGCTGGCGCCGGGCTCCAAGGTGGTGACCGACTATTTGAATCAGGCCGGCGTGCAGGAATTCCTCGACACGCTTGGCTTCCAACTCGTGGGCTACGGTTGCACCACGTGCATCGGCAACTCGGGCCCATTGCCCGAGCCGGTCTCGGCGGCGATCGAAAGCGGCACGCTTATCACGGCGTCGGTGTTGTCGGGCAACCGCAACTTCGAAGGCCGCGTGAATCCGTACACGCGCTTCAACTACCTCGCCTCGCCGCCGCTCGTTGTGGCCTACGCGTTGGCCGGACGCATGGACCTCGATCTCACGCGCGAACCGCTTGGTGTGGGCAAGGATGGTCCCGTGTTCCTGCGCGACATTTGGCCGTCGGCGCAGGACGTACAGGAGGAAGTCGCTCGCAGTGTGAAGAAGGAGTTCTTCCAGAAACAGTACGCGGACGTCTTCAAGGGCGACGAGCAGTGGCAGTCGCTCGACGTGCCCACCGGCGAGACCTACGCGTGGGATCCGAAATCCACCTACGTCAAGAATCCGCCGTACTTCCAGGGGATGACCATGGAGCTGCCGGGGATTCGCGCCATCACCGGCGCCAAGGCGCTGGCGATGCTCGGGGATTCCATCACCACCGACCACATCTCGCCGGCCGGCAACATTCCGGCATCGAGCCCGGCCGGCAAATGGCTGATCGAGCAGGGCGTGCAGAAGAAGGACTTCAATTCGTACGGCTCGCGCCGCGGCAATCATGAAGTGATGATGCGCGGCACGTTCGCCAACATCCGGCTGCGCAACGAAATGGCGCCGGGCACGGAAGGCGGATGGTCCACCAAGGAGCCGGGCGCCAAGGCCGAATCGATCTACGACGTCGCAATGTCGCACCAGCAGGACGGAACGCCCCTCGTGATCATTGCCGGCAAGGAATACGGCACCGGTTCGTCGCGCGACTGGGCGGCCAAGGGCACCATTCTGCTCGGTGTTCGCGCCGTGATCGCCGAGTCGTTCGAGCGAATCCACCGGTCAAACCTCGTGGGCATGGGCGTGCTGCCGTTAGAGTTCACTAATGGCGACACTCGGCAATCGCTCGGTCTTAGTGGGTTTGAGACATTCGACTTCGTGGGGCTCGACGCGGGCCTCAAGGTGCACGACACGCTCACGGTGAAGGCGACGGGGCGCGACGGCAAGGTCACGCAGTTCAAGGCGTACACGCGCATCGACACGCCGGAGGAGATGAACTACTACAAGAACGGCGGCATTCTGCAGTACGTGCTGCGCCAGCTGGTGGGCGGCCGGGCCTGATTGTCATTCCGAGCGTACGCGAGGAATCTTTCATCCCTCATGAGGGACGGAAGATTCCTCGTCGCTTCGCTCCTCGGAATGACACGAGGCTTCGCTCCGCGGAATGACAACTAGGGTTCGACGTCGCGAACGCGGCGGTGGCGCGACATCCGTCGCGCGGCCGCCGCGGTTGCTATCTGGGTGGTGAGATCCTTCTCGAGCGCCGCCACGTCGAGCGGCTGCATCATCTCGAGCAACTCCTGGTCTTCCGCCACCCGATGCCCTAGCCGCGTGTAGAGGCCCGCGACGAGCTGCAGCATCTTCGTCGATTCCTCCTCGATCCGCAGGCTCACCTGCAGCGCCATTTCCTCCCGCAGCTCGGCGATCGCCGACTCGCGTTTCTGCGCCATCAGCACGAAGATCGAGAGAAAGATCGCTTCGAGCGACACGATCATCGTCAACAGGCCGAACGGATACGGATCGAACAGGGGGAGCCCGAACCATCCGAGATTCCAGGGAATCCACAGCAGGAACCAGACGAGATGTACCACGAGGTATGGCGTCGAGGCGGCGATGACGTTCAGTCGATCCGCCGCCGCCTCTATCCAGCTCCGCTCGGCGTTGTGCTGCGCCTTGAGCGCGCCGAACGCGCGGTTGGCGATCAACCGCCCGCGACGGCGCTCCGGTTTCGTGTCGTCCGTCGGCGTCGCCGCATCCAACCCGGCGATGTAAGAGTCCCCCATGCGGCCGCGGAAACGCGAGTTCTATGCCCTCTGCATCGGGTCGCTTCGCAACGCGGTACAATGCCCGGCGTCTACGGCGTCTGGCGCTGCTTGTCGACGTTGTTTCCGAGCACGCCGCCGAGGATGCCGCCCACGGCCGCGCCAATGATGCCACCCTTCACCTTGTTGCGGCTCGTCGTTGCTCCGAGCACTGCGCCTGCCACGGCGCCAATGGCTGCATCACGTTGGGTATGCTTCACGATCACAGGCGCGGGCGCGGGTGCCGGGTAGTACGTACCGCTGGAACCGGCGCGTGCGGACGATCCGCTGGAGCGGCGCGCTGTGCTAGCGCGTCGCACAGGCGCAGCGGCCGTGCGTGTGACAGCCGCGCGCGGAGCGACCGACGCCAGCGACTGGGCGCCGAGGCCCGCTTCGGTCGGCGAAATCGGAGTTTGCGTTACCGAGGCTTGGGACGCGAGCGCGAGATCGGTCTTCAACGCGTCGTCCGCGGCCGGCGAGCTGCCGCGTCCGCACGCGGTGGCGAGGAATGCCAGCGGGAGCACTGCAATCAGGTTCAGAGCGCGCATCAAAAGTCTCCATGAGTGGCAGGCGTCTACGTAGCAGACACGAGGCACGACCCATTCCCGGGGTGAACTGCCAATTGGGGCATTTAAATCGCCAAAATGTCTAAATGCGCGACAGGTGCTGTCCTCTCAGCGGGATCATGGCGATCCGGATCACACATTGCGTCGGAAACAAACGCCAAGCATCTTGCCGACAACCTGTGGCGGAGGTCACATCCATGGCAGTAACCAAACGTTTATCGAAGGCGCATCTCGCAGTCGCAATGCTCGTCGCGACGGCGTCGGTGGCGGTTGCGCAGGCACCAGCACCCGGATCGGCAGCAACAGCTCCAAATGTTGGACAAATGGCGCCGGATTTCGCCCTGCCGGGCGCGACGCGATTCGGACTCTTGAAAGCGCCGGTTCGGCTTTCTGAATTCCGAGGCCAGACGGTTGTGCTGGCATTCTTTCCCAAGGCGCGGACCAAGGGCTGAACCATCCAAATGGAGGCGTACCGTGATCAGTACGCCACGCTCTTCAACAACGGAAAGAAAGTGGTCGTCCTGGCCGTCAGCGTCGATGCAGATACGACGCAGGCAGACTGGGCTCGCGAATCGAGTTTTCCAAATCTCTTCGCCAGTGACCCCGATCAGACCGTCGCGAAGATGTACGGTTCGGCCGATTCAAAGTTCGACACACGCAACGTGTTCATCATTGCTCCAGATGGTCAGATTGCCGCTCGCATCATGAAGTTCAACGTGCTGTCGGGCGACGCGTACGCCGAGTTGGGCAAAGCGGTGGCTGAGACTATCAAGCCAACAGGAGGTTCGCATTAGCATGGACGTCGTCGCTCCGGCCGATCTGGCGGGGCGTGAGTTGCTGATCGAATTGTATGACGCCGCCGTTGCCGCCGCTGCTCCCGGGGCGGTAACGGCGCGCGCCATTGACGCCCTGTCGATCGACAGGGCGTCTCGCGTTTGGATATTTGCATTCGGTAAAGCGGCGGTGCCCATGGCGTCTGCCGCTGTCACGTCACTGCTCCGATCGCTGCACGCGATCGTGGGCGGTGTCGTGGTGTCGGGCGACGCCGCTCCCGCGGTGTATCCGACGCTGGCCACGATGCGTGGCGATCATCCCATTCCCGGCCGCAACTCGTTCACGGCGGCAACGAAGATTGCCGATGTCACGCCCGGCCGCAGGGGGAATGACGTCGCCGTGGTGCTGATTTCCGGAGGCGCATCAAGTCTGATCGGCGCGCCGCTGCGCGGCATGAACGAGTCCGATCTTACCGCGTTGTACGAGTTGCTGCTCGGATCGGGACTCGCCATTGGCGAAATGAACGCCGTGCGCAAACGCTTTTCGCGCTGGGGGGCGGGACGATTGGCTCTGGCCCTCGCACCGGCCGCTACACATTGCCTGGCGATATCCGACGTATCCGACGACGATCTCTCGGTGATCGGCTCGGGGCCGTGCGTGCCGGACACCACCACCGTGCGCGACGTGACGGCGATTCTCGAGCGCGCCAAACTCCTGGCGAAGATTCCGCAGACACATCGCGATTATCTCGCGGCCGTGGCACGCGGAACCATTCCCGAAACGCCGACCAAGACGCACCCCGCGTTCGCGCACGTCACCGCGCGCGTAATCGGCAACAACCGGTCGGCGGTTGAAGGCGCCGCGGCGCGCGGTCGCGCCGTTGGACTTTCGGCGGATGTGATGAGCGCGCGGTTGGCCGGCAGCGCCGCGCAGGCCGGCGAGAGCATTGCGCGCGAACTGCTGGCCGCGCGGGCCGGCGGCGGTGTGGACGCGCCCAAGCGCTGTCTCGTGTGGGGCGGTGAAACGACCGTGGCACTTGCCGGCGCCGCGGGCGCACGAACGTCGGGCGGCGGCCGCTGCCAGGAATTAGCACTCGCCGCGGCGCGGGTGCTGTCCGAGGCCGGCGAGAACGCGGCCGGTATCACCCTGCTCGCCGCCGGTACCGACGGCCGCGATGGAGTGACGGACGCCAGCGGCGCGGTGATCGACGCGACAACGTGGCGCACGATCGCCGACGGCGGGCGCGACCCGGCTCAGGCGTTGGCGGCCCACGAATCCAACGGAGCGCTGCGCATTGCTAACGCGCTCCTGCCGCGGCGCGAGACGGGAACCAATGTGAATGACGTGGTGATTGGGGTGGTGTAGTTCGGTGGAACGGTGGAACGGTGGAACGGTGGAACGGTGGAACGGACTCGGGGCTGTCATCCCGAGCGAAGTCGAGGGATCTAGCCGGGCGACACGAGATTCCTCGATCGCTGCGCTCACTCGGAATGACAGGCGGTTCTCGTTCCACCGTTCCACCGTTCCACCGTTCCACCGTTATTATCTTTCCCCCATGACCACCCACGCCCCGTTCACCGTCGGAATCATCCAGGACTCGGCGAGCCACGATGCCGCCGCGACTGTTGACGCCACGATCGCTCGCGTGCGCGAGGCCGCGGCGCGTGGAGCGCAGATCGTCTGCCTCAAGGAACTGTTCAACGCACCATACTTCTGCAAATCGCAGCAGTGCGAACGGTTCGATCTGGCCGAGTCCATTCCCGGCCCGACCACGGACCGGATGCAGGCGTTGGCCAAAGAGCTCGAGATCGTGCTCATCGTGCCGATCTTCGAAAAGCAGGCGCGCGGTGTCTATCGCAACTCGGCGGCGATCATCGACGCCGACGGATCGCTGCTCGGTGTGTATCGCAAAATGCACATCCCCGACGACCCTATGTTCAACGAGAAATATTATTTCACGCCCGGTGATGCGGCGAACGACGAACGGATCGGCGCCAACGGCGATGTCGCCACGCAAGCGAGCGGCTTCCGCGTATGGCGCACGCGTTACGCGAACATCGGCGTGTTGATCTGCTGGGATCAGTGGTATCCGGAAGCAGCGCGCATCACGGCACTGCTCGGTGCAGACATTTTGTTCTACCCCACGGCGATCGGCTGGCACCCCGCCGAGAAGGCGGAATTTGGCGCGGCGCAGGTGGACGCGTGGCGCACGATGCAGCGCTCGCATGCGATCGCCAACGGTGTGTTCGTTGCGTCACCCAACCGAGTGGGGCACGAAGACGAGCCGGGCACGAACGGCATCGAGTTCTTTGGCAACTCGTTCATCGCCGATCCGTTTGGCCGCATTCTCACCGAAGCGGGCACCGATGCGGCGATTCTGATCGCGACGTGCGACCCCAAGTTGATTGAGGACACGCGGCGCAACTGGCCGTTCCTGCGCGATCGGCGCATCGACGCTTATGCGCCAATCCTCAGCCGCTATCTCGGCGCGTGACGTACCGCTTCCCCGCCGAGTGGGAGCAACACGAGGCAACGTGGATCGCCTGGCCCCATCACGAGCCGGACTGGCCCGGCAAGCTGGCGCCCATTCCGTGGGTGTACGCGGAGATCGTGCGCGTGCTGCACGCCCACGAGCGCGTCGAGATTGTCTGTCATGATGAAACGGTAAAGGAAGCCGCGCAGGCGCACCTCGACGCGCACGGGGTGCGGGACAATTTCCGTCTGCACGTTGTCCCCAACGATCGGGTATGGCTGCGCGACTCCGGCCCCACCGGCGTGATCGACGACGCCGGTGCGGTGACGCTCGTCAACTGGGCGTTTAACGCGTGGGCGAAGTATTCCAACTTCGAGCTCGACGCCAAGATCGGACGCGCCGTGGAACGCATCACCGGATTGCCGAGGATCGAGCCGCTTCGGCCCGATAACGGCGAGCGCGTGGTGCTCGAAGGCGGCGGCATCGAGACGGACGGCGAGGGCACGATGCTCGTGACGGAAGAGTGGCTGCTCTCCGACGTCCAGGTGCGCAACCCCGGCCTCGATCGCGACGGCTACGAATCGGTGTTCCGCAAGGCGCTCGGCATTCGGCAAACGATCTGGTTGGGCGAAGGCTGCGTTGGCGACGATACGCACGGGCACATCGACGACATCGCGCGCTTCACGGCGCCCGGTGTGGTCGTGCTGGCTTACGAGGAAGATTCGGCCGACGACGAGAACCACCGGCGGTCAGTGGACAACTACCTTCGGCTGCAACGCGCCGGCGGCGACGACGGTGTGCTCCGCGTCGTCAAGCTGCCGTATCCACGCCCTGTGGTGATGAACGGCGAGCGTCTACCGGCGAGCTACGCGAACTTCTACGTCGCCAACGGCGTGGTCATCGTGCCAACATTCAACGACCGCAACGATCGCGTCGCGTTAAACACGATCGCCGAGCTGTTTCCCGAGCGCCAGGTGGTGGGCATCCACGCCGTAGACCTGGTGTGGGGGCTGGGCACCTTACACTGTCTGACTCAGCAGCAGCCGCGGGGCCGCGTTCGCTAACGGTGGAACGGTGGAACGAAAACCGCTTGTCATTCCGAGCGAGCGCAGCGACCGAGGAATCTCGCGTCGGCCGGCTAGATCCCTCGACTTCGCTCGGGATGACAACCCTCAGTCCGTTCCACCGTTCCACCGTACCACCGTTCCACCGTCTATTACATCTTCGCCAACCCGTACGTTCTAAGCTTTCTCGCCAACGTTGGCCGCGAAATGCACAGAATTCTCGCCGCTGCGCTCTGATTGTAATCGGTCAGCTGCAGGGTCAGCTCGAGCGCTTCGCGTTCGATGTCGCGCAATCGCTTGCCATCGGCCGGAATGCGGATTTCGCCAAAGGCCGCGGTGCCGCGCACCGTCGCCGAGCCCGCCCGCCGCTGGTTGATGGTCAGATGCTCGGCGCCAATGAGTGGCAGGTCGCACACGACAAGTGCGCGCTCGACGACGTGTTTGAGCTCCCGAACGTTCCCCGGCCAGCGATGCGAGCGCAGCGCGGCGATGGCGTCCAACCCAAGCTGGCGCCGCGGCGCACCTTGTAGCCGCGTAGCTTCGGCGAGCATGTGCTCGGCGATCAATCGGACGTCGTCGTCGCGCTCCCGCAACGGCGGTAGCTCGATACGCAGCACGGCGAATCGCGCGAGCAGGTCTTCGCGAAAGCTGCCTCCGGCGACGCGGTCTTCGAGGCGGATTTTGCTCGCGGCAATGACGCGGCAGTGCACCGTCGCGTCGTTTCCGCCGGAGAAGCGCGGAATGCTGTATTCCTCGAGCGTCTGCATCAACCGGCTCTGCAGCCCGAGCGGCATCTCGCCGATCTCGTCGAGAAATACGGTTCCGCGGCCGGTGAGCTCGAGCACGCCCACCCGCCGCGCCGACTCGAGACGGGACGGAGCGGTGCCGAACAGTTCGACTTCGAGGAGCGGCGCCGGAATTGACGCGCAATTGATCGACACGAACGGCGCGGCGGCGTGATGTCCCGCGTTGTGAATACAGCGCGCGACCAGTTCTTTGCCAGTGCCGGCCTCGCCACTCATCAGCAGTGTGCGCAGCGGCGTCGTCGCCACGCGACGCGCCATGTGGAGGGCGTGACGCATGCCTGCGCTCTCGGCGATCACCGCCGAAAACTCTCCGACGCTCTCATGCGCGGCCGGTAGCGGCCGCTGTAGGGAAGGTGCGGTCACGGTCAGACTCCAGTGGGAACGACGACGCAGCGCATCACGGGAACATCCTCGATCAAGGTACACGAACGTGCATTAGAGTATCGGCATACCGCGGCTTGCGCCGCACCATTATGCGGCTTGACTTGCATTGGATTCCACTCCAGTCAGCGCAACTCGCAATCTCGCGAGCCGCTCGGCAATACCGGCAAACCCCAACGCTTCTACTTCCGGGCTAATGCTCTGAATGAGCGCGAGCAGCGCATCGCTCGAACGCATCAGCGAAGGCGCGCATTCAGCAACGAGATACGCGGCAACGTACGGGTCGTACTTGCCGGCAATCTCCACTGCTTCGTGCAGCAGCCGCATGGCGTGCGCATCATCACCGCGTTCCGCGGCGAGACGCACGCGTAACGCATCGACCATGTCGCGCCCCTGGAACCACCAGTCCGGCCGCGGTTCCACGTTGGCGCGAATCCAGCGCATCGCATCTTCGGCCAGCGAGCGAGCGCCCACGGCGAGTGACGCGAGCGCCTGTCCGGCGCGCGCGCCGAGCTCGACGTCCGGCTGCCCGATTCGCCCGGCAACTGCAACTACCTGTTCGTACAACGTCGCCGCCTCCGCCCAGTCTTCGCTCTCGCGCGCCAGGTGTGCCATGTTGTACAGCGTAGCCAATCGATGCGACTCGTTCGCCGACTCGGTGAAGCCCTTGAGCGCTTCCTCGAATCGTTCGCTGGCCAGCTCGCGCTGGCCCCGTCGCAGATAGAGCACCCCCAGGTTGAGCGACGCCACGCCGGCAAGGTCTACGGCATGCGCACTCCGCGCCGCCTCGAGAGCCCGGTCGTACGCCGCCTCGGCCGCAACCACTTCGCCGCCGCGCTGATGAATGATGCCGAGATTGATGTAGCAACGCGCTTCGCCGCAGCGATCGCCGTCGGCGCGGAACAGCGCCAGCGCGCGCTGATAGAACTCAGCCGACTCACGCGATCGCCGGTCCATCATCGACATACCAAGTCGGGTCAACGCCTCGGCCAGGAGCCTTCCGTCGTTCGCCGCTTCCGCGGCAGACACGGCTTCGCGTGCGACCGATTCGGCCTCTTGCCACTCACCGAGGCGACCCTGATACATCGAAATCATATTGAGCAACGCCGCCTCTTCCCCGCGCTCGCCGATCGTTCTCGCCGCGTCGAGGAGTTCACGGCAGGCGAGGATGGTTTCGTTGGCCGGTTGGCCTTGAAACGCTCGCATCCGCTGGCGCATCCGGCGCAGCCCGAGCACGGCAGCGTCTTCCGGACGATCGGCGAGACCGGCGAGCGCCCGATCGCAGAGTTCTTCGGTGAGGGCGTACCGCCCTTCCGTTTCGGCGACTTCGGCGAGACGATGCAGTGCCCGCGCGCGTTCCGCTGAGTCGTTGGCGGTACGCTCGGCCACTTCAAAGAAGCGGCGGGCCTCCGCATGGGCATACACCGCGAGCGATGCGCTGCCCGCTGCCATTGCGTGGTAGTGTGCCTTCTTCGCGTTGCCGGAACGATCGTAGTGCATCGCGATCTCGGCGACGCTCTCGGGCGAGCGCTCTTCCATTGCAGCGGCAACGCGCTCGTGGATCCGCGCGACACGCCGCGGATTGATCGAGCGCCGCACGGCGTCCACGAGCAGGCCGTGCGTGAACGAGAACTGACTTCCCGAGTGTGAATCAGCCCAGGGTTCGATCACCGCGTGGGAAATTCCCTCGTCGATGGCGTCGAGAATCTGGTCCTCGTCGCCGGCACCGGCGGCCACCGCCAGGTCGATGTCGAAAACGCGCCCGATGACCGCGGCGGTATTCAACACCGTACGCGCCTCCGGCGACAGCCGGTCGAGCCGGCGGTCCATCAGCCCGGTGAGCGCCGACGGGAGGTCGCCTTCGCGCTCGGCGCGCAGCGTCCACCGTCCGTTCTCGAAACGCACGGCGTTGTCTTCCAGCAGCATGCGCAGCAGCTGGGTGGCCAGCAGCGGGTTGCCTTCCGAGTAGCGACTGAGGTAGGCCATGAGCTCGCGACTCGCGTCGCCGCCCACGGCGCTCAACAGCCACTGGTTGAGCTCCAACTCGCTAAGCCGCGGCAATGCGATCTCATGGACCCGCTCGTCGCGCAGCAGCCGATGACGGCGCTCCATGACATGACCGCGCGTATCCTCGGAGCGCAGCGTGAGGCAGATGAGTATTCGCTCGTGATCGAGTTGATCCAGCACGTGCTCCAGCACGTCCCACGTCGCCGAGTCCGACCATTGCATGTCGTCGAGAACGATGACCAAAGGCCGAGCGGCCGACGCAGCGCGGAGAAACGTCAGGATTTCGTCGAACAACGCGTACTTGTTACCCGAGTGCTCCGTTGCGGCGGCGCTGCCCTGCAGCGCGGGCACGAGCCGCGAGAGCTCGCGCCATTCACGCGTGCCGACCGAGCCAAGTTGATGGATGGCGCCAATGACTTCCGCCCAGGGCGCGTACGGCGGCTTTGCGTCGGCTTCGCTGCACCGGCCGGTCACGAGCGAGCCGGCACGCATGCGAACTTCGCCGGCTAGCCGGCGAACGAGCGTTGACTTGCCTACCCCCGCTTCACCGAGCACCGCAACGAGGTTTGCACCGGTCTCGATGCTCGCGTCGAGCAACTTGGTGAGCCGCCGCGTTTCGTCCTCGCGACCGACGAACTGCTTGAGGTTGATCTCCGGCTCGTGCGATCCCTCTTCGACTTCCGCCGAAGAGACGACCGTGTCTCGCCCGCGCCGCTTGGCTTCGTACAGCGCCCGATCGGTCGCCCCGAACAGCGATTCGAAATCGGTGTGCTCGGCACGCGCCAACGCCACGCCAATGGACAGACTCACGGTGATCGAGCCGGAAACCTCGCGCAGCGGCACGGCGGTTCGCCGCACGGTGGCGCGGATGCGCTCGGCGAGTTCACGAGCGTCCTCGAGCGGCGAGTGCGGCAGCAATACAATGAATTCGTCGCCGGCATAGCGGCCCACGATGCCCATTGTGGAGGCGAGCTCGCGGAGCGTGCCGGCCACGACGCGCAGCACGGCGTCGCCCTGGAGATGGCCGTGTGTGTCGTTCACCGTCTTGAAGTTGTCCACGTCAATGACGATCAGCGAAACGGTCGAGAACGGACCGACCTCGGAGAGCGCGCGATTGGCCGCGTCCACAAAGGGCCGGCGCGTAAGGAGGCCTGTCAGATCGTCGGTCGGGCCGGAGACGCGAAGCTCGCGCTCGGCCGATCGCGTTGGCGACGCCGCTTCCAGCGCGGCGCGTTGCCGGATCGACGGCGTTCGGGTCTTCATCATTTCTTCGAACTGGACGTACAGCTCCGGATCGAACTGTGTTCCCGCATCCGTCTTCATCACGATCATGGCCTGATCGTGCGGCAACGCGCCCTTGTAGCTGCGTTTGGACGTCAGCGCATCGTAGACATCGGCGATGCAGAGGATACGCGCACTGCGCGGAATGTCCTCGCCGGCGAGTTCGTCGGGATATCCGCGTCCGTCCCAGCGCTCGTGGTGCGAGCGCACCATTGGAATGACGTCACCGGGGAAGTCCATGTCGGCGAGCATCTCGACACCGGCCACCGGGTGCCGCTTCACCAGGTCCCACTCGTCGGGCGCGAGCTTGCCCGGCTTGTTGAGGATCTCGGACGGGATGATCAGTTTGCCGACGTCGTGTACGATGGCGCCGATACGGAACCAGAACAACTCGCGCGCTTCGAGTCCGGCCCGTAGCGCCAGCGCGCAGGCCAGGTCGGCGACGCGCTCGCAATGACCCTGGGTGTAGCGATCCTTCGATTCGATCGATCCGCTCCAGTGGCGAACCGCTTCGAGAAAGTGGCGCTCGAGGCGCGCGTTGCGCCGGTCGATGTCCGCGAGATCTCGCTTGGCTCCGAGCTGCGTGAAGATGCGGTGTCCGCGATTGAGATGCATGAGCGCGTCACGGTGCCGCCCCTGCTTGCGACACAACTCGGCGTGCTCGCGGGCCGTCTCGGCCGACAGCAGCAGATCACGGCGGTCCACGGCGATCTTCTGCGCACGATGCAGGTGCTCTTCAGCGGCCGCGAGTTCGCCCATCTCGCGCGCCACCGTGCCCAAGTGTTTCTCGATCTCACCGAGTGCGATTTTGTCCTGCGTCTGAGCGGAGAGCGACATGGCCAGCTCGCACGCCGCGCGCGCCGCCACGAAATCGCCGCGGGCGATTTCCAGCTCGGCGCGATTGACCTCCACCAACACGCGGATGGGGAGGTCGCCGAGTGCGTCGCCGATCTGCACGGCCTCCTCGAAGGCGCGCGACGCATCATCCCACTTCTCGAGATCGGTGCACAGCATGCCCATGTTGTTCAGGGCAATGAGCACTTCCTTTGGCGCGCCGATGGTGCGGAACTCGGCCAGGCTGGTGCGATAGTAGCGGAGCGTCTTCTCATGATCGCCACGCATCATCGAGATGACGCCCAGGTTCTGCGCCGTCATCGCCGCGAGTCGCGTTTCCCCGGCATCAATGCCGTGCGACCGCGCCTCGAGATAGAGCGCCTCGGCCGCGTCGAGCTGCCCTTCCTGCTGCAGGACGATTGCCTTGACGTTGATTGCGTGGCCAATCGCGCCGCTGTCGTGTGCGAGCTCGGCGACTTCGAGCGACGCCTCGAGACAATCGAGCGCCGCGTCAACGTTGGCGTCGAGCTGATACGTGCGGCCGATCCATCGCAGCAGCGCGGACGCGAGTTTCCCATCCACGGCGCGCTTGAGCGAATACAACGCACGCTCGTACAACGCGCGCGCGTCGTCCCGCCGTCCTTCACGTTCGGCGAGCTGCGCCTGCTGAATGAGATCGTCGACCGAGGGCTTCATCGTCGCTCGGAACCATTGCTGCGAGTGATCAGCCGGAAATGCGCTGAGTGGGGAAGCGTGCGGACGTGCACTCTCCCCCACTCGAGTATCGGCATGTGATGACGGCGACGTGACACCGAATGTCCCCGCCGCCACGCGACGTTTTGCTAGATTCCCGACGCCAGAATGTAGCCGGAGCGACGGACGCTTCCACGCAGCACCGTGCTACCTGACACTGCGGACGACGCGTTGGGCGCCACGGGCGCCTTGTTCATCGCGTTGCTGCTGCCGTCGCCAGCGCCGATCAAATAGCCACTGAAGTGCTTGATGCGGCGAGTCAACTTGCCGGACACCGGGTCGTGCGTAGTGAGCAGCGTCGGATCCTTCTTCGACTCGTTGACGCAAGACGTCGGCGTTTTGCAGTACAGGATGTTGAACATCGGATCGAGCGAGCCCTCGTAGTCCGCGAAGGTCAGCGTAACCCAGCCGGCTGGGAGAACGCTCGGCACGAAGCGAAGGTCCTTTGAGAAATCCACCTGCGGGTGTCCCTGCGAATCGAGCCACGCCGTCACGGTCTCGGAAACTGACGTTCGCGCGGCCACGCACGGCTTGTCCCACTGGCCGTCCCCGTAGCTTGACTTGGCAGGATCGCACACCGACCCGGCGGGAAACGTCAGGACATTTCCTGCGCCGAGGTTGTACGTGGTGCTGTGCCACGGATCAATCGTGATAGTAAAGCGGATCGTGTCGGTCGTCGTCAGTTGCGTCGTAACGCCGCCGCCGAACGAAGGCGCAGCATCGATGCCCGGGCTCCGCGGCGCGACGGCGTCGCCGCATGCGGCGAGGCACGACACGAGCGCGAATACGGCAATCTTGCCTGCACGGTTCATCAAGGCCTCCAGCGGCGTTGATCGGAGTGAGCGAACATCCATCGCCCGTCCACGACGGGTATACTCTGCCCTCCGGATTATCGACCCACCCCGCGAGCGATGAATAATTCGCCGCAGATTGCAACGAATCGTTCCACGATGGAACGATGTGAAACAGGCCGGCGCATGAAGCGCCGGCCCGGGTGATGATGGATCGCATGTAGCTGCACGTGCACACGGCAACCGCCGGACACCGCGTTCGCTTACGCGGCCTGCGTCGCACCGATCAGCGCCATGCGCAACGTTCCGAGGCGCTCGCCCAATCCCGCAAATCCGAGCGCGGCCACTTCCGGCGTGACGCTGTCGATCAGCGACACCAGTGTGTCGGGGGATCGCATCAACGACGGCGCGCACTCCGCAACGAGGTAGGCGGCAACGTAGGGGTCCTGGCGCCGGGAGATCGTCACCGATTCCTGAAGCATTCGCAGCGCGTGCCCGTCGTCGCCGCGCTCGGCGGCGAGACGAACTCGAAGCGCATCGACCATCTCGCGCCCCTGGAACCACCACTCGGGACGCGGATCCGTATTGGCGCGAATCCAGTGCATAGCATCTTCAGCCACAGCCCGCTGGCCCACGGCAAGCGCGGCCAACGCCTGTCCCGCGCGTGCGCCAAGCTCCACATCCGGCTGACCGATGCGGCTCGCGCCGGCCACTGCCTGTTCGTACAGCGACGACGCCATGGCCCAATCTTCCGTTTCACGCGCTAGGTGTCCCATGTTGTACAACACCACGAGCCGATGCGATTCATTCGCCGAGTCCGTGAACGCCTTGAGGGCCTCCTCGTACCGCTCGCCTGCCAGCTCCGGCTGTCCGCGGCGCTGATACAACACACCGAGATCGAGCGCGGCCACGCCGGCCAGATCGACAGCGTGGGCACTCTTTGCCGCCTCGAGCGCGTGCTCGTACGCCGCTTCGGCCGCAACCATCTGGCCGGAACGTTGGTGAATGATGCCGACGTTGATATAGCACGCCGCTTCTCCGCAACGGTCGCCAACAACCCGGAACAGGGACAGCGCGCGATTGAAGAACTCGGACGCTTCCTCGGAGTGCCGATCCATCAACGACATGCCCAGGCGCTTGAGCGCTTCGGCAAGCAACCGCTGATCGGACGAGTTCTCCGCGGCAGTCACCGCCTCCCGAGCCACTGACTCAGCCGCCTGCCATTCGCCGAGCCGACCCTGATACATCGAGATCATGTTGAGGAGTGCCGCCTCTTCCGAGCTGTCACCAAGCGCCCGCGCCGACTCGAGCAACTCGCGGCAGCCTGCAATCGTTTCCGTCGCCGGCTGGCCCTGCAGCGCGCGCATGCGCTGGCGCATGCGCTGCAATCCGAGGGTGCACGCATTCCCTGTTTGTCCATCGACACCGGCCAGCGCCCGATCGCACAGCTCTTCAGTCAGCGCATACCGCCCTTCCGTCTCTGCCACGTCGGCCAACCGGTGCAGCGCCAACGCCCGCTCGGCTGAATTCCCGGCGGTGCGTTCGGCGACCTCAAAAAAGCGGCGCGCTTCGGCGTGGGCGTATACCGCGAGCGCGGCTCCGCCGGCGGCGGTCGCGTAGTGATAAGCCTTCTGAACGTTGCCCGCCCGGTCGAAGTGCACCGCAATCTCGGCAACGTTCTCTGGGCATTGCGTTTCCATCGCCGCCCCCACGCGCTCGTGCACCCGCACGAGCCGCCGAGGATTGATCGAGCGGCGGACCGCGTCCACGAGCAAGCCGTGGGTGAACGAGAACTTGTTACCGGAATTCGACTGCGCGAGCGGCTCGACTACGGCATGTGCAATCGCTTCGTCGAGCGCATCGAGAATCTGATCCTCGTCGCCGGCGCCGGCGGTAATGGCCAGGTCAATGTCGAACACCCGTCCGATGACCGCGGCCGTGTTGAGGACGCGGCGCGTCTCGAGCGACAGCCGATCGAGCCGGCGATCCATGAGTCCCGTGAGCGCCGACGGCAGGACGTCATCACGCTCCACGCGCAGCGACCAGCAGTGATTCTCGTATCGAACCGCGCCGTCCTCGAGCAGCATGCGAACGAGCTGCGACCCGAGCAGCGGATTGCCCTCGGAGTAGCGCTGCAGATAATCGACGAGCTCCTTGCTCACATCGCCGCCAAATACGCCCGTGAGCCACTTCTGCAGCTCGGTCTCATTGAGCCGCGGCAGTGCGATCTCATGAAAGCGTTCGTCGCGAAGCAGGCGATGCCGCCGCTCCTGCACCACTCCGCGCGCGTCTTCGGCGCGGAGCGTGAGGCAAATAAGCACGCGCTCGCCGTTCAACTGCGCCATCACGTGCTCGAGCACGTCGGACGACCCCGCGTCCGACCACTGCATGTCGTCGAGCACGATCACGAGCGGTCGCGCCGCGGCGGCTTCGCGCAGATAGGCGACGATCTCATCGAACAGCACGTACTTGTTGCCGCCGTGGTGATCGATCGCCGATCCAGCCGACTGCAACGCCGGCACGATTCGCGGCAACTCGCGCCATTCGCGCGCACTGACGACACCGAGCTCGTGAAGCGCCCCGATCACTTCGGCCCACGGCGCGTACGGCGGCTTGGCGTCGGCTTCGCTGCAACGACCGGCGACGAGCGAACCGGCGCGCATGCGCACTTCCGCCGCGAGCTGACGCACCAGCGTCGATTTGCCGACTCCCGCCTCGCCAACGACGGCAGCGACCACCGGCCCGCTTTCGATGCTCGCGTCGAGCAACCGCACCATACGGCGCAGCTCCTCTTCCCGGCCAATGAACTGATTGAGATCGACTTCAGGCTCGCGCGAACCCTCTTCGACTTCCGCCGCCGACACGACGGCGTCGCGCCCGCGACGCTTGGCTTCGTAGAGTGCGCGATCCGAGGCGGCGAACAGCGCTTCGAAATCCGTGTGCTCTGGTCGCGCCACGGCCACGCCGATCGACAGGGTGACGGTGATCGAACCGGTGCGTTCCAGCAACGGCACAGCAGTTTGGCGAACGGTGGCTCTTACACGCTCGGCCAACGCTCGTGCTTCGTCGAGCGGCGCGTGCGGCAGCAAAATCACGAACTCGTCGCCGGCATACCGGCCCACGACACCCGTGGACGTCGCCAGCTCGCGCATCGTACCGGCCACGACGCGCAACACTGCGTCGCCCTGCAGGTGGCCGTGAGTGTCGTTCACGGTCTTGAAGTGATCGACGTCAATGACGATCAGCGAGATCGTGGCGAACGGCCCGCGATCCGAGAGGGTCTTGTTGGCCGCGTCCACGAACGGACGGCGGGTGAGGAGTCCCGTCAGATCGTCGGTCGGGCCGGTCACCCGCAGTTCGCGCTCCGGCGAACGCGCCGGCGATGACGCTTCGAGCGCCGCGCGCTGGCGGATGGCCGGCGTGCGAGTGCGCATCATGTCATCGAACAGCTCGAACAGCTCTCCATCGAACTGCTTGCCCGCGTCGGCGCGCATGATGTCCATGGCCGCCTCGTGCGACAGCGCGCCCTTGTAGCTGCGCTTTGACGTGAGCGCGTCATAAACGTCGGCGATGCAGAGAATGCGGGCGCTGCGCGGAATGTCCTCACCCACGAGCTGGTCCGGGTACCCCAGACCGTCCCACCGCTCGTGATGCGACCGCACCATGGGCACCACGTCGCCCGGAAAATCCATGTCGGCGAGCATTTCGACGCCCGCCACCGGGTGCCGCTTGACCAATTCCCATTCGTCCGGGGACAACTTACCCGGCTTGTTCAGAACATCGGACGGGATGATGAGTTTTCCGACATCGTGTACGATGGCGCCAATGCGAAACCAGAACAGCTCGCGCGCCTCGAGGCCGGCGCGCAACGCCAGTGCACACGCCAGATCGGCCACGCGTTCGCAATGTCCCTGGGTGTACCGGTCCTTGGATTCAATCGTGGCGCTCCAGTGGCGAACAGCCTCGAGAAAGTGTCGCTCGAGCCGCGCGTTGCGCCGGTCAATGTCAGCGACGTCACGCTTGGCGCTCAACTGGTTGAAGATTCGGTGGCCGCGATTCAGATGCATGAGCGCGTCGCGATGCCGTCCCTGCTTGCGACACAGCTCGGCGTGCTCGCGCGCCGTTTCCGCCAACAGCAACAGATCGCGGCGCTCGGTGGCGATCGCCTGCGCGCGACCCAGGTGCGCCTCGGCTTGGACGAGGTCGCCCAGCTCGCGCGCCACCGTGCCCAGATGCTTCTCGATCTCGCCCTGCGCGAAGCCCACGGGCGACTGCATCGACAGCGACATCGCCAGGTCGCAGATCGCCTTGGCCGCGGCAAAATCCTCGCGGGAGATCTCGAGCTCGGCGCGGTTCACTTCAATCATGATGCGCGCGGGAATGTCGCCGAGCGCTTCCGCGATCTGCGTGCCTTCCTCGAACGATCGCGCCGCGTCTTCCCAGCGCTCAAGGTCCGTGCACAGTTTGCCCATGTTGTTGAGCGCGATGAGCACTTCCTTTGGCGCGCCGAGCGTCCGGAATTCGGCGAGGCTGGTGCGATAGTGGCGAAGCGTTTTTTCGTGGTCACCGCGTACGGCGGAGATCACGCCGAGATTTTGCGCCGTCATGGCGGCAAGGCGTGTCTCACCGGCCGCAATCGCGTGGGTTCGCGCTTCCATCCACAGCGTTTCGGCCCGATCGAGGTCGCCATCCTGCTGGTAGACGACCGCCTGAATATTGATGGCGTGGCCGATTGCACCCGCGTCGCCGGCCAGTTCGGCGATGGCGATCGCGGCCTCCAGGCAGTCGAGCGCGCTGCCGAGATCAGCGTCGAGCTGATAGGTGCGCGCGATCCAACGCAGCAAGGACGACGCGAGTTTGGCGTCGTCGGCGCGCCGAAGCGCGTACAACGCCTGCTCATAGAGTGAGCGTGCGTCGCCCCGCCGACCTTCACGCTCGGCGAACTGCGCCTGCTGGATGACTTCGTCTACCGAGGGCATCATCGTCACTCGGACCGCTTTCGCGGGGTTGAACATCGGTGAACATGCACAAAGGGGCAGGCGTGAGAATCCACGCCTGCCCCTTCAGTATCGGCAGCTATCCGCCGAACTGTCACTTCGAACTTTTGTGCCTGCCTCGGTTAGAGGCCGTCCCTCACTTCACCGGTCGCGAACATGTAGCCAGACTCGCGGACCGCGAACACCGAATGACCAGCCTGGGTGTTCAAATTCGGCGAGATCATCGACACCGACGGAACCTTCTGCTTCGGAGCGGTCGGAGCGCGGTTGAAGCCGGCGCCGCCTTCCGTGCAGCCGCCGCAATCGTCCCCGGAACCGAGGAGATAGCCGCTGAAGTGCTTGATGCGACGGGTCACGAGCCCAGTAACCGGGTTCTTGACTGTGACGAGCGTCGAATCACCCGACAACTCGCTCATGCAGGCCGAGTACGCCGACGTACAGTACAGAATGTCGGACGACGAGTCGAGCGCGGCAGACTGGTCGGTGAACGCCAGCGTCACCCAATGCGTCGGATCGGCCGACGGAACGAACCGGAGATGGTTATCGAAATCCACGCGGGGATTGCCGGTAACCGGGTCGAGCCACGCCGAAGCGTAGATCGTGATCGAGTCCGAAGCCGCCGTACAAGAATTGTCCCACTCGGTCGTTCCGTAGGTCGACGCCGGATCACAGACTGCGCCGGCGGGGAAGCGAACGCTGTTGCCGGCGCCCAGGTAGAACGACTGGTTCTGCGACGGATCGACGACAAAGCTAAAGCGAACCGTATCGGTCCGGGTGAGCGTCGCCAACGCGCCGATGTTGCTGGTGGCATGTGACACACCGCTCTTGGGAGCGATTGAACCGTCGCTGCAGGCGGCAAGGCCTGCGATCAGTGCGACAACCACCACTTTACTAGTTGCTCTGAGCATCAAAGCCTCCGTCGGCCATTGATTGAAGTATCGCCAGGCGCCTGCCCAACGCATCAGCGCGTTGGTTGCACTCGGCTCTTCGATTATCGGCCCCGCCATCCACAGGTAAATTCGATAAGCGAAATAGCAACACAACGTTGCAAGGTGGAACGTTCTGAAGCAGAACCACCGGCGCTACCTGGGCGATCTGCGGGAATTCCCCCGCGCGTGGCGGGCAAGAAAAAGGGAGGCCTGCAGTTGGCGCAGGCCTCCCTCTCTCATTTTCCTCATTCTTGAACTGATATCATTCGCGGCCCGACACGAGGATGTAGCCCGACCGAGGCTTGCCACCAGGCGTTAGGTTGGGCGACGGCACCGAGAGCTGGCTTCCGGCCTTGTTGAACGCATTCTGATCGCCGGCGCCCAGGAGATAACCGCTGAAGTGCTTGATGCGGCGCGTCACCTTGCCGGTGACCGGGTTACGCGTCGTGATGAGCGACGCGTCAGTCTTCGACTCGTCGTAGCACGCCGAGGTGTCCGTGGCGCAATACAGAATGTTGTACCATGGGTCCAAGGACGCGGCAAAATCGCCGAACGTCAGAACGACCCACTTCGTGGGCAGCGCGCTCGGCACGAACCGGATGTTCGGCGTGAAATCCACGCGCGGGTGCCCCTGCGCGTCCAGCCACGCCCGCACATGCTCGACCACAGGTCCTCGAGCCGCGGCGCATGGCTTGTCCCATTCCGTCACACCGTATGTTGACGAGGGATCGCAGACAGACCCCGCCGGAAACATCAGCGAATTGCCCTGGCCCAGATTGTAGTACGTTGTGTGGCGTGGGTCGATCGCGATGGTGAACTGTGTCGTATCACTGGCCGAGAGCGCCGTCGTCACACCGCCACCCAACTCCGGTTCGGAGTTCGCGGCGCTGACCCGCGGGGCCACGGCGTCACCGCAAGCGGCCAGAGTGGCCACCAGCGCAAATAGTACGATCTTGCTTGCCTGCACCTTCATATCAAAGCCTCCGTCGGCCGTTGATTGTCGTGCGACGCTCCGCCAGGGCAGCTGCGCTATGGCTACACGTCGCTTGGGGCATTATCGGCCCGTGCAACAATCGGTTAATTTTTCGTCAGCCAGTGCAACAGATCGTTTCACACCGGAACGATGTGAGACAGGCATAGGGGCTGCACCGCCGCAGAGTCACCAGGAGCGCCAGTGAAACTCACGTTGCTGTCCGATGAATCCGTTCGCCTCGAGCCGGTCCCTGGCCCCATGACCATCGAGGCGATGTCGGCCAACCAGACCTACTCGCCCTTCCATATGGTTGCCGGCGGCCTGGCGTACTGCACCTTTTCGGTGATGCACGCGTGGGCGGAGCACGCCGGGCTACCGGCCGACGATCTCACGCTCGACGTCTCGTGGGGCTTTACCGACGAGCCGCACCGCGTGGGCGACTTCGCTATTCGGTTCAGCTGGCCGTCGCTGCCCGCCAAGCGTCTTCAGGCCGCCAAGCGCGTCGCCGAAATGTGCACCATCCACGCGACACTCCAGCAGGCGCCAACGATCACAATCGACGGTGTCGCCGGCCAATGACCGTTCCCGTGGTCCGATTCACCATTGCCGGCGAAGACGCCCAAGCGGCGCTCGGCCGTCCCTACACCTGTGTCTTTGACGGCACCTGCAAAGTGTGCACGCGACTCGCGCGAGCGCTCCGCGCATGGGATGGCGGCGAGCAGATTGAAGTCGTCGCGTCACAGGCACCTGGCGTCATGGCGCGTTTCCCGTGGATTCCGCCACGGGCCTATGCCGAGTCGCTCCAACTCATTGGACCGGCCGGCCGCACCTGGCAGGGCGCCGCGGCCATTGAGCAATTACTCAACGTGCTGCCCAAGGGCCGGTTCGGTGCGTTGGTCTTCAGGATTCCGTTCGCCAGCGCCGTCGCTGACCGCTTCTACAAATGGTTCGCGCGCAACCGCTACCAACTCGGTTGCGGCGACCACTGTCAATCGCGGCCGCTCGACGTCGATTTCCGCGAAAGTTGAGCGCTGAGGTTCCGCGCCCACTCGTCCACGATCTGCAGTTGGCGCTCGTCTAGCGTTTCCTCGGACGATTGCACATCGCCGCGCGCGCCGCCGGCCGCCTGCGCCACGTTTTCGGCGAGGCCAATCCACAGTGTGCGCTGCAGCCAGTCGCCGCCCACACGCAGCATCACCTCGTCCACGATCGACGCCGGCCGTTCGTGCACCTGAATCTCGAAGCGAATTCCCGATGGCACCGGGTCGATGAGAAAGCGCACTGCACCGGCAATCGGGTGGCCGGCGAGCGTCAACATCGTCATGCGCCGGTCGCGTACTTCGGCCGCCCGCACGAGTACCTGCCCACGCAGCGGTAACTCGAGCGTCAGCGTCGCGCCCTCGCAGATGCGCCCTCCGCCCGATCCGCCGCGTTTCATCTCGACGACGGACGGCATGAGCTCAGGTAGATGGTCGCACAGATACGCGAACATTCCGTCTGCGTCGTACCGGGTGTCCACCATGTCGATCCAATAGCGTTTACGCATCAACGTTCCCACGCCGGCCGACGGATGCTGTGCGCGCTGCTCGACAGCCAACTGCCGGAGACCGTCGTCCAACCCGGTGGGCGATACGCCGAGCACCTCGATGAGCGCGTTCGTCTCACCTTCGTGAATGAAATTCCCCTCGGTGAGCATGGCCATCTGCGCCTCGCTGAACGGCACGCCGACGCCAATCGCGCCCAACGCCCGAAGCCCCAATGCGGCGACGAACTCCGGCACCGGCGCCTGCACCGCCGTGCGATCGGTGATCGTTCGCAATCGCGCCGTCAAGTCGTTTTGTGACGTAACATCCGGCCCCGCCACGTCGAGCACGCAATTGCGCGCGTCGTCACGCTCCACCGCGAGCGCGAGCGCGTTGGCGATGTCCTCGTGCCAAATCGGCTGGAATCGTTGATTGCCGTCGCCGATCGTTGGAATTACGGGCAGCGTGCGGACCATGCGGAGCAACACCGAGATGTTCTCGTCGCCCGGCCCATAGACGGCGCCCGGCCGCACCACCACCCATTCGCCGCTGAACGCCTGCACTACCGCTTCGGCCACGGATTTCGACTTGTGATATGCCGAGCGTCCGCGCGCGGCACCCAGGGACGACACGTACACGACGCGTCGAGCTCCCGCGCGCTCGGCCTCGAGCACCACGTAGCGCGTGCCATCGATGTTGATCGCCTGGAAGGTGCGCGCCGGCGGCTCTTCCGCGACAATGCCGGCGATGTGCACCACTACCTCGCATCCATCGGCGGCGCCACGGATCGACGATTCGTCGGAGACGTCGCCCGCCCAGCCGGCAACGCCGGCCGGCCACCAGGGCTCGGCTCGTTCCGCGTGGCGGGTGAGCACGCGCACGCTGTGCCGCGGCGCGTGAGCGCCCGAACTGTGGATTCGCCAATGATTCCTGTGCCGCCCGTCACCAAAACCTTCATGCCGATTACCTCGCGAAGAGCGCCGATGGGGGCAGGTTAGGTGCCAGGCTATTGGTTACATGGCCCTCATATCTATCGTCATCGAAGTACCCAGCGACGCGGCTCGGGCCTCCCTGCCGATACTGGGTTACATGTCCGCTTCGAAACGCCTCATCGTAGTTGTCGCGCTCGCCGCGTGCTCGCGCGCGTCGTCCGGTCCGATCACCTTCGGCGCAGCCGGCCCATGGAACGAGGGCTACGGGGACGCCAACAAAAAGGGCATCGAGTTGGCCGTGGAAGAGATCAACGCCAGCCCGGCATGGTCGAGCACGCGGCATTTGCAGATCGACTTCGCCAACGATTCCGGCAGCGGGGTGCGGGCCAGCGCCATTGCCCAGCAATTCGTCGATAGCACCAACATCGTCGCCGTAGTTGGACACGTGAGCTCGGGCGCTATGGTCGCGGCCGCGCACGTCTACGATAAACATCTCGCGGCCGTCGCCACGACCGCCACCTCGCCCAGCCTCACCGGTATTTCGCCGTGGGCGTTCCGCGTCATCACCAGCGATTCCGCCAACGGCATGGCTATCGCGCGCTTCGCCAACCACCTCGGCCGCACGCGCGCCGCCGTGCTGTATGAGAACAATAGTTACGGACGCGGCCTCGTTGACAATTTTCGAAAGAGTTTTACCGGAACGATCATCAGCGTTGATCCGATCAGCGAAGGCAGTGGCCAGAACTTTGAGCCGTACGTGAGCTGGTTCAAGCGCGAGAAGCCGGATATCGTCTTCGTGGCCGGCACCGATGGCTCCGGCCTCAAATTCCTCCAGGAAGCCCGCCGGCAGCAGCTCGACGCTGACCTCCTCGGCGGCGACGGCTGGCAAACGCTCGCCCCCAGTCCGCTCGCCGAAGGCATTTACGTCGGCGCTCCGTTCAGCGCGCAGGATCCGCGCCCCGACGTGCAACAGTTCGTCGCCGCATACAAGAAGAAATACAACGCCACGCCGGACGGGAACGCCGCCCTGGCGTACGACGCCACCAAGCTGCTCGCCACCGCGGTTGAAAAGGTCGGCCCCAATCGCGTGAAGATTCGCGACTACCTCGCCAACCTGACCGACGCCACCGCCTATCACGGCGTCACCGGCACGATTCGCTTCCAACCCGATGGCGATCCGATCGGCAAGGGCTTCGTGATGACACGCATTCATCAGGGCGCTCTTGTGGTGGAGGCCAACCAGTGAGTCTCCTCGACCGAGTGAAGCTGAACACGATTCGCGGCCGTCTCTGGCTGGGCTTTGGCGTGCTCATGGCGCTGCTGATCGTGGCAGGCATCGTTGCGCGTTCGTCGTTCTCCGGCATGGCCACGACGATCACGCAATCGCTCGCCGACGTGCAGGCGGAGTCGCAGCTCGCCAGCCAGCTCTCGGCGGACGCCGCCAAGACGATCGAGTCCGGATCGCGCTATCTCGAAACGCGCGACTCCACGGCGGAACTTGCATTCAGGAAATATGGATGGGCCGCGCACGACGTTCAGCGTAAAATGAACGATCGCCCGGGCCAGTCGGCCACCGAGGTCGCGACGGTCGCGATGATCGACGCCAACCTCTCGGACATGGAAGTCAGCTACGCGCTCGCGCATCGCCTGGCCGATATGAATCGCATGGACGACGCACGGGCTGCCGCCGCCCACGCCCGCGGATCGATCGACCAACTGCTCGACAACATCGAGCGCCTCGGGTCACTCAAGGCGCAAAAGGTCGCCACGGCGCGCGACGCGTTGGCCGTGGAAACCCAGCGCCGCTCGGCGTGGCTCATCACACTGATCGGCATGGCGCTGGTGATCGGCGTGATCGTGGTGATGTACACCGTTCGGCGCATCGGCGAGCCGCTCGACGCGCTCGTCCAGCACGCCCGGCGCCTGAGCGATGGCGATCTATCCAGCCGGACGTCGGGGAACATGCCGGGAGAATTTAGCATTCTCGCATTGGCGATGAATCAGACCGGCGAGTCGCTGTCGCGCGTCGTCACCGTGGCCGCGCGCACGGCCGAGGAAGTCTCGAGCTCGGCGCACGACCTCGCGTCGGTCTCGGAGCAGATTTCCCTCTCGGCCGGCCAGATGGCAAATGCCATGACTGAGGTGGCGCACGGCGCCGACGCGCAGGTGCTGCAGCTACGGTCGGTGGACGAGACGCTCCAGGTGATTCGCGAAGCTGCTGACGGCGTCAAGGCGCGGTCGAACGAGGTGACGGATCTGGCGCGCAGCATTGAAGGAACCGCGCATGCCAAGCGCATGGAGGTCGATCGTGCGCTCGGCATTCTCGTGGACGTGAAGCACAGCGTGGAGCGCGCCGCCGGCGAGATCAGCGCGCTCAATGCCACGGTCACGGACATCAACCGCTTCGTAGCGTCGGTGGGCCAGATCGCCGATCAGACCAATCTCCTGGCGCTCAACGCGGCGATCGAAGCCGCGCGCGCCGGCGACGCCGGCCGCGGATTCGCCGTGGTCGCCGACGAAGTGCGCAAGCTCGCCGAGCAATCGCAGAAAGCTGCCGACGACATCGTGGTGATGACCGCGCTGATCACGTCGCGCGTCACCACGAGTTCCCGCGCCATGGAAGCGAGCGCCGGCCGCGTGGGCGAGATCGAGCGTGTGTCACGCGACATCGACGCGGCGCTGCGCACAATTACGGATGCCGCCGAACGCACCCGCGTCGCCGCCGTCGGCGTCACCGGCGCCGCCGAAGCCAACGCTTTCGCCGTCAACAGCGCCGCGAGCAGTCTCGAAGCGATCGCCAAGACCGCAGAGGGACATGCCGCTGCGGCGGAGCAGGTCAACGCGTCCACGCAGGAGCAGAGCGCGGCGTGCGAGCAGATGACATCGGCGAGCAATGTGTTGTTGGCGGGGTCGATGTCGTTGCGGGAACTCGTCGGGGGACTGAGAACCTGAAACGGCAGGCGCTGCCGTAATCGCGATCGGTGCGTGGCAACGACTCTAGCTCTCTGCTCTCGGGGACCAGGATACTGGGACCTACTCCGCACTGAGCCCTGAGAACTCAGGGCTGGGTAGTTCACTACCATCCTGCTCCCAGACAGCGGAGAGCAAGAGCGGTCAGGCCAAAACAGATCCCAATTAGCGCGGGCTGCGCCCGCCCCCATTGCAATCTGTAGCCGTGCCCCCGACCTTCCCGCCATGCGTATCGAAACTCTCGCCGTTCACTCCGGCCACGACGTCGATCCCGCCAGCGGGGCCGTCACGCCGGCCATTCAGCTCTCCACGACCTATGCCCGCGAAGCCGACGGCAGCTATCGCGCCGGCTATCTCTACTCGCGCTACAACAACCCCAATCGCGCCGCGCTCGAGACCTGTCTCGCGGCGCTCGAGGGCGGAGCGGCCGCGGCGGCGTTCGCGTCGGGCTCTACCGCGACGATGACGCTCATTCAGGCCATGGGCCCGGGTGCCCATGTCATCATTCCCGACGACGCGTACTTCGGCACCATCAAGCTTGCGCGCGACATCTTCGGACCGTGGGGCGTCGAGCTGTCGATCGTTGACATGAGCGATCTGTCGAACATCGAGCAGGCCATGCGGCCGAACACGAAGCTCATTTGGCTGGAAACCCCGTCCAACCCGCTGCTCCACGTCGTTGACATCGCTGCGGTCTCGGCCATCGCCCATCGCGGCGGCGCCGTTTGCGCCGTGGACAACACATGGGGCACACCGGTGCTCCAGCGCCCGCTCGACCTGGGCGCCGACATCTCGATGCATTCCACCACCAAGTACTTGGGCGGCCACAGCGACGTGTTGAGCGGCGCGCTGATCGTCAAGGAAAAGGGCGAGCTGTGGGAACGCATCAACACCATTCAGATGACCGGCGGCGCCGTTGCCGCGCCGTTCGACTGCTGGCTCATCATGCGCGGTATTCGCACGCTTCCGCTTCGCGTCCACGCGCAAACCGCCAGCGCCATGGCGCTCGCGCAATTTCTCTCGACGCACAAGCGCGTCGAAGTCGTGCACTACCCCGGGTTGCCCGCGCATACCGGACATGACATCGCACGCCGGCAGATGAGCGGTTTCGGCGGCATGCTGTCCGTGCAGGTGCACGCCACTGCCGAGGAATCGATCAGAATTGCCAGCCGGCTGGAACTGTTCACCCAGGCCACGAGCCTCGGTGGTACCGAAAGCCTCATCGAGCACCGCGCGTCGGTGGAAGGCGTGGGCACCAAGTCGCCGCAGAATTTGCTGCGCGTATCCGTTGGACT
>JBEPWA010000016.1:0-74516 GCA_041690755.1 Gemmatimonadaceae bacterium | reverse complement strand
AAGAAGTACGCGATCCTCACCGACATCCTCGGCACCGAAGACCATCTCGGCGACATGGACTTCAAGGTGGCGGGTACCGCTGACGGCATCACGTCGATCCAGATGGACATCAAGATCGACGGCCTCGATATCAAGATCATGAAGGAAGCCTTGGCGCAGGCCAAGGAAGGCCGCCTGCACATCTTGGGCGAAATGAACAAGGCGTTGCCGGCCAAGCGCGACGAGCTGTCGGCGTACGCGCCGCGCATCGTGACGGTGCAGATCAGCCCCGAAAAGATCGGCGACCTCATTGGACCCAAGGGCAAGACGATCCGCGGCATCCAGGACGAGACCGGCGCCGAGTTGTCGGTGGACGATACCGGCATGGTCACGATCGCTGCCGTTGGCGGCGAGTCGATGGAGCGCGCGCGTCAGATGGTTATGGCGCTCACGGCCGAGCCGATCGTTGGCGAGACGTACGAAGGCATGGTGAAGACGACGACGCCGTTCGGCGCGTTCGTCGAGATCATGCCGGGTACCGAAGGCCTGGTGCACATTTCCGAAATGCGCCACGAGCGCACCGAAAAGACGGAAGACGTGGTCAAGAAGGGCGATCGCGTGAAGGTCAAGCTCATCGATCGCGACGAGCGTGGCCGCCTCCGTCTGTCGATGAAGGCGTTGATTCCGCGTCCTGAAGGCATGCCGCCGGAGGAACCCAGCACGGGCGGCAGTGAAGGCGGCGGCGATCGTCCGCCGCGTGAAGGTGGCAGCGATCGTGGACGTCCGCCCCGTCGTGATGGCGGCGGACGCTCGCGCCGCTAGCCGAGCCCGCAGTGGGAGGCTTCATCCCCGCCAACGCAGCTCTTCGTCGCACCGTGCTACCCAATGGACTGACCGTACTCTCGGAGCATATTCCGGGGGTACGGTCGGTTTCCTTTGGGGCGTGGGTGCGCGCGGCGTCGCTGCATGAATCTCGCGAGCAGATGGGCGTGTCACATCTGCTCGAGCACATGGTGTTCAAGGGTACCGAGCGTCGGAGCGCGCACGAGATCGCGCTATCGCTCGAAGCGCTGGGCGGCTCGCTCGACGCGTACACCTCGCGCGAGCACACCGTGTATCAGGGCCGGGTGCTCGATGAGCATTTGCGCGACGCTGCCGACGTCATTGGCGACATCGTCTTTCATCCCAAGCTCGCCAAGGCCGATCTCACCCTGGAGCGAAAGGTCATCCTCGAGGAGATCGCCATGGTGGAGGATACGCCGGACGATCTGGTGTTCGAGCTGCACAACGAATTGCTGTGGGGCGACCACCCGTACGGCTATTCGATCCTCGGCACGCGTGAAACTGTCAAGCGCCTGGGCGTTCGCGAGCTTCGCGAGTTGCACTCTCGGGCATATCACCCGGGGCAGCTGATCATTGGCGCGTCGGGGAACGTGGAGCACGATCGGTTGCTCGACGTACTTGGCGAAACCGGTTGGCTGGACGCAGTGGCGGGCGACGCCACGCCCATGGCGCTGGCGCCGCTCCATCGCGAACCGCCCGCCACCAAGCACGTGCATCGCGAGGGCGCGCAGACGCATCTTGTCGCCGGAACTACGGCCGTGGCGCACAACGACCCGCGCCGATTTCCGCTGTTGATGTTGAGCATGTTGCTGGGCGGCGGAATGAGCTCGCGGTTGTTCCAGCGGGTGCGCGAAGAACTCGGCCTCGCCTACTCTGTATACACGTACTCATCGTTCCACGCCGACGGCGGCATGCATGGTGTCTACGTTGCCACGGCGCCCGAGTCGGCCGGCGCAGCGTTGAACGCAATTCGCGACGAGCTCAGGCTCGTGGTGAAAGACAGTTTGCCGTCAGCGGAGATTGCGATGGGCCGGCAACAGCTGAAGGGACAGGTGACGCTGTCGCTGGAAGGTGTGTCGTCGCGGATGTATCGGGCGGCGTCGGTGGAGTTGTATGGCGAGCCCTACCGTACGCTCGACGATATTCTGGCGTTGATCGACGGCATCAGCGATGAGGATATTGCCAAGGCGGCTTTCGAGTTCTTCGAACCCGACGCGCTGACCGTGCTGAGCCTGGGACCGAAGGAACCGGTCTGAGTTAGCTTTCTGGCGCACGTGGGACGTGTCATCACTCAGCCATCGAGCCTATGAAAATCGGCGTTCCCAAAGAGATCAAGACCAACGAGAACCGGATCGCGCTGGTGCCTGCGGGCGCCGAGTCGCTGGTTGCTGCCGGACATTCCGTACTGATCGAGACCGGTGCCGGATTGGGCAGCGGCTTTTCCGACGAAGCGTATACCGCAGTGGGCGCGTCGATCGCGCCAGACGCGGCCACGACATGGCGCGACAGCGACATGATCATGAAGGTGAAGGAGCCGATCGAGAAGGAATGGCCGCACATCAAGCGCGGACAACTCCTGTTCACCTACTTCCACTTTGCGGCCGACGAGAAGCTCACCCGAGCGCACCTGGCGAGCGGTGCCACCTGCGTGGCGTACGAGACAGTGGAACTGCCATCGCGCGAGTTGCCGCTACTCACGCCCATGTCCGAGGTTGCGGGCCGCATGGCCGTGCAGGAAGGCGCCAAATACCTGGAGAAGCTGTATGGCGGCCGCGGGGTGCTCCTGGGCGGCGTGCCGGGCGTGGCGCCGGCCAGAGTCGTGATATTGGGCGGCGGCATTGTCGGCATCAATGCGGCCAAGATTGCGGCCGGCATGGGCGCCAAGGTCACGATCATCGACCTGTCGCTCGAGCGCCTGCGGTACCTGTCGGACGTCATGCCGGCCAACTGCGTGATGATCTATTCGAATCGTCACAACATCCTGGAGCAGATCTCCAACGCCGACATGGTTGTGGGCGCGGTGCTGATCCCCGGTGCCAAGGCCCCCAAGCTGGTGCGCCGCGAAGATCTGAAGCTGATGCAGCCCGGCGCCGTGATAGTGGACGTGGCCATCGACCAGGGCGGCTGCGTGGAGACGATTCACGCCACGACTCACGAGAACCCCACCTACGTGGTGGAGGGAATCATCCACTACGGCGTGGCGAACATGCCGGGCGGGGTGCCGCGGACGTCAACGCTCGCGCTCACCAATGCCACGCTGCCCTATGCGCTGCAGCTGGCGACCAAGGGTTGGAAGCGTGCGCTGCGCGAGAATCCGGCGTTGCTCAAGGGGCTGAACATCACGGATGGCCACGTGACATATCCCGGTGTTGCCGAGGCGTTCGGCATGAAGTACGAGGAGCCCGGCACGTTCGTCGCATAGAGATTCCTGTGTACGACTGGGGCTGAAACGTTGGGGCGCCGAGATGGAGTCGGCGCCTTTTTCGTGACCTGCGGCACCGTTGCGCCGTCCGAATCCGGGGCGGCTGCGAGTGGCGTAGGTTACGGTGCCTCAATATCTTGTAGGGACTCCGATGGTTCTTTAGGTTAACCGCTGTTTGACCGGTGTTCGCGTGATGACGTGCCGGTTTGCAGCATGTGGAACGACCCCAGGACTGGATGCGCTGGCCTTTCTTTAAACCGGGTTCGCTGTTCCCCGCAAACGCAATCGGTGTCGATCTCGGCACTGCCAATACCCTCATTTACGTGAAGGGTGAAGGCATTGTGCTGAACGAGCCGTCCGTTGTGGCAATCGATCGCGAATCGAAGAAGATCAAAGGTGTGGGCCTTGAAGCGAAGCGCATGCTTGGCCGAACACCCGACGGCGTGATCGCCGTGCGCCCGATGAAGGACGGCGTGATCGCGGACTTCGATGTGACCGAAAAAATGCTGCGGTATTTTCTCACGCTGATCATCGAGAACCACGTCTTCAAGGTGAAGCCGCGCGTGATCGTCTGTGTGCCTTCTGGCATTACAGAAGTAGAAAAGCGCGCTGTGAGAGATTCCGCATTGGGCGCCGGCGCCAAGGAAGTGTTCATGGTCGCCGAGCCAATGGCCGCGGCGATCGGCGTGGGCCTGCCGGTGGAAACGCCCACGGGCAACATGGTGATCGACATCGGCGGCGGCACCACGGAGATCGCCGTGATCGCGTTGTCGGGCATCGTCAGCGACACGTCGATCCGCACCGGCGGCGACGAGCTGGACACGTCGATCGTGCAGTTCATGCGCAAGAATTACAATCTGCTGATCGGCGAGCCCACGGCCGAGCAGATCAAGATCAACATCGGGTCGGCGGCGCCCGTGGGCGACGAGCGCGAGATGGAAGTGAAGGGCCGCGACCTCGTCTCGGGCATCCCGAAGACGGTCCGCGTCCATTCGAGCGAGATCCGCGAGGCAATTCAGGAGCCGATCCAGCAGATCGTCGATGCCGTGCGCCGGGCGCTGGAAATTACTCCCCCGGAACTTGCAAGTGACATTGTCGATCGCGGCATCGTAATGACCGGCGGTGGCGCTCTCATTCGCGGACTCGACTTGTTGCTGAGCCAGGAAACGAGTCTGCCCATTCATGTCGACGAGGATCCGCTCACCTGTGTCGTGCGCGGCACCGGGCGAATTCTCGACGACGAGGAAAAGTACTGGTCGGTCCTGAGCACGTGAGGTAAGTGGTGGCAAACGCAGCACGACTTGGAGGCCGCATCGACGCCGGCATGTTGGCCGGCTGCGTTGTCCTGTCACTCATCATGGTGGTGCTCCCCGCGAAAAGCCGCGAGCCGATCGCCAGCGCGCTGCGCCGAACCGTCGTAGCGCCGCTCGTAGGTCTGCAGGCCGGTGCCGAACGCTGGCGCAGCGCGTGGGTCTCCACTGAGCAGCGGCGCATCTCGGCCGACTCCGTGGCCATGCGGGCCGTCAAGGCTCAGGCGCTGCTCCTCGAGAACGACCAGCTGCGCAAGATCATTGGGCTCGGCACACGGCTCGAATGGGGCTTCGTGCCGGCCGAGGCGCTGCACAGCACGGAGCCGAGCGAGGACGTGGTGCGCACGATGACGCTCACCGCAGGAAGCACGGCCGGCATCAAGGAATACAGTCCCGTTGTAGCGCCAGAAGGGCTCGTGGGAACGATTCAGAGTGCCGACCCCACGATGAGCATTGCCATTCTCTACACCCATCCGGACTTCCGTGCGAGCGCCATGTCCGCCGACGGTTCGGCGTTCGGCATCATGTATCCGCACGCCGGCCGCGGCACGGGCAGCGACGCCTACATGCTCGAGCTGCGCGGCGTGCCGACACGCGTCACGCTGAAGCCGGGCAGCATTCTCTATACGTCTGGCCTGGGCGGCACGTACCCGCGCGGCATCGCGATCGGCAGTGTGGTGCAGGAGATCAAGACGACGGAAGTCTGGACGCGCACCTACCTGGTTCGGCCCGCGGTGACCCCATCGCGCGTGACCACCGTGCTCGTGCTTACGGCGCAACGCGTCACGCAAGGCGTAGGCAACGTCTGGGGCGCCACCGTGAACGCAGACTCGGCGACGAAGCGGATTGCCGCGGCCGGCGATTCCATCATCAAGCAGGCTGCGGCGATCGAAGCGCTGGCCCGAACGGCGGCGCTCGATTCAGTGCGCCGCGCCACAATCGATTCAGTCAAACGCTCGCTCGGTGTTCCGACGGCGCCGATCACCGCAGCGGATAGCTCGGCCGCACGGCGCGCGGTGCAACCGCCGGTGGCTGGAATTGCGCCGCGCCAAACGGCACCAGTCGTGCGTGACAGCAGTTCGCTCAACCGTCCAGTCGCCGTGCCGCGGCGTGATACGACGCGCGTTCGCCGAGACTCCATTCGCCCTGATACCACCCGAAAGACCAAATGAATTGGACCGGCGCCGTGCGGACAGTGCTCGTCTGCGCGATTCTGATTGTCTTGCACTACACGCTTCGTCCCTTGCTCGCTTGGCGGGCGTCGATCGACTTCCTGATCGTCGCGCTGCTCCTCGGCGCTGTGCGAATGCGTCCGGGTGCGGCCGCGGTGTATGGATTTCTACTCGGTCTCGTGGCCGATTCGCTGGCGCTCAGCGGCTTCGGTGCGGCCGCGCTTGCCATGGCCATCGTGGGGTTTTCGGCGTCATGGCTCAAGGCCGTGTTCTTTGCGGACAATCTGGCGCTCAACGGGTTCTTCCTGTTTCTCGCCAAGTGGGTTTTTGATTTGATTTTCTTGATCGTGGGTCATCGCTCGCATGGCGCGGAGCTCGCGATGCAACTGTTCGTCTGGTCGCCGCTCGCAGCGGCGGTGACCGCGGTGGCTGGCGTGATCGCGTTGTCGCTGTTGAAACCGCTGATGGAAGTACGAACCGCGTGAGGGTTCGAGCGTGAGCTTTCATCCCAACGACGTCGTTCGGCGGGGGCGCGCGGCCAGCGTCATCGTCTGTGGCGTGCTCGTCTTTCTGTTGAGCGCGTTCTTCCGGGCCCAAGTCGTTCGCAATGAGCAGTGGTCGCTGCAGTCGGAGGAGAATCGCCTGCGGCAGATTCCCACCGCCGCGCCGCGCGGGCCGATCCTCGATCGGAACAACAAGCCGATTGCCGAGAACGTGATCGGGTATTCGGTAACGTTGCTGGCCCAGAATGAGGACACGCTGCGCGCTACGCTCACGCGGCTGCGCCAGACGCTGAACCTCACGAACAAGCAATACGAGGACGCGATCAAGCGCTTCCGGCGCGACCGCACGCGGCCCACGGTGATTCTCGCCGACGCGTCGTTCGACGCCGTGTCGGTGCTCGAGGAGCATCGGCTGGAATACCCGAGCTTGATCATCCAGTCAGCGCCCAAGCGCATCTATCCTGACGGCGAAGCGGTGGGCTCGTTCGTGGGCTACGTCAGCGAAATCAGCGACGCTGAACTCGCGAACATGTCGAGCGCCGGCTACAAGGCGGGCCAGCTGGTGGGCAAGCAGGGCCTGGAAAAGCAGTACGAAAAGGAGCTCCGCGGCCGGGAAGGCGTGCAGTTCGTGGAAGTGGACGCCCGCAACCGCATCGTACCGAATGGCCGTACGCGCGAAGACATCACGCCGCAGCAAGGGCCGCCGCTCTACACGAACATCGACATCGATTTGCAGGAGTACATCCACGGTCTGTTCGGCGATTCCACCGCCGGCGCCGTCGTCGCGATGATTCCCACCACGGGCGAAGTGTTGGCGATCTATAGCTCCCCGGCGATCGATCCGAACCGGTTCGTCGGCGGCGTGTCGAGCGCTTATTACGATTCCTTGAACAACGATCCGCGGCACCCGTTGTACAACAAGGCGGTCCAGGGCCAGTACGCGCCGGGTTCCACCTTCAAGCTGGCCACTGCGGTAATCGGGCTGGAAGACGGCCTGATCACGATCGACTCGCACATGCCCGATGCCTGCAACGGCTATTACTATTTTGGCAACCGGGCCTGGAAGTGCTGGAAAAAGGAAGGGCACGGCAGCCTGTCGCTCGCCGGAGCAATTACCCAGTCGTGCGACGTGTACTTCTACCAGCTCGGACAAAAAATCGGGTTGTCGCGCCTCGTCGCCGGCGGCATCTTGCTGGGGTTCGACAAGCGCACGGGAATCGATTTGCCCGAGGAAAAGCGTCCGCTCTTTCCCACGAGCGTTCCTGAATACTTCAATCAAAAATACGGGGCGCGCGGCTGGACGGCCGGTTCGCACGAGCTCAATATGTCGATTGGGCAGGGTGACAACGCCCAGACCGTGGTGAGCATGGCCAAGTTCTACAGCGCGTTGGCCACGGACGGCAGCGAGCCCACGCCGCAGATTAAGCACGGGCCGCCGCAGCGGACCAAGGTGATGAACATCTCGCCAGATCAGCTCGTGGAGCTCCGCCAGGCGATGATGGGCGTGCTCGCAGCAGGCGGTACGGCCGCAGCGTCGGCCATCAAGGGCGTGAACATCGCCGGTAAGACGGGCACCGCGCAGACGATGCGGTATACCAAGGAAGGAAAGCCCCTGTACTACGCCTGGTTCGCGGGCATGGCGCCGGCGGAGGATCCAAAGATCGTGGTTGTCGTCATGATTCCCGACGTCACTTTTGAAGGATCCGGCTCGGCGCATTTCGCCACGAAGATCATCGAGCACTATCTGCACGCGCAAGCCAACAACACCATCCTCAATACTGGCTGATGGCGACGACGCGTCGCATCAACGTGGACCTGCCGCTCGTCATTTCGGCATTGCTCCTGTCCGCCTACGGCCTGGCCATGGTCTACTCCGCCGGTCAGACGGACGTGAAGACCGCGGTCGCCGGCGTCTACAAGTCGCAAGCGGTCTGGATCGTACTCGGCATTGGTGCGGCGTTCGCCGTGAGCCGCGCCTCGGTGCGGCTCATCGAATGGATGACCGTGCCGCTCTACGGCTTCACCATCCTGCTGCTTACTGCGCTGCTCGTGGGCCTCGGCTCGGGAGGCGGAAGCGCTGCCAGCACTGCCGGCTGGTTGACGATCGGCGGCCACCGCCTGGGCCAGCCGGCGGAATTCGCCAAGCTCACCGTGGTGCTCATGCTCGCGCGCGTGCTATCGCAGAACCGGGTCACGCCGCGATCAATGATCGAGTTGTGGAAACCGATGGTCGTGGCCGGCCTACCGCTGCTGTTGATCATGGCGCAGGGCGATCTTGGCACGTCCATCGTGTTCGTCGGAATCTTCTTCGCCATGCTGTTCTGGGCCGGTGTGTCGTGGCAACTATTGGTGCTGCTCGGCAGTCCGGTTATCAGCCTGATGCTCGGATTCGACGCTCGCATTTGGGGCGCGTGGTTCCTGTTGCTGCTGGCCCTGGTCCTGTGGTACAAGCCGTTCCTGGGCGAAGGACTGTTCGTGGTCGTTGCCAATGTGATGATGGGTATTCTCGGGCCCCCGCTGTGGGAGCACATGAAGCCCTACCGGCAGGCCAGACTGTTGGTCTTCCTCAACCCGTCTATCGACCCGCGCGGCTCCGGCTACCACGTGATTCAATCGCAGGTGGCGATTGGTTCGGGTGGCTGGCTTGGACGCGGCTACCTGAACGGGCCGCAAAAGCGTCTGGCGTTTTTGCCCGAGCAGTACACGGACTTCATTTTCGCGGTGATTGGCGAGGAGTTGGGTTTCATTGGCGTGACGGTAGCACTCGCGCTCTTTCTCTTTTTGTTTTTGCGCGTGATCCGGATTGCCGAACGGGCGAACGATTCGTTCAGCAGCCTGGTGGCATTTGGGCTCCTGGCGAGCTGGTTCACCCACGTGCTGGAAAACATCGGCATGACGGTGAACGTGATGCCAGTGACCGGCATTCCGCTGCCGTTTTTCAGCTACGGCGGGTCGTTCATGCTGGCCTGCTGGCTGGCGATCGGCGTCTTGGCGCGGGTGTCGAGCGAGGGGCGTGGCGGCAAGTCGGGCCCGCTGCGGGTTTGAGCGCGGCTGGCGTTCCGGGGCCGCTACACTGGCAATCGTCTCCCGCCAAGGCCTAGCCTGATGTCACCCAGTCCGCCAAATTGTGCGGATGGCCTGGTTCCGGAAGGAGAAAAAGCCTCGGCTGCCGCGGCGGGAAAAGTTGGAGATTCCCGTCGACGTGTGGGAGAAATGCGAAGCCTGCGGCTATACCGATATTCGCGAGAAGTTTGAAAAAAATCTGAATGTTTGCCCGAGTTGCGACTACCATCGTCGCATTCGGGCGAGCGATTACGCGAACATCCTGCTGGATGACGGCACGCTCGAGGAAGTGGAGGTGGACCTGCGTTCGGTCGATCCGCTCGGGTTCCCCGACTATCCGGCCCGCCTGAAGAAGGCGATCGACAAGGCGGGGGACACCGACGCGCTGCTCGCGTGTAGCGGGACGCTCGACTCGCTTCCCGTAAACATTGGCGTGATGGATTTCGCGTTCATGGGTGGGTCCATGGGCTCCGTCGTGGGCGAAAAAATCGCCCGGCTGGGTCAACGGTCCCTCGAGCGCAAATATCCGCTCATCGTCGTCTCGGCGTCAGGCGGCGCGCGCATGCAGGAGGGCGTGCTGTCGCTCATGCAGATGGCCAAGGTGGCGGCGGTGCTCGCGCAGCTGGCCGAGCGCCGGATTCCGTACATCTCGATTCTGACGAACCCCACCACGGGCGGTGTCAGCGCCAGCTACGCCATGCTCGGCGACGCGATTCTTGCCGAGCCAGGCGCGGTGATTGGGTTCGCTGGACCTCGCGTCATCAAACAGACACTTGGCCAGGATCTGCCCGAGGGATTCCAGACGTCGGAATTCCTGCTCGACCACGGAATGCTCGATGCGGTGACACATCGGCGGAACCTCAAGCGTACGGTCAGCCAGCTGCTCCGACACATGTCGGGCCGTCCGGCGGCGACGGGGTGGACGTCTCCCTAACGGTGGGCAACATCGATTCGCTTGCCGGCTACCAGGACGCGCTGAACTATCTCTTCGCGCGTACGACTGGCGGATTCAAGTTCGGGCTCGAGCGCACGACGCGTCTCCTTGACGCGCTCGGGAATCCACAGCGCACGTACCCGATCATTCACGTGGCGGGCACGAACGGAAAGGGAAGCAGCGTTGCAACCATGTCGGCCCTCCTCGCCGCCAAGGGCCTGCGCGTGGCGACGTACACGTCGCCGCACCTCGTGGACTTTCGCGAGCGCATGGTGGCGGATGGCGTGACGATTTCCGGTGACGCGGTAGTCGATTTCATCAAACGCGTCATGCCGGTGGTCAACGAGATTGAGGCGAGCTTTTTTGAAGCCACCACTGCCATGGCGTTCGAGTATTTCGCGCGGTGCAACATCGACGTCGCCATCGTGGAAGCGGGGCTCGGCGGCCGGCTGGATTCGACGAATGTCGTGACGCCGATCGTGGCCGGCGTCACGTCGATCGGGCTCGATCACACCGAATACCTGGGGACCACGCTCGAGGAGATCGCCGGCGAAAAGGCCGGTATTTTCAAGCCCGGCCGCCCGGCCGTGATTGGCGAGCGGGATCAGCGCATCCGCGAGCTACTGGCGGCCAAGGCACGGGCGGCGGGTGCGAGCTCGGTGCGCATCGTGGGCGATGAGATCGACGTCGCGAATATTGGCGTGGATGACTTTGGCAGTGTGTCGGATTTTGCTTGGCACGGGCACCGCACGACCTTGCGCACGCCGCTCACCGGGCGCCATCAGATCTGGAATCTCGCGTTTTCGCTCGTGATGCTGGACGCGGCTGGCCCTGCGTACGCGGTGGAGGCAAGCGAAGCGGCCGAGCATCTGCATCGCGTTCGAATCCCCGGCCGATTTCAACACGTGGGGCGCTGGATTTTTGACGTCGCCCACAACGCCGCGGGAGCCGAGGTGCTTGCGCAGACAATGGCGGCCGTGCGGCCACCCATGCCGATCACGGTGGTGCTCTGCGTGCTGCGGGATAAGGACTGGCGTTCGATGATTCGCGTACTGAGTCGCATGGCCTCGCGCTTCGTGCTCACGATGGCGCCCACAGCGCCGGCGAGCCGCACGTGGGACCTTGCCGAGGCCGAAGTGTTCGCACGCGGCCTGGGGCTCACGGTGGAGCGCGTCGAGAATTTCGGCCAGGCGCTCGACCGCGCCCAGTCGAACGCGGCTACGGTGCTCGTGACGGGGTCGTTTCACACCGTGGGCGACGCAATGTCGCTGTTGCAGGTGTCGCCGCTCGCCGGGTAATTTTACCGGATGGCTCAAGGCTCCCTCCCAGGTTTTCGCGACTTCTATCCCGAGCAGTTTGCCGAGCGCGCCCACGTCATGGGCGTGTGGGGCGACGTTGCGCGGCGATTCGCCTTTTCCGAGTATGACGGGCCGCCGCTCGAACCGCTCGATCTCTATACGAAAAAGAGCGGCGACGAGATTGTGGGGCAGCTCTACAACTTTACGGACAAGGGCGGCCGAGAGGTGGCGTTGCGGCCGGAGATGACGCCCACACTGGCGCGCATGGCCGCGGCCAAGGCCAACGCGCTGCGCAAGCCGATCCGGTGGTTTTCCATGCCGCAGCTCTTTCGCTACGAGCGGCAGCAGCGCGGCCGGCTCCGCGAGCATTTTCAGCTGAACGTAGACATCATTGGCGAGGCGGACGTTACGGCCGACGCCGAACTCCTGGCCGTAGCGATCGAGATCATGCGCGGATGCGGCCTGACGTCGAGCGACGTGCGCGCCCGCGTGTCCGACCGGCGGCTGTTGCGGGCGTTGCTCGCCACGCTGGGCGTGACGGACGAGCAGAACCCCGCGGTGTTCTCCGTGGTGGACAAGTTCGATCGCCAGCCGGAGGCAATCTCGCGCGAAAAGTTTGCTGCCGCGGGCATGGCTTCGGGCGCGATCGACGAGCTGTTGTCGCTGCTCGGCGACGTCACACTGGACGAGATCGAACGCCGCCTGGGCGACACGCCGGACGCTGTAGCCATCACCTCGGCATTTCGCCGGTACTTCAGCCACCTGGACGGGCTTGGAGTGCTGGAGTGGGTGACGATCGATCTCAAGATCGTTCGCGGGTTGGCGTATTATACCGGAATCGTCTTTGAGCTGTTCGACGCGAAGGGCGAGTTGCGGGCGATCTGCGGCGGCGGCCGTTACGATACGCTGTTGCAATCGCTGGGTGGCGTGGATCTGCCCGCGCTCGGCTTCGGCATGGGCGATGTGGTGCTCACCGAACTGCTGCGCGACCGCAAGCTGTTGCCGGCCGCCGGTCAGGGGCCGCAGGTGTGGGTGGTCGGCGAGTCGCCGGCGATGCACCAGGGCGTGCGCCGCGCAGCCACGGCGCTGCGGCGCGCCGGGGTGAGCGTCGAATACGCATTGCGTGAGCAAACGCTCATGAAAGAAATAAAAGCAGCGAAATCCGCCGGTGCGGAGTTCGTGCTGACGTTGCACGATCGGTCGCCGGACGGAGTGCCGGCGCGGCACAGCTGGAGTCCCGAGGCCGTGCCGCCGGAATGGAATCGCCTGCTCGACGACATCGACTTGTAGCTCTCTCATCGCTTCATCTCTCAATGGCTGACGACAAAAAGCTCACGACGCGCGCGGCGGATTTCAGCGCCTGGTACAACGAAGTCGTACTGCGGGCCGAACTCGCGGATTATTCGCCCGTGCGCGGCTGCATGGTCATTCGCCCGAACGGCTACGGCATCTGGGAACGGATGCAGCGTACGCTCGACGACATGTTCAAGGCCACGGGCCACCAGAACGCCTACTTCCCCATGCTGATTCCGGAGAGCTTTCTCTCCAAGGAAGCACAGCACGTGGAAGGCTTTGCGCCGGAAGTCGCGGTGGTGACGCACGGCGGCGGCAAAAAGCTCGAGGAGCCGCTGATCATTCGACCCACCTCGGAGACGATCATCTACTCGATGTTCGCCAAGTGGGTGCAGAGCTATCGTGACCTGCCGCTGCTCATCAACCAGTGGGCCAACGTGGTGCGCTGGGAAATGCGCACGCGGCTCTTTCTGCGCACGCTGGAATTCCTCTGGCAGGAAGGCCATACCGCGCACGCCACGCACGACGAGGCCGAGGAAGAGGCGCGCCGCATGCTGGGCGTGTACAGCGACTTCATGGAAGGCCACATGGCCATGCCGGTGATCACCGGCTTGAAGACGAACTCCGAGCGGTTTGCCGGCGCACTGCGCACGTATTCGTGCGAAGCGATGATGCAGGACAACAAGGCGCTGCAGGCCGGCACATCGCACAACCTCGGACAGAATTTCGCCAAGGCGTTCGATCTCAAGTTTCAGGCGGAGCACGGCGGCATTGAGTTCGCGTGGAACACGAGTTGGGGCGTGTCAACGCGATTGATCGGCGGTCTGATCATGACGCACGCGGACGACAACGGCGTGATCACGCCGCCGTTGCTTGCGCCGATCGAGCTGGTGATCGTGCCCATCTACAAGACAGACGACGAGCGCGCGCAAATGCTCGACGCGGCTGATCGCGTGATGCAGATGCTGCTCGACTGGGAACGCCGCGATCCCGGCCGTTTACGCGTGCACATCGACGACCGCGACGGCATGAAGCCCGGCGCCAAGTACTACGAGTGGGAATTGCGCGGCGTGCCACTGCGCATGGAGCTTGGCCCTCGCGATCTCGCCAAGAACGAAGCGGTGCTCGTGCGTCGCGACACGCGCGAGAAGAAGCCGGTGTCGCTCAGTGCGATCGGCGAAGAGGTGAACGAACTGCTGATGCGCATTCAGGACGACATGCTCATTGCCGCGCGCGACCGGCGCGAGGCGAACAGCGTGCGTCACACCATTACCTACGACGATTTCCGCGAGCTGATGGCGGGCAAGGGCGGATTCGTCTACGCGGGCTGGTGCGGCGACGAAGCCTGCGAAGCGGCAATTAAGGAAGAGACGAAGGCGACGATTCGCGTCCTCCCCGACGAAGAGTTCCGCTCCGCTGAGGCGCCGGCAAAATGCCTCAAATGCGGACGCCCTTCGACCGCCGAGGCCGTATGGGCCAAGTCGTACTGACGCAAGAGTTCTCTCGGGTCGATGGGACGATGTATTGCGAGGGCGTTTCGCTGGAGCGAATCGCCCGCGACGTGGGCACGCCGGCGTACGTCTACAGTGCGGCGACGATCCGTGATCGGTACGAGCGTCTCGAGCAAATGCTTGCGTCGGTGCCGCACCGCGTTCATTACACGCTCAAGGCCAGCTCGAGCGGCGGCGTGCTGCAGTTGCTGCGCGAACTTGGCGCCGGCGTGGACGTGGTATCCGGCGGGGAATTGCACCGCGCGCTGCGCGCCGGATTTGCGCCGTCGGACATCATTTTCGGCGGTGTCGGCAAGACGGAACGCGAGATTGCCGAGGCGCTGGACGCCAACGTGCTGCTGCTCAACGCCGAGAGCGAGGCGGAAGTCCGCATCATCGACCGGCTGTGTCGCGAGCGCGGCATTGTGGGCCGTGTGTCGCTGCGGGTCAACCCCGAGGTGACGCTGGACTCGCCGCACGAATACATCAAGACGGGCGGCAAGGGCCACAAGTTTGGCATTCCGTATGACGAGGTCATTCACGTTGCCGAGATCACAGCCGGTCTGGCAAACGTCGATCTCGTGGGACTCGACATGCACATCGGATCGCAGCTGTCGCGAATCGATCCGTATCGCGAGGGCACGGAGCGGCTGGCGTCTATCTTTGCCGAGTTGCGCAGGCGCGGCATTCGCTCGCTCAAATATCTCGACATCGGCGGTGGGCTTGGTGTTCGGTACGATACGGAGCAGCCGCCCGACCTGGCCCGGTTTGCCGAATTGGTGCTCCCCACCGTTGCTGACACGGGTCTGCAGCTGATCATGGAGCCGGGGCGATTCGTCGTCGGGAACGCCGCGGCGCTCGTTTCCCAGGTATTGTACCGCAAGCGGAGCGGCGGCAAAGAGTACGTGGTCGTGGATGCGGGCATGACCGAGTTGCTGCGCCCGTCGCACTATGGCGCGTATCACAGGATCGTCGCCATGCACGAAAGCGCCGAGACGAATACGGTGGACGTGGTTGGGCCCGTGTGCGAGAGCGGCGATTTCCTGGCGCTCGACCGCGAGCTGGACGACGTGCAACCCGGCGACCTGATTGTGGTGTGTGACGTTGGGGCGTACGGTTACGCCATGGCATCCAACTACAACAGCCGACTCCGTCCGCCCGAGGTCTTGGTGGACGGCGACCGCTACGCCGTGATCACGGCGCGCGAAACGTACGATGACCTGATCCGGCTCGAGATTGCACAGCCCGAGTGGAAGGAGGGAGTCTGATGCGCATTGGAATTATCGCGGACACGCACGACCGGCTGCCGGCGATTGCCGAGCTCGTGAAGCAGATGCAGGAAGCGGGTGCCGGCATGGTCCTGCACGCCGGCGACTATTGCTCACCGTTCGCGCTCAAGGCCTTTGAGGATTCGCATGTGACGCTGGCCGGCGTGTTCGGCAAGAACGACGGCGACCGCGAAGGACTCGTGTCGCGGGCGCAGTCGGCGTTTGGCGCCGAGCTGTTCGAGTCGCCGCACAGCTTCTCGATCGGCGACCGCCGCATTCTGCTGGTGCACGACATTGGCGACGTCAACGAACGCTCGATCGCGTCGCACGAGATCGTGATTCACGGCCACACGCATCAGCAGGAGATGAAGACGCGCGGTGACACGTTGATCGTGAATCCGGGTGAAGCGTGCGGCTGGATCTACGGTACGCCGTCGGCGGCGATGCTGGATCTGGACTCGCGGCAGGTGGAGTTCTTGACGCTCGCTACACAGGATTGGAAATACTGACGGCCTGGTCACCTAGGCCGACTGTCATTCCGAGCGCAGCGAGGAATCTTCTTTCCCTCGAGGGGGACGAAAGATCCCTCGTCACTTCGTTCGTCGGGATGACATTTTCATCAATTAGCGCCATTAGTGCGCACGGAACGGTTGATGTCCTCACGGATCCTCATTCTCGACTACGGCTCCCAGTTCACCCAGCTCATTGCGCGCCGGGTGCGCGAAGCGCGGGTGTACTCGGAGATTCATCCACCGACGCGCAGTCTCGCGTGGATTCGGGAATGGAATCCCACCGGCATCATTCTGAGTGGCGGCCCCAACTCGGTGTACGAAGATGGCGCGCCCACGGCCGAACCGGCGCTGCTCGACGTGGCGCCTGTCCTCGGCGTGTGTTACGGCATGCAGCTGGTGGCGCATATCTCGGGCGGCCAGGTAGTCAACGCGGGCAAGCGGGAATACGGCCGCGCCCAGTTGCATGTGGAGGAATCGTCGGGACTATTCAGCGGCTTCGCGTCCGGCGACGCCGTGACGGTGTGGATGAGCCACGGCGACCACGTTGACGTGCCACCGGCCGGTTACGTCGTGACGGCGTCGAGCCCCAGCGTGCCGATCGCCGCCATGCGGCATCGCGACAAGCCGATCCATTGTGTGCAGTTCCATCCCGAGGTGGCGCACACGCCGCGCGGCGGCGAACTGATTTCCAATTTTTTATTCAATATTTGTCATGCCGAGCCAAGCTGGACGCCCGGCGCGTTCGTCGAAAGCGAAATTCAGAAAATTGGCGAGCTGGTTGGGTCGTCGCGCGTGATCTGCGGACTGTCCGGCGGCGTCGATTCGTCGGTGGCGGCGGCGCTGGTCCACCGCGCGATCGGTGATCAGCTCACCTGCGTGTTCGTCGACAACGGCCTGCTGCGGCTGCACGAACGCGAGCAGGTGGAGCGGACCTTCCGCGCGAACCTTGGCGTGAAGCTCGTGACCGTGGACGCGTCGAAGCGGTTTCTCGACGCGCTGGCCGGCGTGGAAGAACCGGAGAAAAAGCGGACCGTGATTGGCCACACGTTCATCGACGTGTTCGAGGAGTCCACCAGCGGTGCGGGGAACGATGCTGAGTATCTCGTCCAGGGCACGCTGTATCCCGACGTGATCGAATCCTACTCGCCGCGCGGCGGGCCGTCTGTGACGATCAAGACCCACCACAACGTGGGTGGCCTCAAGCCGGACATGAAGTTCAAACTCATCGAGCCGTTGCGCGAACTGTTCAAGGATGAAGTGCGCAACGTTGGGCGCGAGTTGGGACTGCCCGAGGAGATGGTGGGCCGCCACCCGTTCCCCGGACCCGGCCTGGGCATTCGCATCCTTGGCGCCGTGACCGAGCCGGCGCTCGACGTGTTGCGCCGGGCCGACGCGATCTATCTCGAAGAGATTCGCGAGGCGGGGTTATACAACGAAATCTGGCAGGCGTTCGCCGTGTTGCTGCCGGTGCGCAGCGTTGGCGTCATGGGCGATTTCCGCACCTATGAGAACGTGCTCGCGTTGCGCGCCGTGACCAGCAGCGACGGCATGACCGCCGATTGGTATCCGTTCCCGCACGACGTCCTGGGCCGGATCTCGAATCGCATCATCAACGAGGTGCGCGGCGTAAACCGCGTGGTGTACGACGTGAGCTCAAAACCGCCGGCGACGATCGAGTGGGAGTGACGGCGTCTCGTCAAGCGCCTTGCGATTGGCGTCGCCGCATCGCACACTAGGCATCGCCACTGGTTTGTTCCGATAGCGTCAGTCAACGCGATCGCATTGAGGATCTCTCATGGTCACGGCAACGCCTGTCGAACTGCGCGATTCCGCATTGGGACCGGTGTCGGCTCCTCCGGAGTGGCAGGTCGCCTGCCTGAACTGCGAGCACCTGCTCGCCGGACCGTACTGCTCCTGGTGCGGGCAACGGGCCGTGCCGCCGCACCCGCGCGTGTCGGAGATGGCCGGCGACGCGTTCGCCGAGTTTTCCGGGTGGGACGGAAAGTTCGCCGAGACGATTCGGCTGCTCGTGCGACGCCCGGGTGAGTTGACTCGGCAATTTATTGCCGGTCGTCGCGTGCGGTTCATCTCGCCGGTCCGACTGTATCTCGCGCTCAGCTTCATCTATTTCGTGCTCGCCGGCGCAGTTCCCGACAAGCCGCTCAATCCGGGCGACGTGGACGCCGGGATGATCAACATTTCCGCCGGATCAAAGCCGCTGCAAGGAGCGGCGGCGGTGGGCGCCGCGGAGGCCGCCGCCAAGCACGGTGCGCTCACGAAACAGGAGCGTGACTCCGCGGTGGCGCAGGTGGCGCAAGCGCCGCGAATCCTGCGTCCGCTGCTGCTGCGCGGCATCGACGATCCGAAGGGCCTGCAACGCGCGCTCGTGGGGAACCTACCGCGGGTCTTCTTCGCGCTGCTGCCGGTGTTCGCGGCGATCCTGACGCTGTTCTACCGCAAGCGCCATTACCCGGAGCATCTCTACTTTGCCCTGCACCTGCACGCCTTTGCGTTCTTCGCGCTGATGTTCATTGCGCTGGCGAAGTTGTCCGGCGTGGCAAACGCCAACGTCATCGTCGGCCCGCTGATGTTGCTCTGGATCTGCGTGTACACCGTGCTTGCGCTACGCCGTATGTACGGCGGCTCGCTGGCCGGGACGCTGGCCAAGTGCATTGGGATCGGCAGCCTCTATCTCGTGGCCTCCGGTCTCGCGCTACTCGGGCTGGTGTTCCTGACGGCGCTGATCGCCTGACCGCGCGCTAGACGCCCTTTTCCTCGAGCAGCGCCAGGAACTGTTTCGGATCGCTGATCTCGAGCAGGCGGGCCGGCACGTCCGGCTCCTTGCTGAACTGAGCGATCTTTCCGAGTACCGGCAGATACTGATTCGAGACTTCTAATGGCGGCGCGACGATGAGAAAAAAGAAATGGACCGGTTTCTCGTCGATTGCCTTGAAGTCCACGCCCTCGGTTTTGCGGCCGAACGCCACGCGCAGCTTGTTGACCACGAGCGAGCGGCAATGGGGAATGGCGATGCCGCGTCCGATGCCCGTGGAGCCGAGGTTCTCCCGGCGCTTCAGCATCTTGAATAGCATCCCTTCGGATTTTTCGTCCAGCTTCAGTAGGCCGATCAACTCGCGAAGGATCTCGTCCTTCGTGGTGCCGGCAAGGTCGAGCTTGATTGCGTCTTCGCTGAAAAACTCGCGCAGTTCCATCGATGTGCCTTGATTGGTGTCATCCGCTGGGATGACAGGCGTTCGTTATAGTGAATCTGGCAACCTATAAACCCTGCCAACGTGTGTCAAATGCTGATGTTGCTTGGACTTCGCCCGCCTCTTAACTTCAACGAATGAAACGCTTTCCGTTCCCGATCGACGCTGCAGTGCCGCTCTACCTCGCGCCTATGGCTGGGGTATCGGAGTCGCCGTTCCGCCGGTTGTGCCGGCGCTTTGGCGCCGACGTCGTCGTGACGGAGTTTCTGTCGGCCGAAGGCATTCGTCGCGAAAACGAAGCGACGATCAGCAAGCTGCGCTTCGGTCCCGATGAACGTCCAATTGGCGTGCAGATCTTTGGTGGCGATCCGGTGGCCATGGGTGAAGCGGCGGCCTTCGTCACCGACGTGTTCGCGCCGGAGTTCATCGACATCAACTTCGGTTGCCCGGTCAAGAAAGTCGTCAAGCGCAACGGCGGATCCGGCTGTCTCAAGGATCTCAATCTCGTGCAGGACGTGATTCGCGCCGTGGCGCGCAGCACGTCACTCCCCGTCACCTGTAAAATCCGCAGCGGCTGGAACGAGGAGATGCGCGATCCAGTCACGATCGCCCTCCGCTGCCAGGACGCCGGTGTACGTGCGCTCGCTATCCACCCGCGCACGCGCACCCAGATGTACTCGGGGCACGCGCACTGGGACGAGATAGCCGCCGTGGTTGACGCGCTCGAGATACCCGTTCTCGGCAACGGGGACATCAAGACACCGCACGACGCCTATCGCATGTGGCAGGAGACGCACTGCGCGGGTGTCATGATCGCGCGCGGCTCGTTCGGGCAACCGTGGATCTTCAATCAGACCCGCGACCTGCTCGAGGGCCGCCCCATGCGCGCGGCGCCGGGCCTGGAAGAACGGTTCGCCATCGCCCGCGAACACGCCAACATGGCGAACGACTACGAGCCCGATCGCCGCGGCGCGGCAATCGAATTCCGCAAGCACCTCGGCTGGTACGTGAAGGGCTTGCCAGGGTCTGCCGAGCTTCGGAAAAAGCTGCATGCCGTGACAACGCTCGGCGAAGTCGAAGGCATCTTTGCCGACTACATGCAGCACCGCGAGCGGTATGTGTCGAACGCCGAACTCACTGACGACGCGCCCGACGAGTCGCTGGAGACCGCGGAGGTATGAGGCGCGAGCACGTTCGCGATCTGCTCCAGCAGGTGGCGAACGGCGCACTGGAGGTGGGCAGTGCGCTCGACGCGCTGGCCTTTGAACCTGCCGAGTCGCTGGGTTTTGCGACGATCGACCATCATCGCGCCCTGCGGCAGGGGTTCCCGGAAGTCATCTACGGTGCCGGCAAGACGCCGGAGCAAATCTGCGCCATTGCCGCGCAGATAGCTGCCCGTGGCGACGGCGTGCTGGTGACACGCGTATCGCCATATGCCGCGGCGCGTCTCGCGAATTCGCTGCCGGGTGTCGAGCTCAATGCAATGGCGCGCACCGCGTACCTGGCCGGCAACGAACCGCCGGCTGCGGGCACCGGCACGGTGTCGATCGTCACCGCCGGCACGAGCGACCTGCCCGTGGCCGAAGAGGCCGCGGTTACGCTCACCGCGCTGGGCAACAGCGTGGCGCGGATCACAGACGTTGGCGTCGCCGGCATCCATCGTGTGCTGGCTCGTCGTGACGAGCTCGCATCGGCCGCCGTGGTCATTGTGATTGCCGGAATGGATGGTGCACTCGCGTCGGTGGTTGGTGGGTTGGTGCGTGCTCCGGTCATCGCCGTGCCCACGAGCGTGGGTTATGGCGCATCGTTTCAAGGCATCGCTCCGCTGCTCACGATGTTGAACAGTTGCGCGGCCGGCGTCACCGTGGTGAACATCGACAATGGGTTCGGCGCGGCCGTGGCGGCGTCACGAATCACGCATATCTAAATGTCCTGACGGCGTCAGTTTCCTTTTCTCGGGCGAGCTGAGACCGCAGAAGCTTTTACGCCCGTCGACCGACGCTCATGGCCGCCTCCGATCACCACATTCTGCGAACCCTTGTCACCGCCGGCGTTGGGGCGGTGGCGAGCTGGATCGCGTTGCGAGCCTCCGCTCGGCGCGCCGCGCGCAGGCGAGGGGAGGCCAATGGCGGCGCGACGGCGGTGACACGTACGGAAGCCCATCTCGCCTCGACGTCCGGCATCTCGCGTCTCACGCCCGCCAAGTCATCGGCACTGCAGCGCGACGTCCAGCAGGTATTCGAGAATCGTGAAACCGCTATTGACCTGGAGGTGCTCGACCGGTCGTTGCGCGACATTCGCGATCTCAGCGGCGCCGACGAGGCGATCTTCTGGCGGTGGGTGGAGAGCCGTCAGACGCTGGTGCCGAACGCCTGGTCCAGCGAAGGCGCGGCGCGTCCGGCGTATTTCGACTCTCGCGCGTGGGGCCCGCTGGTGAAGTGGACCGCAGAGCAATCGCAACTGCAGTTCGCCGGCGATGTGGGCGGTGCACCGGTGTTCGCCGCCGCACCGGTCATGGGCCCAGCAGCACTGGTCGGCGTTCTCACGCTGAGCGCCGAAGCCGGACTGCGGCTCGATCACGATTCGGCCGCGGCGTGGGTGCCTCGCTTTGCCACTCAGGTTGGCAGTCTCATTCAGCTGTTCGATCTGCGTCGGAACTATGGCCGCCACATGCGACAGAGTCAGGCATTGCTCGACGCCGTGCAGCGGCTCCATGGCCACAGAACCGCTGAGAAGTTGGCGTCGGCCCTGTGCGACACCGCCAGGGACGTCACATCGGCGCCCGTGGCGGGGCTGGTGCGCTGGAACGCCGCCGAGGGGCACGGCGTGCTGCAGGCGGCATCGTCGAGCGCGGACATCGAGCCCGGCTTTCACGTGACGGCAGATTCGCTTATCGGGCGCGCCTGCACGGAGAAGTTGCCGTTGGTGCTCGAAGACGCCGAGTCGGAGACCGCGGAGCATTGTCCGTTCGGCGGGTTGCCGCGGACCGTGGGGTCGGTGGCCATTGTGCCGGTGCTGAGCGGCGATCAGGTCATTGGCGCCCTGATCGTGGAAGGGCAGGACCCTGGCGACGTGACGCAACACGAGGCGCGGAACATTGGGCTTTTGGCGGCCGTCGCACGCGGTCCGTTGGAGATTGGCTGGGAGATCGAAGAAGTAAGCCGGCGTGCCCGCACGGACGGGCTCACAGGCCTATCCAACCGCCGCCACTTCGACGAGCAACTGGTGCGTGTGGTGGCCGAAACCGATCGGTTCGGCGGAACGTGCTCGCTGATCCTCGTGGACCTCGATCATTTCAAGGCCGTGAATGACGAGCACGGTCACGAGGCTGGCGACAGCGTGCTCAAGCACGTGGCGCAGATTCTTTCTGATGGGGTGCGGACCGTTGACGTGTGCGCGCGGTACGGCGGAGAGGAGATCGGCATTCTGCTGCCGCAGACGTCGCAGCAGGGCGCGGTGGAGCTCGCGGAGCGGCTGCGGATGACGCTGGAGGCGCGACCCGCGCCAGCCGGCGGAGAGCGTATTCCTGTGACGGCGTCGTTCGGCGTGGCGACCTATCCCGCGCCGGTGCCGTATGGCGATTGGCTGCTCTTGGCGGCGGACAAAGCGCTGTACGAGGCGAAGAACGCTGGGAGAAACTGCGTGAAGGTGATTCACCCAAGCAATGTGACACCAGCGCTTTACAAGGCTCACTGAGGGACCAGTGTTCACAAACTGGCCGTTGATTTTCGCGCGCGCGTAACTAGATTACGACAAACGGGGGCGATCGGCTTCGACGGGGTAAGTGAAGCTGTGGCTGCGTGCTCAGGTCGTCGGGAACCTGGTAAAACACTCGACAAAATTCCAACTGCGAACAACAACTTCGCCCTTGCCGCGTAACTTTTAGTTACGCCCGCAAGTGCCCACGAGGAAGCCCGCCCGGGGCGGCTTCATGGGTATCGCAAATCTGGGCTAGCTGATACGTACGCCTTCGGCGTATTGGTGAAGTAAAGAGGGCTCATCCGCGAGTGGGTTGTCTGCCCACCAGCACGCGGAAACATCAAAGGGCGGACTACGCACGTAGTGGCTGTGGTGAATCTATTCTCGGACCCGGGTTCAATTCCCGGCGCCTCCATTGACGGCTCAAGCTCCATGCTTGGGCCGTCGTTTTTTCTGGTAATAGAAATTGTACAACTGACAACTTCTCCTGGTCGCTGCCGTCGGGTCTGAGGATGATAGAGGGAAAAACGATCAGGGGTCGAGCGTCAGCTCGACCCCTTCCGAATTCCACCCGTATCCTCAGACCAGGAACCCGAGACCACGAGTCCTCAGTCGGCAGTCCCCTCGCCATTACCCTTCGCGACGTCGGCACGGTCGCGCAGCACGAGCCCGGCGTCTTCCTTTCTCACTACCTGCTTCCGCTTGAAGATGAATTCCGGCGCCAGGCCCACGCCGAGCAGGGTGACCGGAATTATCTGTTGGGTCTGGATCAGGAACGCGACGGCGATCGCCTGGTCCTTGTCCATGCCGAACGCCACCGCGATGGCGGCATAAGCAAACTGGAATAGGCCGACGTTGCCCGGCGTCGCCCTGAGCGCAAAGCCGAGGTTCACCGCCAGGATGGCGGCCACCGTGCCGACCAGCGGCAGGTTGAAGTGCGCCGCGCGCGCCGTGAGGCTATAGGTCCATACCTGGAGCGCCCAGACGCCTACGGACAACAGCAGCGCCGACGCGAAGCGCGGCCCGGTCGAAATGCCGCCAATCGTCTGCGCAAAATGCTTCATGTACGCGCTGAAGCGTGCCCGCCAACCCACCACGGTGGTGGCGGCAGCGACTTCCGCTCGCTCCGGGCGCCGCACGAGATACACCATGAGCACCGCGACGCCCACGAGCGCAACCCACGCCACCGGACGCCACCGCGTGAGCGACGACGGCAGCTCGAGAAACGACACCGACAACGCCAGCAACACGATGTACCCGATCAGCTCGAACATCCGCTCCAGCGCGAGCGTCGCCAGCACTTTGGCGCTCTGGATGTGCGCGGCGCGCGCCACGAACACCACCCGCGCTGCTTCGCCTCCGTTGGCAACGAGAATGTTGTTGAGTCCCGCGCCGGCGAACGTGGCTTTGAGTGCGAGCGGAAGCGACGTGGCGCCAACGGGACGCAGAAAGATCCACCAGCGGAGGGCCTTGGCGGCCAGCGAGACCAGGTTCACCACGGCGGCCGCCAGAAAAATCATGCGGTCCGCGTCGCGGATCGTGTGCCAGGTTGAATGCCAATTGACCGTAATGGCGAACCGCACTAGCCCGGCGATGATCAACAGGCTGAGCGCGATGCGCAACAATCCGGATTTCTTTTTCATTCGGTGGGGAAGAGGTCGAACCGGTAGCCGTTCGCCAACAAGCTATCGACGATCAAAGGCACTGCGCGTGCCGTCTGCATCCGATCGCCGTCTGCATCGTAGCCGTCTCCGTCATGCAGAAGCAAGATCGATCCTGGATGCGCGCCGTCAACCGTGCGTTGGGCAATGACCTCCACTCCGGGCCGATCCGAGTCCCACACACCCAGCGACCAGCCTACCGTGCGCTGGCCCATGGACCGGGCAATCGCGGTCACCCATGGGCTGCGAAAGCCGTGCGGCGCTCGAAACAGGGCGGGATGCACCCCCGCGGCACGCTCGATCATGCTCGTGCCGCGGGTGAGGTCATCTCGCACATACGCGGGCGACTTGAAGTGCAGCTTGCGATGATAGTACCCGTGGTTGCCGATGGCGTGGCCTTCTTCGGCGACGCGCCGCACCAGCTCGGGCCACCGTTCGGCATGGCGGCCCAGAATGAAGAACGTGGCGTGAACGCCGCGTTCCTTCAATGCATCGAGAATCAGCGGTGTCGCGTTCGGATTCGGGCCGTCGTCAAACGTCAACGCCACCCGTTGGCCCGTGCCGCTCACGTGGGTGATGGGCCGGCCAAAGAGGGGACTATTGCGATGAAAGGCGCCGTGCACCGCGCCACCGATCAAGGCGGCGCCGGCACCGAGGCCGAGAATCATGCGTTGGCTGCGACGTTTCCGAGCACGTTCTGGTATACGTCGAGCACACGAGACGTGACACGGGTCCACGAATATTCCAGCGAGTTCTGACGGCCCGTGGTGCCGAGCTGAATGGCCAAGCCTTCGTCGTCGAGCACGCGCACCAACTGGTCGGCGAGCGCATCGCGGTCGCCGCACGGATGCATCAGGGCTTCACGACCATCGACAACCACGTCACGGAATCCGAGAATGTCCGAGCAGACCACCGGAGTTTCGCACGCCATGGCTTCGAGCAGCGTGATGCCGAACGACGCCTTGGTGGTGGGGCACGCATACACCGAGCTATGCGCGTAGTAGCTCGGGCGTCCCTCGAGCACCGAGCCGACGAAGACGATGTCCTTGTCGCCCTTGGCCTGCTTGTAGTAGTGCTCGCGCAACGGACCGTCGCCCACGACAACGAGGCGCGCTTGGCGCCCGCGGGTGCCGCGACCCTTTACGCGACGGAACGAATCGATGAGCGTCGTGAGCCCGTTGCGGGGATCGAAGCGGCCGAGGAAGAGGATAGTCGGTACGTCCTTCTCGAGCCCCGGCGGCGGTGGCGCGCTGGGATTGAAGACGTCGGTGTCGATGCCGTTCGGAATGATCTGCCAGTCGGCGTCGAAATACCGGTTGAGCGCCACGGTCGTGCTGTGCGACACGGCGATGGCGGTGCTCAGCATCTCGAGGCGCTTCTGGAAGAAGCGGTTGGCGAGATTGTACCCGATGGACCGGTCGAAATAGGTGTGGAACGTGCCGACCACCGGACAGTCCGCTTCCTCGATGGCCAGGAGCGGCAGCACGGGCGTGAGCGGCGAGTGGACGTGGACGATGTCGTAGCGCCCTTCGCGAAGCACCCGGCGCATTTCCTTGCGCACGTTCCAACCAATGGTGATGCGCGCCTGCGAGCCGTTGGCATACACCGGCTGGCTGCGCCCAATGCGGATGACGTGCGGCTGCTCTTCGGCACCGGGAATGTGCGACGTGATCACGTCAACATGATGCCCTCGGCGGCGGGCTTCCCGCGCGAAGAAATGGACGTGCTCGCACACCCCGCCGAGGTGCGGATAGTAGTACTCCGTGACCAGCGCAATCCTCAGTGGTCGCTCGTCATTCGAGAGCGGCAGGGAGGGAAGCTGGGGGAGGGCAGGATGGCTACGACGTGCGCGCTTGGGGAGCGGTGGATTCAAGAGCGGCATGGGCTGCGGCGAGGCGGGCGATTGGGACTCGGTAGGGAGAGCATGAGACGTAGTCGAGGCCGATCGTGTGGCAGAACTTCACAGAGCGCGGTTCGCCGCCATGTTCTCCGCAGATACCCACCTTGAGTTCAGGGCGGACGCTCCGACCGGCAGATACGGCAAATCCAATCAACTTGCCGACCCCATTCTGATCGAGCACCTGGAATGGATCGTCGGGAAGTATACCACGTTCTATGTAATTCGGTAGGAATCGGCCGGCGTCGTCTCGACTCAGGCCGAACGTCGTTTGGGTTAAATCATTGGTGCCAAAAGAAAAGAATTCTGCGGTCCTGGCGATCTCGTCAGCCGTCAGCGCGGCGCGCGGCAATTCGATCATCGTCCCAATGGTATATGCGATGTCTTCGCCCATACCACCGAGCACCTGCTTTGCGACGCCTTCCAGAATGGCGCGCTGGTTGTCGAACTCACGAAAATCGGCGACCAACGGTACCATGATCTCAGGACGTACATCGATGCCTCTTCGTTTCGCCCGAACCGCAGCTTCGAAGATGGCCCTGCCCTGCATCTCCGTAATTTCCGGGTAAGTGATGCCCAAACGGCACCCCCGGTGCCCCAACATCGGGTTCGTTTCCCGCAAAGATTCCACAATGTGCTGCAGCTCGGCTCTCGGCAAGCCCAGGGTCCGCGCCAGCAGCTTGCTCTCCTCGCCCCCATGCGGCAGAAACTCGTGAAGCGGCGGGTCGAGCAACCGTATCGTCACAGGTAACCCATCCATGGCCTCGAAGATCCCTTCGAAGTCCGATCGCTGCATGGGGAGCAGTTTTGCCAGCGCGCGGCGGCGGCCGCGTTCATCGCGGGCCACGATCATTTCGCGCATGGCGGTAATGCGGTCGCCCTCGAAAAACATGTGCTCGGTGCGACATAGACCAATGCCCTCGGCGCCGAACCCACGCGCGATGCGGGCGTCGGCCGGCGTGTCGGCGTTGGCGCGAACCTTCAACCGGCGCAGATCGTCAGCCCAGGCCAAAAGTCGTGAGAAGCTCTGATACACGGGCGCCGTGTGTGCGTCGCGCGTGCCCTGGATGACCTGAACGACTTCGCTCGGCACCGTAGGCATATGGCCCAGGTAGACGTTACCGGTCGCGCCGTCCACGGTAATCCATTCGCCCTCGGCCACGGTCACGTCACCTACCTCAAAGCGGCGATGATCGAGGTCTACGCGGAGCTCGCGACACCCGACCACGGCGCACTTGCCCATGCCACGCGCCACCACCGCGGCGTGGCTCGTCATGCCGCCGCGCGCTGTGAGCACCGCCCGCGCCGCGACAATGCCGTGAAAATCCTCCGGCGTGGTCTCGTCGCGCACCAGGATGACGTGCTCGCCGGTGGCCGCGCGGTGCACCGCCACGTCGGGATCGAATACCACGATGCCGCTCGCCGCACCCGGGCTGGCCGGTAGGCCCACGCAGAGCGGAGTGGCGTGCACGCCGCCGTCGATCACCGGGTGGAGCAACTGATCCAGCTGCTCGGGGAGCACGCGCCGCACGGCCGTGGCCGAATCGATGAGACCTTCATCAACCATCTCGGTGGCGATGCGGACCGCCGCGGCCGCGGTGCGCTTTCCGGTGCGGGTCTGCAACAGGAACAGACGCCCGCGCTCCACGGTGAACTCAATGTCCTGAACGTCGCCAAAGTGTCGTTCAAGCCGCTGCTCGGTTTCGAGGAGTTCTGTATATGCACTGGGCAGCAGCGCGGCCATCTGTTCGATGCTCAGCGGCGTGCGAATGCCGGCGACGACGTCCTCGCCCTGGGCGTTGATGAGAAATTCGCCATAGAACTTCCGCTCACCGGTGGACGGATTTCGTGTGAACGCCACGCCGGTGCCGGAGTCGTCGCCGAGGTTGCCGAACACCATGGACTGGACGTTCACGCCCGTGCCGATGGTGTCCGGAATGCGGTTGACGCGCCGGTAGTCCACCGCCTTTTTCAGCGTCCACGACCGCCACACGGCCTCGATGGCTCCCCACAACTGGACAGTAGGGTCCATGGGGAAGTCGTTACCCGTGGCCGAGCGTACGAGAATCTTGTACTCCTCAACGAGATTTCGCAGCGCGGCCTCATCGAGATCGGAGTCCTTTTTGGCGCCCGCCGTGAGTCGCTTGGCGCCGAGCAGTTGCTCGAACTGCGCGAACGGCACGCCGAGCACCACGTCGCCATACATCTGAATGAACCGCCTGTACGAATCGAAGGCGAAGCGCGCGTTGCCGCTTGCGCGCGCCAGTCCTTGCACCGTGCGGTCGTTGAGGCCGAGATTGAGAATTGTCTCCATCATGCCGGGCATGGACACCGCAGCGCCAGAGCGCACCGAGACGAGCAGCGCATTGCGCGAGTCGCCAAACGTCTTGCCGGTGACTTCCTCGAGCCGGTGCATGGCCAGTGCGACCTCATCGCGCAACTCGCTCGGTACCGCGCTATCGCGGAGATATGCGATGCAGGCGTCGCTGGCCAAGGTAAACCCCGGCGGCACGGGCACGCCGAGGTTCGTCATCTCGGCAAGGTTGGCGCCTTTGCCACCGAGCACCGACTTCATTTCTTTCGTGCCGTCGGCCGTGCCGCCGCCAAAGAAATAAACCGACTTGGTATCTGTCACGATCTCCTCACGTTAGCACCCGCAGCCAAACCGAAGCTTATCCGGATCCGTTGGCGGCGCCGTGGGATAGTCGCCTGAAAAGCAGGCGTGACAAAAGCCTTGTGGGCCGCCGGGCACTGACGTCAGCATGCCGTCCAGCGAGAGATAGCCAAGGCTGTCAACACCCAGATGCGCGGCGATCTCTTCGGTGGTGTTGTTGGCGGCGATCAACTCCTCGCGCGACGGCGTGTCGATGCCGTAGTAGCAGGGACCGGTCACCGGCGCCGAACTCACACGCATATGCACCTCGCGCGCCCCGGCGGCACGCACGAGCGCCACGAGGCCGCGGGTGGTGGTGCCGCGCACGATGGAGTCGTCCACCATGACGACGCTCTTGCCTTCGAGCACCTCGCGCACGGGGTTGTACTTCACCTTGACCTTGGCGTCGCGGCCTGCCTGGGTAGGCTGAATGAACGTGCGGCCCACGTAGTGATTGCGAATGAGCGCAAGCTCATAGGGAATTCCGCTCGCTTCGGCAAATCCGAGCGCCGCCGAGTTAGAGGAATCGGGAACGCTGAATACCAGCTCGGCCGTGGGTGCGGGGTGCTCGAACGCCAGGCGTCGTCCCAGGGCGCGCCGCGCGCGGTCCACCGAGCCGCCGTAGACGCGGCTGTCGGGGCGCGCGAAATACACAAACTCAAATACGCAGCGATGCAGGTCCTGCTTGGCGAGCGGGTGCGTCGATACGGTGCCGGTGTTGTTCACGGCAATGATCTCGCCGGGCTCCACGTCGCGCACATACGTAGCGCCGATGATGTCGAGCGCGCAGGTCTCGGAGGCGAACACGGTGGCGTCGCCGAGCTTTCCCATGGCCAGGGGGCGCCAGCCTCGCGGGTCACGCGCCGCCAGGAGTGTGTCACCCATGGCAACAACGAGACTGTATGCCCCCTCGACGCCCTGCAACGCATCAGCGAGGCGTTCGGCCGGCGATGGTGCGTTGGACCGGGCCAGCCGATGTACGACGACTTCCGAGTCGCTGTTCGACGCGAAGATCGATCCGTTTTCCTCGAGCTCCATACGCAGCTCGGCGGCGTTGATCAGGTTGCCGTTGTGCGCCAGGGTGATGTAGCCGCCCTTGGAGCGCGCCAGCACCGGCTGGGCATTCTCAATGGTCGAGGTGCCGGCGGTGCTGTAGCGCGTGTGCCCCACGGCCATAATGCCCGGGGGCAGTTTGGCTACCTCGAGGGCGAGGGTTTCGGACAGCGTGCCCATGTTGCGCACGGCCCGGGCGTTGCCGGCCGGGTCAATGGACACCACGCCCACCGATTCCTGGCCGCGGTGCTGGAGCGAGTAAAGGCCGAGCTGGGCGAGGTGGTTCGCGTCAGGATGGCCATGAACGCCGACGATACCGCACATGAGAAGGGGGGCGCGAGTGTCTATTCATCATTGAACATTAGTAATGTCCAATACTATTAGTGGCATAACAAAACTATCATACAGCAGTCGGGGCCATGAGGCGTGGAATCGCCTCGTGGTACGCCTCGTCCAGTCGAGCGAGCGGTGCCGTGAACACGCCCCCCGCCGTCGTAATGTGCAACGGTGCCCCAACCGGTCCAACCCGGCCAATGGCCCGCGCGGGCACGCCGTGCTTGGCGGCAATCGCCAGAACCGTGTCGGGCATGTTCGTGGACACTACGACGCGGCCCTGCGCTTCGCCGAACAACAGCCCCCGGTCCGGCAGCTCGCGCCAGTGCGTGAGATCGACCGTGGCGCCGTGTTGGGCGTTGCGGTCCATCATGCAGCACTCGGCGAGGGCCACGCCCAGCCCGCCATCGGAACAGTCGTGAGCCGAGCGCACCACGCCGCCACGAATCGCGTCGAGCAGGGCTTCGATCAGCGCGCGTTCGTCGTTCAGGTCCACTACCGGCGGTGCGCCGGCCACGCGATCATGGATTCGCGCCAGATACTCGCTCGCGCCCAGACTGGCTGTTGGCTCACCGAGCAGCACGATTGTGTCGTGCTCCTCCTGGAAATGCGAGCGCGTCACGTGCGCCAGGGAGTCGATGAGACCGACCATGCCAACTACCGGCGTGGGATACACCGCGCCGGTGGGATTTTCGTTGTACAGCGAGACGTTGCCGCCCGTAACCGGCGTACCGAGCGCGCGGCAGGCTTCGCCCATGCCGCGCACGGCTTCGCGCAGCTGGAAATACACTTCGGGACGTTTGGGATTTCCGAAGTTCAGATTGTTGGTGATCGCCATGGGCCGGCCGCCGGTGCAGGCAACGTTGCGTGCCGCCTCGCACACCGCGATCTGCGCACCCACGCGCGGGTCGAGGTAGACGTACCGCCCGTTGCAATCCGTCTTGAGCGCCAGGGCGCGATCGGTGCCGCGAATGCGGACCACCGCTGCATCGCCGCCCGGTCCGATCACGGTGTTCGTGCGCACGGTCGTGTCGTACTGGCGATGCACCCACGTCTTGGCGGCGATCGTTGGCGACGACAGGATCTGTGTGAGCGTCCAGACCGGATCGCGCTCCTCCGGCCGCTCGGCGATCAGGCTCACGTCCGTGGCACGCAATGCCGCCACTTCCGGGCTCTCGTAAGCTTCCGGCGTGTACATCGGGCAGTCCGTCACCAAGCGAATGCCCGGGAACTCGGCTACCACCCGGTCGCCCTCGGTCACCCGATACACCGGTTCGGCAATCACTTCGCCGATGACGGCGGCCGTGAGGTCCCACTTCTCGAGGATCGCGGACACTTCGCCTTCCCGGCCTTGCTTGGCCACCACGAGCATACGCTCCTGAGACTCCGACAGCAGGATCTCGTACGGCGTCATGCCCGCTTCGCGCACCGGCACTTTCAACGTGTCGATCGTTACGCCGACGTCGCCGCGTGCCGCCATCTCGGCGGACGACGACGTGAGACCGGCAGCACCCATGTCCTGAATGGCGACGATGGCGCCACTGCGAATCAGCTCGAGGCTGGCTTCGAGCAGCAGTTTCTCCGTGAACGGATCGCCCACCTGCACGCGCGGACGCTTGGCTTCGCTTTCCGCTGACAGATCTTCGGACGCGAACGATGCGCCGTTGATCCCGTCGCGGCCTGTGCGCGCGCCCACGGCGATGATCGGATTCCCGACGCCCTGCGCTACGGCGCGAATCAACTCGGTCTCGTGGAGCAGCCCCACGCACATCGCGTTGACCAACGGATTGCCTTCGTACGACGGGTCGAATGCCACTTCGCCGGCCACGGTGGGAATGCCCACGCAATTGCCGTAGTCGCCCACGCCCTTCACCACGCCGGCGAACAGGTAGCGAACGCGCGCCGAGTCGAGCGATCCGAAGCGGAGCGAGTTGAGCATGGCGATGGGCCGCGCACCCATGGTGAACACGTCGCGCAGAATGCCGCCCACGCCGGTGGCAGCGCCCTGGTAGGGCTCCACGGCCGACGGGTGATTGTGCGATTCGATCTTGAACGCCACGGCCAGGCCGTCGCCGATCGAGATGACGCCGGCGTTCTCGCCGGGCCCCTGCAGCACGTACGGCGCCTCGGTGGGCAGCGTGCGCAACAGCGGACGCGAATGCTTGTACGAGCAGTGCTCGCTCCACAGCGCGCTGACCACTCCGAGCTCGGTGAAGGTGGGTTCGCGGCCGAGCATGTCGAGGAGCTTGTCGTATTCGTCGTGCGTGAGGCCGTGTTCGGCGATCAACGCAGGCGTAATCTTCGGGTCGCCGGAGCGCGGCTCCACGGCGTGAACCGGCTGGCTCATACGGCGACCCTCGCCAGCATGGACTCGAACAGGCGCAAGCCATCGTCCGACCCGAGTAGGGCGTCCACCGCGCGTTCGGGGTGGGGCATCATGCCGAGCACGTTGCCGCCCTCGTTGACGATTCCGGCAATGGCGCGCATGGAACCGTTGGGACTCCACCACTCGTCCGCGTCGGCGGGTCCGCCGACGTACCGGAACACGACGCGCCCGTCGCCCTCGAGCGTGTTGAGCGTTTCATCATCAGCGGTGAATCGGCCCTCGCCGTGGGCAATCGGCACGCGCAGCACGTCGCCCGCGGTGTAGCGATTCGTGAACATCGTGTCGGCTGATTCCACGCGCAGCCGCACGTGTTCGCAGACGAACTTGAGGCTCGCGTTACGCAGCAGGGCGCCCGGCAACAGCCCCGATTCGCAGGCGATCTGGAATCCGTTGCAGATCGCCAACACCGGCCCGCCCCGTTTGGCAAAGGCCACCACGTCCTGCATTACGGGGCTGAACCGGGCGATCGCGCCGGCGCGCAGATAGTCCCCGTAGCTGAATCCGCCCGGCAGAATGATCACGTCGCTCTGCTGCAGATCGTGATCCTTGTGCCAGAGATAAACCGCGTCCTCGCCCAGCGCTTCAACCACCGCCTGATACGCGTCGTAGTCGCAGTTCGATCCGGGGAAGGTGACGATGCCGAATTTCATGCCGCGGCTACTCCGGCGATCTCGAAGTCTTCCGTCACCGGATTGGCCAACAGCTTCTGGCACATGTCGCGTGTGAGCTCGGCCGCGGTGTCGGCGTTCGCCGCATCCAGCTCCACCACGATGTGGCGGCCAACGTGGACGTCGCGCACCGCGGTGAAACCAAGCGAGTGCAACGCCTCAGCCACTGTCTTGCCCTGGGGATCGAGAATGCCACGGCGAGGTGTGATGTGCACGGCAATGCGAAAGCGATTCATTCCGTAGATCCTGTCGGCGTATCGGGGAGAGTGGGGCCTGGCGGATTGGTGCCGGGCGGACGGTTGCCGCGAGTGCCGCGGCGCCGGCGTTTGCGTCGTGCCGCCTGCGCGGCCTGGGTCACTTCGTCCGTTGCGGTCTCGTCGGCGAGTGGCGCGGGCGAGGCCGAGCGTGCGGTGGGGGAGTCGTGCGCGGCAGCGGCGACCCGAGCGGTACGGTGTTCACCGGTGTGACGATCACGACGCGGAGCGGGTGGCGTCGCCGCACCGGCTGCGACGTTGCCGTCTCCGTTGCCGTTGCCATTTACGTCATCGTCCCAGAAAATCTCGTCCGGGGTGCTGACGCGGCCAATGAAGCCGATGATCACCCACTTCACGGCGCCGTAGAGCACGTAGGCAAGCAGGGCGGGAAAGATGAACTCTTCGCGGCGCACGAGCAGCAGCACCACGCATCCGGTTACCACCAGCGTGCCGATGATCTTCTTGACGCTGTTGAATCCGATTGACGGAACGGCGGGATAGGGCACGTCGCTGATCATCAACGCGGCGAGCATTGCCATGAGCCCGCGCAGCAGCGTGTGCCACGGCAGGTCGGACAGCGTCTTGCTGTCCGTAAAGAGAATGATCGTCTGGTTGTACAGCGGCGTTTGGCTGAACCAGTAATACGTCGCCAGCGTCAGACCGGCGGCAGGACTCGGCAGTCCGTGAAAGTGCGTCTTCTTGCGGCCGGCCTGTTCCACGTTGAAGCGCGCCAGCCGCATCACGGCGCACGACGTGAAGATGAACACGAGCAGCCATCCCCACGTGCCGCGGTCGGGCATGCCGAGGTACACGAGCATAGCCGGCGCGAAGCCGAACGAGATGGCGTCCACCAGGGAGTCGAGCTCTTCGCCGAATCGGCTGCCGGTGCCGGTGGCCCGCGCAACGCGACCGTCCAGCGTGTCGGCAATGCCGCCCAGCACGATGAACCCCGGCGCCGACGCGAACTCGCCGCGGATTGCCAGGACGATGGCGTAAATACCACAAAAGAGATTGAAAAGCGTAAGGCCGTTCGGCATCAGCACCACGGCGCGGCGAACGCCCTGTCGTCGCGGGCGGTGAGCGGCGTTCAATGCGGATTTCATGATTGGCTCATGGCTGCTTCAACTCGGCGATCGTGGTGGCGCCGGCAAACACGATGTCGCCGACTTTCGCGCGAACTTCGGTGCCAAGCGGAAGGAAGACGTCCACGCGCGAGCCGAATCGAATGAGGCCCAGGCGCTCGCCCTGGCGAACTTGCTCGCCGTCTTTGGAGTCGGTGATGATGCGCCGCGCGATCAAGCCGGCGATCTGCTTCACGAGCACGCGCCCCGATCCCGTTTCGATGCCAATGGACGACTGCTCGTTCTCGATGCTCGAATGCTCGTTCGCGGCGTTGAGGAACTTGCCCGGTTTGCGCTGAACGAACCTGACGGTGCCGTTCACCGGATAGCGGTTCACGTGCACGTTGAAGATGTTCATGAAAATGGAGATCCGCACGGCGCGCGACTTCATGAACAGCGGTTCGTCAACCTCAGTGATCATGACAACCTTGCCGTCGGCCGGCGAGATCACGACCTGATTGCCGCGGTCGCCGGTTCGCGTCGGGTCGCGGAAGAAGTACGCCACCCACAGCGCGATCAGCGTGAGCGCAAACGCCAACAGCCAGAGCGGCCATGAGCGCCGCGACAGTGCGACGCCAAAGACACCGAGCGCGATCAGTGCCGAGATGACGATGAACGCCAATCCTTCGCGGGCAAAATTCAAGAGAGCTCCGTGAGATCGAGGTCGGTGCCGGTAAGGCGACGGAAAGCGTCGAGATACCGTGTGCTCGTGGTCTGAACGACGGCGTCGGGTAGCGGCGGCGGCGGAGCCTCGCCGTTCCAGTGGCCGGCCCGGCGTTGCGCCTCGAGGTAATCGCGCAGCGGCTGCTTGTCGAAGCTCGGCTGTCCCCGGCCCGGCTCGTATACGTCGGCAGGCCAGAAGCGAGAACTGTCGGGCGTGAGTACTTCGTCGATCAACGTGATGCGTCCCTCGCGGTCGCGGCCAAACTCGAACTTCGTATCCGCAATGATGATTCCGCGTTGAGCGGCGATCGAGCGACCACGTTCGTAGACCAGCCGGGTCAACCGCTCGAGCTCGTTCGCCGTATCGGCGCCAATTGCCGCGGCCATCGTGGCCACGGTGATGTTTTCGTCGTGCCCCGACTCCGCCTTGGTTGCCGGGCTGAAGATCGGCGGTTCCAGGCGATCGCTCTCGCGCAATCCGGCCGCGAGCGGTTCACCCGCGAGCGTTCCTGAGACGCGATACTCCTTCCACGCCGACCCCGAGAGGTAGCCGCGAATCACGCATTCGATTGGAAACACCTCGGTGCGGCGGCAGAGCATTGCCCGGCCGGCGAGCGCAGCGCGATGCGGCGCGAGCGCCGGCACGGCAGCCACGATCTCTTCGGCGTTCGCCGAGATCATGTGGTGATGCACGTCGGACTCGAACTGGCGCAGCCACCATGCCGTGACTTGCGTCAGCACGGCGCCCTTGAACGGAACGGGCTCGGCCATCACGACGTCGAATGCGCTCACGCGATCGGTCGCCACCAGCAGCAGGCGATCGTCGTCTACCACGTACACTTCGCGGACCTTGCCGCGGCGAAGATGCTGGAGCGGCAAGCGCTCGAGCTGAGCAATGGTCATACGCGGATCTCCTCGCGCGCATCATCGTGCTGAAAATGGCCTTCGAGCACGGGAGCGAGCTTGTCGAGGAACTCATCCACCTGCTGCGGCGCGCGGCCCACGAAGCGATGCGCATCGAGCGCCGATTCCATGTCGGCGACAGACACGCCGAACGCCGGGTCGGCGGCGAGCCGATCGAGCATATCATTCCGCGGCGCGCCGTCCTTGAGCGCGCGTGCCGCTTCGATGCTGTGCCGGCGAATGCTCTCGTGCGCCACCTGACGATCGCCCCCGGCGCGCACTGCGCGAACGATGAGCTCTTCGGTGGCCATGAACGGAAGCTCATCGTGCAGGCGGCGCTTGATGCGCGCCGGATGCACTTCCAGGCCGCTCACCACGTTTTCCATGAGAACGAGAATGGCGTCCGCGGCGAGAAAGCTTTCCGGAATCACCAGCCGGCGATTGGCGCTGTCGTCCAGCGTGCGCTCAAAGAACTGCACGCCGTGGGTGAGATTCGCGTTCGGCTCGAGCGTCACCACAAACCGCGCAAGCGACGCGATCCGCTCACAACGCATGGGGTTTCGCTTGTACGCCATGGCCGACGAGCCAATCTGCTCGGCCTCGAACGGTTCTTCGATCTCGCCCACCGACTGCAAAACCCGTAGATCGCCGCTGAACTTCATGGCGCTCGACGCGATGCCTGCCACCACACCGAGAATTTGCGCGTCGAGCTTTCGCGAGTACGTCTGGCCCGACACGGGAATCGATGAGCCGAATCCAATTTTGTGCGAGACCTTTTCGTCGAGCTCACGCACCTTGGCGTGGTCGCCGCCAAAAATTTCCAGGAAGCTGGCCTGAGTTCCCGTCGTGCCTTTTACTCCGCGCGCCGGCAACGTGGCAATGCGATAATCGAGATCGGCGAGGTCGAGCAACAGGTCCTGCATCCAGAGCGTGGCACGTTTGCCCACCGTGGTTGGCTGCGCGGGCTGCAGATGCGTTGAGCCGAGTGTGGGTTCGTCGCGCCACTGGCGGGCGAACGTGGCGAGCGATCGCAGCACGCGAACGATTTTACCGCGCAGCAGTTCCAGGCCGCGCCGCATGAGAATCAGATCGCCGTTGTCCGTGACGTACGCACTGGTGGCACCGTAGTGAATGAAGCCGCGCGCGGCCGGCGCTGCTTCGCCGAATGCATGGACGTGCGCCATGACATCGTGGCGGAAGCGCCGCTCGTACGCCGATACGGCGTCAAAATCGATGTCGTCGAGGTGCGCCCGCATCTGCGCGATCGCCTCGTCGGGAATCGGAACGCCAAGCTCTTGCTCGGCTTCGGCAAGAGCCAGCCACAGCTGGCGCCAGAGTCCGTGTCGCTTGGCCGGCGACCAGAGTTCGAGCATTGCCTTTGACGCATACCGCTCGGCGAGCGGCGACGAATACTGGTTGTGGGCGGTCATCGCACCGCGAATTCTGTCATGTATAGCTGTCCCTGCCGCTCAACCACCAAGCGGAGATAGGTTCTGCCGCCGTAGGCGTCGATGAGCTTCGACGCGTCCTGGGCGCTACGGACGGCGGCGTTGTTGATCTGAAGAATGACATCGCCTTTCTGGAGACCGGTCTGGTCGGCGATGGGTTGGCTGATGTTGTAGATCAGCGCCCCGAACGGGCGGCGCAGACTTCGTTCGGTGGCAATCGCCGGCGTTACCGTAACGAGCTCCAGGTCGCGCAGCACCTGGACCTTTGGCGCGGACACTTCCGGAAGATCGGCCACGTTCACGTTCACGTCGAATTCGCGCGCGCCACGTTTCACGTGCAAGCGCGCCGGCGAGCCAACGCGCAGGTCGAGCAGGGCGGCGTTCCAGTCGAACGGATTCCGCACGGCACGGTCGCCTTCGCGCAGGATCACGTCACCCGGCTCGAGTCCCGCAGTGGCCGCCGGTGATCCGCTGGCGACGCTGGACACCACCGCACCCTCGGAAATGAGGTCGCGCGGATTGTTCGACTTGCGCTGCTCCAGCCGCACGCCGATCCACGGGCTGCGAATTGATCCGTGGCTGAGCAAATCGTCCACCACGCGCGCCGCCCGATTGATCGGAATGGCGAACCCGAGTCCCACTGACCCGCCGCTCGGGGAAAAGATGCTGCTGTTCACGCCCACGACCTCACCGTCCGCATCCACGAGCGGGCCGCCCGAGTTGCCGGGATTGATCGCGGCGTCGGTCTGGATCATGTCGAAGTACGACGCCTCGCCCTCGGCCGGCGCGACGAGGTTGCGCTGCGTGGCGCTGATGACGCCCACGCTGACGCTTGGCTCGCTGTTGCCAAAGTAGAAGCCGTACGGATTGCCGATCGCGATGGCCCACTCGCCGATCATGAGACTGTTCGAATTGCCGAGTTTTACCTCCGGCAAATTCTTCGCATCGATTTTGACCACCGCCAGGTCATTCGTCTCGTCCTGGCCCAGAATTTTTGCGGGATACACCGTGCCGTCGCGCATCATCACGGAGATCTTGGTCGCGCCGGCAACGACGTGCGCGTTGGTGACGATCACGCCGTCCTTCCGCACGACGAACCCGGTGCCCAGTCCGGCTTGTGTGCGCTGCTGCGTGCGTCCAAAGAACATGTCGAACGGATCGGCGGCGGACTGCTCGACAGCTTCCGTCTGCACGGTGACCACCGACGGTGCCACTTTCGCTACCGCCGCGGTGAGGGCGTTGCGACGTCCGGCCGACACCTTGTCATTGACCGCCACGGTGACGCCGGAAGCCTGGGCCGCCGACGGCTGCGGTTCGCGCGAACAGCCGATCGCCACGGCGACGCACGCAACGCGAGCGATTCTCACGATCCTCATGTGTCCCCCAGATACAATTCGCCCGGATACGTCACGCGATCGAGAAAGAGCGCGTGGGCGGGCGCCGGTGGTGAGACGGCGCGATTGTCGGTGGCTGCGAGCAGACGGGGAAGATCAGCCAGTGGTCGTTTGCCTGCAGCGATGTCGAGCATCGTTCCGACAAGGAATCTCACCATGTGATGAAGGAATCGGTTCGCTTCGATCTCAAATACGAGCCCACCCGGCCGTTCCCGCCAGCGCGCCTCACGAACGCGACAGCGATGATCGTCGTGCGCGGGCGCCGTGCCCAAGACAGCGAACCCCCGGAAGCAATGTTCGCCCTCGACGTGGGCGGCCGCCGCATCCAGAGCGCCCCGATCCAAGGGCTGCCCGAATGCGTGCTCGTACCGACCACGAAATGGAGAACGCGCCTCCTCATCCGTGCCGACGTAATAGCTGTACCGCCGGCTCACTGCACTGAATCGGGCGTGAAACTCACTCCGCATCTCGGTTGCGCTCGCGACCCAGATGTCGGCAGGCAACACCGAGTTCAACGCGCGCCGCAACTTCTGAACGTCGCTCCACCGCTCCGGCACCCGAACGCCAACAACCTGTCCACGCGCGTGAACGCCGGCGTCGGTCCGGCCCGAGCCCAACGCGGCAGTTGGCGCGCTGCACAAGCGCCCGAGCGCCTCTTCCAGAACTCCTTGAACTGTGCGTTGCTCCGGCTGGCGCTGCCACCCGCTGAATCCGGCGCCGTCATAGTGCAACACGAGCTGCACGGTGCGCTCGGCCATTGCTGGAAAACTACCGACGCAGAGGGGAGAGTCAAGCAATTCGCCCGCGGCGGAAGTAACCGAAACGATTGACTTTGCGTGACGTAAACGGCCACATTTCGCCTGCAACTCTGCCCGTATTTCTGCCTGCGTCGCGCGCCGCCTGCGTACGCAAAGTTGCCCTTCTGTCGCCCCTCAGATGCCGCCGCGCACGCTCGCCTCGCTCGCCCACGCGCTGACCGTGTCCGCCAATCCGGACGCCGCCTTGCAAGCGCTTGGCGACGCGCTGGCTGAGGTGGACCGGTTCGCGCAGCTGGCGCTCATCCGGTTTGACGAGCGCCACGATATGCTCCGCGAGCGCCAGCTCGTGGGCGGGCCACGGCTCAGCGTCACCTTGCTGGACACCACCTTTGATCACCTCCCCACGCGTGAGCGCGCGGCGATCTCGGCGGGTGGACAATTCGTGGATTTCGGCGAAAACGGCGACGAGTTCGCCCGCCTTTTCCAACTGCCGCCGCTCGGCGAGGCCGGGTGGCTGAGCGTCCGCGGCCTGCGCTTTGACGGAGCGCTCAGCGCCCTGCTCGTGCTCAACGAGTCGAGAAAGATGTTCGGCGCGCGCACGGCCGAGCGATTTCTGCCGGCGATTGCGCTGTTCGAGCTGGCACATCTGCGCTTTCTCGAGCGCGAGGCTCGCACGGAAGCGGTGCACACGCTGGAAGAGGTGACGCAGCACGTCCACGGCGAGTACGAGCGGCGCTTGGTTGAACTCGAGACGCGACTGGCCGACGCCAGCCAGACCGCGGCTGCTGCCGACGCGGCGCGCGTGCTCACCCTGGAGCGCGAGGTGGCACAGGCAAACGAAGATGCCCGGCGCGCACTGCGCCGCGCCGATGCCGTGGAGGCAACGGTGGGCTCGGCGGTGGAGCAACTCGAGAAAGCCCATGTCGAGCTCCACCGGCGCAACGAATCACTTCGGCAAAAGACGCGCACCATTTACCTGATCGATCGCGTGCTCACGCTGGACGCGTCAACAGACGACCCGCGCCAACTCGCGGACGGGTTGCTCTCGCTGGTGGGCGACGACATGCATGCGCATCGTTGCTCACTCATGCTGCGCACGCCGGACGGCGGCTCCCTGTACATTGCCGCGGCCCGAGGTATTGCGCCCGGGATCATGGAAGGCACGCGCGTGGCGCTCGGCCAGGGCGTGGCGGGCCGCGTGGCAGTGAGCCGCGAGCCGCTTCTCGTGCGCGACGTGCTCGAGGCCAAGAGCCATCCCCTGTTGCGCGATCAGTACTTTACCACGGGATCGTTCATCAGCTTTCCGCTCGTCTACCACGACGAGCTGGTCGGCGTGTTGAACCTCGCCAATCGCGCCATGCAAGGCGTGTTTGTCGATGAAGACGTGGACCGCGTGCGCATGCTCGGCCTCGTCATTGCCCTCGTCGCCTCGAACGCCCACCTGCCCGAACGTCTCGTCGAAACACTCAGTGTCCGTTAGTCCAGATCGCGCGCTGCTCGGCACCTTCCGCCGCCTCACTGTAGGCGACGCTCCCGATCCCGAGGAGCTGACCGCGGCGTTCGGCCTCGTGCTCGCGGGCGACGCCACGCCCGCCCAGATCGCTGGCCTGCTCATTGGATTGCGCGTGCGCGGCGAAACGCCAATCGAGCTCGCTGCGGTGGTACGGGCGCTCATGCGCGCGATGGTTGTGCTGCCGGCCGAGCGTCCGGAAGAATTGGTTGACACCTGTGGCACGGGCGGGGGCTCGATCAACACGTTCAACATCTCGACGGCTGCCGCACTCGTGGTGGCCGGCGCTGGGCTTCGCGTCGCCAAGCATGGCAACCGATCGTTCACCACACTGTGCGGCAGCGCGGACGTGCTCGAAGCTCTTGGTGTGGTAATCGACGCGCCAGTGAGCGTCATGGCCGCTGCGCTGCGCGACGCCGGGATCGTCTTCATGTTCGCGCCGCTCATGCACCCGGGCATGCGCCACGTGGGCCCGGTGCGCCGTGAACTCGGGGTGCAGACCGTGATGAACATGGTCGGACCGCTGGCCAACCCGGCCCACGCGGGGCGGCAGGTGGTTGGCGTGTCAGACGGGCGCCGGCTGCCGCTCATTTCCGGGGCGTTGCGTGAACTGAATACGGTGCACGCCATGGTGGTGCACGGGGCCGGCATGGACGAGATCTCGCCATTTGGCGACACCGAAGTCATCGAGATTCGGGGTGGCGAGACGTACGCCTGGACGATCGATCCCAAGCGCCACGGATTTGGCGGCGGAGACGTGGCGGATATCGCCGGTGGCCCGCCGGCCGAAAACGCGGCGACGATCCTGCGCGTGCTGTCGGGGGAAGGGAACAGCGCGTCAGTCGCGGCGGTGGTGCTGAATGCGGCGGCGGCGCTGTACGTTGGCGGCGCGGCGCCGACGTACGACGAAGCCGTAGTCATGGCAAAGGGTGCCACCGCCGCCGGAGTGGGCTTGCAAGCCCTGGAACGACTTCGGACAGCCTTTAGTTAATCGTCAGTCCGAGCGCTTCGTTGTCATTCCGAGCGACCGCGAGGAATCTGCTGTAACGTGATAATAGCCGGCCAAAATCACGTTGATGTAGATCCGTCGCGTTCGCTCGGGATGACATACGCTGCTAACTCGGGCTGACAGCGTCAGTACCGCCGCATCACTCCCACAACGATTCCCTGAATGGAGATGTCGTTCTCGTGGACGTAGATGGGCTGCATCGTCTCGTTCGCGGGCTGGAGCCGAATCCGGCCGTCCCGCTCACGGAAGTATTTCTTGACCGTGGCTGATGAGCCGTTGATGAGCGCAATGACCATCTCGCCGTTATCCGCGCGCTCGCGCTGATTCACCACGACGAAGTCGCCGTCCTTGATCTGCTCGTCCACCATGGAGTTGCCGCGCACCCGCAGCACGTAATGATTGCCGGTGCGGCCCACCATGCTGTCCGGCACGCAGAACGTTTCGCCCGACTCGAGTGCCTCGATTGGCATACCAGCGGCAACGCTACCAAGTAGCGGCAACTCGATAGACCTGGGCGTGGCTTCACTCGGCAGGATTTCGATTGCGCGGCTTTCGTTGTAACTCCGCTTGATGTAGCCCTTACGCTCGAGGTTGGTGAGGTGCTCGTGCACCGTCGCCAAGGAGTTGTAATCGAACTGTTCGGCGATCTCCTCGAAGCTCGGGGCGAAGCCGTTTTGCTCCGAGTACGACGTGAGATAGGTTAGTATTTCGCGCTGGCGCTTAGTGAGCGGCATAGGCTGACACCTGTTCAGCGAATATGTGGTAGCAACGGGGGTTGACTTCCCGAATAAGCCCCGAATACACGATATCCGAAGAAGGACCGAAGTGCAAGCGTCATTTGATTGGCATCCACCCACGGGAACGCTCGGCGGAATCGTGGCCGAAGCGCGCGACCGCGCGCGTGCACTCGGCGCCGGCGCGGTCGAACTCGCGCGCCGCGCGCAATCGGCGCCTGTGGTCCCGAGCTTTCTGGCCGCGCTCCAGACGCCTCATGTAGGCGTCATTGCCGAAGTGAAGCGGCGGTCGCCCTCCAAGGGATGGATCAACGCCAATTTGTCGGCGGTGGACCAGGCGCTGGCGTATCAGCACGGCGCCGCCGCGGCGCTCTCGATCCTCACCGAACCGAAACACTTTGGCGGATCGGTGGAGGACCTCGTTGCCGTTCGCGCCGCGGTGAACATTCCAATTCTCAAAAAGGACTTTCACGTCGCTCCCATCCAGCTCGTTGAAGCAAAGGCGATCGGCGCGTCGGCAGCGCTGCTCATCGCGCGCGCACTCTCCCCGAACGATCTCATCGAGATGCTCGACACGGCCCAGGCGCTGCAGCTCGAGGTGCTGGTAGAGATTCGCGATGAGGCAGAGCTCGAGCGCGCGCTGGACGCCGGGGCATCGATCATCGGCATCAACAACCGAAATCTCGAGACGCTCGAAATCGACGTCATGACTTCCGAGCGCCTGCTCGGGCTGATCCCGGAAACGATCGTCGCGATCGCCGAGAGTGGCGTGTCGAGCCGCGCCGACGTGGAACGGGTGGCGAAACGCGGCGCGAACGGCGTGCTCGTGGGTTCAGCGATCTCCGCTGCCGCGGATCCCATCGAGGCAGTGCGAGAGCTGTCGGGCGTATCGCGAGCTGAGCGAGTTTTGCGTGTCCGCTGAGATCAAGTTCTGCGGACTCACGCGCCCTGAAGACGCCGCGCAGGCTGCGGCGCTTGGGGCGTCGTTCGCCGGCGTCATCTTTGCCGGCGGCCCGCGCATGCTGGCACCACAGCGGGCAGCGGAAGTGCTGCGCGATCTGCCGGAAACTGTTCGCCGCGTCGGCGTATTCGCCGAGCAATCGGCGGCGGAGATTGCCGATATCGCCGCGGTCGCCGGGCTTCACGTAATTCAACTACACGGCAGCCACGCCGCCGCGCGCGTAGCGGCGATCCGCGCCGTGTTCAGCGGTGAGATCTGGCCGGTAGTTCGCGTGTCCAGCTCGCGGCTGCCGGTCGGTTTTTCTGAAACGCTAATGCTGGGTGACGGCATTCTGCTTGACGCGCTCGTTCCGGGTGCGCTCGGCGGCACGGGCGTGACGATCGCCTGGGAAGCGCTTGCCAATGAGTTGCAGGCCGTCCGAGCTACGCGCCGGATCATTCTCGCCGGCGGATTGCGACCGGAAAACGTGGCACTGGCCGTTGCCGCTCTCAGTCCCGACGTCGTCGACGTTTCGTCCGGCGTGGAATTCGCGCCCGGACTCAAGGATCACCAACGCATGCGCGACTTTCGCGATGCGGTCGTGCACGCATCACTATCGATATGACAACTGTTCAGCAGGATAGATTCGGCGCCTTCGGCGGCCGGTACGTTCCCGAAACGCTCATTCCGGCGCTCGATGAACTGACGTGCGCCTACGATGAGGCGCGCGTCGATCCGGCGTTTGTCACCGAATTCGAGCACTTGCTCCGGACCTACGTGGGACGCCCGTCGCCGCTGAGCGAGGCGCCACGGTTCTCCGAGTATGTCGGCGCACCGGTGTGGCTCAAGCGGGAAGATCTCAACCACACCGGCGCGCACAAGATCAACAACGCGCTCGGCCAGGTGTTGCTGGCGCGTCGCATGGGCAAGCGGCGCATAATTGCCGAGACTGGCGCGGGGCAGCACGGGGTGGCAACCGCCACCGTCTGCGCGCGGTTTGGCATTGAGTGCATCGTCTACATGGGCGAAGAGGACATGCGCCGCCAGTCGCTGAATGTCTTTCGCATGGAGCTCATGGGGGCCACGGTGGTGGGCGTGTCGAGCGGCACAGCCACCCTCAAGGACGCGCTTACTGAAGCGATTCGAGACTGGGTCACCAACGTGGACAGCACGTACTATGTGATTGGCACGGTGGCGGGGCCGGCACCGTATCCGCGGATGGTGCGTGACATCCAGTCCGTGATAGGGCGCGAAGCGCGTGCGCAGATGCTGGAGCAGGCCGGCCGGTTGCCCCATTCCGTGGTGGCGTGCATTGGCGGCGGCTCGAACGCCATGGGCACCTTCCATGAGTTCGTGGGTGACGAATCGGTCGAGCTGATCGGCGTCGAGGCCGCAGGCGAGGGGCTCGATAGCGGCCACCATGCCGCGTCGCTTTCGCGAGGCAGCCCTGGGGTGTTGCACGGTTCCATGAGCTACATCCTGCAGGATGAGCACGGTCAGGTTCACCCGGCGCACTCGATTTCGGCGGGACTCGACTATCCGGGCGTGGGGCCGGAACTCGCCTTTCTCAAGGACAGCGGGCGGGCGCAGTACGTCGCCGTTACCGACCGCGATGCGGTAGACGGGTTCAAGCTCCTGAGCCGACTGGAGGGGATCATTCCAGCCCTCGAGTCGGCGCACGCAGTGAGCTGGGTCGCAAATCAAAAGGGCCGGTGGTCACCAAATGAGCCGGTGCTGATCTGCGTGAGCGGCCGCGGCGACAAGGATGTGGCGCAAGTAAGTGAAATGAATATCTTGGGGACGTGACCTTTCCGTCTCCCCTTGCACCCGGGCAGACACGGGAGCCGGAGCCTCAGGAGCCGCCATTTTCGCCGGCGTCGATCGAGGAACTGCTTCGGCTCATCGTCAAGGCGGCCCGGGCGCACCAGATGTACCTCCCGAACAATCCAGTCTATCGCGGCGCCATGGATGCGCTCCGCGCCGCCTTTGCGCCGATCTGGACGGAGACCGATTCGTTCTGCCTGGTAGTCGCCGAGAGCGAGATGCGCTGGTTCGGGGCCATTGTGGCGGGAGAGGCTGGCGTCGGAAAATCAACCGACAACCTGGCGTGGCTGTTCTTCAAGGACGGCATCCGCGAGCTCACGATCGACAAAGGGTTCGAGGAATCCGAAGTCGTCAAGTTGCTCGAGATAATCCAGCGTGCCCGCAAGGGCGCGGCAGACGAAGACGATCTGGTGACGATGCTCTGGGAAGCGGATTTTACGTTCTTGAAATACAAGTACGTGGATATCCTGGCCGAAGGCGGCGGTGACAGCGACCTCGCTGACGGCACTACCGTGGCCGCCGCGGCGCCCGGCGACGTGCGCCGCGCCACCGAGGAAGCGGTGGAGGAGTCGCGCGCCGGCGGCATCGTGAACATGGCTGATTTCGACTCCACGCTCTATTTCCTCGACGAGCGCGAGATCGAATACCTGCAGGCCGAGATCGCGCGCGAATACGACCAGGATCTTCGCACCAACATTGTCGCCGTGCTGCTCGACATCTTCGAGGCGCAAACGGATCCGGAAATCCGTTCCGAAGTGCTCGACAACGTGCACACCCTCATGGTGTACCTGCTCACCACGGGCCACTTCCGCGGCGTGGCCAACCTGCTTCGCGAAGGCGATGTGGCGCTGCAACGCGGGCCGGACGTGACGCCGGAACAGCGTGAGAAACTGAGCGCGCTCTCAAACCGGTTGAGCGGGTCCGAGGCGTTGACGCAATTACTCCAGGCGCTGGACGAGGCCCCGCGCCTGCCGCCGCGGGACGAATTGGTCGAGCTATTCGATCAGCTGCGACCGGCCGCTCTGTCCACTGTGTTTCTCTGGTTGGGCAAAATCCAGAACGATGCGCTCAAGCCACTACTGGAGGCGGCCGCCGAGCGACTTGCCAGCGCCAACACGTCGGAGCTGGTGCGTCTCATTCAGTCGCTCGAGCCCGAGGTTTCGGGCGAAGCTATGCGTCGCGCCGGCGCGCTCAAGACGCAGGCTGCGGTGCTCGCCCTGGGCAAGGTGCTCGGAGAAATGGATGTGACACGTCGTCTGATCGCCGTACAGGCACTCACGGAGATCGCGTCGGCCGGCGCGCTGCAGTCGCTCGAGCGCGCGATCGAGGACACCGATCGTGACGTGCGGATTACAGCGGTGCGTGCGCTGGCGGCCAAGGCATATCGTCCGGTGCTCGCGCGCCTCGAGACGGTGATCAAGGGGAAGGCTGTGCGCGACGCCGATCTCACCGAGAAGATGGCGTTTTTCGAGGGATACGGCGCGCTCTGCGGCGACGCCGGTGTTTCCCACCTTGACACAGTACTCAACGGCAAGGGCTTTCTCGGTCGGCGGGAGGACGCGGAAATTCGCGCCTGTGCGGCCGTGGCGCTGGGACGTGTGGCAACGTCCAAGGCGCAGGATGCGCTGCGCAAGGCGTCGTCGGAGAAAGACGTGGTTGTGCGCAACGCGGTGATGCGCGCGCTCCGCGGCGGGTCCTCCGCATGACGTCGCCGAACACGCCGAACCCACCGAATACAGCGCACACGCCGCACGGGTCGGGCCGCGCCGTAGGCGCTCCCGGGGGCAGCACGGATGCCGCCAGCGACTCGCACGTGCGCCGCGCCGGCCGGCAACTGATCTTCGCCGCGTACGGAGCGTTGCGCGCCGTGAAGCTGTACCCGGTGGAGAACGCCGCCGTGCAAAAGGCGCTGGCCGAAGTGGCCAACCAGAGCCGCGAACTGATCACGAGCGAGGGCGAGCTCGAACTCCGGATGTCGGGGGAGTTCATTTTCGTGAATCAGACGCGGCTGCGGCTCGATCTCGATAACTTCGCCAGCTTTAGTCACCTTTTGTCACTATTTCGCGCCGCCGGCATTGGCATGGTGGGTATTGGCGACGAAGTAGGCCCCAAGGACTGGCTCGTCTTTCTCTCGCTGCTCCAGGCACCGGGTTCGGACGATCCGGCCGAGCGGCTCGCGGCGCTGAACGAGAAGCTGCAAGCTGCGGGCGTCGCGTCGTTCACGCTCACGCCCCCTACGGAACAGGGTGGGGGTAATCGCGAAAAGGCCAAGGAGCGCGCCAAGCGCACCTACGCGCAGTCGGTGGCCGCTACGCGTGAACTCATGTCGTCCGTGCGCATGGGCGGTAGTCCGAACATCAAGAAAATGAAGCGCGTGGTGCAGGGGATCGTCGATCAGATTCTCAATGAGGAAACGTCGCTGATCGGCCTCACGACGATCCGCGACTACGATGAGTACACGTTCACGCACAGTGTGAACGTCTGCATTTTTTCGGTGGCGCTGGGCAAGCGGCTGGGGTTGAGCAAACTCCAATTATATGATCTTGGTATGGCCGCGCTCTTTCACGATATCGGCAAGTCGCGTGTGCCGCAGTCAATCCTCAACAAGTCGGGCGGTCTCACCGACGAGGAGTGGCGTCTCATCGCGTCGCATCCATGGCTTGGCGTGCTGGCGCTCTTTCAGGTGCGCGGAGCGCAGGAACTGCCGTACCGGTCGATGATCGTCGCGCACGAGCACCACATGAAGCGCGATCTGTCCGGCTATCCGCGGCCTATCCGCGCGCGCCAGATCAGCATGTTCAGCAAGATCGTGGCGATTGCCGACGGCTTTGACGCGGCCACGTCGCGTCGCGCGTATCAGACTGTGCCGTTCACGCCGGCTCAGGTCATGCTCGAAATGCGCGACAACCCGCGCCGCGGCATGGATCCGGTCATCGTAAAGGCGTTCATCAACCTCACCGGGATCTACCCCGTTGGCACGCTCGTTATTCTCGATACATTCGAGTTGGGCATCGTGCACGCGGTGAATCCGCTGCAGGACATGTTGTCCCGTCCCGTCGTTCGCGTCGTAAGCGACCCCCAGGGCAACGTGGTCCATCCCGGAACGCTCGTCGATCTGGCTGACCGCAACGCCGAGGGCGTGTTTCATCGCACCATCATCAAGACCGAGAACCCTGATCGATATGGCATCCGCATCGGTGACTATTTCGTCTGATCGCATCGAGCGGCATTTTGCCGACTTGAAGGCCGCAGGCAAGCGCGCGCTCGTTCCCTACATCACGGCCGGCCACCCGGACATCGAGCGCACGGTGGATCTGTTGCACGCCCTCGAAGACGCCGGCGCCGACGTGATCGAGCTCGGGTTGCCCTTCTCCGACCCCATGGCCGACGGGGCAGTGATCCAGGCGAGCTCGCAGCACGCGCTCGAGTTGGGAATGCACTTCGATTTGTTGCTCGAGCTGGTGGCGCGTGCCAAGGCGCGCGTGCCGCTCGTGTTGTTCAGTTATCTCAATCCGATCATCGCGGCCGGGCCAGACGCCCTCACACGCGCCGCCGACGCCGGGTTCAGCGGCATCCTCATCACCGACATTCCCGTCGGCTCCGATCCGGAGCGCGAGGCGTGGATCGGCGACGGACCGCTGTCGTTCATTCGCCTCGTGGCGCCCACCACACCCGCCGCGCGCATGAAGGAGATTGCCGCGCATGGCAGCGGATTCGTCTATCTCATTAGCCGGCTTGGTGTCACGGGCATGCAGAGCGAACTGGCAGCCGACCTGCCGGCCACCGTGAAGCGCCTCCGCGACGCGGCGACGCTTCCGGTCTGCGTGGGCTTTGGCGTTTCCACCCCCGACCAGGCCGCCGCGGTGGCGCGCATCGCCGACGGCGTCGTGGTGGGCAGTGCCATTGTGCGCGCCGCGGGGGAGAGCGTGAAGGCGGCCGCCATTCTGACGGCGTCGTTGCGCGCCGCCATCGACGCCGCCTGAGCGCCGCCCGCTGTGATGCAGGAGATCACGCTCCACGCCATGCGCTTTCACGCGTTGGTCGGCGTCGTGGCGCACGAACGCACCGTGCCGCAGCCGATCGAAATTGATCTACGGGTTCGCGTCGCACCGCAGAACGAGAGTGATTCGGTGATTGACTATCGCGAGCTGTACGCCCTCGTGGCCGACACGTTCGCGCACGGACCGATCGACTATCTCGAGCAAATCGGCGCGACGGTTGCGCGGCGCGCGCTCGCCCTGGACGCGCGCATTCGTCACGTGCATGTCGCCGTGCGCAAGCCGCACGTGGCGCTGGCCGGACCGCTCGCGTACGCGCAGGTGGTCACGGAGCGATCGGCGGATGACTGAAGCGGTAATCGACGTCGCATACGTGGCGCTTGGCTCGAACCTGGGCGACCGCCATGCCTACCTGGCGCGGGCGCGATCAGCCATCGCGCGGATTCCCGGCGTCCGCGTTGCCGCCGAGTCGTCGATCGAGGAGACGGCGCCGCTCGGACCGCTGGAGCAGGGGCCGTTTCTCAACCAGATGCTCGCGCTCGAGACGTCACTGGCGCCTCGCGAGCTGCTGGCCCATCTGCAGGCCATCGAGACGCGCGAGGGACGATTACGCGACGTGCGATGGGGTCCACGCACCATCGACCTCGACATCGTCGCCTACAATGAGCATACTGTGAATACCGCCGACCTGCACGTGCCACACGCCGAAATTGCCAACCGCGATTTCTGGCAGCGCGAGCTAGCCGAGCTCCGGGGGGCGCCGTGACGCTTGTGGCTCGCGACGGCGCCGTGGCGTTCGAACTGCCGTCGTGGGCGCAGGCGTCGGACAAGCGGCTGGCGCACATCGCGCGCGTCACGCGACTGCTCGATCAGTGGGCGTCGGCCATGAATATTCCCGGCGAGGAGCGGCTCGGGTGGCTCGACGCCGGCCTCTGTCACGACGCGCTCAAGGACGCGCCGGAAGCGCAGCAGCGTGCGCTGGCCGGTGACGTTGCCTACGAGCCGGAGATGCTGCACGGGCCCGCCGCCGCGGCGCGCATGGAGCAGGACGGCGAGCGGCGTCAGAGCGTGTTGAATGCGGTGCGGTATCACACCGTGGGCTATCTCGACTGGGATCGCACCGGCCACGCGCTCTACATGGCGGACTTTCTCGAGCCGGGCCGAAAGTTCTCACGGCGCGATCGCGCGTTCCTCGCCAGTCAGGTGCCGCACGATTTCGAGGGCGTGTTTCGGCAGGTCGTTCGCGCACGGCTCGAATGGTCGCTGCACGAAGGCCACTCGCTCTTTCCGGAAACCGTCGCACTCTGGAACGCCGTTTCGTGACGCCGACGCGCATTGCCGTCATCGTGTTGCTCGGATGCGTGATGATGGGCACCGGGGCCGTTGTCGCATCGCGACGGCAGCAGGCAGCGCGCGCCGCAACCATAATTCCTCCCGAGTTGCGCGCGCCCGACAGCGTCCGCATTCGCGTTCAGGTGCTCAACGGCACCAGGACACGCGGCCTCGCCCGCCGCGCCGCAATGATGCTGCGAGACCGCGGATTCGACGTCGTGGAAACCGGCACCAGCAGCGACGGTGGCGACAGCACCACCGTAATCGATCTGTCTGGCCACCCGGAGTGGGCCAAGCGAATGGCGCTGATCATGGGCAACGCCACCATCCAGTCGAAACCCGACAGCTCACGCTACCTGGATATCGCCGTCATTCTTGGGACCCGGTGGCGGCCGCCGGCCGTCCCGTTCTACCCGTAGCTGTCCGCACGCGGCGGCGATGTCCATGCCGCGGCTCTTTCGAATGGCCACTTCGATTTTCCGCGCACGCAGCTCGCGCGCAAAATCGTGAATGCGGTTCGACGACGACGGCGTGAACCCCTGGGCGCCGCCCGGATGCAGTGGAATCAAGTTGACGAACGCGCGGCACTCGCCGGCCAGCGTCGCCAGCTGAATCGCATGCTCTTCGCCGTCATTCACCGCGCTGAGCATTACGTACTCGAACGTCACCCGCCGGTCGAACACCTTGGCCGCCTCAATCACGTCAACGAGCGGATATTTGGTGTTGATCGGCATCAACTCGCGGCGCAGGCCATCGCTCGGCGCGTGAATCGACAACGCCAAACGGAACTGTTCCGGGCGCTGTCCAAGTGCAATGATGCCCGGCAACACGCCCACCGTGGAAATGGTGATGTGTCGCGCGCCAATGCCAAGGCCCTCGGGATCATTGAGAATTGTCAGCGCAGCATCGACGGCCTTCCAGTTCATCATCGGCTCGCCCATGCCCATGAACACCACGTTCGTCACCACGATGGGCGGATCGAGCAATCGCATCTCGCGCACCTGGCCGGCAATCTCCGACACCGTGAGGTTGCGCGAAAAACCCATGGCACCGGTGGCGCAAAAGGCACATTGCAGCGCGCAGCCAACCTGCGACGAAATGCAAAGCGTCATCCGGTCGCCGTCGGGAATGGCGACCGTTTCGATTGAGAGACCGTCGCGAAGGCGAAACAGAAACTTCTCAGTTCCATCTTTCGACTTCTGGCGCGCGTCAATCTCCAGTCGCGGCAGCTCGAACTCGGTGGCCAGCGACTCGCGCAGCGCCTTGGGCAGATCCGACATCGCCTCAAAGCTGGCCGCCGGGTTCTGCCAAAGATGGCGAACCACTTGCTTGGCGCGGTACGCCGGCTGGCCGGTGCGCTTGAAGAACGCCGCGAGCCGCTCACGGGCAACGGCGGGCGCGAAATTGAGAATGTCGGTCTTGGTTGGAACGGCCGCGGTCACGGGAACACTCGAGTAAAGAGAAACTGGTAGCTCGCGGGAAAGCCCGCGGCGCCGTCGTCGCGGCCGATCGCGACGGTGTATCCGGCATAGTGCAAACCAAACCCCAGCCGCATGCGACGGTTCACGTGGCCAAAGATCGTGGACTGCGCCAGCCCACCGCTCAGATTGAGTTGGTGGTAGGTGGACGTGGCAAACGCATAGTCCTCGTGCCCTCGCCGTTCAGTCTGGCTGCGCGAGTAACCGGCGCGCACTTCCAGCGTGGTATCCTGCCGCAGCACCGGCACGTCTACGGCCGCGAGCAGCGTCGCGTCCTCCTTCGAGCGCACCGGGCTCAAAAGAAACGTGGACAGCGCAACTCGCAGTGGCGTTCCCGCCACCCTGTCAACAACAGCGCCGGCGTCCACGGACGGAACTCCGGAGCGATCGGTGTCCAGCGCGCCCCAGCGATACCGCGCCGCAACGCCCACGCTTGTGCCGCCTCGCGCCGCCGACAAGCCAGCGGATACCAATGTCGTTCCGTACGGAATCTCTCCGCCGAGGGACTGCGGATCGGTGTCCGTTCGAAGAATGTCTGCCACTGAGGCCTGGGCAAACGACAGAGAGGCCGTGAGGCGCGGCCGGATCCGGTACGCAATGCCAGCCATCTCCAAGCGCACCCCTTGTTCCTGCGGCGTAGTGAGTCCAGCTAGCCCAAAATCGAGCGTTCGGTTGCCGGTGAGTGCCGAGGTTGCCGGGTTCCAGAGCCCGCTGGCCATCTGCGTGCTGAGCGCTGGGGCCTCGGCTAACAGGCCGAGCGGGAAGTCCAGAAGGTCTCGGCCAGGGACCTGCTGCGCCGCGGTGGCACTCGTGACAACCAACGAAGCCAACGCGACGAAGATCAAGCGGGACATATACTTAAGCTAATCTGAATGCGTTACTCCGGTCAAGCGAATCACTTCCGTGACGGCCGGGGTATCGGTACATTGAATGACTGGCATGAACCAATTTTTGAAGCAGGAATTGCTTCCAATCCGGCTTCGGCCGGACGCCTGGGCCGCCGTCCGTCGCTGTGACGTGACGCGCTGTGCCCCGTAGACTCAGCCCGACGCGCAAGCTGGTCCGCTTTGCGCGTATGGTGAGCTGAGCGCCCCGACTCTCACGACCCTTGATGACGACTGAACATCTCGCGACAACGCATCGAACAGACCTGTGCGGCTCCCTTCGCCTTGCCGACGTTGGTCGCCACGTTCGCCTGGGCGGCTGGGTCCACCGAAGCCGCGACCTGGGCGGATTGGCGTTCGTGGACCTCCGCGATCGCGCCGGCATTGTTCAAGTCTCGTTCGACCCGACGAATTGTCCCGCGGACGTCAGTGCTGCGGCGTCGGCGCTTGGCCAGGAGTCGGTGGTGCTGATCGAGGGCGAAGTCGTCGCGCGGCCCGACGCGATGCGCAACTCCGATCTTGGAACCGGTGACGTGGAAGTGCGCGCCACGGCGCTCACGGTTGTTGGACCGGCCACGCCGCCGGCCATCCCCGTGGCACGCGGCCGGAACGAGAACCTGCCGGCCGAAGATCTCCGGCTGCGCCACCGGTTTCTCGATTTGCGCCGGCCCGAGCTCCAGGAGAACATCGTGCTGCGCCACCGCCTCATGCAGGTGACGCGACAGTTTTTGAGCGAGCGTGGCTACTTCGAGATCGAAACGCCGATTCTCACCAAGCCGACGCCCGAAGGCGCGCGCGACTATCTCGTGCCAAGCCGCGTGCACCCAGGCGAGTTCTACGCGCTGCCGCAGTCGCCGCAGCTCTATAAGCAATTGCTCATGATCGCCGGGTTCGATCGGTACTTCCAGATCGCTCGCTGCTTTCGTGACGAAGATCTGCGACAGGATCGCCAGCCCGAGTTCACGCAGATCGACATCGAGGCGTCGTTCATCGGCCAAGACGACATCATGACGATGAGCGAAGGGCTGATTACGGCACTCTGGCGCGAAGGCGGCGCCGCCATATCCGGGGAGTTCCCGCGACTCACCTACGCCGAGTGCATGGAACGGTTCGGCTGCGACCGGCCGGACACGCGGTACGGGCTGGAGATCATCGACGCGAGCGAAGTGTTTCGCGGCGCCGACTTCGCGATTACGCGTTCGGCGCTCGACGCGGGCGGCCGGGTGCGCGGCATCCGCATTCCGGGCGGCGCCGCGGCGCTGTCGCGCAAACTGCAGGACGAGATCGAAGCCGACGCCAAGAAGGCCGGAGCCATGGGCTTGCTGCGTCTCAAGTACGTCAACGGAATGCTCGAAGGGCCCATCGCCAAATTCCTCGGCGAGGGATCGGCAGAAAAACTTGGGCTGCAGGAAGGTGATTTGGCGCTGTTCGTCGCCGGCACCGACCGCATCTCCAGTCCGTCGCTCGATCGTGTGCGTCAGGATGTGGCGCGGCGCATGAACATGGTGGCCGATGCGGAATCGCGCTTTCTCTGGGTCACGGATTTTCCGTTGTTCGATCTCGATCCGGCCACCGGCGCGCTCGCGGCGGTGCACCACCCGTTCACGGCGCCGCTGGCGAGCGACATTTCGCTCCTCGATAGCGCGCCGGAGAAGGTGAGGGCGCAGGCCTACGACTTGGTGTTCAATGGCACAGAGCTCGGCGGCGGGAGCATTCGCATCAGCGATCCAGCAGTACAGTCGCGCATGTTCCAGTTGCTCGGCATCGACGAGGAGACGGCGCAGGCGCGGTTTGGATTTCTGCTCGAAGGGTTGCGCGCCGGCGCTCCTCCGCACGGTGGCATTGCGTTCGGATTCGACCGCATTGCCATGAAGCTCTCGAACGCGGGATCGTTGCGCGATGTCATTGCGTTCCCGAAAACCACGGCGGCGCGCGCACTGTTCGAAGGCGCTCCGGCGCCCGTACCGCCGGCGGATCTTTCCGATTTACACATCAGCATTCAAGGTGACCAGGCGTGAGTGACGAGAACGTCACACAGAAGCTTTCCACGGAGGGCGCGGACCCGCTCACTCTCGCGGGCGTCAACGACTCGAACCTCGTCGAGCTTTCACGGCTCGGCGGCGTCAAGGTCGCGCTCCGTGGCGACACGATGACTCTTTCGGGACCGGCGGATTTCGTTGACCGCGCCATGGGCATTGCGAACCGCATGGTCGAAGCGGCACGCCAGCGTCGCGAGCTGACGGCGGACGACGTGCTGCGCATGGGCGATATCGTCGATCGCGGCGAGTCGGCCGGCGATGACGACGGGCACGACGGCAATGGGAACGGCACTGGCTTTGGCAGCAATCAGCGCATCGCGCTGCCGGGGGTTCACAAGGTCATCAAGGCCATGACGCCGGGCCAGGCCGAGTACATGCAGAAGATGAAGGAGAACGACATCGTTGTCGGCATTGGACCGGCGGGCACGGGCAAAACATACCTCGCCGTTGCCGCGGCAGTCGATGCGCTGGCGCGCAAGCAGGTGCGCCGCATCGTGCTCGCACGGCCGGCGGTGGAAGCGGGGGAGAACCTCGGCTTTTTGCCGGGCGATATGCAGGCCAAGATCGACCCGTATCTTCGCCCGTTGTACGATGCACTCGACGATATGATGCCGTTCGAGCGGGTGCAGCGTGCGCTGGAGCAGCGGGTGATTGAAGTCGCGCCGCTGGCGTTCATGCGCGGCCGTACGCTGGCCGACGCATTCGTCATTGTTGACGAAGCACAGAACGCCACGACCATGCAGATGAAGATGGTGCTGACGCGCCTTGGCGTGAATTCCAGAATGGTGATCACGGGCGACAAGACGCAGATCGACCTGCCGCGCAAGGAAGACTCCGGGCTCACGCAGATCGAGCGCATTCTGCCCGGGATCGAAGGCATCGGATTTCACTATTTCAACGAAACCGACGTCGTGCGGCACCGGCTGGTGCGCGATATAGTGCGCGCGTACGCCGTTGACACGAACGACTAGGCCGCCGTGAGCGACAGCGACCGCCCTCCGAGTGCATCGCGAGACGACGCCCAACCGGCGCTGTCGTATCACTTGGTGCGGGTGGGCCTCGGCGTCGCCCTGGCGGTCCTCACGTATCTGCTCTTCCCGGCGTCGCCGGCCACGGATCTGCCGGTGTACGAGATCGGATCGGTTGCCAGCGACAACGTCATTGCGCCGGTGGCATTTCGAGTTCTCAAAACCGACAAAGAGCTCGCCGCCGAGCAGAAGGCCGTGGCCGACGGCGTCGAGCCGGTCTACGATTTCGTGCAGCCCGCGCTCGACTCCGCTCGCCAGTCGCTTACCGGATTCATGGCGGCGATTGGGCAGGCGGCCAGTTCCAATCCGGTCGCGGGGCCGGCAGCTGTGCAGCGGGCTGCTCAGGTCTGGGGACTGCCGGTCAGCGGGGGCCAGGCGGCTTACCTCGCGAACACCAGGCGGCGCGCGGCGCTGACCCGGGCGCTCACGCGCGTGTTCGACCGCTGGTTGAGCGCGGGGGTCGCGACCGCTGGCGCCCTCGACTCGGTGCGCGGTCCCATCGTCGTGCGCAGCGGCTCCGAGGATCGCCGGATGTCGTCGGACAGTGTGGCGACCTTCAACATGCTCGTGAGTCGCGCACGGCTCATCCATCCGGACCCGAGCTCCGCGGTGGGTGATTCGCTGTACATGCGATTGCTCGCCACGTTCTTCCACCCGACGATCGTTCCCGACCGCGCGACGACGGAGTTGCGGCGCGAAGAGGTGCGCCGGACCGTGCCAGTTGAGAAGTATCGCGTGCAGGCCGGCGAAAAGATCATCGGCGCCAACGAAGTTGTGGGTCGTGAGCAAAACGACAAGCTTCGCGCGCTGCACGACGCCGTGGACACCTATCGCGGATCGCAGCGCGGCAGCCGGCGGATCTTCGGCTCAATTCTGTTCGACTTTTTGCTCATTGCGCTCATTGGTCTGACGATGGTCCGCATTCGGCCGGCGATGTATCACAACATCCGCTGGCTGCTGATGGTGGCGATCATCGCGGCGCTTGTGTTGTTCGGCGGGTCGGCCCTGGCCCTCATGCGGCCGGTACGTCCCGAACTCGTGCCGGTGGCGCTCGCCGCGGTGCTGCTCAGCGCGTTGTTCGACCGGCGAATCAGCGTAGTCGTCACCGTGGTGCTGGCCACGCTCGTCGCCGGCCAGAGTGTATATCGGGGCACGAACGCGCTGTTCATCAACCTGGTCGCCGGCGTGGCGGCCGCCGTATCGGTGGGAGAAATTCGGCGCCGCAATCAGTCCTATGAGTGGATTCTGATGATTGGCGGCGCGTATCTACTCACCGCCGGTGCCATTGGGCTGACGCTCGACCTACCATGGAGAGATATTTTTGTCTCGGCCGGATTCGGCGTGCTCAATGCGTTTGTCTGCGTGCTGCTCGCCGTGCTGGTACTCCCCATGGCCGAGGCGTTCACGGGCATCGAGACAGACCTCACGTTGCTCGAGTGGTCCGATCTGAACCGGCCGCTCATGCAACGGTTGAGTCTCGAGGCGCCCGGTACGTACGCGCACACAATCGCCATTGCCAACCTCGCCGAAGCGGCCTGCCGGGCGATTGGCGCAAATGCGCTGCTGGCGCGCGTGGGTGCGTATTACCACGACATAGGAAAACTTGGCAAGCCGCAGTTTTTCGTCGAGAATCAGGCCAAAGGCCGCAATCCGCACGACGCGCTGCAGCCGACTGCCAGCGCGGTGATCATCCGCGACCACGTGCGTGATGGCTTGTTGCTCGCGGACCAGAACAAGCTGCCCAAGGCGTTGCGGGCGTTCATCACCGAACACCACGGCACCGGCACGATCAGCTACTTCCTCGACAAGGCCCGCCAGGGCGGCGCTGCACCAGACGCATCAGAATTCACATATCCCGGCCCCTTGCCGCAGACGTGCGAGACCGCCGTGGTGATGCTGGCCGACGGCATTGAGGCCGCCGCGCGAGTGTTGCACGAACCAACGCCGCAAAAAATCCGCGACGTCATTGAATACATCGTGCGCCAGCGCGTGGAGCAGGGCCAGTTGTCGCGCGCGCCGCTCACGCTGCGCGAGATCGAGGTCGTCAAGGACGTGTTCGCGCGCGTGTTGGTGGGTATGTATCACAATCGCATCGAATATCCGGCGTCCAGCGGCGGCGTGAACGCGGGCTTCGCCTCCACATGAGCCTGGACGTGGACGTCAGCGCCCAGGGAGTTCGCGCCGCGTTGGGCCGCGATGCGATTGCGGAAATTGCCAGGCGCGCACTGCGCGCCGAACGCGTTAGCGCCGCGTTGCTGTCGGTGACGTTGCTCAACCGCAACGCCATGGCTCGGGTCAACCGCACACATCTCGGCCACGCCGGCGCTACGGACGTCATTTCATTTGGCTTCAACCGCGTAACCCCGCGCGATCCCGTCGTGGGAGACATCTACATCTGCCCGGATGTCGCGCGCGAACACGCCGCCGAACGCGGCGTGGGCAGTCGCGAAGAGTTGGCGCGGCTTGTGGTGCACGGCGTGCTGCACATCCTCGGGCATGATCATCCGGTGGACGATGCGCGGGAGACCTCGGCAATGTGGAAGCGTCAGGAACAGTTGCTGCGCCGGATCATTGGGCCGGGAGGCAAGCTGCGATGACGCTGGCATGGGCGTGGGCCATCGAGATCATTGCCGTGGCATGTGCCACGGTGTTCGCGACGGCGGACAGTGCACTGCTGGCATTCCACGCCTCGGACTCGTCGGCTGCGTCGGAGCACGCGCGCGGAGATCGCGAACGGCTGCATCGCGCGCTCTCCGTGGGGCGAGTGTTGGCGTATGTCACGGCGGGCGCATCGCTGGCGCAAGCGCTGGGGCTGGGCGGCATGCCGCTGTTCACGCAGGGGCTCCTCACTGCCGTTGGCGCCCTCGTGGTGTGCGTAGTTGCCGAGGGCGTGGGACGTGCGCTCGGCTACGCATCGCCGGCGGTGACACACGCCCGATTGCGCCCCATTACCAGCACGGTGGCTGTGGTCTTGTCGCCAGTCGTGGCGCTAGGTGCCGCGATCGATCGTGGACTTCACGCCGTGATTCCACCCGCGCCGGCGAACGCCGGTGAGCGCGAAACGAGTGCGGAGCAGTTTCGCGAGGTGGTGGCGGCGGAAGCAGACGTGTCGCTGGCCGAGGAACAGTTGATTCACGGCGTATTCTCGCTCGGCGAAACGGAAGTGCAGGAGATCATGGTGCCGCGAGTGGACATGGTGGGCATTGAGGTAGACACGCCGTGGTCCGAGGTGCTCGACCGCATTCGCAGCTCCGAACACGCGCGCTTTCCGGTGTATCGCGATACGCTCGACGAGGTGACAGGCATTCTGTACGTCAAGGACGTGCTCCCGGCGATCATTGCCGACGAAGCACCGGACCTGGGGTGGCAGCGCCTCGTTCGCGAACCCTCGTTCATTCCGATCTCCAAGCGTATCGACGACCAGCTGCGAGAGTTCCAGGCGACCCACTCGCACATTACCATCGTGAGCGATGAATACGGCGGCACCGCCGGCCTCGTGACGATCGAAGACATTCTCGAGGAGATCGTTGGCGAAATTCGTGACGAGTATGACGTGGAGGAACCGGAGATCGAGCAGCACGGTTCGCCCAACTCATGGTGGGTGGCCGGCCGCGTGGCAATCGACGAGCTGTCCGAACGGCTCGGCGTGGACTTTGGCGTGGACGACGTGACCACGGTGGGCGGGTTGGTCTACTCGCTGTTTGGACGCGTGCCCAAAGCGGGCGAATCGCTGGTCCATCAGGGTTTTAGAATCGTCGTGGAACGCGTGCGGCGCCGGCGCATCGAACGTGTGTACTTCGAGCGGCTCACCGCGGCGCCCGCCGAGGCCGGCGAATGAAGTTGCTCAGCCTCCCGCTCATCATAGCGCTGCTCATCGTGGCGTGGCTGACCGCCGGCTCCATGGCTGTTCGAACGGTGAGCCGCATCTGGCTGCGCCACTGGGCCGAGCGCCAACTGCGCGGCGCCGCGGCCGCCGTCACCTATCTCGAACGACCGCACCGGATGCTCACGGCCGGCAGCGTCGGCGTTGCGCTCACGCTCCTGGTGTCGGGGATGCTGCTCGGCATTTCCGCGTCCGGAGTGGAGCTGGTGTGGGAGGCGTTGATTTTCGCGGGCGTCACGATCGTTCTGGGCCAACTCGTTCCCCGCGCGGTGGCGCGGCGCTGGCCGGCGGTGGTGGCGCCGATTGCGTTGCCGATTCTTCGCGCGACCCAGATCGTTACGGTTCCGATCATTGCCGCGGGCCGCGCCATCGCCGGTCTGTTCGTCAAGCCGCGAGCCGACGCGCCGTTGCCGAGCGACCGCGACGCCATTCAGGATCTGCTGCGCGAAGGGGAGTTGGAAGGCGTTGGCGAGCACGAGGAGATCGCGATCATCAGCGGCGTGGTGGACTTCAGCGCAAAAGTTGCGAGCCAGGTGATGACGCCGCGCTCCGACATCTTTGCGCTGCCCAAGGGCATCGACGTGCACTCGCTGGCAATCCAGATCTCGCAGTCGCGCTACAGCCGCGTGCCGATCTACGACGGCACGCTCGATTCGGTGGTCGGCATGATCCACGCGTTTGATGTCATCAAGGCGCGTGGCGAGACACCAAGCAACGTGCGTCCCGTGGCCTTTTCGACTCCCGACGCACCCTGCAACGAGCTACTCTTTCGCATGCTCCGCGACCGCCTGCATTTGGCGATCGTGCGCGACGCGGCTGGCCGAACGCTTGGGCTGGTGACGTTGGAAGACTTGCTCGAAGAGCTCGTGGGCGACATCCGCGACGAGCACGACGAACCGGACCCACCGCGCGCGCCTGCGGGTGCGCTTTCGAATACGATTCCGAAATGACCGCCACTTCCGCGCAGCACACCGACGCTAAATTCGGCCGCCTGTTTGCCGACTTCGACGCCGGTCACAAGGCTTCGCTCGCCCGCGCCGTGAGCATTGTCGAAAATCACCGACCAGGTTTTGACCGGCTGCTTGCTCGCATGCAGGCGCGCATCGGCAAGGCCCGGCGCATTGGCATTACTGGGCCGCCCGGCGCGGGCAAGAGCACGCTCACCACGCTGCTCGTCGCCGAGTATCGCGCCGCCGGTCTGACCGTGGGTGTGTTGGCCGTGGACCCCACGTCGCCGTTCACCGGCGGCGCGTTGCTCGGCGACCGCATCCGCATGGAAGCGGTGGCGCTCGATCCCGGTGTGTTCATTCGCTCCATGGCCACGCGTGGCTCGCTGGGCGGATTGACCGGCGCGACGCGCGAAGTGGCCGACGTGCTCGATGCGTTCGGTCTCGACAGAATCCTCATCGAGACCGTGGGAGTGGGCCAGACGGAGCTGGACATTGCGCGCACCGCGGACTCCAGCGTGGTCGTGCTCGTGCCGGAGTCGGGCGACTCCATTCAGACGCTGAAGGCGGGGCTGATGGAGATCGCCGATCTGTTCGTCGTCAACAAGTCGGACCGGCCGGGCGCTGACCGGCTGCGCAACGAACTCGAGCTCATGCTCGGCCTGCGCAACGGGGCCACGCTCAAGAACATTCCGGCCCATCACGGCGTGGAGCTCGGCCGTCCAATGACGAAGGACGAGCAGATGGCCATGAATCCCGGGCGGGCGGCGCGCGCGGCGGCCAAAGCCGATCAGTCGGAGCAGTGGACGCCGCCGGTCTTGCGGACCGTCGCCGCAAAGAATGAAGGTGTAACTGAGCTCGTCGCCGCCCTGGACCGTCACTTCAGTTACCTTGAAACCAGCGGCACCCTGGTTGAACGCCGTCGCGCCCGGTTGCGCGAACGTGTCGTGGATGTCGTAGAGGCACGCGTTCATTCGCGCCTCTGGAATGATGCGGGAACGAACGAGTGGTTAGCCGAGCAGCTTGGCGCCCTGGAGACCGGGGCGACGAATCCGTTCGATGTGGCGGACGCGCTGCTGGCGCGAAGTGGAAACCTCCTCACGCGGAACGACCGATGACCTCGACGCGAGACTTCACCGAGACCGATACCGATCAGCGCGCCGAGCTCGAACGGCTGCGCGCCGAAGTGGCCGAATGGCGCCGCCGCTATGCCAAGGGCGAGACACGCGATATCGCATTCACGAACTCAGCGAATGAAGTCGAGCCGCTCTACACGGCGCTCGACGTCTCCCAGGAGTCGGCCGACAGCCTTGGCGTGCCTGGCACGTTCCCGTTCACGCGCGGTGTGCATCCCACCGGCTACCGCGGCAAGCTGTGGACCATGCGCCAGTTCGCCGGCTTCGGCAGCGCCGCAGACACCAACGAGCGCTTCAAGTTTCTGCTCGCCCAGGGCCAGACCGGTCTGTCCACAGCGTTTGATTTCCCAACGCTCATGGGCTACGACTCCGACCATCCGCGTTCGCTGGGCGAAGTGGGCAAGACGGGCGTCGCCATCTCGAGCCTCGCCGACATGGAAGTGCTGTTCGACGGCATTCCGCTCGACGAGGTATCAACGTCGATGACGATCAACGGCCCGGCGATCATCCTCTGGGCGTTCTACATCGCGGCGGCGGAGAAAAAGGGCATCTCGCCGGAAAAACTGCGTGGCACGATTCAGAACGACATTCTGAAAGAGTACATGGCGCAGCACGCGTGGTGTTTTCCGATCGAGCCGGCGTTGCGCCTGATCGTCGATTGCTTCGAGTGGGGCGCCGAGCACGCGCCGCTCTGGAATACCGTCTCCATTTCCGGTTATCACATTCGCGAAGCGGGATCGACGGCGGCGCAGGAGCTCGCGTTCACGCTCGCCGACGGCTTCACGTATATCGAGCGCGGCATCGAGCGCGGGCTCGACGTGGACGACTTTGCGCCGCGGCTGTCGTTCTTCTGGGACATCCACAACGATTTCTTCGAGGAGATCGCCAAGCTCCGCGCCGCGCGCCGCATCTGGGCGCGTCACATGAAGGAGCGCTACAACGCCAAGAGTCCGCGGTCGTGGATCATGCGCTTCCACTCGCAGACAGCGGGCGTGACGCTCACCGCGCAGCAGCCGATGAACAACGTCGTGCGGGTCGCCTACCAGGCTATGGCCGCGGTGCTCGGCGGCACGCAATCGCTGCACACCAATTCGATGGACGAGACATTGGCGCTGCCGACCGAAGAAGCCGTGCAAGTCGCGCTGCGCACCCAGCAGATCCTAGCCTTCGAGACCGGTGTACCGAACGTCATCGATCCGCTCGGTGGGTCGTACTACGTCGAAGCGCTCACCGACCAGCTCGAGCGCGAAGCCGAAGCGCTGTTCGAAGAGATCGCAGGGCAGGGCGGGGTTGTCGCCGGCCTCGAAAGTGGATGGTTCCAGCGCAAGATTTCGCAGGCCGCGTCGAGGCAGCAGTGGGAGATCGAGCAGCATCGGCGGGCGATCGTTGGCGTCAACGAGTTCGTGACGGACGAACCCGAGCTGTCGATCCCGTTGCTCAAGGTTGGTGCGGAAGCCGAGCGGTCGCAGCGAGAGCGGATGGCCAAAATGCGCGCCGAGCGCGACACCGTGGCGTGTACCGCGGCGATCGACGCGTTGCGTGACGCAGCGCGCACGTCCGAAAATGTGTTTCCGTTTATTCTGGAATGCGCGCGGCGGTACTGCACTTTGTATGAGATTCGTGCGGCGCTGGAAGACGTGTTCGGTGCGTACCGGGAGCCCGTGTTCTTCTGATACGAGATCCCTCCGCCGCTTCGCTCGGTCGGGCGCCCGGAACGGACTTGACTCGGAGTGCCGCGCTCCTTACCGTAAGTAAGGAATATAAGCGAAGGTAAGGATGAGCGAAGCCACCGTTACGAGCAAAGGCCAAATCACCATTCCCAAGGCCGTGCGCGAGCGCTTGCAATTGGAGCCGGGCGACATTGTCACGTTCGATGTGCGCGACGACGGCACCGTCATACTCGTGGCGCGGAACGAGCCGCTGGAGCGGCTTGTCGGCATGCTCAAGACGCCGCGCACTTCGGGCGGCCGGCGGCCGGCGCTCAGCGTCGAGGAGATGAACCCCGCCAGCCTCCCGGATCACGGCCGTTGATCGCGCTCGACACCAACGCGCTCGTCCGCCTCATCGTCTACGACGAAGAGGCGCAGGCGCGGGCCGTGGAGCGAATCCTCGTGCGGGCTCGTCGAGACGACACGCCGGTGTTTCTGTCCGACGTCGTACTCTGCGAGCTCGTCTGGGTGCTGACGAGTCGGCTCCGCAAGACGCGGGCGGAAATCGTCGAGGTCCTCGATCGCATCTTGCGCACCGAGCTGTTCGTGTTTGCCGACGCGGCGGCGCTGGAGGTGGCGACGGCATCGTACGCGGATGGCCGCGGTGATTTCGCGGACTATGTGATCCGCGGGCAGGCACGGGCGGCCGGCGCCGCCGAGGTGATCACGTTCGATCGGGCGTTGAAGGGCGAAGTAGGGTACCGGGTGTTGGGATGACGAACCCTTGCGTGTTCGCGGAGCCACCCGTACGATCTGCTTATGAGCAGGTTTGCATACAAACTCGCGACAGTCGGATTCCTTTGTATTAGCACGCGGCTCGCCGCGCAGCGGGTCGACGGTGTCGTGCATGAGTCGAGTTCCACGGAGCCCGTGGCCGGGGCTGTGGTCTCGATGCTCGATTCGGCCGGACACTTGCTGACGCGCACCGTCACCGGCGCCGACGGCCACTACCGGCTCGTGGGAAACGGAAGCGGAACGTCAGTCCACGTCATTCGCATTGGTTTTCGGCCCGCCACGCGGACGCTTGGTGCGGCGGCATTCGACACCACGCTCGGCGTCGATATCGCGTTCGAGACGCTGCCCATGCTGCTCGAAGCCGTTGACGTCCAGGATCAGTCGCGCTGTCCGTCCGTTGACGACGCGCCCGCAGCATTCGCGCTGTGGGAACAGGCGCGCACCGCGCTGTTGGCCGGCGTCGTTGCGCGCGACGTGGATCCGCCCACGGTGCGCATGGTGTCGTATGAGAGAACGCTCGATTCGCGCGGATCGCATATCGACGAGCAACTGGTCCACGACAGCATCTACATTGCGTCGCAGCCGGTGGTGTCCGCGCGGACCGCGGCGGAATTCGCCGCGCGGGGGTATCGGGCGCTCCCGGCGACGGGAAATATCGAAACGTATTTCGCACCCGATGCCGACGTGCTCCTCGATTCGACATTCCTCGGCACGCACTGCATTTCGCTGCGGCAGCATGACGCCGATCACGCGGATGAGATTGGCGTGGCCTTTGCTCCGACCAAGGGACAGGACTCGGTGGTCGATGTCGATGGCGTGCTCTGGCTCAATCGAGCCGTGCCCGCGCTGGATGCGATGAACTTTCGGTTCACGAACCTGTCGAGTCGCGAAATGGACGCCGGCGCGGGCGGAGACCTGGTGTTCACCGTCATGCCGAACGGCGTCGCAATGATCTCGCGCTGGAACCTGCACCTGCCGTCGCTGCAGCGGCAGGAGATTCGGCTCGGAGGCGGCCGCAGTGGGTCGCTGGTAACACCGGGCCGCGTCGTTGGATTTCGCGACAGCGGTGGCGAACTCGCCGAAGCGGCGTGGCACGACGGCCTGTCGTGGCTCGGGCCGCTGGCGACGATCAGTGGACATGTGGTCGTGAAAGAGACTGGTGCGCCGGCCGCGAACGCACGCGTGCGATTCCGCGGCGCCCGAACCGAGATGACCACCGATTCGGCTGGCGCGTTCACCCTGCCGATGACCGTGCCCGGCCCTTACGTGGTCGAAGCAGCAGATGGCGTCATGGCGGCGCTCGGCGTGTCGTCGATCTCCTCGGCGAACGTCACGGTCGGGCGGGCGCCAATCGACAACGTGCGCGTGGTGCTGCCATCGAGAAAGACCGCGATCGCTACGCTGTGCGCGGAGATGAAGGCGCCGTCGCCGCACGGCAACGACCTGCTCGTGGGACGCGTGCAGTTTGCCAACGGCGCGCCGGCGCCTGACGCGTACGTTCGCGCTGAGTGGGGCGGCGGTGCCGGCGCGGAGGCGCTGCCGAATCGCTTCAGCGGTCGCTCCGATGCAACCGGTACGTTTGAGATGTGCGGTGCACCAGACGGGGTAGCGCTGACGTTGAGCGCGGCCCGCGACACGCTGGTCAGCACCGACGCAGTGGTCGCGATCGATTCGGTGGCGCACGTTGCGCAGGTCACGCTGACACTCGCCACGCCGTCGGGTGTCGCGCTGCCAAAGTATCGGCGGCGGCGCGTGACGATCACCGACGCAGCCTCGCACACGCCAATGGCAGGCGTGGAAGCGCTCGACGCGCTCACCGATCGGGTGCTCGGGCGAAGCTCGGTGGACGGCACGGTGAGCTTGGCGTCGCTGGCGCCCGGACAGACAGTGCTGCATCTGCGGAAGGTGGGATACGAGCTGCGAACGCTGGTGGTAAACGTGGAGCCAGGCGACACGCTACCGGTGACGGTGCCATTGATGACCGTCACACAGTTAGCGGCGATGAAAATCACAGTGGCGGCTACGAGCCGGTTGGCGTACGACTCGGGCTTCGAGGATCGTGCGTTGCAGGGGCTTGGCCACTTTCTCCGCCTCAATGACTTCGAGCGACGTGAGGCGGACAACCTCGCCAATGTGCTGCAGGGCATTGGAGTGAAGCAGGCGATGAGTGGACCGCGCGCCACGATACTGCTCGGCGGACACGGGTATCCGCCGTGTCCCGTGACGATCTACATCGATGGCATGCTGTACTATACCGGACGGTCGAAGACGCGTCCGCCTGACGTCAGCTCCATGTTCGCCATCGACTTCGCCGGCGCGGAGTACTACGCGAGCGGCGCCGAAGTCCCGGCTCAATATGCCGGGACCGATACCGGTTGCGGCATGCTCTTGCTGTGGAGGAAGAACTAACCCGGCCGATCACTGCATCGCGTCAAAGTACGATTCAATCCGCTTCCGCATTGCCGGATCAGGCAGGGGCCCTCGCGCCGCCAGATTGTTGTCGTCGAGATAGGGAACCGTTGCCGTTCCGGGAATGACCGCGGATACTGCCGGATTCGAGATGATGTACTTGAGGAATATCTGCGCCCAGCTCGTCGCGTCGAACTCCCGGGCCCAATCGGGAATCGGCTTGTTGAGCACTCTTTGAAAGACGCGCGTGCGTCCGAACGGCAGGTTGATCAACACTGCCATGCCGCGATCGGCGGCCAGCGGAATGATGCGCCCCTGCGCGCTGCGGTTGTCGATCGCCAGATCCACCTGCACGAAATCGAGCTTGTGGGTCTTCATGGCCGCTTCGAGAAGCGCGTACTGCCCCTTTGAACTGCTCGTGATGCCGGTGTAGCGAATGCGCTTGGCGGCTTTCCATTCGTCCAGTACCGGAACAATCGCCGACGGGTTGGAGACGTTCCAGATCTGCATCAGATCGATGTGATTGGTCTGGAGCGCCTTGAGCGACGCCTCCATTTGCGACACCGCCGCCGCACGTCCGCCATCGCGCCCCACCGACACTTTCGTCGCGAGGAAATACCGATCGCGATTCCCGAGCGCGGCGAGTGCCGCGCCCACCACGGCCTCGGCGCGCCCGTAGGCCGGCGCGGTATCCAGCACGCTTCCGCCCAGCAGCGGGAAGCGGCGTAACACTTCACGCAGCGTCTCTACGTCTCGCGGCGTGGGATTCTCGTAGCTCCGCGCGGTGCCGATACCCACCGCCGGCAACTTTTCGCCGCTGGATGGGATCGCGCGTTCGATCAAGGCGCCGGCTTGTGTTCCGTGCGGCGACAGTGCGAACGCCGGCAGGCGGTCCAACATCAGGAACGCGCCTGCACCCAGGCCTAGTTTGAGCGCGTCACGACGACTGAAAAATTGATCGGTACGCATTGCGCCACTCCCCGGTGAAAGCCAAACCCAAGTTGCGTATAAGTCAACGAAATGCCGTAGCCGATCGACCCGCAACCGTTGATCTTCCCTGAATGACCAAGCCCAAAAAGTCCACGGAATGGTGGCAGAGCTACTTCGATAGTCAGTATTTGCTCGAATACGAGCCGATGTTCTCGCTCGAGCGCGACCGGCACGAGGTAGCGCGACTCATGGACATTACCGGGCTCGCATCCGGTGCGCGCGTGCTCGACGTGCCCTGTGGCCAGGGACGTCATGCGCATTTGCTCGCTGAGGCCGGGTTCGACGTGGACGGCCTGGACTATTCCGCGGAATTGCTCGCGGTAGCCAAGCGGCGGGGCACGGGGGCTCGCCTGCGGTACACCCGCGGTGACATGCGCGCGCTCCCCGCCCGCTGGACGGGACGCTTTGATGCTGTGTTCAACCTGTTCACATCGTTCGGCTTCTTCACCGATCCATCGGAAGACCGGAAGGTGATCGCCGAATTTGCCAGAGTCCTGGCTCCCGGTGGCACACTCGTGTGGCATGGAGGCAATCGCGACGGTGTGATGGCGCGCTTTCTCGACCGCGACTGGTGGCAGACCGAAGACGGCACCCTCATCGCGCAGGAACGGAGTTTTGATCCGCTGTCCGGACAGCTCAAGGTGGAATCCGTCTGGTCCGGCCCTGCAGGGAGCGGCGGCCGCGACCACAAAATTCGGCTGTACACGCCCACGCGGCTGGCGGAGCTCTGCGCCGCCGAAGGGCTGATTGTGGAGGAAGCGTACGACGGATTCCACCCCCGCAACTTGACGCGTTCGTCGAGCGAAATGCTGCTTGTGGCGCGGAAATCCAGCGGCGGCCGTCCGTTGCCTCGTCGTCGCAAAAGCCGCTAGCTTGCGAAAGTGGTTCTCGCCCCTAGACCCTAGCCCCTAGTCCCTGTGGTTGAAAGTCGTCCCATTCGCGTACTGGTCGCCAAGCCGGGCCTCGACGGCCACGACCGTGGCGCCAAGGTCGTTGCCGCGGCACTCCGCGATGCCGGCATGGAAGTGATCTACACCGGGCTGCACCAGACGCCGGAGATGATCGCCACCGCAGCCGTCCAGGAAGACGTGGACGTGGTTGGCCTGTCGATATTGAGCGGCGCGCACATGACGCTCTTTCCACGCGTCCGCGAGTTGATGGCCGAGCAGGGCCGGGACGACATTCTGATCACCGGCGGCGGCATCATTCCCAAAGAGGACATGGAAGCGTTGCAGGCCCTGGGCATTGGCAAGTTGTTCGGGCCGGGAACCCCAACGTCGGCGTTGATCGACTACATCCGCGAGTGGTTCGCTGGGCGCGAACGGCAGGAAGCGTGACGACGCGACTCCGAACGCTGAGCGCGGAAGTTCGGGAGCTCGAAGCGAAGCTGCGGGAAGGGGGCGGGGCCGACAAGATCGCCAGACAGCACAAACAGGGAAAGTTGACGGCGCGCGAGCGAATTGCGCGCCTCTGCGATCCGGACACCCGGTTCATCGAAATTGGCTTGCTCGTTGCCTACGACGAGTACGAGGGCCAGGCGCCGGGCGCCGGTGTGGTGACGGGTGTCGGCATGGTGAGCGGCCGTCAGGTGGTAGTGATCGCCAACGATGCCACGGTGAAAGCCGGCTCGTGGTGGCCGGAGACGATCAAGAAGATGCTGCGCGCCCAGGAGATCGCCATGCGCTGCCGCATCCCCATCCTCTATTTGGTCGATTCGTCCGGCGTCAACTTGCCCTACCAGGGCGGCGTGTTCCCCGGCCAGTATGGCGCGAGCCGGTTGTTCTATTATAATTCTATAATGCGTAAATACTTACGCATCCCGCAACTCGCCGCGGTCATGGGGCCGTGCATCGCCGGCGGGGCCTATCTGCCGGCGCTCAGCGACCTGATCGTCATGGTCAAGGGCACGTCGTTCATGGGCCTCGGCGGCCCCAACCTCGTGAAGGGCGCCACCGGCCAGACGATCGACGGCGAAACGCTTGGCGGTGCCGTGACCCACACGCAGATAAGTGGCGTCGCCCATTACGCCGTGGACGACGACGAGGCCTGTCTCGTGAAGCTGCGCGAATTGGTATCGCGGCTGCCGGAACAGCGGGGGGAACGGTGGAACGGCGGAACAGCGGAACGCGAGGGCGAACAGCTCTACGATCTGTTGCCGGCTGACCACCGCATGTCGTACAACATGCACGATGTGCTCAAGGTCCTCGTCGATGACGGCGCCATCGATGAGTTTCAGGGGCAGTTGGCGAAGGAGATGATTTGCGGCGACGCCCGGATCATGGGTATGACGGTGGGCGTCATCGCCAACCAGCGCGGGCTCATCAAGGGCCGCCCGGGCGAGAAGCCGCGGTTCGGCGGTATTCTCTACGCCGAGAGCGCTGAAAAGGTGGCATTTTTCATCGATCGCTGCGATCGCGAGCGCATTCCGCTGCTGTTCGTGCAGGACGTGTCGGGCTTCATGGTGGGGCCCGAAGCCGAGCACGAGGGAATCATTCGCGCCGGCGCGCGTTTCGTGGAGGCAATGGCCACCGCGCGCGTGCCCAAGATCGTGCTCACCGTGAATCATGCGTCCGGCGCCGGCTACTACGCCATGGCGGGGCAGGGCTTCGACCCCGACTTTATCTTCAGCTGGCCCTCCGGCCGGATGGCGGTGATGGAAGGCGAGGCCGCCATCCAGGCGGTGCACGGTCCCACCATGGAAGCCGCGAAAGCCAAGAAGCAGCCGGTGGCGCCCGAGGTCCAGGCCTCGGTGAACGAGATGCGCGCCGACTACGAGAACCAGCTCGACGCGCGCTATGCCGGTGCGCGCGGTTTCATTGACGCCATTGTCTATCCGGAGGACACGCGCGAAACGCTCGGGCTGGCGCTGCGCGCGTCGCTCCAAAATCCAGGGCCGCATTTGGGCCCGTTCGTTCTCCCCGCACACTTCGACGACGTATGAGCAACGACAAGAACGGCGAGCGCATCGTGCGCGTTGCCTCGGGCCAGGGTTTCTGGGGCGATTGGCTGGAAGCCCCGCGCCGTCAGGTTGAAGGAGGCGACATCGACTACCTGATGCTCGACTACCTCGCCGAAGTCACGATGAGCATTCTGCAAAAGCAGAAAGAGCGCGATCCCAACGTGGGCTACGCGCGCGACTTCGTGGGCGCGTTCGAGAGCGTGCTGCCGGCCGTCGCCAATCGTGGGGTTCGTGTGATCGCCAATGCCGGCGGCGTCAATCCGCCCGCCTGTGCCGCCGCCATTCGCCAGGTGGCGAAGAAGCACGGCGTGTCCGATGCCATTCGCGTTGGCGTCGTCACGGGCGACGACCTGCTCCCGCGGCTCGACGAGCTGCTGGCTGCCGGCCACACGCTCGCCCACATGGAGACCGGCGAGCCGCTGTCCACGGTGCGCGACCGCGTGTTGTCAGCCAACGCCTACATCGGCTCCATGCCGATCATCGAGGCGCTGCAGCAGAATGCCAACGTCGTCATTACCGGACGCTCAACGGACACCGCGCTCACCATGGCTCCGCTGCGCCACGAGTTTGGCTGGGCGGCGGATGATTGGGACAAGCTTGCGGCCGGCATCGTGGCCGGCCACACCATCGAATGCGGGGCGCAATGCTCGGGCGGCAACTGCATGCACGAGTGGGACACGATCCCCGATCTCGCCAATGTCGGCTACCCAATCGTGGAAGGCCATGCCGACGGCAGCTTCGTCATCTACAAGCACCCCAACACCGGCGGCCGCATCTCCGTGCCTTCAGTCACGGAGCAGCTGGTCTACGAGATGGGTGATCCAAATTCTTATATAACGCCCGACGTCATCGCCGACTTCACGTCGATTCACGTGGAACCGGCCGGCGACAACCGCGTGCGGCTGTTCGGCATCAAGGGCCGGCCGCCCACGGACAAGCTCAAGGTGTCGATCGCCTACCGCGCCGGCTTCAAGGCGGTGGGCACGCTCGTTTACTCGTGGCCGGATGCGTACGACAAGGCGCAGTCCGCCGATCGCATCATCCGCGAGCGACTCGATCGCCTGGGCCTCAAGTTCGATCACATCCTCACGGAGTACGTGGGCGTCAACGCAACCCACGGACCGCTCGCCGGCGACCCGCACGATCCGCCGGAAGTCCAGATTCGCGTTGGCGTACGCGGCAGCGACAAGGCGGCCGTGGAGCGCTTCACGCGCGACATCGCTCCGCTCGTGCTCAACGGTCCGCCGAGTGTCACCGGATTCGCCGGTGGCCGTCCCAAGGTGGAAGAGATCGTCGCCTACTGGCCGGCGCTCATCGACAAGACTGTGGTCCAGACCAAGGTCGAGGTGCTCGCATGAAAATCCGTCTTCTCGACATTGCCCACGCGCGCTCCGGCGACAAGGGTGATACTGCCAACGTGGGCCTGATTGCGCTCAAGCCGGAATGGTTTCCGGTGATTCAGAAGTACGTCACGCTCGAACGCGCACGTGAGCATTTTCAGGGCATCATTACGGGCGAGGTGCAGCGCTACGAGTTGCCGAATCTGAACGCGCTGAACTTTTTGCTGCACGGCGCGTTGGACGGCGGCGGCACGCTGTCGCTCAAGACCGACGCGCAGGGCAAAGTGTTCTCCACGGCCATGCTGCGCATGGAGATCGACGTGCCAGACGACGAGGCCAAGGCCGCGCACCTGCCGCCCGCGCGCCGTGCCGCCACGCTCATGCGATCGTCCGCCGCGTGACGATTGGCCGTACCGAGGTCCAGCTTGGGCTCATGGGCGTGGGGCTCGTGGTGTGGGCGTCCGGCCAGCGCACTGACGACGCGCGATTGTCGCTGGCCGGCATCGCGTTTTTTGCCGTGGCGTTCGTGTTGCGTTTCATGAAGAAGCAGCCGCCCCGTGCGTAGCGTTGTCATTCCGAGCGTAGCGAGGAATCTTCTGGAACCGGTGTCATTCCGAGCGTAGCGAGGAATCTCCTGTTTCGCCGATTATAAGACGCCTGACGGAAGATCCCTCGCTCCGCTCGGGATGACAGTCGCCGTAAGCTGTTATGTTTCAAGCTTATGGCACACCGCACCATCCCCGAGCTTCTCGCTCCCGCCGGCTCGCTCGAGGCCGTCCGCGCCGCCGTGGCAAATGGCGCGGACGCCGTCTACATGGGCGCCTCGCGCTTCAACGCGCGCGACGAAGGCGCCCAGCTCACGCTCGAGGAAGTGGGCGAGGCCTGCCGCATTGCCCACGAACGCGGCCGGCGCATCTATCTCACGCTCAACGTCCTGATCAAGCCGCAGGAGCTGAACGACGCGCTGCTCTTTCTTGGCGAAGCGGTTGACGCAGGTATTGACGCGGTGATCGTGCAGGACATTGGCCTCGTCACGCTCATTCAGCAGGTGTATCCGGAGCTCGAGATCCACGGGTCCACGCAGATGACCGTGCACGATGCCAGCGGTGCGGCGGTGATTCGCGATCTCGGCGTGGAGCGCGTGGTGCTCGCCCGCGAGAACACGCTGGATGACATTCGCGCCATCCACGACGCGGTGCCGTCGCTCGGCCTCGAGACGTTCGTGCACGGCGCATTGTGCATTTCGTATTCGGGGCAGTGCTACATGTCGGGCATGATCTCCGAGCGGAGCGCCAACCGCGGCTCGTGCGCTCAGTCGTGTCGCAAGGACTACGTTCTCACCGACGTGGACACATCGGCCGAGCTCGATCGTGGATTCCTCATCTCGGCCAAGGACCTCGGCGCCTACGATCACCTCGCGGCCATCGCCGAGGCGGGCGTGGGAT
>JBEPWA010000015.1:0-75844 GCA_041690755.1 Gemmatimonadaceae bacterium | reverse complement strand
TATACCCCACTGGTGCACTCACCGGTTGATACCACCGAATCCCTCGCGTGCGCTCGGGATGACACGCTGGTCACCGCCATTGGGCCCGTACGTACTGCGGCGCCCAGCCAAGATCGTGTCCCAGCACATGGGCTGCCCGGAGCGGCCAATGCGGATCGCGCAGTAGCTCGCGCGCCAACATCACCATGTCCGCCTGGCCGGTGCGCACTATCGTGTCCGCCTGTTCGGGGCTCGTGATCATCCCCACCGCCGCCGTCGGTACGCCAGCCACCCGGCGGACATGCTCGGCGAAGTGCACCTGATAGCCGGGCCCCACTGGAATGCGCGCTTTGGACACGTTGCCCCCGCTCGAGCAGTCGATGATGTCCGCGCCGTCGGCGTGCAGCAGGCGCGCCAGCTCGGCGGTCTCCTCCACTGTCCATCCGCCCTCAGTCCAGTCGCTCGCCGACAAGCGCACCGAGAGCGGAAGTTCCTCCGGCCACACTGTGCGAACGGCCGCTGTCACCTCGCGCGCCAGGCGCGTGCGATTCTCGAATGAACCGCCGTACCGATCGGTGCGAATGTTGGAGAGCGGCGAGAGGAATTCGTGGAGCAGGTAGCCGTGCGCGCCGTGGAGTTCGAGGATTTGCATCTCGGCGGCGAGCGCGCGGCGCGCCGAATCCTTGAACGCGTCAACGATGCGAGCGATGCCGGCGTCGTCCAATGCCACAGGGGTCTGGTACGCGGCGTCGAACGCTACGGCGCTCGGACCATACACTGGCGACCATCCACCCGCGTCGGGCGGCGCGATGGCGCCGCCATCCCATGGCCGCGCCATGCTCGCCTTGCGTCCGGCGTGCGCGAGCTGCGCGCCCCACACCGCGCCGTGCGCCCGCACGAATCGTCCGATGCGCGCCAGCATCTCGACGTGTTCGTCTTTCCAGAGCCCGAGATCCTGCGGGCTGATGCGGCCTTCCGGCACAACCGCGGTGGCCTCGGTAATGACCACCGCCGCACCCCCCACGGCAAACTGTCCGAGGTGAACCAGATGCCAGTCGTTGGCAAAGCCGTCGAGGCTGGAATACTGGCACATTGGCGAGACGCCAATGCGATTGCGCAGCGTGATGCCGCGAAGCGTGAGCGGAGAAAACAGAGTCATGGCGCGAAAGTTAGTTGGCCCAACAGTGTGGACCTCTGCGATAGAAATCTTTCTTGGGGTCCGATGCGTGACTAGCCGGAGCCACGACGCGAAGTCAAGTTTGCCGTCCCTCCGCTAGTGCGTTCGCGGCCATGGTCGCCGCCCCCCGGGCTCCCCTCCGAGTGTCTTCCACAAAGACTTCACGTCGCACGCAGGCCTATACGGCCGTGCCCCCGCTCGCCGAGTCGTCGGCCCCTGTTGCCCAGCGTCATCTACCGCTGCTCGTGCTGCTGTTCATTGGCAGCGGCGGCGCAGCGCTGATCTACGAGATCGTTTGGTTCCAACTTCTCAGTCTCATCGTTGGCTCGTCGGCGATTTCGATGGGCGTGTTGCTCGGCACCTTCATGGGTGGCATGTGCATTGGCAGTCTGTTTCTGTCGAAGTACATCTCGCGGCGCCAGCATCCGCTTCGCGTCTATGCCGTGCTCGAGGCGGCGATCGCTGTGTTTGGTTTGTTGGTGTTGTGGGGCATGCCGTACGCTGGCGGGTTGTATCTCGCCATTGCCGTACACGGCATGAGCGGCTTGTTCCTGCGCGGGCTGCTGTGCGCACTCTGCCTGCTGCCGCCCACGATCCTCATGGGCGCCACGCTGCCCGCGATCTCGCGTTGGGTAGAGACGACGCCCGAAGGAGTTGCCTGGTTAGGATTCTTTTATGGCGGCAACATTGCCGGCGCGGTGTTCGGCAGCCTGCTGGCCGGCTTCTATCTGCTTCGCGTGCACGACATGTCGTATGCGACGTACGTCGCCGTTGCCATTGACGTAGGCGTCGCCGTGGCGAGCCTGGCGCTGGCCGCGGTCACGACGCACCGTGTGCCCGAAGCCGTCGAGGTGGACGACGACGCGCCCGCGCGCCCGCTGATTCCGCCCGGCACGTGGCCGGTGTACCTGACCATTGGACTCTCCGGTGCCACGGCGCTTGCCGCGGAAGCGGTGTGGACGCGCTTGCTCTCGCTGTTGCTCGGCGCAACCACGTACACCTTCTCGCTCATTCTCGCGGCGTTTCTCATTGGCCTGGGCATTGGCAGCAGTGTGGGCGCTATGCTATCGCGCACGCTGCCGAACCCCAAGGCGGCGCTCGCCACCTGTCAGTTCCTGTTGACCGTGACGATTGCCTGGGCCGCGTACTCGATGGTTGCGCTCCTCCCCTACTGGCCGATCAGTCCCGGATTGGCCGACGGGCCGAGTCCCACGTTCCAAATTGATCTGGTGCGCTGCCTATGGACGGTGCTTCCCGCAGCGTGTCTGTGGGGCGCGAGCTTTCCACTCGCCCTCGCGGCGGTGGGTCGTGACGAACAGGATCCGGGTCGTCTCGTGGGCACCGTGTACGCGGCCAACACGATCGGTGGAATCGTCGGCGCGCTTGTTGGTAGTTTGCTCATCATTGCGTGGCTGGGCACGCAGTGGGCACAGCGAATTCTCATTGGCGTGGCGGCGATCAGCGCCATCGTGACATTCCTGCCGCTGGCCGGCGCACCGCTGGGCCGACTAGCAACCGCCGTGGCCGACAAGCGGCGCGGCATGGTGTGGGCTGCCGTCACCGCGGCGGTGGCGCTGCTCTGCATGAAAGCCGTGCCGCCGGTGCCAGGCCTGCTTGTGGGTTATGGCCGTTGGTTCGCGAGCCGACTCGCGAACGAGCACGACTTCATTTATGTGGGCGAAGGCATGGTGTCGTCGGTGGCGGTGTCGCAGTTGCCGAACGGCGTGTTGAACTATCACAACGCCGGTAAGGTGCAGGCGTCGAGCGAGCCGCAGGACATGCGGCTGCAGCGCATGCTCGGGCATCTCACAACGCTCTTGCCGCCGAATCCGTCGAACGTGCTCGTGATCGGCTGCGGCGCGGGCGTAACGGCCGGCGCGGTGAGCATCGACCCGCGTCTCAAGAGCGAGACGATTGCCGAGATTGAGCCGCTCGTGCCGCGCGTGGTGTCGAAGTACTTTGGCGATCACAATTTCCACGTCGTGGACAATCCCAAGGTGCACGTGCAGATCGACGATGCGCGGCACTTCATTCTCACCACCGATCAGAAGTTCGACGCCGTGACCTCGGACCCGCTCGACCCGTGGGTCAAGGGCGCGGCGACGCTGTACACCGAAGAGTTTTTTGGTGTCGTGAAGCAGCACCTCAATCCCGGCGGCGTCGTGACGCTGTTCGTCCAGTTGTACGAGAGCAACACCGCGGCGGTGAAGAGCGAGGTTGCAACGTTCTTCAAGGCGTTCCCGAACGCCGTGGTGTTCGGCAACACGACCAACGGTGGCGGTTACGATCTCGTGCTCGTGGGGCAACTCGGCACTATGCATATCGACGTCGATGCAATTGACAAGCGGCTGGCGTCGCCGGAGTACGCCGTGGTCGCGCAGTCGCTGCGCGAGATCGGCTTCAACAATGCCACCGAGCTCTTTTCCACCTTCGCCGCCAACGAGCCGATGTTGCGCCCCTGGCTGGCCGACGCCGAGATCAATCACGATCGCAATCTGCGGCTGCAGTACTTGGCCGGACTCGGACTCAATATCTACGATCAGGCTGGGATTTACGCTCAGATGATGCAGTACCACCGCTATCCGGAGGGCTTGTTCAGCGGCACGCCGGAACAGCTGGCCCAGATCCGGGCATCATCGGGGTTCTAGGGCGAGTCTCGGCAGAGAGACTGGAACGGGGTCGGGTTGACTGCGGTCCTGGGTTTGAGAGTTTTGGGTAGACGACGCACGGTTCGTCGCTCGCCCGCCACCCTCAGACGCGGACCCGCAATCAGCCCGACCCCGTTTCGTTCGCTTTTCTTCTACCTTGCGTCGTGGAATCCCCAGACCTGATCCGGCACGGCACCGCGGCGTTTCGTCGCACCAATCTCGCGCTCTTTTCCGCGGGCTTCGCCACGTTCGCGCTGCTGTACTGCGTGCAGCCGTTAATGCCGGTGTTTGCGCACGACTTTCATCTCACCGCGGCGCAGAGCAGTCTTTCACTTTCGCTCACCACGGGCCTGCTGGCGCCGGCGATGATTGTGGCCGGCGCGTTTTCCGAGACGCGAGGCCGCAAGGGGATCATGGTGGGTTCGCTGCTCGCGTCGTCGCTGCTCACACTGGCGTCGGCGTTCGCCCCGCGCTGGAACGTGTTTTTGGTCACGCGGGCGCTCGCCGGTATCACCTTCGCCGGCCTGCCCGCCGTGTCGATGGCGTATCTCAGTGAAGAGGTTGACCCCGGCTCGATCGGGCTTGCCATGGGGCTGGCCATTGCCGGCAACGGGCTGGGCGGAATGGTCGGGCGACTGTTCTCGGCGTCGGTCGCCGGGCTGGTGTCGTGGCGCTGGGCGATTGGCGTCATCGGAGTTGTGGGGCTGGGGAGCACCGTGGTGTTCTGGCGCACGTTGCCACCTTCGCGGCACTTCGTGGCCCGGCCGCTGCACGCTGCGTCGCTTGCCAAGGGCTTCGCGAACCAGCTACGCAGCCCGCGACTGCTCGTGCTGTACGCGATCGGTTTTCTGATCATGGGTGCGTTCGTGTCCACGTACAACTACGCCACTTATCATCTCCTCGCGCCGCCGTACTCGATGAGCCAGTCGGTGGTGGGTCTGATTTTTCTCGTCTACCTGTTCGGAATATTTTCCTCGGCGTGGATTGGCTCGCGCGCCGATCGCATGGGCCGTCGTAAAATGCTCATGCTAATGTTCGCGTTGATGCTCGGCGGCGTGGCGCTCACGTTGCTACGTCCGTTGGTGTTCGTCGTCGCCGGCATTGCGGTGGTCACGTTCGGGTTTTTCGGCGGCCATTCGGTGGCGAGTAGCTGGATTGGGCTGCGCGCTACTGACGCCAAGGCGCAGGCGTCGGCGCTGTATCTGTTCTCTTATTACATGGGCGCGAGCTTTGGCGGGTCGTTGGGCGGCGTGTTCTGGGACGCGGCCCACTGGCCGGGAGTGACCGCGTACGTGGCCGTGCTCCTCGGCCTCGGCCTGCTTACCGCCGCGCTCGGCACCGGCTGACCAGCTCGCCGTTCGCCATTGCGTTCGTTGGCCCGGGTGGTCAGAATCAATTCATCGCGGTGGCACGCAACGGTGTCGCTACGCCCCGATAAATAACCAATTACTAGGTGACTCCTGCTTCAGGAACTACGCGCGAAGACGCGCGAGTGATTGTCGTGAACGATCTGCGATGGCTGGTCTACGAGCACGCCCCGGCATTCGACCGCCGGTCGGCGCCGGCACTCGTATTCGAGTGCGACCAAGCAATCCGCCGCGTGCGCGAATTCCCGTCTGATTGGCGCGAGTTGAGCGACGCGAGCTTGTACGAGTTGAGCTGGAAGACCTGAGCCGCTCAACCCGCTCCATCACCAGCGGCGGCGTCATTGGGCCGATGCGTACCGGCCGCCGCGGCATCTTCCTCCCGGCGCGACGGCAGCGAAAAGGCGAAAATACTACCGCCGCCTTCTGGAAATTCAGCCCACGCGCGGCCCCCGAGCGATTCCGCCGTCTCTCGAACGATGCTCAATCCGAGTCCCGTGCCGCCGACTTCGGTGACCGTCTCCCCGTGGGCGCGATAGAACTGCTCGAATAAGCGCGACCGAGCGGCGGCGGGCACGCCAATGCCGTTGTCGCGCACACAGATCACGAGCTCGCCGCCGCCGGTGCCCGTGCGATAATCGCCGCTGATGTCGATCCAGCGATCGCTCAACGTTCGATCCGAATACTTGATGGCGTTGGAAACGAAGTTGCTGAGGCAGAGTTCGACTCCCGCCGCATCCACTTCAACCGGCGGAAGGTCCGGCGACAGCCTGACTGTGACCCCCGCTGACGCGCTCTGCTGGCGCAACTGTCGCGCGACTTCAGCGCATGCCTGTGGCAACAACACGTTCCGGCGCTGGCGCGAATCGCTCTCGATGCGCGACAGCGACTCGAGGTTAGTGAGTACGTGCTGCAGCGCCTCGGAGTTTTCGAGAATCATCTGATGAAACCGGTCGCGGTCCGCCGCGCCGAGCCATGGCTCGGTGAGGAGGCTCGCGGCACCGCGGACGGCGCCGACGCGGTTCTTGAGCTCGTGCGACACCATGCGATTGAAGCGCCGCAGCCGTTCCTCGCGCTCGTTCACCCGCTCGCCGGACAGCCGAAGAAAGTGCGTCATGGTGGCCTGGCGAATGAGATCGATCGCCTGGCTCACGCGTCGCCACACCTCCGACACCTCGCTCCGCTCTCCAACGCTGTCCAACTCCGCCATTGCGTCGGCAACGCACGCGTGCACGATGCCGCCGAATATCTCGTACTCTTTCAAGATTTCATACGCATCGAACCCTTGCGCGTGCCGAAGTGCACCGAGCTCCATGGCCTTGGCGGCGACGGGCGCGTCGTTGTCGATCAATCGGTCGGGAAATTCCAGACAGTCGGCGATGCCGTCCACGAGCAGCGGCACGTGATTGAGCAGTTCTTCGGTGGGAAAAATCCGCTTGGGGTCCACGGTGACCCGGGCCGAGATTCGCTCCAGCCAGCGCGCCACCAGGTCGGTGCGCGCCCCGCGGACCTTCCGCGCAACTGCCGCCGACAGGGAATTCGCGCTCGTGGGGCTCGTGGCGCTTGGTACTTCTGTCATCGGCAAGGCATCCGGGTTGTGGCCCCTCTGGAACCGCGCGTCGCTACGTGACGGGAAAGCTAGCGTCTGGCCGGTCAACAGCCAGCCGCCCCGCTCGCGCACGGCGACGCCGGGCGTTAAGATGGCGTCGTCTCAGCGGAGTACGTCGCATGCACGGGCGCCTGGGCGTCGTCAGTTTGCTATGCTGCATGATTCCGGGCGCGCTGTTCGCACAACGGGTGCAGGGCGTGCTGCACGATAGCACCTCGAACCAGCCGCTGAGCGGTGCCGTTGTCGCGGTGATTGATTCGGCTGGCACCCTCACCGCGCGAACGATCGCCAATGGCGCCGGCGCGTTCACGCTGTCGCTTGGGCCGACCGCGGCGCGTCTACACGTTTTGCGCATCGGCTACGTCCCACGAGACGTGCAACTCCCCGCGGGCCGGCGGGGAAGCGTCAGCGTCTCGTTCAGCATGCTCAGGATTCCACCGATTCTGGCGGCGATGCATGTCTCGGATCGCGAAATGTGCCCCGGCTCGGCAGATCGCGGTGCGGCATTTCAGCTGTGGGATCAGGCACGCGCCGGGTTGCTGGCCGGTGTTGTCTCTCGCCAAACCAATCCGGCGCAAGTCACGGAGCTCGTGTTCACGCGCCACATGGCGCGGCGCGACAACCTGATCGTGCGGCAGGAGCTGCGCTCTCGCCACCTCCGTACGACGCGCCCGTTCCTAGCGGCCGCCACGCCGCGGACGTTCGCCAACGAGGGCTACATCGACGACGACTCCACCGGCGGGCGCACGTACTACGCGCCGGACGACGAGGTCCTGCTCGACCCATCATTCGTCGCGACGCACTGCTTTCACCTCCAGGCGCCCGATACTGCCCACGTTGGGCAGAACGGACTTGCCTTTACACCGGCGCCGGGGCGCGACACCATTGCCGACGTGGCCGGAGTGATCTGGATGGACGCCGCTACGCCGGCGCTCCGCACGCTCGACTTTCACTACACCAACATCGAGCCGGCCGCCGAAGATGCCGGCACCGGCGGCCATATAGTGTTTCGCTCCATGGACAACGGTGCCTCGTTCATCGAACGCTGGTCGCTGCAGTATCCCATTCTGCAGACTCCAAGCTTCGTCCCGACGGCCCAACTCGCGGCGCCGCGAGACACGCACCGCCGGCAGACACGCACCGGGCTGCACGTCGTCGAACTGGTCGAAAGCGGAGGCGAAGTGCTCGGCGCTGCGTGGCCCGACGGAACCCACTGGCAAGCACCGAACACCGGGCTTACCGGCGTGGTCACTCAGCGCGGTACGAGCACGCCGGTGCCGTTCGCGCTCGTCACACTCGCCGGCACCAGCGATACGGTCACCGCCGACGCCCAGGGTATGTTCGTGCTCGTGCCGGTCGTCGCCGGCCGCTACACCGTGGTAGCGTCGGACACCACGCTCGCGCGCTTCACCGCGCCGCGTACCACGTCACGCGTCGTGGACGTGTGGCGCGACAGCGTCGTCCACGTCAACCAGAACCTGCAATCGCTTGCCGAAGTGATCGGTGGATTGTGCAAGGGCCAGCACGCGCGCGCCGACACATCCGTCATCGTGGGCCACATCGGCACGCCGGGCGGTAGCGAGATGCGCGACCTTGAAGTGCGGGCGACGTGGGCGGACGTCACCCGCAAGAGCAGCGCCGGGCTCACTTTGCGGACCGCCGAGTTTCGCTCCACTGTGGATGCCAAGGGACAATTTCTTGTCTGCGGTGCCGGACGCGGGAAGTCGGTGAAGTTGCAAGTGATTCGAGATGGATTTGCGTATGACACTACGGTCATCACCGCCGACGCTCCGTTCACGCCGGTGGACTGGAACCCGGTGCTTCGGTCGCCACCACCCCTCTGGTAGCTGAACTGATGCGTCGTACGGTTCGGCTCGGTCTCCGGGCCCGCCCTTTGCGACTTGGGCTCAGTCGACCCATCAGAGGAGACCGCAACAGATGTCCGATCATCCGGAACCGCACAACGGTCGCGATCTGCACGGCAAACATGGCGTGCCCCAGGCCGACGTCGAAGAGTTGCTCGAAGACCCAGATGGTGCCGACCGCGTACGCGAGAACATCAAAGCGTCGGGTGCTATCGCTGATACCGGACCTCACGCGGCCGAACCCGCGCGGCACATCGCCGACTTGATCACGGAAAACCGCGAGGACGTGGGACGCGTGACGGGCCGCGCGCCCAAGTAAGATCCCGGAACTGGGCGAGGAGCGAGGGAACATTTGCCTGCTGCTGCACTATCCACTCAGGTATGACAGCCAGCGTGGTCGTGCAGTCGCCGGTTTCTCGACCCAGGTCGCGAACGCCCGTGCCGCCTGCCACATTTCGGCGACACGGGCGTTTTGCCATTCAGGAGCGAGAATGACGATCGGTAGACTGGTGCGAATGACATGCGTGTTGGCGATCGTGCCGTCGCTGGCGGTCGCGCAACGCGGCATGGGTGGGGGTGGGGGCCGCGGCGGCCGATCACCCGGCATCGCGCGCGACCAGGGGCTACAGATTCCGAAGCTCGTGAACGGCGTGAACCTGCTCATTGAGCACCGGCAGGAACTGGCGCTCACGGATTCGCAATTCATGCGGATCATTTCCGTGAAGCGTGCGCTCGACTCTACCGACGCGCCCCTCATGCGCCGGCTTGACTCGATTCAGTTTTTGTTCAAGGGCGGCGGCATTCGATTCGGCGGGGCCAGCGGCGCGCAACGCGACTCGCTCGCCGAGGCGCATGCGGTGATTCGGGATACGCAGGTGGCGTTGCGCGAGAACATTTCCGAAGGGCAGGACAGGGCGTACGCGCTGTTGTCAGCGACGCAGGCGGCCAAGGCGCAGGACATCGAGGCCAAGGCAGAGAAGGCGCTTGCCGACGAGGCGAAGGGGAAGCCGGGCGGAGGGTGACCGCTGGACGGCGCCAGCGAATCGCAGTGTCACACCGGCGCCCAGTCCGCACACAGCAGTTCCGCCTGCATCAGCACCGTCCTCACCGCTTCATCCTGCATGTCCGGCGGGTAGCCGAACCTGTTCAGAATGCGCCGCACGATCACGCGAATTTTCGCCCGCGCGCTTTCGCGAAGCGTCCAGTCGATTGTCACGCTCGTCCGCACTTTCGACACGAGTTCGGCGGCGATCACCTTGAGCTTGTCGTCGCCCATCGCCTGCACGGCTGACGCGTTCGCCGCCAGTGCATCGTAGAACGCCACCTCGTCATCAGTCAGCCCCAGATCTTCGCCCCGCTTACCGGCTGCGTCCATCTCTTTAGCAAGCATGATGAGCTCTTCGATCACTTCCTGCGTCGCAATCGCGCGGTTGTGGTAGGCATTCAGCGTCTGCCTGAGCTTCTCGGAAAACAACTGTGACTGAATGACGTTGCGCTTGGAGCGCACCTTGATCTCGTCCTTCAGTAACTTTTCCAGCAGTTCGGCGGCGACGTTCTTGTGTTTGAGCCCGCGCACTTCAGCCAGGAAGTGGTCCGACAGAATGCTGATGTCCGGCGTCGGCAAGCCCGCGGCCGTGAACACGTCGATCACCCGTCCGTCGGCGATGATGGCTTTGGACGCGAGCTGTCGGACTGCGGCATCGAGCTGGTCTGGCGTCTTGGTGGATGTTCCGCTCGACTTGAGCAGTGCCGTCTTCACAGCCTGAAAGAATGCGACATCGTCGCGGATGGCGGTCGCTTCATCACTCGCCGCACAGAGCGCGAATGCCTGAGAGAGATCTGTGACTGCCTGCACGAAGCGCGGCTTGCCGTCCTGCGCTTGTAGAACGCGTTCCTGGCCGGCGGGAATGAGCGCGAGCTGCGCGGCCGACGCGCCCGTCACCCAGGCGCTCCAATCGAACCCGTGCAGCATGGCGCACACGACGCTGTGCTTCTCGAGCAGCACGGCGATCGCCCGGCGCGTGTCGAACGTCGGATCGCCTTTGCCGCCGCTCTCGGTGTAGGTGACCAAGGCGTTCTTCAGTTGGTCGGCGAGACCGAGGTAGTCGACGACCAGACCGCCTGGCTTGTCGCGAAACACGCGATTTACTCGAGCGATGGCCTGCATCAGGCCGTGGCCCTGCATCGGCTTGTCGGCATACATCGTGTGAAGGCAGGGCGCGTCGAAACCCGTGAGCCACATGTCGCGCACGATCACGATGCGAAACGGATCCGTGCTGTCCTTGAAGCGAGTTGCCAACAGCCGTCGCTTGTCCTTACTCCGGATGTGCCGTTGCCAGTCGGGGCCATCGTCGGCGCTGCCGGTCATCACCACCTTGACCACGCACTCCTTGCCCGCTTCGGCCTCGGCGTTGTCGTCCGCTGCGCTCGCCCAGTCCGGCCGCAGCTCGACGATCGCATCGTAGAGGTCCACGCAGATCCGCCGGCTCATGCACACCACCATCGCCTTGCCGACCATCGCCTCGACGCGCTTCTCGAAGTGGGCGACGAGGTCCGCGGCGATGAGCTTGATGCGCTTGCGATCGCCCACCATTGATTCGAGTGCGGCCCACTTCGACTTCAACCGCTCTCGGCTCGTCCGTTCCACGCCTTCGGTGATATCCTCGAATTCCGCATCGATCGTTGGCAGTTCTGCCGCATTCAACGCGAGCTTTGCGATACGGCTTTCGTAGTAGATCGGCACCGTGGCCTTGTCGGCGACGGCGCGCTGGATGTCGTAGATGCTGATGTAATCGCCGAAGACCGCGCGAGTGTTGGCGTCCGTCTTCTCGATTGGCGTGCCAGTGAACCCAATGAACGACGCATTCGGCAGCGCGTCGCGCAGGCTCCGCGCCAGGCCGTCGGCCAGCTCATACTGACTGCGGTGCGCCTCATCGGCGATGACCACGATGTTCCGGCGGTCGCTCAGCGACGGCATTCGCTCGCCCTTGTCCGGAAGGAATTTCTGAATAGTTGTGAACACCACGCCGCCGCTGGCGACCTGCAGCAACGTGCGCAACTGCTCGCGATACTCCGCCTGAACGGGCGTCTGGCCGAGGATGTCGTGGCAGCGCTGGAATTGGCCAAAGAGCTGGTCGTCGAGATCGTTGCGATCGGTCAACAACACCAGCGTCGGGTTCTGCATCGCCGGCAGTCGGACAATTCTCGCCGCGTAGAAGAGCATTGAAAAACTCTTTCCGCTCCCCTGCGTGTGCCACACTACTCCGGCGCGGCGATCGCCCGTTTTGCCGCCGTGCATTCGCCCCGCCCAGTACGTGCCTTGCGGATCCGGCTCGCGGACAGCGTTGCCCATTCCGCTGGCGCGCACCGTCTCCTCGACGGCCGCATTCACGGCGTGGAACTGATGGTACCCCGCGATGATTTTGCTGAGCGTGCCGGTGTCCGGATCCTCGTCGAACACAATGAAATGCTGGAGGAGATCGAGGAACCGCTGTGGCGCGAACACACCGCGCACCAACACTTCGAGTTCCAGCATCGATCTCGGCGCATCGCCGTTGCCGTCGATGGTGCGCCAAACCTTGAACCATTCCTGATTGGCGGTGAGCGATCCAATCCGCGCCTGCAGGCCATCCGAGACCACGAGCAGTTCGTTATACCGAACCAACGACGGGAGCTCGGCTTTGTACGTTTGCAACTGCGCGTAGGCGCTCCAGATCGTCGCGTCTTCATCCGCCGCGTTCTTGAGCTCGAGCACTGCGAGCGGCAGGCCGTTGACACAGACGATGATGTCTGGGCGACGGTTGTGGTGCCGTTCGATGATCGTGAACTGATTGACCGCGAGCCAATCGTTCGCGGCAACGTCGTCGAAATCGACCAGGCGCACCCGGTCGCCGGCAACCGAGCCATCGGCGCGCTTGTAGTCGACTTGTACGCCATCGCGGAGCATGTTGTGGAACGCGCGATTCTCGGCGGCCGCCGATGCGGACTCAGATCGCAGCAGCTTTCGAATTGCGTCTTCGCGCGCTTCGTCGGGGATGGCCGGGTTTAGCCGGTTGACCGCTTCGCGCAGCCGCGCCACGAGTACCACGTCGGCGAACGAGCCGCGCTCCGCGGCCGGTTCGCCCGGTGCGATCTGCGGTCCGTGCGCGATCGCGTAGCCCAGTTCGGCGAACCACCCCAGCGCGGCGTCTTCGACGTGGGACTCGTAGAGCGTCATTCGTTCGTTGGCTTCGGCTTCTTTGGTCTCGGCGGCTTGCGAAGCTGTTTCGACACCCGCTCGAAGTGGGCGTCGACCGGCCGAGGCAGAGAATCGATCGATGCCTTGTAGCGCGCATATTCCAGTTCGGCCTTCGCCCGCGCACTCTCGGCCGACGTGACGCCCGCATTGTCGAGCACCGCACGCCCGGAGATTGCCAGGAACTCATCCAGCTTGGCGATCCATGCCTGCATCGTCATCGGCTTCCGATCCAGCGCCTGGAGTTCGGCGAACTCGATGTACAGCGCAACGATGCGATTGAGGACTTGGAGCTCGGGTTCGGTGAGATAGTTCTTGGCCACCGACACGTCGTCCTTGCGTACGATGCCACCCGGCCGAGTGGACGCGAGGCCCATGAATGGCTTGCCAGCATCGGCGCGCTGCTCGATGATCTCTGCCGCTGTATGACCGTGCGTGGCGAAGTGCATCTTGTTCTGGACGGTGGCGAAGAACCTGTGGGAGACGTCGGTGTCAGGCGTGTAGTCCACGCTCGTGGCGTAGATGTCGAGCACCTTCTGGTAGAACCGCCGCTCAGAGGAGCGGATGTCTCGGATCCGTTCGAGCAGCTCGTCGAAGTAGTCCGTCTGCCCAGTGCCCGGCGGGTTCTTGAGGCGCTCGTCATCCATCGTGAAGCCTTTGACGAGATATTCACTCAAGCGCGCGGTGGCCCACTGGCGGAACTGCGTGCCGCGGTGGCTGCGGACGCGGTAGCCCACGGCGAGGATGGCGGGCAGGCTGTAGTGGAGGACCTCGCGCGACACCTGCCGTGTGCCTTCGGATCGAACTATTAAGTATGACTTAATAGTTGCGTCTTCCGGCAGCTCACCCTCGGCGTAAATGGCCTTGAGGTGGAGGTTGATATTCGGAATGGACGTCTGGAACAGCTCGGCGATCTGGGCTTGTGTAAGCCAAAGCGTTTCCCCGTCGAATCGGCACTGAACGCGCGTGCGGCCGTCGTCGGTTTGATAGAGGATGATCTCGGAGCCAGACGAGCGATCGTCGGTCATCCGGCGGCAGCCAACTCTGATTCGAGTCCCGAGCCGCGCACTTCTCCGCTCAAGAGCTTTGGGAGAAGAGCGTCGCGCACTTCGGCGAGCGTGCGGGATTCGTGAACGTTCGCGACGATGCGTTCCAGCATCGGCTGAACTAGTCGAGTGAACGCCGCGGCGATGGACTTGGGCGGAAGCGCAACGCGAAACGAACTAATGTCGCTCCAATTCGTTCGAGGCATTTTGGTACCAGTCGAGGCGCGATCGGTGAACTGAATTAGTTCATCGCTGCTGGCGTGGCCGAGGAGATAGCCGAACCATTCGCGGTTCTTCGGTCCAAGGACTAGGATATCGGTCGAGCACACCCCGTCGAGCGAAGCGACGCCGACCTTGTGGAAATACGGGCGAAGCTTACCGAACAGAATATCCCCCTTGTTGAACGTGAACTTGCTGCTCGCGACATCGGCGGATGTCTCCCACTCGCCCAGCGCAATCGACCGCCGCGGCATGTGTTCCAAGGCGATGTACGGTGTACATGGCGCAATGTCGTTCGCATGAACGCCGCGTCGATGGTTCGTCGAGATGTCACCGAGAGCGCCGACTGACCACCCCCTCGGGATGGGGCCAAGCGACGAGTCTTGAAACGTCTTGGGAAAAATGGCAGCGGTAGCGGCATCGAGGCCGAGCGGTTGGAGACCGTCGAGTTTGCCGCGGACGGGATCGAAATCAACGAACCAGCTCTGAAATAGCGCCCGCGCCATCGCCTCCAGCGTTTCGTTCATTTGGTGGTTCAGCTCTATCTTGCCCTCCAGCGACAGAAATACTGCCACGATGGCTTCGCGGGTGGCCGCTGGCGGAACTGGAATCGGAAGCCTCGCCAAGTCGCGCAGATTGAACGTTGCCTGAACTGTCGTCGTCGCCCAGGTGCGAATGCAGTGCTGAATGAACGATGAACGAAGGCAGATGGAAACCCACGCGCTCCCCGGGTCGTGTCGAACCGGAATTACTCCAACAGCGCGAGCCACATTCAAACCGCGGAGCCGCGTCGGAACGATGGCCACCTCCCCGAGTGTCCCGACGAGTGTCAGAAGGACCTCGCCGCCTCGGAGGCGCGAGCGCTGGAACTTCGCCTCAATGCTAGACTCGACACGCAGCAGGTTTGTTGCGTCAATTCGCCCGCCGCGGATGTTGTTCACTCGAATGATCGGGACGCCGCCGGCTGTCTCGGTCCCGGGTTGGACGATGCCGTAGCATATTCCGCGATCCTCGACGAGGTCGCCAAGCATTTCATAGCGCCAGTCGTCGGGAATGGGTGGCAGCTGCGCTGACAGCATCATATATCGACACTACTAGTCACCATATCGAAGCCCACTCAGGTTTGCCTTAATCGCCTGCTCCAGCGCTGTGGACTCGGCGAACTGTGCGTGCAATTCGCCGACAAGACGCTGCATCGTTTCCTCGAACGGTTCGCCTTCGTCCTCGACATCCTCCGCGCCGACGTAACGACCTGGTGTGAGCACAAGACCATTGGCGACGATTTCGCCAGTAGTGGCCGACTTGCAGAACCCAGCGACGTCTTCGTAGTGGCCTGCACCCGCGCCGCCCCGCCACGCACGGTACGTGGAAACGATCTTCTCGATATCGGCATCGTTCAACTCACGATGCACGCGATCAACGAGTGTTCCCATCTTCCGCGCATCAATGAACAACGTCTCCTTCCGCCGATCACGCCGCTTTCCGTCACGCTTGCTCTTGGTAAGGAACCATAAGCAAACCGGAATCTGAGTACTATAGAATAACTGTCCTGGCATCGCCACCATACAGTCCACCAGGTCAGCCTCGATGATCGCGCGGCGAATGTCCCCTTCGCCAGACTGATTGGACGACATACTGCCATTGGCGAGCACGAACCCCGCCATCCCCCGCGGCGCGAGATGGTGAATGAAATGCTGCACCCAGGCAAAGTTCGCGTTGCCTTTCGGGGGCACGCCGAATTGCCAACGCACATCGTCGTCCTTCCGAAACCAGTCCGAATCGTTGAACGGCGGGTTCGCGAGGACAAAGTCGGCGCGCAGGTCAGGATGCAGGTCGCGACGAAAAGTGTCGGCATTCTCCGAACCGAAATCAGCCTCGATGCCGCGCAGCGCGAGATTCATAACCGCCAGCCGGCGCGTGGTCGGGTTGCTCTCCTGCCCATAGATCGAGATGTCGCCCAGCTTGCCACCGTGGGCCTCCACGAACTTCTCCGACTGCACGAACATTCCGCCGGAGCCGCAACAGGGGTCGTAGATCCGTCCCTTGTATGGCGCGAGCATCTCCACGAGCAGGCGTACGACGCATGACGGCGTATAAAACTGGCCGCCGTTCTTTCCCTCGGCGCTGGCGAACTGCGTGAGGAAGTATTCGAATACGCGTCCAAGCAGATCCTTCGACCTGCTCGCCTCGTCGGCGAGCTGAATCGAGCCAATCAGGTCGATCAACTCGCCGAGTCGGTGCTTGTCGAGATCGGCGCGCCCGTAATTCTTGTTCAGTGCGCCCTTGAGGCGTGGGTTGTCGCGCTCGAGCGCGACCATGGCGTCATCAACGTCCTTGCCGATGCTGGGGAGCTTGGCGCGGGACTGGAGACGCGCCCACCGCGCCTCCTTGGGCACCCAGAACACGCTCGCGGCAAGGTATTCGTCCTTGTCTTCAGCGTTGGCGCCTTTGTACTCGCCTTTCCCGGCAACGAGCTTGGCGTGGTGCTCGTCGAAGCTGTCGGAGATGTACTTGAGAAAGATTAGGCCGAGGACCACGTGCTTGTATTCCGCGGCGTCCATGTTGTTGCGGAGCTTGTCGGCGGCGAGCCAGAGTTTGGCTTCAAAACCCAAGCGCGCAGCAGTGTCGCTCTTCTTGCCCTTCGGCTTAGCCATCAGGTCTGTGTAAAATCGTGTGGTTTCAGAGCGCGATCCAGGCGCGACGCGCGCAGAGGCTCGCGCGTCACGTGAATATGCAGCACGTGCCGACGATCGGCTAACCCGAGTCGGGTTCGCGGTGGAGGCCCGGAAAAAACAGCCGACGCGCCTGCGATCAGCCGCCGGAATTGCTCGGGCGCTACTCCGCCCGCAACGCCACGATCGGCGACACCCGCGACGCCCGCAGCGCCGGCACCAACACCGCGATCACAGCACTCGCCGCCAGCACCATCACGGCAACGGCGATCGACACCGGATCGATCGCCCCAACGTCGTGCAACTGCGTTTGGAGCAGCCGCGTCGATACCAGCGCCAGCGCGAGCCCAACGAACATTCCCGCGCCCACCAACCGCAGCGCGTCGAACAACACCATGTTGACGACGTCGCTCCGTTGCGCGCCAAGCGCCACGCGCAACCCGATCTCCCCCGTGCGGCGGCTGATCGCGTAGGTCATGACGCCGTACAACCCAATGCTCGCCAGCAGCAGCGCGAGCACACCAAATCCTGACGCGAGCTTGGCGACGAGGCGCTCTTCGCGAATGGCCTGGCTCATGAGCGTCGTCAACGGCGTGATGTTGTTGATCGGCAGCGAGGGATCCACCGCCACGACGGCGCGCCGCACCTGCTCCGCGAGCGCCGCCGGATCGCCAGTGGTCCGCACCTCCAAGCTCAAGGAGCTGGGATAGTCGATGAGCGTATCGGTGTGGACGTACGAAAAGTACACGCGGCGATCCGGCTTGGCGTCGAGCGAATGGTCGCGCGTGTCGGCGATCACGCCCACGATCTGCACGGCGAGCGAGTCCTGAAAGTGCAGGAACTTGCCGACGGCCCGCTCATTAGGAAAGTAGAATTTCGCGAGCGATTCGTTGACCACCGCCACGCGCTCCGGCTGCGACTCGTCGCCCGCCGCGATATCGCGGCCGTCGATCAGGCGCCCGCCTATGCTTCGCACGTAATCCGGCGATACCGCGTCGTAGGCCACGGACGAATCGTCCTGTGTGCGCATGGCGAAGCCCGGTAGCTGCAGGTTCGTGCCGGAATCGGTGCCGGAGAAGATACCGTTCTCGGAAAACGCCACGGCGCGCACGCCTGGCAGTGTCGCGACGCGATCGCGCAACGCATGGGCGAGCGCGTTCAGGCGCGGTCCACCGTAACCGTGGGCGTTAACGTCCACATCGACCACGAGCAGATGGTCGCGATCGAGACCCACGTCCTGCGTCTGCACGTTGCGCAGGCTGTGCACGAGCATGGCCGCGCCAACGAGCAGCACCACGGACAGGGCGACTTGCCCGGCGATCAACAGTTTGCCAAGGGGCACGCGCTGGCCGCGATGGCCCAGGGCACTGCCGGCCACCGACTGCGAGTTGGAGCGCATGGTGGTTGCCAGTTCCACGCGCGATGCGCGCAGCGCCGGTACGAGCCCGAACAACAACACCGCGCTGAACGACACAACCAGCGTGAACACCATCACTCGCATGTCGAGCGACAGGTCCAGCCGAATGGCCGACCCGTCCGACGCGAGCACGAGCAGCGCGTTGCTCCCCCACCAAGCCAGCAGCAATCCAACCGCCGTGCCAAGTCCGGCGAGCACCACGCTCTCCGTGAGGAGCTGTCGCACCAGCCGTCCGCGGTCGGCGCCGAGCGCCAGGCGCACTGCCATCTCCTTGCCGCGCGCCACGGCGCGGGCGAGGAGCAGGTTTGCCACGTTCGCGCAGATGATGCAGAGGAGCAGCACCACGCCACACATCAGCGTGAACAACGGCGCCTGGAACGTGGCGCGCACCGCGGAGAACCCGCGCGAGCCATCGCTGATGAAGGGTTTGGGATCGCTGGCCGCGAATGCCTGGCCAATGGTTCCCGGCGCGTTGGTAACGATGTCACGAACGATGAACGGCATGAGCCGGGCCTTGGTCTGCGCCAGGGTCACGCCGGGCGCCGCGCGTCCGAGCAGCAACAACCAACCCGCCGAGCGGTCCGTGAGGATTCGTTGATTCGGATTCAACACGTCGTGCATCGAGAGCGGCAGCCAAATGTCGTTCGTCGAGCCAACGATCTCCCCGCTGAACGTCTCCGGCGCTACGCCAATGATCGCAATCCGGATGTCGTTGATGAGAATCGTCTTGCCGACAACCGTTGAATCGTTGTGAAAGCGGCTCGTCCAGTATCCGTAGCTGATTGTCGCTACCGGTGCGCTTCCCGGAACCTGGTCCTCTGTGCCGGTGAACACGCGGCCGATCAGCGCCGGAACGCCAAGGACCGAGAAATAGTTGTCCGACACGAAGCGCCCGCGCGCGTGTTCGACTGCTCCGGCGCTTCCATCAACGTGGATGTCCAAGCGCCCGGCGCGTCCGGACGCCAACACGCCGGTGAACAACGAGGGATTGTTGCGAATGTCCTTGTACAGCGGGTAGGAGAGCAGGTCGGTGCGCGGTGCACCCTGCGAGAGCGAGCCGACGCGCCGCGTGTCGCCCACGGCGATCAACTGTTCGGGGTGCGACACCGGCAGCCCGCGCACCACCACCGCGTCGATCAGCGTGAAGATCGCTGTATTCGCACCAATGCCCAGTGCCAGTGCGCACACGACCACCGCTGTGAACCCGGGATTCCGCCGCAGCGTGCGCAGCGCATACACGATGTTCTGACGCAACTCACCAAACAGATCCGCCCTCGACATCGCGCGCTCCCGTTGTTCGTCCATGATGACACAATCGTCCCGTACCGAGTCCACGTTCCCGAATTGCCGCAGCGCTTCCTGCCGCGCCGCTTCGGGTGTCATCCCCAATGCGACGAGGCGCTGCATGCGCATTTCAAGATGGAACGCCAGTTCGTCGTCTACCTCGCGCACGATCCTGGTGCGCCCGAATGGCAAGCGGAATACTCGACGCATGCGCCGGCTCGCTACGCCTGCGCGGGAGCGGCGGCGGCGAGCGCCTTGCCGATGGCCCGCGAATAGCGCTCCCACGACGACACTTCCTCGCGGAGCTCCTGTCGGCCGGTGCGACTGAGCTCATAGTACTTTGCCCGGCGGTTGTTCTCGGAGTAGCCCCACTCGGCCGTGAGCCAGCCGTTCTTTTCCAGCCGGTGCAACGCCGTGTAGAGCGGACCTTCCTCCACCAACACATCGCCGTCGGTGATCACCTTGATCCACTCGGCGACCGCGTACCCGTGCCGCGGCCCCCAGCTCAGAGCTTTGAGAATCAGCACGTCCAGTGTGCCGCGCAGTAGTCCGCCATCGCGGTTGAGCATCGGTATCTTACCCCTCTTGGTCAGAGGGGAAGCTAGGGTTGGTTTGCGAAACCGGCAAGGGGTGCGCAAAAGCGGCGGCCTGTACAGACTTCGGGTATGTCAGCCGAAGTAGTGCTCATCGTTGACGACGAGCCGCAAATTCGCCGTGTCGTGCGCCACGCGGTGGCCGAAATGTCCGGCCGTGTCATAGAAGCATCGACTGGCCGAGAGGCGATCGACCTCGCCGCCGCTGAGCGCCCCACCCTCATTGTGCTCGACCTTGGCTTGCCCGACGTGTCGGGTCTCGCCGTATGTCAGGAAATCAGGCAGTGGTCCTCGTCGCCGATCATCGTACTGTCGGCGCGACACTCGGATCAGGAGAAAGTCGCGCTGCTCGATGCCGGTGCCGACGACTACATCACGAAGCCGTTCAGCCCTTCGGAGTTGCAGGCGCGCGCGCGCGCTCAGCTGCGGCGGGCCAACGCGATCGGCGCGCAGGCCGTGGCTCAAGTCGTGGAAGTGGGAAGCGTCGTGATCGATCTCGCGAAACCGTCGCTGAAGAAGGACGGCGCGGCAGTCCATCTCACGAAAACGGAGTGGGATCTGTTGCGCACGCTCGTCCGGCATGCCGGGCGCACGCTCACCCACCAGCAGATCTTTCGTGAGGTGTGGGGAAACTCATATGGTGACGCGCAGCAGTATTTGCGCGTGCATGTGCGAAGTCTGCGCCGAAAGATCGAAGCGGATCCGGTGCGGCCGGCGCTGATCGTCACTGAACCGGGTGTGGGGTATCGGTTCGAGAACGAGCCGTGACCGTGGGCGTACCGGCAGCGCGCGACGCATCCTGGCGGCAGTTTGCCCTATGGTTCGCTGTTCTCGCGGCGGTGACAGTGATCATGGTCGCGTTTCGTGGGCGACTGAACGAGGCTCACGTGACGCTTGGGTACCTGTTGGTGGTGCAGGGCGGCAGCGCGCGCGGTGGGCGGTCGCTTGGCATGGCACTGGCCGTAAGCGCTTTCCTGTGCTTTGACCTGCTTTTCCTGTTGCCGTACGGCACGCTCATCATTCAAAACCCGCTCAACTGGCTCGTACTCGCCGCATTTCTGGTGACGGGCATCCTGTCGGCGCAATTGCTCTACCGCGCACAGGCAGAAGCCGAAGTGGCGCGTATGCGAGCCGCCGAGATCGATCGCTTTGCCGTGCTGGGCGCCGAAACACTGAACGTTGCGCGATCGGAGGATGCGCTCACCGCGATTGCGTCGGTGATCCAGACCACCCTTCACCTAGACGCGTGCTCGGTGTACGTGAACGACGGATCGGGCGGCGTTGAGGGTGCTCGGCCGCCATCGGATCTCGTGGCCTGGGTGGCGACACGCGGCACGCCGGCCGCCGAGCATGTTGACGGTACGACGCGGGTGGACGTGACGTCGGCGGTCGTCGCGGAGACGGCGAATGGCGCCGAGCGTGTGCGCGAATTGCTGCAACCGCTCCGCGTGCGCGAGCGGACGGTTGGCGTGCTCTCGATTCGCACGGACGCGGGCCTGTCGCTCGATGCTGCCGAACTGCGGATGCTCGAGGCGCTGTCGTATTACGCGGCACTTGGTGTCGAGCGCGTGCGACTGGCTGCGGAGGCCGAGCGCGCGCAGGCATTGCAGGATGCGCATCGCGCCAAGGACGCGGTATTGGCGTCCGTGTCGCACGACTTGCGCACGCCGCTCACCACGATCAAGGGACTGGCGCACGAAATTGCGGCGTCGGGCGACGTCCGCGCGGCTACTATCGAGCAGGAAGCCGACCGGCTCAATGTCATGGTCGCCAAGGTTCTCGATCTGTCGCGCATTGCCAGCGGTGCAGCGGTGAGTGACGTCGTGGCGAATGACGCCGAGGATCTCTTGGGCGCTGTCGCGCAACGCAGTGCCGGGGTGTTGGCGAATCACGAGTTGCGGCTTCACGTCGCACAACCGTCGCTCGTGGGCCGGTTTGATTTTTCGCAGACGTTGCGCGCGCTCGTGAATCTGGTCGAAAACGCGGCGAAATATTCTCCCGCCGGTACGGCGATCGATCTGCATGTCGCTCGGCGCGGTTCGATGTTGACGTTCGACGTCGCCGATCGGGGCGCCGGTGTCCCGGCCGACGAAGCCGAGCGAATCTTCGAGCGATTTTACCGCCGTCCAGGCGAATCACCGGACGTTGGCGGCGCGGGCCTGGGGCTGTCGATTGCGCGCGGCATCGTCGAAGCGGAAGGCGGCACCGTCACCTACTCGCCGCGCGCCAGCGGCGGTAGTGTCTTTACGCTCTCGGTACCCGCGGTCGAAGACATCGAACCGGTGGTCGCTGAGGTAACCGGCCACCCGGGCAAGCCGTAACGACCGGAGCGGCGTCGGTTCGGGTCTTTACGGAATCTTTATTCCGGTGCCGCCGGCGTTCATGCGGCCTTCACGCCGCCATTCGTAGCCTTCTCCCTCGATCCGTTGCCCGGGTGCAATGCGATCGGGAGAACCTTCAACGAGTGCCTGCGACATCATGCTCGATCTCGTCTATACGGGTGGAACGCTAACGTTCTTTGCCCTCATGCTGCTCTACGTACGCTTCTGCCACCGGCTGGGTCGTACGGCCGTGGTAGAGCGCGGAACAGACACGCCAAGGTCGGAGGGCTCGCCATCATGAGTCTCGACAGCTGGCTTGCCGGACTGCTGGCGATCGCCCTCCTCGTCTATCTCGTGTACACGCTCGTTCGCCCCGAGCGGTTCTAAGAGACGACCATGACACTCAATGGCTGGCTCCAAATCCTGTTCTTTAGTCTTTGCGTATTGCTGATCGCAAAGCCGCTTGGCCTGTACCTGGTCAGAGTGTACGATGGCTCAATGCGCTGGCTTCGGCCCGTCGAGCGGGCCATCTATCGGATGTGCGGCGTGGACGTCGAAGAGGATCAGCACTGGACGCGCTATGCCGCGGCGCTGCTGTTCTTCAGCGCAGTGTCCATGCTGTTCACCTACCTGGTGCTTCGACTGCAGGCGGTGCTGCCGCTCAACCCGCAGCATCTCGCCGCGATTCCGGATCGCCAGGCATTCGAGACCTCGGCGTCATTCACCACCAACACCAATTGGCAGTCGTATAGCGGCGAGGTGGCGATGTCCTACCTCTCGCAAATGACCCAGCTCGCGTTCCATAACTTCATGTCGGCCGCGGTCGGCATGGCTGCCGCCGTTGCACTCATCCGCGGTCTCGCGCGCCGCTCGGCGGGCAGGCTCGGGAATTTCTATGTTGATCTGGTGCGCGGCACGTTGTACGTGCTGCTGCCGGCGTCGCTCATCCTGGCGTTCGTGCTCGTGCAGCAAGGCGTGATCCAGAATTTCAAACCGTATCTGGCCGTCAACACGCTGGAAGGCGCGCGGCAGACAATCGCGATGGGTCCTGTCGCAAGCCAGGAGACGATCAAGCAACTCGGCACGAACGGCGGGGGATTCTTCAACGCCAACGCCGCGCACCCGTTCGAAAATCCCACCCCGTGGACGAACTTCTGGTCCGTGTTCATGATCTTCATGATCCCGTCCGGGCTCGTCTACATGTTCGGGCGCATGGTGAAGAACCAGCGTCATGCCTGGGCGGTGTGGACGGCAATGTTTCTGCTCTTCTTCGCCGGCGTCACCGTTGTGTATTGGGCCGAGGCGAAGGGGAATCCCATTCACGCGGCGCGGGGCGTGGACGTCGTTGCGACGGAGTCGAATCCCGGCGGCAACATGGAGGGCAAGGAAGTTCGCTTCGGCATTGCCAACTCCGCGCTCTATGCCACGGTGACGACCGACGCCTCGTGCGGCTGCGTCAACTCCATGCACGACTCGTTCACGCCGCTTGGCGGCCTGGCGCTGCTCGTCAACATGCAGCTCGGCGAAGTGGTGTTTGGCGGCGTGGGCGCCGGCCTGTATGGCATCATCGTGATGATCGTGCTCACGGTGTTCATTGCGGGGCTCATGGTAGGGCGCACGCCGGAATACCTCGGCAAAAAAATTCAGGCGCGCGAAATCCAGATGGCCATGCTCTATGCTCTGGTCTTTCCCGCGGCGATACTCACGCTCACCGCGATCTCGGCGCTCATCAAGCCCGGGCTTGCGGGCCTCAACAACGCGGGGCCGCACGGGTTGTCGGAGATTCTGTACGCGTTCACATCCACGGCGGCCAACAACGGCAGCGCGTTCGCCGGCCTCACTGGCTCGACGTACTACTACAACACCGCGCTCGGGCTCAATACGCTGATTGGCCGCTTCATGATGATTGTGCCGATGCTCGCGTTGGGCGGCTTTCTCTCGGAGAAAAAAATCGCGCCGGAAAATGCCGGCACGTTTCCCGTGACCGGGCCGATGTTCGTTCTCCTGCTCGTTGGCGTGATCGTCGTCGTTAGCGCCCTCACCTTTTTCCCGGCGCTCGCGCTCGGACCAATCGTCGAGCACTTGTCGATGCTGGCCGGGAGGGTCTTCTAATGACCATTCAGAAGCGTCCACTCTTCGATCCGCCTATCGTCATGCGCGCAATGCGCGACGCATTCGTGAAGCTCGCGCCGCGCCACATGCTCCGGAACCCCGTGATGTTCGTGGTGCTCGTCGGGAGCGTGCTCACCACACTCGTACTCGCTCGCGACGTCACAGCCGGCCACGCCGGGATTTCGTTCACGCTCCAAATCTCGATCTGGCTCTGGTTCACCGTCATCTTCGCGAACTTCGCTGAAGCGATGGCTGAAGGGCGGGGCAAGGCGCAGGCGGACGCACTGCGCGCCTCACGCACGCAAACGCACGCCAAACGGCTCGACGCGTCCGGTAATCGGAACGCCCCCGTTGACAAACTGGCATTCGAACTCACGCCGGCCCCGTCGCTCCGCCGCGGCGACCTCGTGCTCTGCACTCCGGGCGACGTGATTCCCAGTGACGGAGAAGTGGCGGAGGGCGTGGCGTCGGTGGACGAATCGGCGATCACCGGAGAGTCGGCGCCGGTCATTCGGGAATCCGGCGGCGATCGCTCGGCGGTCACCGGCGGCACAAAGGTCCTGTCCGACTATCTGGTCATTCGCATCACGGCGAATCCCGGCGAGACGTTCATCGATCGCATGATTGCATTGGTCGAGGGCGCGACGCGGCAGAAGACCCCCAACGAGATTGCGCTCACGATCCTGCTGTCAGGGTTGACGATCATTTTTCTCATTGCGGTCGTCACGCTGCAGCCGTTCGCCACGTATAGTGGTGGCCCGGTACCCATTCCGGTGCTCATCGCGCTGCTCGTCTGTCTCATTCCCACAACGATCGGCGGCCTGCTGTCGGCCATCGGCATTGCCGGCATGGATCGGATGATTCAGCAAAACGTCATCTCAATGAGCGGCCGCGCCGTAGAGGCGGCAGGGGACGTGAACACGCTGCTGCTCGACAAGACCGGCACGATTACGCTCGGCAACCGGCAGGCGGTGGAATTCATGGCCATGCCCGGCGTCGAGCAGTCCTACGTCGCTGATCGTGCGCAGCTCGCGTCGTTGGCGGACGAGACGCCGGAAGGCCGCAGCATTGTGGTGCTCGCCAAGGAAAAATTCGGGCTGCGGGGGCGGACTCTCGCCGAAGGCAATCGTGCCATTGCCGATCCCGCAGCCGATCGGCACGACATTCCTGTCCAGATGGAGTTCGTTCCGTTTTCGGCGTCAACGCGCATGAGTGGCATCAACGCCGGCCGGTTGCAGCTTCGCAAAGGCGCCGGCGACTCGGTCGCCGCGTGGGTGCGCGAGCAGAGCGGCGTGGTGCCGCCCGAGATGACCATCGAGATCGAAAAGATCGCTCGGGCCGGCGGCACACCGCTCGTCGTTGCCGAATGCGAGCACGGCGCCGCCCGAGTGCTCGGCATCATCTATCTCAAGGACGTGGTGAAGGGCGGCATGCGCGAGCGGTTCGATCGCCTGCGTGCAATGGGCATTCGCACGGTCATGATTACCGGAGACAATCCGCTGACAGCGGCAGCGATCGCGCAGGAAGCCGGCGTCGATGATTTCCTTGCCGAGGCAAAACCGGAAGACAAGATGGCGCTGATCAAGCGCGAGCAGGCCGGCGGCAAGCTCGTGGCCATGACTGGCGACGGAACAAACGATGCTCCGGCACTGGCCCAGGCAGACGTTGGCGTGGCGATGAACAGCGGCACGCAGGCGGCCAAGGAAGCCGGCAACATGATCGATCTCGACTCCAACCCTACGAAGCTCATCGAGGTGGTGGAGATTGGAAAGCAGCTGCTCATGACGCGGGGCTCGCTCACGACCTTCTCGATCGCCAACGACGTCGCCAAGTACTTCGCCATCATTCCGGCGATGTTCGTGGTCACGTACCCGGCGCTGCAAACGCTCAACATCATGCGGCTGCATTCGCCGCAGTCGGCGATTCTCGCCAGCGTGATTTTTAATGCGCTGATCATCATCGCGCTCATTCCGCTGGCGCTGCGGGGTGTGCGCTATCGCCCCGCGTCGGCCGCGGTGATTCTCCGCCGCAATTTGTTCATCTATGGCTTCGGTGGCCTCGTTGTGCCGTTTGTCGGCATCAAGCTCATCGACATGCTCCTCGTCGTTACCCGGCTCGTCTGAGGTCCATCCATGCTTCGCAATCAACTTCGGCCCGCCATTGTCATGACGCTCGTGCTGTGCGTCGTCACGGGCCTCATCTATCCAGGCGTCGTGACTGGCCTGGCCCAGATCGTGTTTCCGAATCAGGCGAACGGCTCGCTCGTTCGCGTCAACGGACGTGTCGTAGGCAGCGCGCTGATCGGTCAAACGTTCACGCAACCGTACTACTTCCACTCGCGCCCCTCGGCGGCCGGCAACGGCTACGATGCTGCCGCGTCGTCGGGCACGAACAAGGGCCCCACGGACGCCAAGCTCGCGGATACGCTCATTGCCCAGGCAATCGACAGCGCCGTCGCCAACGATCACGCGGTGCAAGGCGCGATTCCCAGTGACATGGTGACCTCGTCGGCCTCGGGCCTCGACCCGCACATCTCGCCGGCGAACGCATATTTGCAAGTGGCGCGAGTGGCGCGGGCGCGCCATGCGGATTCAACGGCCGTGCGCGCGTTGTTGGACCGTCACGTCGAGGGGCGCCAGTTCGGCTTTTTCGGCGAGCCGCGTGTCAACGTCCTCCTCCTCAACATCGCGCTCGACAGCGCGTTTAAAAAATGAACAAGACACTTGTGGTCAGCGCCTGTTGGCTTGGCCTGCACCTCATGGCGTCAACGGCCGGCGCGCAGACGACGACCATTGCGGATACGGCGCTCAAGGTGTCGTTCGGCGGCTTTGTTGACACGTATTACGCCTACGACTTCAATCGGCCGCCGACGTTCGATCGCGCGTTTACCACGCAACCGGCGCGGCATAACGAGTTCAACGTCAACCTGGCGTTCATCGAGGCGAACATCTCGGGCAACCGCGTGCATGGCCGCCTGGCGCTCCAGACCGGAACGTCCGTGCAATCGAACTACGCCGGCGAACCGCGCATTGGCCAGGTGAGCGGTCCCGATCTATCGCGGCTCATTCAGGAAGCGTTCGCCGGATATCAGCTTGCCCCCACGGTGTGGGTGGACGGCGGAATATTCTTTTCGCACGTTGGCGAGGAGAGTTTCATCTCGCGCGATAATCCGACGTACACGCGGTCGCTCGTATCCGACTTTTCGCCGTATTATCAGAGCGGCGGGCGCGTAATCTGGCAAGCGACGCCGCGTCTCGCCGCACAGCTCGACGTGCTCAATGGCTGGCAGAACATTTCGGAGACGAACGCCGACAAATCCGCCGGCGTGCGGCTGGACTATCAGGCATCGCCGGCCGTGGTGCTCTCGTACTACAATCTCGTGGGCAACGAAGCGCCCAATTCGGCGCACCAACAGCTGCGCGTTTTTCAGGGAGTGGGTTTCAAGGCGCCGGTCGGAAATCTGTCGCTGCAAGGTGAGTTCGACTACGGGTTTCAACAGCGCGTAACGTCCGGCGCGTCGTCGTGGTACGGCGCGGCAGTCATTGCCACGTACCCGGTCACGCCATCGGCCAGTATCATTGCCCGTGTGGAGCGCTACGACGATCCTGATCAGGTAATTGTCGTGACCGGCGGCGACGCGTTTCGCACGAGTGGAGGCTCGATTGGTGTGAACGTATCACCGCATCCTCATCTGTCGTGGCGCACCGAACTCCGTGGAGTTTCCGGACCTCACCCGCTGTTTCCGGCGAACGACGGGGCATTGCAGCGGCGCGACGCGTTCGTGGTCACATCGCTCGGACTGAGGTTCTGAATCGTGTCGCAATCCGCATGACGCAATCGAGCGGCGACAACGAACGGCGACAAACACCACGCGAGCCCGGAACGGGCGCGTCCGAGTTTCTCGCGCTCGTGCGTCAGCGCGAGCGGGGCAAACTCAAGCTTTACATCGGATCGGCGGCAGGCGTGGGCAAGACCTATCGGATGCTCAACGAGGCCAACGATCTTCGCCGACGTGGAGTCGATGTGGTCGTGGGCTTCATCGAGACCCACGGCCGGCGCGACACGGAGCTGCAAGTGGGGGACATGGAGGTGGTGCCGAGGCAGCGGATCGAATACCGCGGCGTGGTGCTGGAAGAAATGGACGTGAACGCCATTGTGCGGCGCCAGCCGGAAGTCGCTGTCGTTGACGAGCTAGCGCACAGCAACGTTCCCGGCACGCAGCACCGCAAACGTTGGGAAGACGTCATGCAGTTGCTCGACGAGGGCATCAACGTCATTTCGGCTGTGAACGTCCAGCACCTCGAATCGCTCAACGACGTGGTGGCGTCTACGCTGGGCGTCACGGTGCGTGAAACGGTGCCGGACTGGGTGGTGTCGTCGGCCGACCAGGTGGTGAACCTCGACATCTCGTCGGAAGATCTTCGCCAGCGCCTGCGGGAAGGAAAGATCTACACCTCCGACAAGGTTGACGCTGCGCTGCGGAATTTCTTCACCGACGAAAACCTCACGACACTTCGCGAGCTCGCCCTGCGCGAAGTTGCCGGCGCGGTCGATCGCACGCGCGAAGCGATAGTTCGTCGCGAGACGGGCGAAACGCCGGCAACCGCGCCTCGCGCGGCGCAGCGCATGCTCGTCGCCATGTCGAGCAGTCCGCCGTACACCGCGTCGCTGCTTCGTAAGGCGAGCCGGATCGCCGGCCGGCTGAACAGCGACTGGTTCTGTGTCTACGTGCAGACCCCGGACGAGCGCGCCGACCGGATCGATAGCACGGTGCAGCGGATGCTCGTAGACAACATCCAGCTCGCCCAGTCCATGGGCGCCGAGGTGGTGAAGCTCGAGGGCGACGACGTGGCCGACACGCTGCTCCAATTCGCCGACAAGCGGGGCGTCACGCTGCTCGTGATTGGGCAGAGCAAGCGCTCGCGTCTACATCATTTGATCAAGGGATCCGTGGTCGACCGGCTGATCAACAACGCCGCCGGACTCGATGTGCTTGTGGTGTCGTTCGATCCCCTCAAGGCGTCGGGAGCGAAGGCGCAATGAAAATCGGTCATCGTCTCTACCTCACCGTTACGCCGGCGATTCTCGGCGTGCTGCTCATCGCCGGCCTGTTTTACTGGGGTCAGTATGCGCACGAGATACCGCACGTCGTGCTGGTCGTGGGCTCGGCCGCCGTGCTCGGGTCGCTGCTGCTCGCGGGAATCAACGCCCGGTTCGTGGCGAAGCGGATCGAGCACTTGGCGAGCACGCTGCCGCCGGCAAATGCGCCGGGCGATCCGGACGAACTGGATCGCATTGCGCATGGCGTCGATCGATTGAGCTCCGACGTGCAGAGCGCCGCCGCCGAACGCGTGAGCCGCGAGCGTACGCTCGAGGCGCGAACGCGCGAGTATGCCACGTTGCTCGCCGCCATCGCCAACGATACGGCCAAGCGTCTCGAGGAGATTCGCCTTCCGCTCCACATTCTGCTGGAGAATCGCTTTGGCGATTTGAACGAGAATCAGGAGGAGATGCTCGGCGCCGCACGCGCAGCGGCCGAAGCCGCGGATGCCGATTTGGTGAGCCTGCGGCAGATTGCCGAGCTCGATCTTGGCGATCAGCCGCTGCGCCACGACCGCATGAAACCGTCGGAGCTCGCCGATGCGCTCCGGCCAATGCTCGTGGCGGCAGCGGAATCGGCGGGCGCCACGATCGAGATGGCCGTGACGCCGTTGCTCCCGCCGATCGCCGGTGATCGGGCGCGATTGCAAGAGGCGCTTGCCGTCACGCTCGGCGATGCCGTGCGGCAGAGCGCCCGCGGCGCGCGGTTATCGTTGGTCGTCGATACGGGTGCGCCGGGTCTCTGCATGGAGTTGTCTGGGGTGGGCGACATGGCGCCATCCGTTCGGTTGTCGGCCGCGGCGCGCGTCGTTCAGGCGCATGGCGGCACGGTGGACTGGCATTCGGGCACCGTGACGATCGCTCTGCCGACTCTGTCATCCTGAGGCGGCGTAGCGGCGCCTGCCACCCCGAGCGAGCGTAGCGATCCCACTGTCATCCCGAGCGAGCGTAGCGATCCCACTGTCATCCCGAGCGAGCGTAGCGAGAGAGGGATCTCATATCGCGCCCATTATAAGACGGCCGATACAAGATCCCTCGCTTTGCTCGGGCTGACAACGAGGGCCCGGCTACACCACATCCGCCGGCGCCAGAGCACAGGGTGCCACGGTTCCATGCTCTACCTGAATCGTGGCGTGGTCGATATGAAAACGCTCACGAAGCACTCCGCACGCGTCGGCCAGGAGCTGATCGTCGTTGGTCTCGCCGGGCACCACCAGGTGCGACGTCAGCGCCACCTGCGTGGTGCTCAAGCCCCAGATGTGGAGGTCGTGCACTTCCGTGACGCCCGGCAGCGAAGCGAGATAGTCGCGCACGGCGTCCGGATCGATTCCGGGAGGTACGGCGTCGAGCACCAGGTTCACTGAATCGCGCAACAGCCCCCAGCTGCCCATCGTGATTAACGCCACGAGCAGCAAGCTCACCGCGGGGTCGAGCCAGAGCCAGCCCGTGAGGCCAATGACGAGACCTGCCACCACTACGCCCGCCGACGCCGCCGCGTCGCCCATCATGTGAATGAACGCTCCGCGGACGTTGAGATCACTCTCGCGGCCGGACATGAACGCGAGCGCGGTGCCAACGTTGATCACGATGCCGACGAGCGCCACCACCATCACCACGCCCGTGGCAACGGGCGCGGGGTGCCGCAGCCGGTCCACGGCTTCCACGGCGATTGCGCCAACGGCGATGAGCAGAAATGCGGCGTTGCCGAGCGCAGCGAGAATCGAGAATCGCCGGAGGCCGTACGTTCGGCGTGTCGTGGGGCGGCGGCGCGCGAGCAGCGAGCCCGCCCACGCCAGTACCAACCCGAGCACGTCGCCCAGGTTATGGCCGGCATCCGCCGTGAGGGCCAGCGAGTGCGCGCGCAGTCCGAACACCACTTCGGCGAACACGAACGCGAGATTCAGCCCAATGCCAACAGCAAACGCGCGATCGAAGTTGGCGGGCGCGTGGCTGTGGCCATGATGGGCATGGCTGTGCGCATGGGAATGCGATCCCTCGCTCCCATGATCATGGGCGTGGTCGTGCCCGGCCGTATGGATGTGTGGCGACATGGCTCGTGAACTGGTGCTTTCGAACTTCCAAGCTAGAGGGTACGATACTGGGGGACAGTATGTCAACGTCGCCCTTGGCCAAGAAAACTTGATGCCCCACACCATCCGCGAACAGGCAAAGCTTCTGAACCGTGTCCGGCGTATCCGCGGACAGCTCAACGGCATTGAAAAGCAACTCGATACCGAGACCGACTGCGCCAAAGTGCTGCAACAGCTCGCGGCGTGCCGCGGCGCCATCAACGGACTGATGGCTGAAATCCTCGAGGATCACATCCGCTTCCACGTCATGGACCCCGGTCTCGATCCGGAATCCGAGCAGGCCGAGGCGTCGGAGGAGTTGATAGACATCGTGCGCAGCTACCTGAAATAGCCTATGCCAACTTCGACGATCGAACGCGCAATGGCGCGCCTGACGCCCGAGCTGCTGTACCTGCTCGTTGACGACCCCGCCGACTTTCAGGCGGCAGTCGCCGGCGCGCGCGCCGCGGATATCGCCGAAGCGCTGGTGCAGCTCTCGCCGGAGACCGGGGCGCGTGTCATCGCCGCGCTTCCGTTCGACTTCGCCGTGCAGGTGTTCGACGAGCCTGAGCTGGCGCGCTACCGATGCGAAATCATCCGGCATGTGCCGGCCAACGCCGTCGGCGCGTTGATCGACGCGATGTCGTCCGACCAGCAGGCCGATCTCTTTCGCGAGCTGCCGGAGAAAGAGCGCGGACGGTTCCTCCTCTTGCTCGACCCGCCCACCCGCGAGGGGCTCACGCTCCTGCTGCAGTACGAGCCAGAGTCCGCCGGCGGCATCATGACCACGGAGTTTGTCTCGGTGCCCACCACATTCACGGTGGACCAGGCGCTTGCCTACGTGAGTGAAGTTGGACGGACCAAGGAGACGATCTATACCATCTACTGCCTCGAGCCGCAGACTCACGTGCTGACGCACGTGGTGTCGCTGCGTGATCTCATGCTCGCCGATCGCTCCATGGCGGTGGAGAAGGTGGGCAACCGGCGGCGGCCGCTGTCCGTGCCGCCCACCGCCGACCGCGAGGAAGTGGCGCGGATGATCTCGAAGTACAACCTGCTGGCGCTCCCGGTGGTGGACCCCACCAACCGCGTGCTCGGCATCGTCACGGTGGACGATGTGATCGATGCCATTGTGCGCGAGCAGACCGAAGACGCCCAAAAGTTCGGCGGTATGGAGGCGCTGGACGAGCCCTACACCGAAATCGGCTTTGGCGCGATGATCAAGAAGCGCGCCGGCTGGCTCTGCGCGCTCTTTCTGTCCGAAATGCTCACCGCCACCGCCATGCAACATTTTGAAGGAGAGATCTCGAAAGCGGTGGTCCTGGCGATGTTCATTCCCCTGGTCATGAGCTCGGGCGGTAACTCGGGGTCACAGGCCACCTCGCTGATCATCCGTTCCCTGGCTCTGCGGGAGATCACAGTGAAGGACTGGTGGCGCATCGCGCTCCGCGAGTTGCCCACCGGCATCACCCTCGGTGCCATCCTGGGCGCGATCGGGTTTGTGCGGATCGAACTGTGGCAGCATCTGCATCTGTTCGACTACGGCCAGTATCACGTGCGCGTCGCCAGCACGGTGGGGGCGGCGCTCATCGGCATCGTTGGGTTCGGCTCGCTGGCTGGATCGATGCTGCCCTTTCTATTGAAGCGCATCGGGTTCGACCCGGCGAGCGCGTCGGCGCCATTCGTCGCGACGTTGGTCGATGTGACCGGGCTCGTAATCTACTTCAGCGTGGCCTACGTCTTTTTACGCGGCACGTTGCTGTAGCGGCGGCATCCTGCGCGCGCGGGACGCTTGGCCCCAATTGTTGAACAGCAATTTTTAAAGCAATGAACTGCCATTGACGCCGATGGGCGGACACGTCCCCAATCCCTTGGGCCCAACCAGGGCGATTGGACGGTTCAACCGGGCGTGGAGTCATTGGCAGTTCATTGCAGTCAATTGCAGTTCCAATGTGGTTCCAACCGTACGGAGCGCGGCAGTTCTAACTTCAAGCAGCTCTTGAGGATACCGTACACCTGATGCGTCGCCGATTCGACCCCGAACCGGCGCGAGCCGCGAATTCGACAGAAAGCGGGCGCACGGGGATCTGGAACCAACGATTTGGGTATTCGTAGTGTCGAACTCTGCGATAGCCACGTCCGCTCGGTCCCGTTCCAGCGAACGGCTGCAACTATGTTCATCGTATTCTAATGAATCGATCATTGCAGATTCCGGGCGACGACAATAAGGTCTGATTGAAGCTGCCCGTCCCTTGGCAGACTCCCCACCCTGCTCGAAGGCGCCGAGATGAAAACGCTGCGCAAACGCTGGCTCCCCATCCTCATCGCCGCCCTCGTGATTGGCGGCCCAGTGGCCTGGTACAAATGGCCATCCACGGCATCGGCAGCCGAGGCTAGCCTGGTGGCCCCAGTCAAGCAGGGCAACTTCAAGGTGGTGGTGACCACGACCGGGGAACTGCGAGCCAGCAAGTTCGTTCAGGTTACCGGACCGTCGCAGGCGCAAGCCGTCAACGTCTATCAGACGAAGATCGCGTCGCTCGTGCCGGAGGGTTCGGTCGTCAAGGAAGGCGACGTCATCGCCGAATTGGATCGGTCCCCCGTGGGCACCCGGTTGAACGACGTGACGCTCAATCTGCAAAAGGCCCAGGCGGACTACACCACGGCGCAGCTCGACTCCGCGCTCAATCTCGCGCAGGCGCGCGAAGATGTACGCACCGCGGAATATGGACTCGAAGAAAAGAAGATCGCACAGGACCAGGCGCAGTACGAGGCGCCGTCCATCAAGCGCCAAGCGGCGATCGATTATGAAAAGGCCCAGCGCGCGCTGGACCAATCGAAGCTGAACCTCGTTACGAAGACCAAACAGGCCGTGGCCAAGATGTCGTCGGTGGGCGCCGATCTCGGACGCCAGCAGAATCAGCTCAAGGGCATTCAGGATGTGATGGCGGCGTTCACCATCAAGGCGCCCGCACCGGGCATGGTGATCTACATTCGCGAATGGAACGGCAAGAAGCGCGGAGTGGGCTCGCAGTGGAGCGCGTGGGACCCGGCCGTCGCCACGCTGCCCGATCTCACGCAGATGGAATCGGACACCTACATCAACGAAGTTGACGTGCGCAAGATCGCGGTCGGCCAAAAGGTACAGATCACGCTCGATGCGGATGCCACAAAGAAGCTCCAGGGAACGGTCACGCAGATCGCCAACGTTGGCGAGCAGCGGCCCAATCAGGACTCCAAGGTGTTCGAGGTCAAGATTCAGGTGACGCGGCCGGACACCACGTTGCGACCGGGCATGACGACGGCCAACGAGATCGAGACGGCATCGATTGCCAACGTGCTCTCGGTGCCGCTCGAAGCGGTGATCAACGAGGCGGGCTTCTCCTATGTCTACAAGAAGGACGGAAGCCACATCGTGAAGCAGATGGTCGATCCGGGTGTGGCAAACGATAATGAAATCATCATCAAGCGCGGCCTCACGAAGGACGATCACGTGCTGCTCACCGTGCCCACCGACAAGACGGACATCAAGACGCAGGTGGTCGAGGGACTCAAGCCGGTGCTTGCGCCGAACCCGAGTGCGGACACGGCGAATAGCGTCACGCTCCCGGCCGGCAAGACACCGGGTGCCGTGATGAAAGCGCCGCCCGCCGGTACGCCGGCTCCCGCCCCGGTGGTCGCCAAGCCGAAAGGCTGACATGTCCGCCACAGTGGTGGAACCGGGCGCCGCGCCGCCGTCGCGCGCCCGAGCAGCGCTCGCGCACTTGCTGTTCAGCGCGGGCACGGCGGCCGAGGCGGTGGCGCACAACAAGCTGCGCGCCAGCCTCACGTCGCTGGGCATTCTCTTTGGCGTCGCGTCGGTGATCGCGATGTTAGCGATCGGCAACGGCGCCGAGCAGGAGATTCTCCAGCAGATGAAGCTCCTGGGGGCGAACAACATCGTCATCACCCCCATCGTCGAACAAACCGAAGGCAAGGTTGACGACAAGGACGCCAAGAAACAGGCGGCGCGCTACACGCCCGGTCTCACCTATCTCGACGCGCTGGCAATCCGCGAAGCCATTCCCGACGTGGGCGCCACGAGCAGTGAAGTCGTCGTCAACAGCGTCATCACACGCGAAGGCCATCACCGGTCGGGCAAGATCGTAGGTGTGGATGGCGGGTACTTCGACGTCATGAACCTGCACCTGTCGCAGGGCGGCCGGTTCACGCCGACGCAATTTGCCGCGGCCAGCCAGGTCGCGATCATCGGCCAGGGCGTCAAGTCGCGCTTCTTCACGACGCAAGATCCGATAGGTCGCACGATCAAAGTAGGCAACGAGTGGCTCACGGTGGTTGGCGTGCTCGAAGGGCGCGCCGTGTCCGCCGACGCCGCCAAGAAGCTGGGCATTCGCGACGCGAACATGGACGTCTACGTGCCGCTGCCCACAATGCTCCTTCGCTTTCGCAACCGTGCCGAGGTGACGCAACAGGAGATGGAGCTTGCGGCGCGCTCCGGCAGCTCGGCTACCGACTCGAGTGAAACGGACGACGAGCGCGCCGAGAAACGCAACTACAATCAGCTCGACAAAGTGATCGTGCAGGTGGACAAGTCTACGTCGGTGCCTGCCGTTGCCGACGTGGTGCGCCGCATGATGCAACGCCGCCACAACGACGTCACCGACTTTGAGATCACCGTGCCCGAGCTGCTGCTGCAACAGGAGCAGCACACGAAGGGAATTTTCAACGTGGTGCTCGGAGCCATTGCGTCCATCTCGCTGGTGGTGGGCGGCATCGGCATCATGAACATCATGCTCGCGTCGATCCTCGAGCGCATCAAGGAGATTGGCGTGCGGCGCGCCGTGGGCGCGACGCAAAAGGACGTGATGTGGCAGTTCCTCAGCGAAGCCGTGATGATCAGCGTTGCGGGCGGTGTGGCCGGCATCATCGTGGGCGTGATCCTGAGTTTTTCGATCGAGCGATTAGCCAAGATCACGGCGATCGTGTCGCCGATGTCAGTCGCCGTGGCGTTCGGCGTGTCGGTGGCGGTGGGGTTGGTGTTCGGCATCATGCCGGCCAGCAAAGCTGCGAAGCAGGACCCGATCGTCTGTTTGCGATACGAGTAGACCGCGCGTCACCGCGGTTCCCACCCTGAAGTGCTGAAGGTTGCCATGCGTCGTTCCAGCCGAATTGTTATCGTGGCGCTCACGCTCGCCGCGCCGTGTCTTGCGGGCGCGCAAACCGCCGCGCCAAGTTCCGCGACAACTACTGCACTCTCGCCCGAGCATACGCTCACTCTGCAGGAAGCGATTGCCATGGCGCAGAAACAGGGGCCGTCGGCTCAGGTGGCACGTAGCACCCGCGACGGCGCGCGCTATCGCAACGACGCATTCAACTCGCGTCTTTTGCCCCAGCTCTTTCTGTCCGGCGACGCGGCAAATCTCAATCACGGCATCAACCCGGTGGTGCTGCCGGACGGCTCCACGCAATTCATTGGGCAGGCGCAGAATCAGTCGTCGCTGTCGCTGGGCTTCAGCCAGCAGATTCCGCTCACCGGCGGCACGATCAGTGTCGGTTCGCAGGTGAGTCGTATCGATCAATTCGGCACCGCCAACGCGCGCTACTATCAAACGTCGCCGGTGGTGCTCTCGCTGACGCAGGATCTGTTCAAGCCGCGCACCATCGTCTGGACCGAGCGGACGCAATCGCTCACCGCATCGGTTGCTGAACGCGGCTACCTGGAGGCGCGCGAAGACGTTGCCGGTTCAACGGCGGACGCGTTCTTCAATCTCTATGCGCAGCATATGACTTTGCTCAACGCTGAGGCGAACGTCGCGGTGAACGACACGTTATACACGTTGAACAAGGGACGCTTCGAGGTGGGCAAAATCGGCGAGAACGATCTGCTCAAGAGCGAGCTGGCGTTGTTACAGGCGCGCGCCGCCGTGGACGACGCAAAGCTGTCGCGCGACAAGGCGGAAGCCGCGCTGCGCCGGCTGATCTCCTATCCCGCCAGCCAGGAACTGTCGATCGTCACGCCGGATTCCATTCCGACGGTGGACGCGGATCCCGACCTGGCGGTAAAGGAAGCGCTGCGAAACTCGAGCGTCATGGAGCAGAGCGCGCTGAACGACGTCATTGCCCAGCGCGGTATTGTGCAGGCAAAATCCAACAACCGGTTCAACGCAACGATTCAGGCCAGCGCCGGATTCAACCAGACGGCCACGGGCTTCGGGCAGGCCTACCAAAGCCCGCTCGGCAAGCAGTCGCTCACGGTGGGCGTCAATCTGCCCATGATGCAATGGGGCGCCGGTCGTGCCGACGTCGAGGCGGCCAAGGCGGACCAGGACCGCGCGACCGCGAACAACAAGGTGTCGCGCGACCAACTGATGGAGGATGCGCGGTTCTCCGTGCTGCAGTTGCAGCAGGCACAGCGCAACATCGTGCTCGCCGCCAAGGCCGATACCGTGGCCGAGAAGCAGTTCGAGGTGGCACGCAACCGCTATATCGTCAGCAAGATCAGCAACACCGATCTGTACACCGCGCAACAGCAGAAGGACCAAGCGATCATTGCCTATGTGCAGGCGCTCAGAAACTACTGGACGTCCTACTACCATCTGCGCCGCGTCACCCTCTTCGACTTCACCACCAAGCAGGAGCTGGCCAACGTTCACGACCCGTGACGCTAGACGCCGAACTGCTTGAGGTGGTGGTCCAGGTGCTTTGCGTTCAACCGGCTCCAGTCGCGGCCGGACATGCGACCAAAGGCGGCTGAGCGGCCCCACCCTGCCTCGTCGATGTTGCGATGCGTGCTGCGCTCGATGAGCGCCAGGCACCGATCCCGCTCGGCGTCGAACGAGTAGTGACTGGTGGCCGTGAACTCCGGCGCCGTGGGTGCACCCTTGGGCCAGGGAATTCGCACAGCAATGAACTTCATCAGCGGGCGCGGAAGCGGCGCCCGCACCATGGCCGGCTCAAAATCACCCAGCGAATTTCGCAGCGCCTGATTCACGTGCCAGAGCATCTGGTCAACGGTCATCCGTCCCCACAGGCGCTCGGAGTCCGGGCGAAGCGTCCGCACGCGGGCGCGAAGCGAATCGCGAACGGCTGGATCGTGAAGGAGCGTCGGCATGGCTGGATTGGGCGGGAGACGTTCATCGGACGGAGTGAGCATTGCGCGTCCGAGGCCAACTGTCAATCAAGGGCGGAACGTTTGCTGAATCCGACGTTGCGCTTGACAGCGGGGCGGGGCAGCAGATGGATTCCAGCAGCGGGAATTTGTCATGTCGTCCATCCTACTCGTCCAATGACCACGCGCAGCCCTGGCAGCATTGAGAGCGTCACCACCTCGAGCTTGTTCGCATGAGCGACACCCGAGACAACCGCGATGCATCGCCGGATACCGAAGCGCTCGCGCGCTTCCGCGACGAGATCGAGCAGATCGACGACGAGATCGTAGCACTGATCACGCGCCGCATGTCGCTCGGCAAGCAGACCGGGCAGATCAAGCGCGACGCGAACCTGCCGATTCAGGATCCTGAGCGCGAGGCCGCGGTCATTCGTCGCGTGGCCGAGGTGGCACGCAACGCAGGGCTTCCCGCGGAACCGGTACGCGAGGTGTTCTGGCAGATAGTCGGCATGTCGCGGCGCGCTCAGGAGTTCGAGTGAACGCTTGCGCGAATGCTGGCGACGCAGCACGATGTCGATTCGTCGCCCAGTGATGGCACTCTCGTCCATCGTCTCATGACAAACGCACAGGGGCATGTCGCATGGCACGAGCTGGTCACGGCAAACGTCGATGCCGCGACCGCTTTCTGTCGCCAGGCGGAGTCGATGGGCGGAACGGTGGTCACTCCGCCGCGGAAAGTGCCGAGCGTTGGTTGTTGGGCGGTGCTGCGCGATCCGCAGGGTGCGACGATTGGCGTCTACGAGCCGGCTGACGATACGTCGTCCGATAATACGCCGGCAAAACCCGGTGAATTCTCCTGGCACGAACTCGTCACCAAGGACTACAAGGCGGCGTTCGAGTTCTATCGTACGTTGTTCCGCTGGGAGACGACCGGCGAGCACGACATGGGTGCCATGGGTAAATACTTCATGTTCGGGCAGCGCGGGGCTGCGTACGGCGGCATGTTTAACCAACCACCAGACGTGCCCGATCCGATGTGGGTCTCGTACATCAGCATCGACAACGTCATGGTTGCGGCGCCGAAAATCGCGCCGGCTGGAGGCACGCTCGTCGTCGCACCGCACGAAGTTCCGGGGGGCGACTGGATCGCCCGCTGCAGCGACCCGCAGGGCGCTACATTTGCCCTGCAATCATCACAGGCCCAGTGAGAATGAGAAGAGCAATTCCAGTTATTTTGACGCTTGTTGCCGTTGTTGCCGCACCGGCCGTTCTGTTTGCGTGGGGCGAGGTTGGCCACCGCATCACCGGCGAGGCGGCCGCACTCGCAATGCCCGCGGCAACGCCGGCGTTTTTTCGGAATGCCGCGCGCGAGCTTGGCTACCTGAATCCCGAGCCGGATCGCTGGAAGGATCGCGCCGAACAAACGCTCGATCCGGCGCTCAGCGGCGAATCGTCACCCGATCACTTTCTCGACATGGAAGCGGCACCGCCCTCGGTGCTCGCCGAAGCGCTCAAGGCGCCGAATCGCTATCTCTACCTGCAGCGCTTGGGCGAAGCGAACGTGGACGGCGTAAAAATGGGCTTCCTGCCCTTTGCTATTCTGGAGAAGGCCCAGGAGCTCCGCGTGGATTTCCGTCTCTGGCGGGCCGCGGACGACACGACGCGTCCGTGGATCGAAGCGCGCATTATCGACGATGCCGGCATTCTCGGTCATTACGTGGCCGATGGGTCGAATCCGGCGCATACCACCGTTCAGTTTAACGGTTGGACTGGCCCGAACCCGAATGGGTACGCCACCGACAAGCAGTTTCATGCGCGGTTCGAATCCGCGTACGTCGCGGCAAAGATCACATTGGCCGACGTCGCACCGCACGTCGATCCCGTTCCTCGCGTGATACCGGATCTTCGCACGGCGATCATCGACTACATCACGGTGTCGAACAGCCAGATCGAACCGCTATATCAGCTCGATAAGGCGCATCCGTTCGATGCGAGCACCACAGCGCCCGAGAACAAGGCGTTCACCGTGGAGCGACTGGCCGCCGGCGCCACGATGCTGCGCAATATCTGGTGGACCGCTTGGGTGACGAGCGCAAAGCAGTAACGTCCCAATGGGCGCGTTCCGGCTGACAGTCATGGAGCGAGTGCATCGGAGCGTGAGCGGGTCACGTTGACCACCATGATTCCCGCGAGTACGAGCGCGCCGCCGACGATGTGTGCCATGTGGGGGCGCTCACCGAGCAAGGGCCAGGCGAGTACCGCCGTGATCGGCGCCTGGCCCAGCAGCACGATCGAGGACGAGGTTGCCGGGAGCCGCCCCATCGACACCGCGACGAGCTGGTGACCGATTACCTGGGCGATGACGGCCAGTCCGATTAGCGCCGCCCACGATGTTGCGCTCAGGCCGGTCATTTTCTGTCCAGTCGCCAGGCAGAACGGCAACAAGACGAGCGCGCCGACGCTCGTTATCCAGACGCTGAACGTCAGCGCATCCATGCCGGCGCGACTGCGCTGCACGTACAGCAGATAGCCGCCGTAACACACAGCACCGGCCACGGCCAGCAAGTCGCCGAGTCCGAGCGTTGGATGGATCACGACATCGGTGCCGACAATGGCCACCATACCGAGGAACGCGAGTAGAAATCCGGCCCAGAAGCGAGCCGTGGGACGTTCACCGTACATGACCCACGCGCCAAAGGCCACGAAGATCGGCGCATTCACACCGAGCAGCGTGGCATTCATCGCCGTCGTGTTCATCACCGCGGAATTGAACAGCCCCAAATCGACGCCGAGGAGGACGCCGGCGATGATCGCCGCTCGTGTCGCGTCACGCGTCGCCTTGGCGCCGACGGGCGGGAAGAGCCGACGCCACAATGCTAGCACCACGGCCGCAATAGCCAGGCGATAGAACGCCGACACCGTGCCCGCCGTGCCGGCCCACCGCACCAACAGGGCGGACCACCCAATGGCGAAGACACCCAAGCTCAACGCGGCGTACGCGCGACGGGTGGAGAGCGACTGGCCGGCGGAGTCACTAGACATGGCGCAAAGTAATCGAGCCGTTACCGCGCTATCGCTCGAGTCGGCCAGTGGCGTGCCCATAGTCGTGGGCGCCTGGACTCGCGGGGCGCGGCAGCTGCGTGGTCGTTCGAGTCGGACGCCGCACGGAGCGTTATAGTTTCCTCATGGACGTGCAGCGCGGTGGCGGGGCAGCGTGTGCTGATGCGGGGTGATGCGGGGTGATCCGGGCAAATCGGCACCGTTGGGCCACCGTCAACGTGCGCTGTCCGACAGGCGCGTTGCCGCTACCTTTACCGGATCTGCCGACGGTTACAACGCATCCCCTTTCCTCGTTCCCCCCATGCTAGTCATCCGCGACGCGCAGCTTGGTGCGTTCGACGACCTTGCCCGCCGGGACATGGAGGCGCGGCTCTTAGCACATGTTGAAGACGCCTTCGCGGACCAGTGCGGGATCCTTGGCGCGGATGCTACCTGCGAAGTGGTGCACCACGGGATCGCACGCGCCGCTGCGCACGGGTTCGTCGATGAGGACCAAGTAGCGGCGTGGCTCCAGCTGATGTTCGCGCTAGGGCGCGACTTCGACCTGGACCCGCGCTTTCCCTGGGCGCGCGCGGTGCTGGCCGATCCCGCTTCGCTGCACCCCGCAGCGCGCCTGCGGAGGCTCCATCTGCTGACGATGGAGCACCTTCGCGCCGAGACGTTGGCCGGTGGCGCCCCGGGCTGACGCTGGCATCGAATGCTATCGGAGACTCAGTATGGCGTCATCGGCTCCGTGGCCGCCGCGGTGGCGCTAGCCGCGTTCGCGAAGGCAGCCGAGACGTACCGCGCGCGGCAGGGGGTGGCGCGTACGCGTACCACTTACCTGCCTTGCCGGCGCACCGCCACGCTGGAGGTGCTTGTGGTGCACCAGATTGCTGGGGGCGATGGGCTCCCGGTGCCGGGCGCGCTCGTTGAGGTTGACGAGGCGGGGTTGTACGCCTACTCGCCGGGCGACGGCACGCCTGCCACCTTCACCGTGCCCCCAGGCAACTACACAGTCCGTGCGCTAAAGGACTGGTATCTTCCTGAAAACGGCGCCGAGCAGGCCGGTGTGGTGCTGGTAGCAGGGGCACGCGTGCGAGTGACGCTGCGCATGTCTTCGTTCGAGCTGCACCTCCACGTGGACGCCGACCGCGACGGCGCCGTGGACGCGGATCGGACGGGTTTGGACCGGTGGAACTGGGGTGCGGGCCAGAAGGGTGCCGTGGTGATGTGCAACAACGATGACGACGACGCGGTCCTCAAGAACGCGTCCGACAACGCCGTGGGCGACGCGACCATCAACGGTGCGGCTGACCTCACCGACATTGCGCCGCTGGACATTCGTCGCGGGGCCGAGGGGATTGCGCAGCCCCCGATCGCATGGCGGGCGACGCTGGCCGTTACTGGCGGGAACGAGACGAACTTGCGCGTCTTCGCTACCCGTACAGCCGGAGCCGCCGAGGTAGTGGGCCCCGGCGCCGGGCCGAGCCACACCTTTGCCGCGGGCGACTTCAACAATGTCCAGCGGTTGGATTTGGGAATGGAGGCGCTGCGCTACGCGGGCACCGGCTTCACGGGAGAGGTGGACATCACGTTCACCCTCACGCGCCCCGCGGCCGGGTTCTGGGCGTATTTGCGCGACGAGTTCACCTACACCGAACGCGCGCGCCTGCGGGTGGCGCCCTGGCTAATGTTCCACCACTCCGACACAGCGCAGGAACTTTACGTGCGCGATGACGGCGGCGCCAATGCCGTCCTGCGCGCCGCACTGCAACCGCTGGTGAACGCCATACTGGGCGCCAATCCAACCGAGGTTCCGTTGGGCGCAGGCGACCGCTGGATGCAGGACTGCATGGAGATCGGCTACAGCCGCCTGCCCGGCCGTGGCTTTGTGCCGGCAGTGCTGAAGATGCCGCCGAACACTGGGCTACACGCATTCCCCCCCACCCTGCGGGGAGCGAACTTCGGCTACCACCAGGTGGGCGTACAGGGGAGCAACAGCCGATTTGACGCCGGCGGGAATCTCGAGGCCACGCCCCCGGCCAAGGAACCTGACGGGTTGTTCCGGAATGGAAAAATCTTTCCGTTTGGCCGCATTTACTTCTGCCCGGCCGCCACCGGATTGCCGCCCGACATCGCCAGGCATGCGCCGGAGCACATGCTGACCATGGACGTCGGGCTGCAAGCCTTTCTGCGCGCCCAGCGCGTGCAATCGCCGTTCGAGCTTGACAGCTCATGGCTGTACGTAGGCCACGTAGACGAGATCGTTTCGTTCGTGCCCTGCGTCGGCCCGCAGTACATGGCATACCGGCTCCTGATCGCCAGCCCGCGCCGCGCGTACGAGATCCTGGAGACGCTGGACGGCAATGGCAACGGACACCAGGTGCTTCTCACCGGGTTCACCGCCGCGCCAGTGACGGTGCACGATATCCTGACCACCGGTATTCCCGACTTCAATTACGACGCCGCCAAGGTGCGCGCCGACAACGATTTTTGCCAGCAAAAACTCGACGCCGCACTGGCCGTGCTCCGCCGGAATTTGGATCTTCCGGGCGTCATTGAAGTCCCTGTGCTGTTCTCGGAGAACCACATGATGCCAGGACTGTACGACGCGTTCACGGCGGACATGGTCAACCTGGTCGTGCTCGGAAACCGCTGCATCGTTCCCAAGGCATTCGGCCCAGGTCCGGCGGTGGTGCACCCGACTCAGCTCGGGTACAACATGGACCAGTTCGAGCACGACCTCTACCAGCAACTCACCGCAATCGCCGTCACGCCGTTATTCATCGACGAGTTCGCGTACCTGCATATGATGAAGGGCGAGATCCACTGCGGCACCAACGTGCGCCGTCAGCCGTTCGCCCCCCCGGCGTGGTGGGAGTTCCAGCCGTGACTGCCGGGGGAAGCGAAGGTCCGCCCTTTGCCACGGTGGTTGCCGGGGCTATCCATGCCCGAGGCGATGAGTATTTGCTGCTGGAGCGGCAGCTGCTAGCGGAGGGTGACGCCGCGGCGAGTGCGCTCGCTACTCGTCTGGACGACGACGATGGCGTGGCGCAGCTGCTGGCCGGAGTAGTGCTGCAGTGGATACGGGGCGAGCGGCCGGAGTACGCTGCCGCGTTAGAGTACTTGGACCGTGTCGCGCGCGTTGTGGAGGGCACACCAGTACCGTTCCCGCCGCCCGAGGCGGTGGCCCGCTACCTGTCGCGCGAGTTCGCGGGCCGCGCCGCCGATCTGCTGGCCCTTCGTTTGGCGAAGGAAGTGGGGAGCTGGCCGGCGTGGAAGAGCACCGCGGTACTGCTGTACCTCGGTGAGCGTAAGGAACCGGCCACCACCGCCGCGCTATTGCGTATTGCCGTGGAGGCGGCGCAATGGCGCACGATGGCGCTATGGGCCATCCGTCAGATCGCTGACCCCGAGCTCCGCGCCAAGATCGACGCCGAGCGCCGTCTGCACGGGTCGGGTCCGCGTAGTTCGTAACACTCACGCGTCCATTGAATCAGGGCAAGCCCGGTCGTTGTCGCCCAATCGTCAGTGCTTATCGAGCGGCGATATGTCGCTTGACCGCGCCGCCCAACGATTCGACCAGGCCCATTGCGGCAATGCCGACGAGCAAGTGCACGAGGCGAACGGCCCAGTGCAGGCTTCCGGTCAGCATCGCGGTCTGCGCCATGCCAAACCACAGCAGGAGCCCGCCCCACAACAGCGTGAACAGCGCGACGCCGCGCGTGGGCAGGGCAAACAGCGCAATGCAGGCAACTATCCATACCGCCAGCACAAAGAGCGAGCCGAGCGCCATGTGCAACGCCACCGTGCCGCCGAGCAGCCCGAACCACAGGCACATACCAACAACGATCTGGATCACGCCGAGGAGACGCGCGATCATCTGGAATATCGTGAGTGTCTTTCGCATGGCGGATAATAACGCGCACCAGGCTCGCGTCGGCCAGATGCCACACGAGCCTTGCCCGTAACCGGCTCCGTGAGCAGCTTCGGGCGCACACATTACAGGAGACAGCGACGATGCCGCCGGAACCACTGATTCAATGGCCAGAGCCGATCGTTCAGCTCATCGGCTTCATCGCCCAGTTTCTGGCGGCGGGCGCCATTGGGTTCCGGTTTTTCGCGCTGAAGGGCCGCGCGATTGAAACCGATCGGCCCTTCTATGACGACGCGGCTCGGCGCGCCGCGATGATGGGTTTCCTCGGTATTTTCATTAGCCTGGTGACGATGTTTTGGAGCCTGCCGGGACAGGCGGCTCGCAAGCACCTCGGTTCCGTTGACTTTCTCACCAGCACGCCGCAGGCGGCACTGCAACTGATTTTTCTGGTGTGCGCCGTGGTGGGTTTTGCTATCGCGTCCGCGCACGTGCGTGCAGGCTGGCCGCTCGCGGCGATCGGTGTGGTCGCGGGATCCTTGCGGGCCGTATTTGCCGGCAAGTGGGCGTCGCTGGTGAATCCGGTCCACGTACTCGCGGCCGGACTCTGGATCGGCACGTTGTTCGTGCTCGTGGTTGCCGGGTTGAGCGCGTTGCTCAAGCACGAGCCCACCAAGGCGCGGCGCGGCGCGATCGCGGCGGATATGGTCAATGGTTTTTCTCCGCTTGCGCTGTCGATGGGCGCGGTGGTCGTGATCTTCGGGTTGATCACCGCATGGAAACACCTGCACCACGTCTCGGCGCTCTGGACCACGCCATACGGCTACGCGCTCATGGTCAAGCTCGTGTTCGTCGCGACTGTGTTTGCACTCGGCGCGTGGAATTGGCGGCGCCAGCGTCCCACGCTGGGCAGCGAGGGTGCGGCGGCATCGATTCGCCGGTCGGGCACCGCGGAACTCATGGTCGCCGCGATTGTCCTGATGATCACCGCGATCCTTGTGAGCTTGCCGTCGCCCAAGGGGTGAGTGTTAGGTGCGCGATCGGCCGAGGTGTGACACCATGGCTTTTCGCGCGGCGTCGAGTGCAGCCTGCGGTGTCATGCCGTGCGCTTGGCAGATGCGGTGCATGCCGACGCGATAGATGGTGGGGGCCTGGCTCGGTTTGAGCTGCGTGCTGAATTCGCAGGCGACCATGCGGCAGGTCTCGTCAACCTTCACCACCCAGGCGCCGCGCAGGAATTCCGGATTGTCGTCAACGGCGTGTTGAATCACAGCGGGGCCAAGCCCCAGGCGCCAGGTGTCCGCGTCCTGCGCCAGCTGCCGCCCCATGAGACTGAGGTTTTTCCCGAGCGAATAGCGTTCGACGAGCAGGCCACGATAGCGCTCCGCCGCGCCCTCGGTGGTGAACGCTCCGAGAATGGAGTCGTGCGGCCGGCCGTCGGTGGTGAGCCAGATTTTCTTCATGATTTTTGACCCGAATAAAAGCCGAAAGTACGATAGCCACTATTGGGTCGATCGGGGAAGTGGCGGCGGCATGAGCCGTTCCGTACGTTCAGCCCGTGTTCAGCGACTACACTCTCTCAAAAAAGACCGTTCTGGCCGGCCTGCAGTGCGAGAAGCGGCTGTGGTGGCAATTCCACGAGCCGGCGGCGGCGGAGCTGCAGGCGTCCGAGATCGCGCAGTACCGCATGAAAGAAGGCTCGCGCGTTGGCGTGGTGGCGCGCACGTACGTCCCGGGCGGCCACCTCGTCGAGCGGCGGAATCGCACGACGGCCGCGCTGGTTGCTGAAACTCGCGCGGCCATGGCGACGCACGCGCCGGCGATCTACGAAGGCGCGTTCGTGGCGAACGAAACGCTCGTGCACGCGGACATCCTCGAGCGCGTCGCCGGCGGCTGGGTGCTCATCGAGGTCAAGGCCACCAGCTCGATCAGCCGGCTGGAACACATTCCCGATCTGGCGGTGCAGGCGAGTGTGCTGCGCGCCTGCGGCGTTCCGGTGGTGCACTACGAACTGATGCACCTCAATCGCGAATGCCGCTATCCGGACCTGTCGAATCTCTTCACCCGCGAGGACGTCACGGAGCAGGTGCTCGAAGCGATTCCGGCAATTGATTTAAAGATTTCTCAAGAGCTGCGAATCGTGCGCGAGAGCGCGCCGCCGTCCATCACGACCGGCGCGCACTGTTCCGCGCCGGCGGCCTGTCCGTTCATGGAGCGCTGCTGGCCGCCCGCGCCGAAACATCACGTGAGCACGCTGTATCGCATTGGGAAGCAGGCGGATGGGTTCGTGGCGTTGGGCTGGACGACCATCGCCGAACTTCCCGAATCGGTAAAGCTCACGGCCATTGCGGCCCGTCAGCGCCGCGCCGTGCGCCAGGGCAGCATGGTCGTGGAACGGGACGCACTACTTGGCGCGCTGGGCCGCGTGCAGCGGCCGGTGGCGCACCTCGACTTCGAAACGATTCAGCCGGCCATTCCACTCTGGCCGGGCTGCAGACCGTACGATCAAGTTCCGGTGCAGTTGAGCTGTCACGTGGTGAACGCGGACGGCACAACGCGGCATCACGCCTGGCTGTTCGACGGCGACGGCGATCCGCGGCCCGCCGCCGCGCAGGCAATACTCGACGCGTGTCGCGGCGCGGCTACGGTCACGGCGTACTACGCACAATTCGAGCAGGCGTGCATTCGGCTCGTGGCGTTGGCGTGTCCCGAGCTCTCGGCGGAGTTGCTGGCGGTTGCCGACGCGATCGTTGACCTGCTGCCGATCGTGCGCGATCACGTCTACCACCCGGAGTTCGGCGGGTCGTTCAGCCTGAAGAAGGTGCTGCCGGCGCTCGTGCCGGAGCTCACGTATAAGGGCCTCGCGATTGCCGAGGGGCAGACAGCACAGGTGCAACTGTCGCGCATGCTGTTCGAGCGCGACGCCATGACGCTCGAGCAACGCAGCGAGATCCGCGCGCAGCTGCTCGAGTACTGCGAACTGGATACTCAGGCCATGGTGGCGCTGGAGGCGCGGCTTCGCGCGCTAGCCTAACACCGCGACAGCGTGCCAGCGCGCGGTCAGCTCTTTTTGCAGACGTAGTCGAGCATCACCTTGGTCATCGATCCACCAATGGCCGGGCCGAATCCCGGTTTTGGATTGACCGAGTGCTCAACGAGCTTGGTGCCGGCTTCGTCCGAGTAGTACGACGCCTCCTTGGCCGCCACGCTCGACTTGGCGCAATCGAACATCGCCGAGACCTGCGACGACTTCCATGCGCCTTTGGGTGTGCTTACGGGTTCGTTGAACTTCACGCGAACCTTGGCGGAGATGATGCCATTCGCCGTCTTCACACTGCGTGGGTCCACATACACGGAGTTTCCCACCGACGTCTTGCCGACCTCCTTCCACCGGGACTGCGCGCCTGCGGGCAGGGCGAGCAGAACCAGGAGGAGCGGACTCGAGAGCATAATGCGCATACATACAACTATGTAGTGTCACCCGAGGTTTCGCCAATCGTCCCTTAACGCGCGACAGTGGGCGGCGTCTTCTGTGGGTGCCAACCGGCGTAAGCGCGGCAACCGCGGCGCCTGGTACGTTGTGTAACGAGTGGGCTGAATTCGTCCGTTCGTGACGCGCCGCACTTCGCCGCGGCGGGGAAAGCGCGATGTTGTCCTGCAGCATGTCGAGCCGTCCCGTCGTTGCACCGAACCTTTCGCCAGCAGGGAACCGCCTCATGAGCAGCACACTTCCCGAGCTTGGCGCCGAAACAGCCGTCCCCGCAGTAGCCCACGCCCCAGCGGTGCCCACCGCACAACGCCCATCCCGTCGAGCGTTTGTATTCCTGGGTGCGCTCGCCGCCACGGCATTCGTTCCGGGCACGGCGCGGGCACAGGCGGCACGGCGCACGTTGCGGCCCACGGACCGAAAGCCGGCGATCGATCCGGGCACCATGCGCCCCAGCGAGAGCGTGGCCGCGCCGGCCGACTGGACGAGCATCACCGGCCGTCTGGTGCGGCGCGCTACCATGGGCGTGATGCCGGCCGAGATGACGCGGGCAACAGAATTCGGTTATCAAGGATATCTAAACTACCAGTTGAACCACACGCGCATCAACGACGATGCAGTCGAAGCCGTCGTTACCGCGAAGTGGCCGCTGATGTCCCAGACCTCCGATGTGCTGTTCGGGGCCGACTCCGGCACCCTCCGCAACCAGCTGCAGGAGTCCACGCTGTACCGCGCGGCGTTTTCGCAGCGACAACTCTACCACCGGATGGTGGAGCTGTGGAGCGACCACTTCAATCAGGATTACGACAAGGTCGGCTACCTGCTCGTTACCGATCAGCGGGACGTCATCCGCGCCAACGCGCTCGGCACCTTTCCCGCGCTGCTCAAGGCAAGCGCGCACAGCGCGTCGATGATGCTCTATCTCGATCAGCAGACGAGCCGGGCCACGGCGCCCAACCAGAACTACGCGCGCGAAGTGATGGAGCTGCACACACTCGGCGTTGACGGAGGCTACACGCAAACCGACGTCGCCGAGCTGTCGCGCGTGCTCTCCGGTTGGACGTTCACGGGCAAGGGACAGTTCGTGTTCAATCCTGCCTTTCACGACACCGGCACCAAAACGGTGCTCGGCGTAACGATTGCCGGACAGACGGGTGCGGCTGGAATCAACGAGGGCGAGCAGATGCTCGATGTGCTGGCGAAGCATCCCAGCACCGCCAAGTTCATCGCCACCAAAATGCTGCGCTGGCTGCTCGATCCGAATCCGACCGACGCGCAGGTGAGCACCGTGGCCTCGGTCTACAAGGCGACCGGCGGCGACATCAAGTCGATGATTCGCGTCATTCTCAACGACAGTTGGTTGCCGGCGTCGCCAATGAAGCTGAAGCGTCCATTTCACTTCCTGGCATCGGCGCTGCGCTCGACGAACCCTACCGTCACCGCCATGTCGCAGATGAACAGCCAGCTGTCGAACATGGGCCATCTGTCGTACACATGGGACACGCCTGACGGCTATCCCGACAAGATCGAATATTGGGCCGGCAACATCGTGCCCCGTTGGGCGTTCGCGCAGGCGCTGGCGAATCTGAACTCGGCGACAACGATCGCGGTGGATACCAAGCCGTACCTCGCCGGTTCGCCGGATGCCGCCGTGGAAATGATCGACCTGAACTTTTTCGCCAAGGAAATGCCCGCGGCCACCAAGACGGCGATGCTGGCGTACCTCAAGGGCGGCACGTTCAACGACGCGCGCATGCGCGAGACACTCAGTCTCGCCATTGGCGCAAATGCGTTCCAATGGTACTGAACTCACCCGGAGTCTGACGATGGACGAATCACCGAACGACTGCGGGTGCGAGGAATACAACGAACTGTCGCGACGACAGTTTGTGAGCGCAGCGGCCACGATGTCTGCCGCCGCACTCTTTCCCGCTTGGTTGCCAAAGATCGTGCTGGCCAAAAGCGCATCGAGCCGGGACATCATTGTGTCCGTGTTCATGCGCGGCGGCGCCGACGGATTGAGCCTGTGCGTGCCGTTCGCCGAGCCAAATTATTACGTGTCGCGTCCTACGATCGGCGTGCCGCGACCCGATGACGCCAAGGCGACTCGAGGCATCAACCTCGACGGCTTCTTCATGTTCCCGCAAGGCATGGCCGGGCTCGTGCCGGCGTTCACGCTGCAGGATCTTCTCGTGGTGCACGCCACGGGACAACTGAACGTGAACCGCTCGCACTTCGACGCGCAGCGTTTCATGGAAGTGGGCAAGCCGATCGATCCCAGCCTGGTCACTGGATGGCTCGGCCGGCACCTGGCCAGCGTTCCGCCGCTCAAGCCAACGGCGTCGCTGCGCGCGCTCGGCGTTGCCGGCGGACTTCAGAAAACGCTCGTTGCTCCCATGGGCGGCACGCTGTATCCCACAAAGACACTGCCAATTGCCGATCCCACCAACTACACGATTGGCGGAGCCACGGCCACTCAGGCGCAGCGGCTCACGTTCATGCAGGGCGACTATGCCGCCGCAGCCGAGCCGGTGCGTTCGTCGGCGCTCGACGCGGTGAATACCGTTGCGTTGCTCAAGACCGTGCCGTTCGCCGCGTACAAGCCGGCGAATGCCGCTGTCTATCCGACGAGTTCCTTCGGCAAGGCGCTGCGTTCGGTGGCGGTGTTGATCAAGAACGACATCGGCATTGAAGCGGCGCAGGTGGACATCGGTGGCTGGGATACCCATTCGGCCGAAGACCCAACTGCCGGCTCGTTGTTCAAGACGATGCAAGATTTCTCGAATTCGCTTGGCGCATTCTACGCGGATGTCATTGCCACGGGTTACGCGGTCACGGTGGTCGCCGTGTCCGAGTTCGGCCGCAACGTGCGGGAGAACGGCAGCGCCGGCACGGATCACGGGCGCGGCACGGTGATGTTCGCCATGGGCAAAGGCATTGCCGGCGGACGCGTGCTGACGAAAAACTGGCCGGGCCTGGCGAAGGAGCAGCAGGAGGCCGGCCAGGATCTCAAGGTCACGCTGGACTACAAGGATGTTCTCGCCGAGATCGTGCAAAACCGCTTGGGCAATCCGAATCTCGGCTTTGTTTTTCCTACGTGGACGCCGCAGATGCTCGGCGTGACCCGATAGGGATCATTGCACGATTACGTCGCCCGACATGCCGGGATGCACGAAGCAGTTGTAGTGGAAGGTGCCGCGCGTCGGGAAGCCACGGGTGATCACCGCGCGCAACGTCACGGGAATGTTCGGCGGCGCGCCGGTCTTTGCGTCGAAGGTGACGTCGTGTCCTTCGCCGTTCGGGGCGGGCACGATGCTGAACCGTACGGAATCTCCGGCGTTGATCGTGATCGAGATGGGGCTGAATGCGGTAGCGACGGTGGCGACGTCAACGGTTTTGCTCACCGTGGCGGGTGGCGTGACGGTGGAACTGTCTGATCCGCCGCAGGCGGCCGCAGCGATAAGGCTGGCGAGTACAAGACGAACACGCATTCGCGAACTCACTCGATGAAGGATATGAACGCAACACGACGCATGCCTAGTTGGACGACCGGATGGTCGAGACGTTCACTTCTCGGCGCAATCTCGTGCGCGATCCTGGCGATCTCAGCCTGCGGCGGCGACTCGGTGACGGCGCCGATTGTCGTTCCCGCGCCCACGACGCCAATCGGCAGCTACGACATACAGTCGGTCAACGGCAAGCCCATTCCCGTGACGATCGAAGCCGATGACACGTACAGCAACGAGATCACGGTTGGAACGGTCGCGCTCACCGCTGCCGGAACGTGGTCCGCGCTCACCACCACGCGCGTGACGATTCCCGGCAACGTGCAGCTCTACGCCGACAGCAACGCCGGTGTGTGGACCCAGACCGGCAACTCGATTCAGCTGACTAGCTCATTCGATGGAGCGGTGAAGACTGCGACCTGGGACAAGGGCCTGTTGACCCTCCTGACGTCCCAAGACAACGTCGCCGTCACGCTGGTCTATTATCAGCGCCGGTAGGTCGGCGGTTTTCTGCTGTGAACGGTGGCTCGGCACTCCCCGCTCACGCCGCGCTCAGACCCCGCCGTACCACTCGTAGCCGCGATCGCTCCAGTAGCCGCCGTTGCGTTGCGGCATGAACATGATCTTGGTCAGGTACTTCGTGTTCTTGTACCCGAGCTTCACGGGAGAGTACACGCGCGCCGGCGCCCCCCATGCCGCGTTCAGATAGTGCCCGTCCTGTGCGTACACGATGAGCGTTTGTGGATGCATCGCACTCTCGATGTCCCAACTCTCGTGATAGTCGCTGTCGAACGACTGGAAATCGACGTACGTCGCGGACGGATCAGCTCCGGCCAGCCGCGCAAGGTCCGCGAGTCGCACGCCCGTTCTCACCGCCACGGCATTCCATCCTTCCACGCAGAAGTGATCCAACCGGTAGCCCGTGCGCGGCAGGGAGGCGAGATCGGACAGCGACAGCGAGAGCGGAGTGCGAACGAGGCCGCCAACCTCGAGCCGCCACTCGCCGCGTGCCGCCGGATCCCACACGGGCACCGCGTTGGAAACGAAGTACGACGGAAAGTGCGTGCCGGCCGGCGTCGCGCCCGAAGGAGGCACGTCGATGGACGTATGTCGGAATAGTGCGCGCTCCACGACTTCGTTCTTCCGCTCGGCGAACCGGAGCAATCCCTGCGCGGCACGCGGTCCGTGCGAGTCGCACGCTGCCAGGGCCGCTGCGGCAACGGCCCCGCCGCTGGCGAGCAGAAAGCGTCGCCGGTCCATGCCCAGCCGCTCGGCAGCATGTCCGAGGGCACTCACCGCGGGCGGCATGGCGCGGCCGTCAGGGCTTTGGCGCGGTGTCATGGTGTTGCGGGAGTAGATGAACGAACGGACGCGCGTTGCGCGCCTCAGGCGAAAGATCTTCGCGGTAGCCGCCGGTGATGATCGACCGGAGGGAATACGGATCGACGCTGAACACCATGAAGATGTGGACAAGCGAGAGGACTACGAGAATCAGCATTGCCCAGAAATGCCAGTACCGCGCCCACACGTAGCCGCCGAACAAACCGGTGAGCGTCGCGAGCTGCACAGGCTTCCAGATGGCAATGCCCGTCACCACGGCCATGATGCCGGCGAGCGGCATGGCGAAATACGCCGTGCGCTGCAGCGCGTTGTGCTTGCCCTGGCGTGGATGATCCTTTCGCAGCGCGAGGTAAAACTTCACCATCTCTCGTGTGTCGCGAATGATGCCGCGCCGAGGCACGAGGTCCCGCCACTCGCCGTGGAGATAGATGAACGTGAGGTAGATGAGGCCATTCGCCACCAGCACCCACATCATGGCGAAGTGCCAGTTGCGCGCGCCGCCAAGCCAGCCGCCGAACGTCAGCTTGGCGGGAATGGCACGGTGCTCGAACGGATAGCAGCAGAACGACTCGCCCTTCCGCGCGAATGCCGGGTACGCGTTGAAGATTCGTAGACCACTGCCCACCATGATCGTCAACGCAACGGCGTTGACCCAGTGGGTAATGCGAACGACGGCGTGGTGTCGCGTCATGCCCTGCCGTAAAGGAATCCGTAGAGAAGCAGCGCCAGGACCACAGCGGTGATCAGCACATAGGTGCGATCGCGTTGGAGCGCGAACGCGCCGAGCGTGAAGGCCACGCGAGCGATGGGAGTGGCGATGAGCAGTAACAACCCGAGCTGCACCACCGCCCGGCTGTCCATCGCAAAAGCCCCGCGCACAATAGGGCCGATCGACCGCAAAAGTTCCGGCTGGCCGTGAAATACGCTGTACGACGCCACGGCCCCCCCATGCTGGGATAGGACGAGCGCGCCACCGACCACCACCACGAGGGCAGCAATGAGGACGCCGATCTGCAGCAGCCGGCCGATCAATTGCTCCACCGCGTGATCGGTCCAGCGGGACGGACGTGCGGTTGGATCGCTCATACGCCCCCCGTGAGTCCCTTGTACAACATCTCGACCGCCATGATCACCACCACACCGGTGAACAGTTGCCGGAGCAGCTTCGTGTTCGCCCGCCCCAAGATCCGCGCGCCGATCAACGCGCCGGCCAGCACGCCGAGCATCACCGGAAAGGAGAGCACGGGGTCGATGTAGCCGCGATGCAGGTATACACCGGCACTGGCCGCCGCCGTTACGCCGATCATGAAGTTGCTGGTCGTCGTGGAAACCTTGAACGGCAGGCGCATGGTCTGATCCATCGCCAACACTTTGATGATGCCGGAGCCGATGCCGAGCAACGCCGAGAGAATTCCCGCAAAAAACATCAACGAAAAGCCCGCGGGCACGCGCTGCACCGAGTACGCTTGCATCCCCGTCGCGGTGGGATAGGTGGAATCGAGTCGCAGCCGCGCCGCCCACTTGTCCGGGGTGGTGAGCAGGTCGTGTTCCGGTCGGGGCTGGATCGACCGATATGCCGTGAACAGCAAGACGCAGCCAAAGAGGACGGCGAGCGCGCTCGTGGGAATGAACCCTGACAGCGCGGCGCCAAGCAGCGCACCGATCGTCGTCGCCACCTCAAGCAGAATGCCAACTCGAACGTTCGTGTATCCCTCGCGGACATATGCCGCCGCGGCGCCCGAAGATGTGGCGATCACCGACACAAGCGATGCGCCAATGGCGTATCGCAGGTCAACGTGGAAGATCAGCGTGAGCATTGGGACGACAATGATTCCGCCGCCGAGCCCGGTGAGCGCGCCGAGCAATCCGGCGGTGACCGAACCGCCAGCGATCCACAGCGCCAGTGTGAGGGTAGTCATTGAGTGAATGTCGCTTGCCCGGCGGCTTGCGGCGAGGGGATGGCTGAGACTGGCTCGTGCATAGCGCGCTCGACGGTCTTGGCCCGCAATTCGCCCTATAGAGGGCGGGGCCTTTCGGAGAGACGAGAATGATTGCAGGCAATGGAAACTCACGGCGCGCGGCAACGTTGGGCGCGCTTGTGGTACTTACAGCATTCGTAGCGTGCAAGAAAACGGGGCAGGCGAACGGCGAAGTCAGCCGGAATTGGGTGCCGCCCAAGGAGGCGGTTTATCTCGGTGTTCCGGCGGCCGAAGTGCAGTCGGCCATTCAAACGCGCTTGGCAGCCGAACCGCCGGCGCCGGTAACCGCCGACCAATGGAAGCACGTCAAGAAGCTCTATTCGTCCTTCGGCCAGAATTTGTTGTGGCTGAGCGATAAGGGCGTGCACCAGCCGCGCGTCAGCGCGTTGCTCAACGCGTTGGCGGATGCCGACAGCGACGCCATCAAGATGGAAGCATTTCCGCTCGAAGCGCTCGGCCAGGCACTCACCGCGGTGGATGACAAGAAAGCCACAGCCGCGCAGCTTGCCGAAGCGGACGTGATGCTCACATCCGCCTTCACGGCGTTTGGCGAAACGATGCTCACTGGCCAGGAAAAGCCGTCGGATTTCGCGCAGGAGTGGCACATCAATCCGCTTGAGGAAAAAGTTGACAGCGCACTGTCGCTCACTCTTCGCGAAGATGATTTTGCCGCGGGGCTGGTGAGAATGCGCCCGCAGGATCCCGGCTACGATTCGTTGCGCACGGAGTTCGCGAACTTTCGCAACGTCGTGGCCAAGGGCGGCTGGGGTACAGTGCCGGCCGGTCGCGCGCTCAAACGTGGGGACAAGGAGTCGCGGTCCCGCCTCGATTCGCTCCGCGCCCGATTGGCGGCGGAAGACTATCTGCCGGCGCCCGATTCTGCGGCGCTAGCCAAGCCTGGCGTATACGATCGCACGCTCGCCGGCGCCGTGGCCGATTTCCAGGCGCGACACAGCATTGGCGTAGACAGCATGCTTGGCCAGGAGACGCTGGATGCGCTGAACGTGCCCGCGCCGTACAGATTGGCGCAGATCGCTGCAAACCTCGAGCGCTATCGTTGGCTGCCTCGGTCGCTTGGCAGCCGGTACATTCTCGTGAATGTGCCGCAATTCCATCTCATCGCGTACGATAGCAACAAGGCGCCGCTCGAGATGAAGGTGATCGTGGGGCAGGAGTACGAGGACAAGGCGACGCCGGTGTTCAGCGACTCCATGGAGACCGTCGTGTTCCGTCCGTACTGGAACGTGACGCCCGACATCGCCAAGAAGGAGGTTTTCCCGAAGGCGGCCGCCGACCCCAACTACCTCGCCGCGAACGACATGGAAGTGTACAACGACCATGGCCGCAAGGCGGTGCGTCAGCGCCCTGGTCCCAAGAACTCACTCGGCTTTGTGAAGTTCCTGTTCCCGAACGATTACAACATTTACCTGCACGACACGCCGAATCACGAGCTGTTCCAGAAGGACGTGCGGGCGTTCAGCCACGGCTGCATCCGCGTGGAGAAGCCGAACGATTTGGCGCAGTGGGTGCTCGGCTGGTCACAGGACAAGGTGCAGGCGGCGATGGATGGCGCGGACAACCATTCGGTGACGTTGCCCACCAAGTTGCCCGTCTACATCGTCTACTTCACCACATTCGTCGCTGACGGCAAGCTGAACTTCGGCAACGACCTGTACGATCGTGACAGCAAGCTGGTCACCGATCTCGAAGGGGTCGCAATGCCGTCCGCCGAGACGCTCAAGGCGCAACAGGAGTTGCGCGCCCTGGCAAGCGCAACGCACTCGTCGAACGGGTAGCGCTCGACGCAACTACACCGCCACTACTCCGGCTTGTTCGAGGACGGATTGATTACTGGGAAGTCGGCATGCCGCGCCCAGTCCTCGAATGAGCCGTCGTAGAGCAACACCGGATGGCCGAGTGATTTGGCCGCAAACAGCATCGCCGTTGCCTGTTGCCCAATGTGGCAATAGCCAACGACGGTGTCGCCGGGCTGCACGCCGGCCGCGGCAAAGATGGCGGAGAGCTGGTCGGCTGGCTTGAGCCGCGACTGCGCATCCGTCACTTCGCTGAACGGAACGCTCTTGGCGCCGGGAATGTGGCCGGCCCGCGGCGGATCGCTGCGGCCGGTCTGCGCCCCGCTGTAGAACGCGGCGGCCCGCGCATCGACAATGGCGACGTGGGGCGCTGCCTCGTGCGCCCGCACGTACTCGGCGTTCACCACGAGGGGCTGTAACAAGAGCGCCGACAAATTTCCGCTGTGCGCGGGAGTCACGGCGCCGGTCACGGCGTTTCCGCTGCCGGTCCACGCCTCGAGGCCGCCATCGAGCAGCGCAGTCCGATCGCCAAGTCCGGCGTAGGCAAGCGTAAACACGACGCGGGTTGCCGTCTGCACCGTTGGGATCGCCGAATACACGACGATCCGCGAATCATTAGAGATTCCTAATGACGCCAGCTTGGCGCGCAGTTCGGCGGCCGGCGGCATTTCCAGGGACAAGCCATTGGACACGGAGATGTCGCTCAGCGATACGAACCGAGCGCCGGAAATGTGCGCACCGGCGTACGCCGACGGATCACCCACCGCGAGCACGACGAGATTCGCGTCGTGAAGGTGTGCGGCAAGCCAGCCAGGCGTCACCAGCAGGGCATCGCGGCCGCGCGGTTGTGCACTGCGCTGTGCGTCAGCGGTGCGAGACGCGGTCGTGGCCATGAGCAGCCCGGCAAAAAGGCGAACCAGTGTTGGCGATGCAGGCACGAGAACACCCTCCAAAAGGAAATGCCGGCTGGCGCTCCGACGCCAATATGTTAACACGCGCGCGGACGATTTGATGCGGAGTTTCGGTGCCGAAGTGTGAGAAAAATGTATGCGGCCTTGCGGCGATGGCGCCGGTGGAGTTCCAATCGCTCATGGGGTTTCCGTGGATTCTCGTTCCGGTCAGCTCAGATGATCAATTCTCGCGCGCTTGTCCTCGCCACGGTGGTCGGTACCGTCCTGCAGGTCGGAATGGTTGTGGCTGGACACTCGAACACGTCGATTGCCAGCTTGTTCGCAGTCGGTGGCATGGGGCTCTCGCTCGTCGCGGGCCTTGCCTATGCTATATGGGCGCGGGGCGAGCGAACGTCGTCGATCACGATTGGCGGCCTCGTGGCCGGCGCCGCCTGTGCGTTCATTGGAATTCTCGTATCGTTCCTGCTGCACGATGTTCCGGCGACGCTGCTCGTCCTCGGCACCGTAAGCTCGGCGGTCACCGGCGCGCTCGGCGGCTGGATCGGGACGTTTCTCTTTCGGGCCGCAGTGATCCGTGCCGGCTGACAAGCGCGCGAACCGGTAGCCGACGTTCCAGTGGCGAGGGGTTCTCACGAGCCCATTTGGCTGGTACAATCTGACAATCCCTTCTGCCAGGCTCGCCGATGCCGAAACGTTCTGCCGCTATTACTCTGTCGATCGCGCTGGCGATCGTCGTTGCCCCGCCCGCGCGTGCCCAGACGAGCTTTCGCGTAGACGAAACGACGATCTCCGCCGTGCACGCCGCGATGCAGTCCGGGAAGCTCACCTGCCGAGCGCTGGTCCAGGCGTACCTGCGCCGAATCGACAAGTACGACAAGCGGGGGCCGGCGATCAATTCGATTACCGTGATCAATCCCGACGCGCTGGCCACTGCCGATTCACTCGACCGACTGTTTGCGGTGCGGAAACAGTTCGTTGGCCCGCTGCACTGCATTCCGGTGATCGTAAAGGACAATTTCCAGACGATCGGGTTGCAGACCGCGGCCGGCAACCTCGCGCTCAAGGGGTACGAGCCGACCAAGGATGCCTTCGAGGTGAAGCGGATCAAGGCGGCGGGCGCGATCGTATTAGCAAAAGGTAATATGGCGGAATTCGCCTTCAGCCCTGAGGAGACGGTGAACTCCTTGCTGCCGGGCTACACGCGGAATCCGTTCGCGCTCAACCGCGTCACGGCCGGATCGTCGGGTGGCCCGGCGGCCGCGGTGTCGGCGGACTTTGGTGAAGTGGGACTCGGCACCGACACGGGCAACTCAATTCGCGGCCCGAGCGCCCACAACGCGCTGGTCGGCATCCGCTCGACCATGGGCCTCACGAGCCGGGCGGGCATCGCGCCGCTCAGCCTGTTCGCCGACATTGCCGGCCCCATGGCGCGCACCGTGGCCGACGCGGCGGCGGTACTGCAGGTGGTGGCCGGGTACGATCCGGACGATCCCGCAACGAGCGTCATGCAGGGAAAGACCATCCCTAACTACGCCGCGTCGCTCGATCCCAATGGCTTGAAGGGCGCGCGCATTGGCATCCTTCGGCAGGCGTACGACCGTCCGTCGCTCGACACCGAGGTGGTGCGAGTGTTCGCCAAGGCCGTGGCCGATCTGCGGCGCGCCGGCGCGACGGTCATCGACTCGGTGATGGTGCCCGAGCTCGACTCGATCCAGCGGTCCGACCGCGCACCGTGCAACCCGTTTCAGTCCGAATTCAACCAGTGGCTGGCTGACCAGGGCGGCAGAGCGCCAGTGAAAGATCTCGCCGAGATCGTGCGGTCGCGAAAGTATCATCCGTCCATTCAGACGCGGTTGCAGGCGGCAATGGCATTCGACCAGTCGCCGGATACGGCGCCTGGCTGCATCGCTCGGCAGCGTGTGCGCGACGGCTTGCGCGAGGCGACGACGCGGGCGATGGACAAGCAGCAGCTCGACGCGTTGATCTATCCCACCTGGAGCAATCCGCCGCGGCTCATTGGCGACCTGAACACGCCGTCGGGCGACAACAGTCAGGTGTTTTCCCCAACCACCGGCATGCCGGCGATCACGGTGCCAATGGGCTACACGCGCGACAACTCATTGCCGGCGGGATTGCAGCTGTTGGGGCGGGCGTTCGACGAAAGCCGGCTCATCAAGCTGGCGTACGGCTACGAGCAGCACACCAAGTGGCGTCGCGAGCCGCCTACCGTTCCACCCATCAAGTAAACATGGCGCAGGTGGTGGCCGGCTAGAAAAAAGCGACGGGGACGGAGCCAGTATTGCGCTCTATCCCCGTCAACTTTCCTCTCCCCCACCTGGCGATCCGCGCCCCTTTGTTCGCCGCTTGCGCGACGCTCCCTACGCGGTGTCTCCGGGCACCGGGTATTGCAGGCAGCGTGCCAGAACTCACACGTCGCAGGATTCCTGGGACCAACGCCCCTGGGGCGGCACACGACCGCCGGTCCGGCGCGGCACATGCGCGCGCCGCGCCGCGGCGCGCCGCCGACGGTCGAGGCCGTTTATATATATTGAATTAGAGAATTGCCATGACTGCTGGTGTCCCGCCGATCGCCTGCGCGCACACACACTGGCGGTGAATTGGCTAACTTCCGATTGCGTGCTTAGCGCCGCCACCTATACCGCACGACAATCGCCGACCAATCGATGATCCGCCGGTTCCTTCCGTCCGTTGCACTGCTTTTCACCACGAGCGTTAGCCCGCGCGCGCATCGGCAGGCGCCGCTCCTGCCGCCGCCGCCGGTGGCGCGGGAGTTTCGCGCCGCCTGGGCCACGCCCATCTGGGACCGAGGCTTTCGCGACTGGCCGTCCAAACCCGGTCTCTCGCCGGACGCGCAGCGCGCCGAGCTTCGCACCATGCTCGACAAGGCCGCCGCCGCGGGACTCAACGCGATCATTCTGCACGTGCGGATCGCCGGTGACGCGCTCTACCCCTCGTCCTTTGCGCCGTGGTCCGCATTTCTCGAGGGCAAGCAGGGCGTTGGTCCCGAGCCCGAGTACGATCCGCTGGCGTTCGCCGTGACGGAAGCGCATGCGCGCGGCATCGCCTTGCACGCCTGGTTCAATCCGTTCCGCGCCGTGCTCCCCGAGCAACCGAGCAAGGCGGCGGCGAGTCACGTCACCCGCACCCATCCCGGCTGGATCCGAAAGTACGGCACCCAGACGTGGATCGATCCCGGCGACCCGGCGGCGCGGAAGTTCGTGCTGGAAACCATCCTCGACGTGGCCAAGCGCTACGACGTGGACGGCATTCACCTCGATGACTATTTCTATCCGTATCGTGAATCGCGAACGGTCACGCGGCGCGTGCGCGGCAAGCGGGTGCGGTCGCACGTTGACATCGCATTTCCCGACGACGCCACGTGGAAGAAATACGGCAAGGCGAATGGCTTTACCGATCGCGACGCGTGGCGGCGCTCCAACATCGACACCTTCGTTGAGCAGCTCTACAAGGGCGTGCACGACGTTAAGCCGGCCATGGTCGTGGGCATCAGCCCGTTTGGCATCTGGCGGCCCGGTAGTCCGCCGGGCATCACCGGCCTCGATTCCTACAGCGAGATTTACGCGGATTCGCGAAAGTGGCTCGCCCAGGGCTGGCTCGACTACATCTCGCCGCAGCTCTACTGGGAGGTCGGCGGCACGCAGAACCGCTTTCGCGCGCTCGATGCCTGGTGGCGATCAGTGAATCCGTGGCAGCGCCAAATCTGGCCGGGCCTGTATACGTCGCACGTCTTTGGCGGCCGCGACGCCTGGCCGCCAAGTGCCATTCACGATCAGATCATGAGCATTCGTGAAAACCGCGTCGCCACCGCCGATGCGCCGGGGCATGTCCATTTCCGGCTCGCTGCGCTCTGGGCGAACGGCAACGAGTTGGCCAACGACCTGTCGCGCGGCGTGTACGCCCAGCCGGCCATTGTGCCGGCGTTCCCCTGGCTCGGCAACACGGTGCCCGCGCCGCCGGTGGTCTCGGTAGTGCACACCACGGGAAGCCCGGCCACCTTCAGCGCGTCGGCCGGCGACGCGACCCGCGCGCGCTGGTGGCTGTTTCAGGTGCGCGGTCGCGATGGCCGCTGGGCCACGGCCCTCAGGCCGGCCGACGGCAAGCGTTACGTCGCACGCGACCTTGGCACGGAAGATCCCGTTGAAATCGCTGTGACCGCGATTAGTGCAACCGGCGTGGCAAGCCTGCCCGCACTCGTCGCGCCCTGACAGTCCACGCCTCACTCTCCGTGCTCATGAAAGCCGTCGTCATCACCAGACCGGGTGGCCCGGAGGTTCTCGAGGTCCAGGAGCGGCCTGTGCCCGCCCCCGCGTCAGGCCAGATTCTGGTTCGCGTGCACGCGTCGGCGCTCAATCGCGCTGATCTGTTGCAGCGCGAGGGCCATTACCCGCCGCCGCCCGGTGCGCCCGAAGACATTCCGGGCATGGAGTTCGCGGGCGAGGTGGCGGAGCTGGGACCCGACGTCTCGGCATGGACCGTTGGCGATCGCGTGTTCGGCATTGTGGGCGGTGGTGGCAACGCGGAGTTTCTCGTTGCCGACGCCGAGTGTGTGGCACGCGTGCCGGCCAATCTGTCATGGACAGACGCGGCGGCAATCCCCGAAGCATTCATCACGGCATACGACGCGCTCGTGACGCAGGCCGCCGTAACCGCAGGCGAAACTGTATTGATTCACGCCGTGGGAAGCGGCGTTGGTCTGGCGGTGACACAGATGGCCCGCGCCTGGAAGGCGATTCCGTACGGCACGGCGCGCACTGCCGACAAGATCGAGCGCGCGCGGGCCTATGGCCTGGAGGACGGACTGGTGGTGGGCGACGACGTCGAGATAATCGGTCGCCTCACCGGCGGTCGCGGCGCCGATGTTACCATCGACCTCGTGGGCGGCGACTACCTGCCGGCGAGCATTCGCGCCGCGGCGGCCCGCGGCCGGATAATGCTCGTTGGGACGATGGCCGGCCGAACCGCGACCGTGCCGCTCGGCATGGTGCTCGGCAAGCGGCTCACACTGCGCGGCACCGTGCTTCGGTCGCGCAGCCTTGAGGAAAAGCGCATCGTCACTGCGGAGTTTGTCCGCGATGTGGTGCCGCTGTTCGCCTCCGGTGTGCTGCGCGCAACGGTGGACTCCGTTTTCGATCTGGCCGACATTCGCCAAGCACACGAGCACCTGGCGAGCAATAAGAGTTTTGGAAAGATCGTACTGCGGGTGGTCTAACCGTTCGCGAATGCACGGCGACAGTTACGGAGACTTTGCCGACGTGTCCGCAGACTGGCCGAACAGGCCGGAGATGAACGGCTTGGCGATGCAGTCGTAAAAGCTCTTGGTGCCGCAGATCGAGCCGCCCAATTTCTCCACGTAGGTTTTCACCTTGGACGGATAGGTGTGGCAGTTGCGCGTGTTGCTGCCTTTGACGCAGCCGTTGTAGTGCAGCAAGCCTTTGCTGAGCGCGGCCGGCGTCACGCTCCCCGAGTCCGACTTGATGTACTGGCTCAGGATGAAGATGCCGTACTTGAGGTTCGTGGAGTCGGTGGCGAGATCCTTTCCGAACTTGGCGCTGAGGGCCTTGAGCCACACCTTGGGATAGACCTGCATGAGTCCAACGGCGCCCACGTTGGACATGGCTCCGCTCACGAACAGCGCATTCTCGGTGAGCATCACGCCGAATACCACGGCCGGCGGCACGCCCTCCACATAGGACTCGCGTACCGCGTAGTAGGCAATAGAATCGGCCCGTGCCTGATTCATGCGGCCGGTCTTCACGAGATCCGCGGAGAACGCCGCTCGATCGCGCTCGAAGTTGGGTGAGGCCAGGAGCTGAGCGAGCTTGCCGGTATCGGCCGTTGGTGCCAGCCCCAGTCTGCCGCCGGGAATCACTTTCGTCAGTTCCGCGGCGAGCGTCGGCTGGTTGGCAAATATGGGGTGGGCGTGGCGCACCGATACCACGATCGCGCTCACCGTGCCGACGATGATCAGCAGGTCGCGTCCGGCAATGGTGAGCCACTGTGCCCATGGATTCCTGCCGGGTACGCGCCGCCCCGCGACGCCATCGACGCGCCGTTCGCGATTCTGGCGCCGGTCGTCGATCTCTGGTTCCCCGGCTACGGGGACGTCATTGGAACGGTCGGCCACGCCGGCATTTCAGTGCAAGAGAACTGCCGTTCCGCCCGGTGGCGCGACACGCTACCGCGGCGCCGTCCGCGTCATTTGATAGACCACGACACGATCGCGGCCGCTCACGCCGCTGCGGAGCGTGGCCGTCCAGCTATCTGGCGACAGGAGCTTCCACCCAAAGGTGTTACGCGCGTTCACCTGCGGGATGAGAAAAATTTCGCCGTCGCCCACGTGGCTCGCGCCCCACCGGCCGGGGCCGAACGTGTAGTAGATCCGGCCAACGCTCATGTACAGGCGACCAGTGCCCGATTGGCGCGAGAACGCCGCGTCGCCGTAGTACGAGATGTCGATCGTCGAGTCGTTGGTGAATTGGTAGCGCTCGTAGACCGGCGTCTCCCCCGGCGCCGTGCCCGCCCACGATCCGACGAGCCATTTGAGCTTGGCGAAATCGGAGACGGCGAACGCCGTGGACGGCTGGCTATGCCGCGACACCTGCGCCGACGCGGACGCCGCGAACAGCGTGCTGCCCGCGACGGCGATGATGAGCAATACCTGCTTTGAGATTTTCATGGCGAAGTGTGATACCCCGGCGACTACTCTTCGCTCCCCATTTGCGCCATTCGGTCGCAGGCCTCGGCACAGCTGGCGCAGACATCGGCGCAATGGGCGAGCTGTTCATCGTCCGGCACGCCGCGACAGGCGTCTTCACAGGCCCGGCAGAGCTCGGCAGATGCCGCGCACGTGATGACGTGATAGGGCGATCCGCGAAGCATGTAATTGGCACTCGTCTGGCAGATCTCCGCGCAGTCGAGGATCAGCCCGATCAAGTTGAGCTCGGTCATGTCCCCGCCGCTCGCGATGCAGTGCTGCAACGTCATAGTGCAGACCGCATGGCAATTCAGACATTCCTCGATGCACTCCTGCATTTCGTCGTGTGCATCCTCGTTCGCCATATCGACGTCTGCAGCGGCGCCCTTGCGCTCGTCGGACTTTGCCATGATCGCTCCACTCGTGTGTTATGACCTGTTCCGCGGCAGAATGCGTACCACGAAACATGCATTTCGTGGTGCGCGTCCGCCGGTCAGAGACCGATCTTCACCGTCACGAACAGGTTGCGCGGCGGTACGACAAAGTAGTACGACTCGCCGCCGCTGGCGTAGCCGCTGCCGAATTTCTTGCTGTTCGTAAGGTTGTTGCCGCGCACCACCAACTCGTAACGACGGAACAGCCATGACACGCTGCCGTCCAGGTTCAGCGCGGCGGGGAGCACAAAGCGAGGGTCGCTGGTGTTCTCGAGGAACGAACGGCTCTGGTAACGCGTCTCCACCGACAGCGTTACACTCCGGGTGGCGGCAAACTGCGCCCGCTCGAACGTCGTAAACCGCGGCGTGAGCAGCGGTTCCACGTTGGTGTAGACCACCGGCGTGTCGCCCGTGGAATCGACATACAGGCGAATGCGGTTCGTGCTCGCCGACAGGTTCGCATCGAGCAGGAGCCGCGGGTGCGCGCGGAATGTCGCGTCCAGCTCCAGCCCGCGGCGATAGCTCGCGCCAACGTTCTTGCGCAGCGGACTACCCAGGTAGCTCAGCGCGCCAATGGGTGCAATTTCATTGCGGAAATCCATGGAGTAGACGTTGGCCTCGGCATCGAGCCGCGCACCGTGGTACTTCGTGCCGGCCTCGAGATCGTACACCGTCTCGGGTTTCACGCGATCGAACTTGCCGACGAACGCCACGCTCGACGTGTCGAGGTTGTCGAAGCCCGCGAACATGTCGTTGCGGGCCGGCTCGCGGCTGTTCTTGCCGTATGACGCGAACAACGACAGACCGCCGTTGAGTGCGTACGTGACGCCGGCTTTCGGATTCAGAAACGACCAGCTAATGGACTGGCTGGCGATGTCGGCATGCACGTCCGGCGAATAACGGAACTGGGCGTGCCTGGCCTGAACGTCGCCAAAGAGCGTGGCGCGGCCCACGGTGTAGGCGAGCTTGGTGAACGCGCTCACGTCGCCCTTGTGGCCGGTATTGAAGTACAGCGGCGTGAAGAGATCGGGGTGCTCATACGACGCGTGATCGCGCGCGTAGGTGTTGGCGTTGGCGCCCACGTCCAGCTGCACGTCGCCGTGATGATACGTCCAGGCGCTCGTGGCCCCGTACCACACGAATTTGAGATTGAAATTGTCCAGGGTGCCTTGGTCGTCCATCACCACGTCGTAATCGCCGCTCGCCGAGATGCGATAGGCCGTGGTGGCCAGCGAAGACGAGGCGCCGAGCAGCCGCGTGTATGCGAGCGCGGCGAGCCGTTCGCCGAACCCGTCGCGCTCCTGCGGCGTGAGCGGATTGATGCGCCGATCTTTCGCCAGATCGCTTTCCGCTACCGCGAGATACGCCATGGTGTCGCGCATCGTGCCAGTGGTCACGGTGAGCTTGACGATATCCTTGTCGCCGAAGTAGCCGCCGCTCACGAACAGCGAACGCCCTTCTACGCCGGAGTGGTATCGGTAGCCGTCGGTGCTCAGCGCCGACGCGCGCGCGTACATGGCAAAGCGTCCCGGCAGCAGTCCGGACATGAATTCGCCGCTTACGCGTTTCGACCCGAACGATCCGTCCTCGAGCTGCACCTGCCCGCCGCGCGGCGTGCTGCCGAGTGGGAGCGTCTCCATGTTGATCGATCCGGCGTAGGCAGCCGTGCCGTTGCTGCTCGTGCCAACGCCGCGCTGGACCTGCACGGAGCTCAGGCTGTTCGACAGATCGGGAAAGTCGGCGAAGTACAGCACTTGATCTTCCGGATCGTTGAGCGGAATGCCGTCGAGCGTCAGGTTGATGCGCGACTGGTCGAGCCCGCGCAGCCGCATGTAGCTATAGCCCCAGTAGTTGCCTGTTTCGGCGTACGACGTGAGCGACGGCGCCGCACCCTGCAGCAACAGCGGAACGTCTTGCCCGAAGTAGCGTGGGGTGAGGTCCTTTTGGGTAAGCGTTTTCTCCGAGATGGGTGCGTCGCCAGATCCGCGCACGGCGGAGATGGTGACGCGCTCCAACGCACGAACGCTGTCTGCGCGCGTTCGCGGGCGTCGGGTGCTGTCGGCGGTTGTGGATTGTGCGGGCAATGCCGCGGCGGCAATAACGAGGGCGGCGATCGATAGCGCGGCCGTCGAACCGCGGCGCTTTCGCGCCGACGGGATGTGTCTGGTCATATACTGACTCCCTACGCCGGTACGAACCGGATCAGGTTCTACGGGACTCTCTCAGCCTGCGCCCTTAGTGGGCAGGCACCCCGGTCAATGGCGGAATGTAGCGACGTCGATACGACCACGGCAGCCGCGAGCGCCCATTGGGGCCCGCGCGGCATCGGATGAGATCGGCGCCATGGCATGCGCCCTGCCTTATGTTTAGGCATAGCCGTAGGAGGCCAAATGACGAGCACGAAAACTCTTCTCGCGATCGCACTGGTGGTTGGTAGCGCCGCGTGCAGCAAAGGCAACAGCAGGCCGGCGGATTCCGCGTTGAACACGGATCTCTCGTTGGCAGCGCAGCAGCGTGGCTACACCCCGCTCGACAGCATTTCTGCCGCTGAGCGTGCAAAGACTACCGCATTGGCCGCCGCGCCGGTGAGCCGCACGCCGGTCGCGACGCACACAGCGCGTCGCGCCAGCAGCTCGGAACGCTCGAGCGGTTCCAGCAACGCGGGAACGAGCGCCGGCACGGTTGAGCGGGCGCCAACGACGGTTACTGAGAAGCACACCCAGCGTGACGCAGCGATCGGCGCCGCAGCGGGCGCGATCATCGGTGCCACAACGAGCCGGAACAAGGTCAAGGGCGGCGTGATTGGCGCGGCGGTGGGCGGTATCCTCGGCGGCGTGCTTGGCAACAACGTGGACAAGACCAAAAAGTCCGTTCCGTAAGCAGTGTTTGCGAACGACGAAGGCCTCCCCTGCGGGAGGCCTTTGTCGTTTCCGGCTGTGCGTTGGCGAACGGCGCGCCTGTCTTACCGTGCGCCCACCGGCTGTCTATACTTCTGTTCGCCCGTTTTGATCTCCCACATGAGGGTTCATGGCCAAGGAAGAACCGATTCAGTTAGAAGGACAGGTTACGGAGGTGTTGCCCAACGCGACATTCCGTGTGCAGTTGACGAATGGACACAACGTGCTGGCGACGCTTGGCGGTAACATGCGGCGATTCCGCATCCGCGTGTTGCAAGGTGATCGGGTGACCATTGAAGTTTCGCCGTACGATCTGACTCGCGGACGCATCATTTTTCGACACAAGACCTGACGCTGGCTCGCCGGATGCGGGTGCCGACAACCTCGCGTCCAGCCAGTGGTGCACTGTTCGTTCTGCGCTAACGCGCCCCGCCCGCCGAACTGCCGCTACACCGGCCCCTCGCTCGCCTTTCTAACATGCACATCTGTCGCGCCATGCCGGCGTTGTTCTTGGCCGTGTCGTTTGCGGGCGCGCCGGCGCTCGCCGCGCAGGACTCCACCCGCGCCGCCGTCCTGCCACCGTTCGATCTACACGGCTTCGTTGACCTGTTCTATCGCGTAGCGGACCCGCTGAACAAGGACGGCTTCCGGCTGCGCAAGGCGGACGTCAAGCTGAGCGGCTCCGTGTCGCCGCGCATCAAGTGGCGTGTGTCCTTCGACGCCGCCAAGAGCCTGTCGATCAATTCCACCGTCGGCACCAGGGCTGACTCGTCGGCCCTTGAGGCGGCGTCGATCGATCAGAAATCTCGCATGCTGCAGGACGCGGCGCTCACGTACATCGTGAGTCCAACCATGAACATCGACGTCGGCCAACAGGTGCTCCCCTTCGGCCTCGAAGGCTCCACGTCGCTGCCGCAGGTGGAGACGATCGAGCGCACCAACTTCAGCGCCGACAAGTCACGGGCCGTCAACCTGGGCGACGTGCGCGACATTGGCGCGTCGGTCAACGGCCGAGTCATGCAGCAGCTTGAGTACCACGTTGGCGTCTACAACGAAACCGGCGACGATCAGGGCACCACCGACGGGAACGACCAGAAAGCGTTCATCGGGCGCGTGGTGCTGCATCCCAGCTTCATCCCCAACTTCGAGATTGGGGGCACGGGCGCCTACGAGGGCGGGTCACCCCTCCAGCATCGCGAGCGCGGCGGCACCGAGATCCAGTACAAGGACCAGTCGATCACGTTACGCGGTGAGACCATGTCGGCGCGCGACGGCCTGTTGCATCGCTTCGGCTGGTACGGGCTCGGCGCTGTGCGTCCCACCAAGCGCATTGAGCTGGTGGCGCGCTTTGACTCCTGGGATCACGACCGGACCCACGAATCGAACCTCAGCGACGCGTACGAGCGCCAGATCGTCGCCGGTGGAAACTTTCTTTTGGACGGGCCGCGAACCAAGCTTGCGCTGAACGTGATTCATCAGACATTTCCGAACATCACCAGCGTCCGGTCCAGCACGTTTCTCCTCGCGGCGTTTTCCGGGCAGTGGTGAACCGCTTACGCTGACCGGCTCGCCCGCTCCAGGCGATCGCGCACCCCGAACCACTCGATGCTCGACGGCACCCGTTCCACCAGAATCACGCTGCAGGCCGCATCGTCCAAATTGTGGAGTGCCCGGTACAACTCCGCCGCGTAGCCGGCCGCATCTGCGGGCATTCGCACGACGGTAATGTTCCGCACCGTCGTCTCGATCAGCATGGCGCCGATGCGCGATCCCGCCTCGCGCTCGCGCCGCACCAGGTCCGGCAGTTCGCCGGCGCCAACAATCACCAGCCGGCCCCGCGGCGAGTAGTGTCGGTCCATCATGCCGGGTGACGGTCGCGACGAAGCGGCAGTGGCGTGTGTCGCAACGTCGATTGGCCCAATGATCGCCTCAATGTCCGGCACGGCAATCATTCCGGGCCGCAACATCGTTGGCCGATCGGAGGTGAGATCGATGACTGTGGACTCGATGCCCACCGTGGTGGGACCAGCGTCCAAAATCAAATCCACGGCGTCGCCGAGTGATTTCGCTACGTGCGCACCGGTGGTGGGCGAGATCAGCATCGATCGATTGGCACTCGGCGCCGCCACGGGCAGCCCGCACGCGGCGAGCAAGGCCAGCGCCACCGGGTGTGCCGGCACGCGCACGGCTACCGAGCCGAGTCCGGCTGAGACGATATCCGGCACCGAGGCGCGGCGAGGGAGCACCATCGTGAGCGGGCCTGGCCAGAAGGCGCGCGCCAATCTTTCGGCCAACTCAGGCCATTCCTGCACCACGTCCAGCGCACGCGCGGCGGTTGCCACGTGAACGATGACCGGGTTGTACGCCGGACGCCCCTTGGCTTCGTAGATTCGCTCCACGGCGCTGGCGTCGAGCGCGTTTGCGCCCAGACCGTACACCGTCTCCGTGGGGAAGGCAACGAGGCGGCCGGCTTTCAGCAGTGCCGCGGCGCGCGCGATGACTGCCGGATCCGGGTTCAGCGGGTCGATCGCAACCAGTTCCATGTGGGTTCAAGCTAGCATGGGCCGCGCCAGCCGGGGCGGGCGCTACGCCGCGCCGCGCCGCGCAGTAGTTTGGAGCCGTAATGTCACTCTGGAAATTCTCATTGGAGTCGTGGTGATGCTCTCAACTCGCAGCGGAGTCCTGCTTGCCTCAGCACTCGTTGCCGCCGCGCCGTCCGCGTCCCGCGTGCCAGCCCCGCCCGTGCCGCAGGCGGCGATGTCCGAGCCGGCAATGTCTCCCGATCGCCGCGAGATCGCATTCGTTTCGGGCGGCGATATCTGGACGGTGCCTGCGGCCGGTGGAGAAGGCCGGTTGCTGGTATCGAATCCGGCGTACGAATCGCGGCCGCTCTATTCACCCGACGGGTCGCGGCTGGCGTTCATGTCCACGCGTACCGGAAATGGCGACATCTACGTGCTGACGCTCGCAACCGGCGCGCTTCAGCGAATCACCTACGACGACGTCAACGAGCAGCTCGATTCCTGGTCCCGCGATGGTCAGTGGCTCTACTTCTCGTCGGGCAGTCGCGACGTGAACGGCATGAACGACATCTATCGGGTGAGCGCGCAGGGCGGCACGCCGTCGGAAGTGAGTGCGGACCGATTCACCCAGGAATACTGGGGCACGCCGTCGCCGGCTGATGCGAACACCATTGCGTTCACGGCGAAAGGCGTGACGGCGAGCCAGTGGTGGCGCAACGGCCACAGCCATCTCGACGAGAGCGAGATCTGGCTCGTGCATCTTGGCGCGGCGGCGCCGCAATACAGCGTGGTGGCCAAGGACGACGCACGTGACGCGTGGCCCATGTGGAGCAGCGACGGCGCGGCCGTCTACTACGTATCGGATCGCAGCGGGTCGGAGAATGTGTGGACCAAGCCGGCGAGTGGCGGCGAGGCGCGCGCTGTCACGTCGTTCAAGAATGGGCGCTTGCTGTGGCCCACGATGTCTGCCGACGGCAAGACGATCGTGTTCGAGCGCGACTTCGGCATCTGGTCGCTGGACGTTGCGAGCGGCAAGGTAGCGAAGGTCATGGTGACGTTGCGCGGGGCGAGTGCTGCCGCTGCGGTGCAACACCTGACCATGACGTCCGGATTTCAATCGCTCGCACTGGCGCCCGACGGGAAGAAGATCGCCTTCACGGCGCATGGCGACGTGTTCGCCGCGTCGGCAAAGGATGGCGGCGACGCCGTGCGGCTAACGAACACGCCGGAGCTCGAGGTGGAGTTGCGCTGGGCGCCCGACAGTCGCCGGCTGGTGTACACGTCCCAGCGCGACGGGCCCACGCATCTGTATCTGTACGACTTCGGTACGCATACCGAGACGCGGCTCACCAACGGCGCGGCTAACGACCTCGCTCCGGCGTGGTCGCCGGACGGCAAGTCCATAGCCTTCGAGCGCGGCGCCAAGGAACTGCGCGTGCTCGACCTGGCCACGAAGCAGGATCGGATGCTCGCCACTGGCGAGCTGGATCGTCCGCCGCGCTTTCCCGACCACGCAATCGCCTGGTCGCCGGATGGACGCTGGGTGGCCTTTCTCACCGGCGAGGCAGGTGGATTCCAGAATCCTCATGTCGTGGCGCTGGCCGGCGGCGCGGCGCGCGCCGTGAGCTTTTTGCCCAACGCAAACGGCGGGAGCATCGCCTGGAGTCCCGACGGTACTTACCTGCTGTTCGACACGTCGCAGCGCACCGAGGAGTCGCAGATCGCGCGGGTGGATCTCGTGCCGCGCACGCCACACTTTCGCGAAGATCAATTCAACAACCTGTTCTCGCAGCAGCCGACCCGTCCGGGCACGCCCACCGAGCCGGCGCCACGCCAGGGCCCTCCGCAGCGGGACAGTGCCGTGGCACGTGCGGATTCGACGCGCGGCGCCACTCGCGGCGGGCCCGCCATTGTCTTCGACGACATCCGCACGCGGCTCAGCATATTGCCGATCGGCGTTGACGCGCGATCGATCCTCATCAGTCCGGACGGCAAAATGGCGGTGCTCACCGCCAGCGCGGCCGGCCAGACGAATCTCTATAGCTACTCGCTCGACGAATCCGCGACGCAGCCACGGGTGGCGCGTCAACTCACCTCCACGCCAGGGAACAAGAACAGCGCCCAATTCTCCGGCGACGGCAAAGAGGTGTACTACCTGGAAAACGGCCGGGTGAATTCAATCAACGTCGATACACGTCAGACGCGTGCAATCAACGTGAGTGCCGAGCTGGACGTCGACTTCAATCGGGAGAAACTGGCGGTGTTCCACCAGGCGTGGAGCACGCTCGCGGACAATTTCTTCGACGCCGGCATGAACGGCGTCGATTGGAAGGCGGTGCAAGCGGAATACGAGCCGTACGCGGCGGGCGCGCAGAACATCGACGAACTGCGGCGGCTCATGCAGCTCATGGTGGGCGAATTGAATTCGTCGCACTCCGGTGTGAGTGGTCCGGCCGGTCCGCAAACGGTGGGGCGAATTGGTGTGCGGTTCGACCGCGTGGCGCTCGAGCGCGACGGTGCGCTTCGCGTCACCGAAGTGCTCCCGCTCAGCCCCGCAGCGCTGGCCGGCATTGTCGTTGGCAATTATCTCACGGGCGTCAACGGAACGCCTGTCGGTCGGCACATGAGCCTCGACTCGATGCTCACCTACACCATCAACAAGCGGATCACGCTCACAGTTGCCCGGTCGGCGGACGGCGCCGGCGCTCGCGAAGTTGCGCTGAGCCCTGTGAATCACACCACCGAGGCGGGGCTCCGCTACCGCGACTGGGTGGAGAGCCGCCGAGCGTACGTTTCGAAAATCAGCAACGGCCGGCTCGGCTACGTTCACATGCAGGACATGAACCCGCCCTCGCTCACCCAGCTGTACATGGATCTCGACACCCAGAACCGCGCGACGGACGGCGTGGTAATCGACGTCCGCGCCAACAACGGCGGGTTCGTCAACCCGTACGCCATCGACGTGCTGGCGCGGCGCGGCTATCTGCGCTTTTCTCCGCGCGATTTTGGCACGGTGGGCGGACGAACAGCGGTGGGCCAGCGCTCGTTGGAAAAGCCCACGGTGCTCGTCACCAACATGCACACGCTGTCGGACGCCGAGGATTTCACGGAAGGGTATCGGGCGCTCAAACTGGGTCCGGTGGTTGGCGAGCCAACCGCCGGCTGGATCGTGTTCACGTCGCAAGTGCCGCTGCTCGATGGTGCGACCGTGGTGCGCATGCCGTTCGAACGGATCACCGATGAGAACGGCAACGCCATGGAGTTGCATCCACGGGCGGTGGATGTGCTGGTGGAACGGCCGGTGGGCGAGAGCTACACTGGCAAGGACTCACAGCTCGATGCCGCGGTGGCCGAGCTGCTCAAGCGAACCGGGAAAAAACAGTGAACTGTGAACTGTCGGCAACATCGAGGCGTGTCGTTCTGAGCGCCGCGGCCATGGCATGCGCCGCAACCGTCACCTCGGCGTCGGTGGCTCGCGCGCAGGCGGCCAAGCGCAATACGCCTGCGGCGGTGCAGCACTATTACGATCTCGTTCGGCCCATCTTTTCCGGCGATCGCGCCTACGATCAGGTGGCGTTCATGGATCAGTATTTCCGCTGGCCGGGGAATACCGGATTCAACGCCAGCATCCATCGTGTTGAGGGAATCCTCAAGGACGCCGGCTACGTCGAGGAAACCAAGGCGTCGCCGTCGGACGTGCTGACGTATCGCATCGAGCACCGCCCCATGCGCGATCCTGCCTGGGAGCCGGTGTCGGCCAGCGTCATTATCGTTGGACAATCCGCGCCGGTGCTCGATTTCAAGACGAACCGCAACATGCTGGCGATCGGCTCGTTCTCCACGCCCGACGCCGGCGTGACCGCGCCGCTGGTGGACGTGGGCAAGGGCACGGCGGCGGACTACGACCGCGCGTCCGTCGCAGGCAAAATCGTGCTTGCCGACGGCAATGTCGGCCGCGTGTTCGCCGAAGCAGTACAGAAGCGCGGCGCGCTTGGCGTGCTCACGTATGGTATGCCAGCATACACGCAGCCGCTGGTGCATACCCACTCGATTCAGTTCGGATCGGTGGCGTACGACAGCGTCAAACGCGCGTGGGGCATGCCCATCTCCTACGACGCGGTCACTCGACTACGCGCCGCGCTGACCAAGGGGCCGGTGAATCTTCGCGTTAACGCGAAGTCGAAAATGTACCCGTCCGACGAGATCACGCTCGTGGCCGACATTCACGGCAGCGTGTCGCCGGCCGAGCGATACGTGCTGAGCGCGCACGTGCAGGAACCGGGCACCAACGACAACGCGTCGGGTGTGGGCGACCTGAGCGAAATGGCCCGCGTGCTGGCAACGCTGGTCAAGAACGGGTCGGTGCTTCCCAAGCGGTCGATCACGATGTTGTTCGGCCTGGAGATCGCACAGACAAGAAATTATCTCGCGAAAGATTCCATTCGCACCACAGGCGTGCGCTGGGGATTGAGCCTGGACATGACCGG
>JBEPWA010000014.1:0-76353 GCA_041690755.1 Gemmatimonadaceae bacterium | reverse complement strand
GCCACGCCCAACGAGATCAGCGTGAACATGTTTGGACTGCGGTGGACGACCGACTGCCACCCGCGCACGAAGAACGGCCACCCGGCCCAGAGCACGACCGGCGATGCGAGGACGAGTTGGAGCCAGGCCAACATCGTCGCCCCGAACATCCGCTCGAACGGATGACCGGGCAGCATGTCGCCCATCGCGATGACGAGCAGTGGTGCGCTGAGGACGACGCTCACCCAGAACCGCCGCGTCATGTCGGCGAGTTCGGGGTTGCCCGTATCTTCGAGCGTGACCTTCTCCGGCTCGAGCGTCATGCCGCATATCGGGCAATTCCCGGGGCCGAGCTGCCGGATCTGCGGGTGCATGGGGCACGTGTAGATGACGTCCTTCCCCACCGCAGTCGCCGCGGTCGCCACAGGTGCAGGCGGCGCCGCCGGAGGCGGGTTCAACTATGCCTTCTCTGGATAGCGAGCCGGGTCGGCCTTGTACTTGTCCAGGCAACTCGTGCTGCAGAACCGGTGCACCTTGCCGGCGAGCTCGTACCGATACGTGGAATCTTCCTTCACCTGCATCCCGCAGACCGGGTCGCGAAATGTGGCGCTACCGTCCGTTGCGTTCATCGTTCTCCTCGTTTGGGTGAAGACACTCGGTTGGACGAAGCATTCGCTCGCCGTAGCGGGCATTCAGGGTTTCGTCTTCGTCATCATCTGGCGGTGCATGCCGATCAACCTCGTCATGCGCGCATGATACCCCGGCATCGCCGCTTTCATCTGTGCACCAGTCATCCCCGACATGTGACTGAGGTCCTGGCGAATCGAGTCGGTCGTGGCGTTCCAACTCATGTCTGGCGACATGTGCATGCCTTGCACATCAGCGTTCATCCTGGACAGCATGTCCCCGGCGGCCTGGCGGTTCGCCGGATACGCCGCCTCCATCTGCGCCGCGTTCATCATGTCCATCGTGCGGAGGCGCATCTCCATAGAGTCGGACGCGCCGGCGCTCATCATCCCCGCCATGCTCGTCATGCCCCCAGCGCCCCCCATCATCATGGTACCGCCACCCCGCGTAGCTCCTTGTGGCGACCCGTCTTTAGCGCTCGCAACTGAACCATCGGCGCTCGCGTTGTCGCCGGCCGGCTTGCACGCGGAGAATGCGGCGGCGAGCGCCATCAGGACGATCAGCCGCAGTGGCATCCGCCCCCCGTTTTAGCATTGCCGGCGCCGACCGCTGCGCCCGCCATCGCCGGCGAGTCGACAACCTGATAGCCTGCGTCTGTCACTGTTTGGGCAATCGCCGCTGGAGTGGTTTGAGACGGGTCGTAACTGACGGTCGCCGATCCGATGGTGACCGAATCGACGTGCGTACCCGATAGGGCACCGAGCGTCTTCCGCACGTTGGTCACGCAGCCGCCGCAGCTCATGCCGGAAATGGCCATGGTCAATTGGTTCATCGAATCCTCAAGGGAAAGCTCGTCGCCGATGTGGGCACCATCGCGACTTTCGCGAGCGCCGATCTACGGTTGCTCTGGACGGAGAAGTAGCCTCGTCCTATGCATTGTCGGTGCACTTTGCGAGCCGCTTGCAGGTATCGCACTGTCGCCGCCGCTATTCACAACTTTCTCACGAAAAGAATTCAGGCCCGTCGCCTAACTGCCATGCGGCGAGCCCAGCGGGCCGTCCGTCGATGACCAGAGCGTGCGCTCATGAGACCGCTCGTGCTCTCGCGCTCCGCGAACATTTGGGTCGCGAGCGATCGGGACGTGTGCGTGGCCCGCCGGTGTGGGCCCGCCGAGTTCCTCACCGGGCGTTTCGCGAAACTCACGTCCTTCACCAGGATGGTCAACTGCTTCCTGGAATCGGCGAGCCTTGACGCTGATCTCTGCCAGAAACTCGTCGAGCGCCGCAACGCCCAGGGCTTCCACGAGGCCGGGCACAAGACCCTTGATCAACACGAGCCGTTCCCCCGGGGAGAGCTCCAGACTGAGGTGCACCACCGTCCGGATTTTCGCGTTGTCAAGCCAAGCGTAGAACGGGCTCTGCCGGGCATCCACGTCTGACATTTTGTCCCCGCTCGAATCATTCATGAGGATTCCTTGAACATGCAGCGCTGGATTGCACTGAGTCTGTCCGTGCCCCGGTTCCCATCCGGCCGTCAAGTCGCACGCGAATTAAAGATCTCCGTATCGCGCGGCCAGCCAGAGCCCGAGCGCGAGGACTGCCAGGCTCGCAACCGTTGCGCCGGCGACTGACATTGCCGTGACGGGTGGCCGGGCTTGATGCGTGTCGGTGTGGTCTCCGCCCCTGCCGAGCACGTTCGCCGTCCCCATCCCGTGCTTCAGCCCATGCGCAACGAGCCAAGCGTTGAACGGATAGGCCACCACCGCTCCGACCATGATCGCACAGGACATGACGCCCCAGAATCGGAGGCCATTCGGCAGCATCGCCGACGGATCACGACGCATCAGAATCGACATCACGGGAAACATCCCACCCATGAGTGCGCTCATCGACAACCATTCGGGAAACAACGCGCGCCGGAGCGCTGCGGCGTAGCTCCCACCCATGGCGCCTCGCATGAATAGCGCCTGAAAGATGAACAACCCGAACGCGAACCCCGCGACGTATTCGACCGTTGCGTCGACACGTGGCGGCATGACGAACGCCACTCCGATCAGCGCACCCGCGATGATCCCGGTCGCGTCGCCGGCCACGCAGTGAATCGTGGAGCCCACGGCCTGTTTCCAGAGCGGAGCGACATACGCCTCGTGCGCTTGCGGAAGAGGCTCTCGACATGACCACAGATAGATCACCAGACCCACGGGCCCGGTGTACGCGACAACGAGCGCCCAGCCCCATTTCATGACGACGGTGATCGCCGAGCTCCGAGCCAGGTCGACCACGACCAGTGCGAGCGACACGAATGTCAAGGCGAACCACAAGCGGAGCGCGCCGTCGATCGCGGTCGGGAGAATGGTGTTGATATCGGAAAACGCGATGAGGTCGATCAATTGCCGACGTCGAGCGGCGTGGGCATTGCAACAAGAACGGCGGTGGCGATGAGGACGAGGCAGCCGATGGCGAGTTCCACGGAAGCAGAGCGATGCAGCCGACTAGTCGAAACGTCAGTTCCGAGAGTCGGGCGAACGCGGAGCCAGTTGAACGCTCCGGTCGCAAGGACGCCACTCAGCGCAGCCAACTTCAGCAGCAACACGCGACCGTAGCCGCTTGTCCAGAGAGCAGAAACACTGCCAAGGCGGAGCCACGCGCTCACCCCGCCGGTGACCACAACCAACGACGCTGCGATGAGCGCAGTCGGCGAGAACGCGTTGACGATCGATTTAACGCGCTCTCCTCGTTCGCCGCTGCTTGAGCCAGCGCTTGAGCCAGCGCTTGACGTTCCCACGAGGAGGACACACAGGAGGCTGCCCAGCCAAGCCGACGCGCTCAAGACGTGAAGCGTGTCTACCGCAATGGACACGGCCGATAGATTCGCGGCGGCCGCTGCGTGCCCGGCAAACGCGGACGTCGCCGACAGCACGAGTGCCGCGACGGCGGCAATCCACCAACCGCCATCGCGTCCGCGCCGGATCAGCGCGAAGGCGATCAATGCAACCAGCGCAGCGATCATCTGAACTCCCCATACCCTGCCCCATTGAGTCTGGGTGACGGTCATCGAAATCATCGATGAAGTAGACCGATCGACGTCGGCCATCATGTCCGCTTGCAGATACAGCCGCAGACACGCCGCAATGACAACGCCAACCGAGGCGAACATGCCGATGCGCGCCGCCAGCCTGCGCACGCGCAACTTCTCATCCTCGCTCTCGGTGATTCGGCCAAGCACGAACCCGCGAAACGCGACGACGCCAATCAGCGAGAGAAGCGCGGCGAATGACACCGCCCGTGCCGCCACGTACGCCACGGTCTCGGCGGTCGGTTCAACTTGCGCCTGACCGGCGGCTTGGTGTGGACCCACCACCTCGTTTGCGCTCGCGGCCGCGGGAGAGTCGGCCGCCGCCGCCGGCACAACCACTCGAATCGCCTCCGGCAGCACGATGAAATTGAACGAGCCCTGCGAGGGATGTCCGTCAGTCGCGGCGGTCTTCCACTTCACTGTGTAGCGACCAACGGTAAGCTCTCCGTTCACTCGGAACCTCACCGCGAGCTTGCTCTCGTCGCGTTCGACTGATCCAACGCTCACCGGCTTGCCCGCCGAATCAGTGAGGACGATCCGCGTGAACGGCAACTCCGGCGCTTCGGAAAACCACAGCCGGATAAACGTTGGGAGCACGGTCAGCCGCGCATTCGCGGCGGGGGCGCTCTTGACGAGCCTCGCGTGCGCCCAGAGGGGACGCGGAACGAGGATGACAACGATGGTCAGTAGTACGACGACAAGTCCGCTTCGGGTACTCATCGAACACCTCCTCGATCAGCGGTGTTCATTCCCGTCATGCCGGGCATGCTGCCCATGTCGGCATGTTTCGTAGCGATCGGTCGAAGTCTCAGGAAGAAGAACGCGCCAACGGGGGTGCGGGTTCCATACGCAGATTGGAGGGTTTGCGGAACGACATTCAGAGTGCCCATCGCGCCCAGCCCAATCGTCGCAAATCGTATCGGCAGGATTTCGCGAATGTAGCCAAGCGATAACGCGCCGACGTTGAACGACTGCGCGGCCGGAAAGTGAAACTGCGGTGTGTCGAGAACCAGATCCTCGGCGGTTTTCTGAACGAGCTCGGCGCGACCAATCAGTGTGTTCGACTTGTCGAGTACCGCTTCCGACTCGAGCAGCACTGCCTCCGACAGGCCCGAGCGATCGGAGTGCTTGTTCGCTCCCAAGATCAGCGTCGTAGCGAGTTGCCGGTCGGTGCCAAGTCGTTGACCGTACATCGCCGACGCCGTGACACGGTGCATCGAGACATCCGGCGCGAGCGCTTCAGGACTCTTGAGATAGCCGTAGCTCGCGTTCATCGCCCAATGCGCATTCGGGTTGTACGACGCGCGCCCGGAGTAGGAGTCGAGCTTGATCGGATCGAAGTCCCACCGCTCGTCGTCGGGTTCGCGACTGTTGAACGCGGAACCCTCGATGCGCCAGTCGTGGGTGAAGAGTCCGGCCGTCAGCACGCCAAAGGTGATGTGCGTGGCGTCTTCCCAATGATGTCCGATTGGTGCGCTCGGGATATCCATCGCCGACGGCCGATGCATGAACGCCACTGGCCCCAATGCCGGCTCGCCGGATGGGGCCACGTACAGCGAGATGCCAAGACTCTTCGTGATCGGTCGATCGTACATGGCACCCAGTTCCATCCAGAAATCGTGTGGGTGTTGACGATCATGGAGCGGCGATCCGTGATAGGCCTCGCCCGACTGGAGCAGTAGCGGATATCCCCGATTGGTAACCGTCAGCGCATCGAGGCTCAACATGGTGCGCGCTTGGAATCGGCCACCGGCCAGTTCATGACTGGCCATGAGCATTCCCCAGTTGAGCGAGCCCACCTGACTCGCCCCTCGTGTGCTGCCCTGCACGTCGTACTGCCCGAACACGAATCCATGCAGCATGAGGTTCCATGTGCCCGCGACGAACTGACGCGATGGAATCGAGACCGCCTCCGGTATCCAGGTCGTCCCCGAGCCCAGGCGCTCCATCGACACGCCAAGCGGATCGGGGACCATGACCATTCCGGCCATGGGCGTCGTTGATCCTTGGGCGCGAAGCCGGCCAAGCGGCAGCAGCAGCATGACGAAGCTCACCGCGATGGCAATCGCGAATGAACGCCACGTTACAAAAACAGTTGTGGGGTACATCGAAGTCCAGAGTAAAAGCCGAGACTGCACGCTGGTCAGCGGAGTGCTGAATGGCCGCGAGTCTACTCCGCCGTACGCGCGTAGCGCATATCAGCGGCTCACAGGAACGCCGAGTTGTGAGGGCCTTACGACTTCGGGGGTGGTGGATCGGGCGCGACAAGCCGTGAGAGAGGCGCGGTGATGACTGCGCCGGAGATGGCGGCGCGCTCGGGCGATGGGGCCAGCGCAAGTGCGCGATTGATCGTGAACACGGCTGAGCAAGACGCGATCCCCAGGCAACAATTGGCCTGACTCGGTGTCTCGCAGGGCGTGACGCCATGCTGTTGATGCTGCCCGCCACTGCCGACCATGCTCGACATCGCATGGGAATGCGCCGAACCAGCCATTGCCGCGGACGCCATTCCCGCATGCGTCGCGCAGGCAGCGTTGCTCGATGCGACGTTGAGGTGCAGCAACAACGCAGTAGTAATCAGACCGGCCACGCGGCGCAGCTTCATGGTGGGAAGTGTAAGCCGGTGATGGGCGATTGGAAGTGTTCGTTCCCTACTGCGGCGCCCAAGTCGGCGGTGCAGAACTTCGTGCGATGAACTTCCGCCAGCGCAGCTAGCGGGAAAAGGTCAGGCCTTTGCCGAAGATCGCGATGAACGCCGTGCCGGTCAGCATCGCCAACACGATGGTGATCCAGCTCCGCTCGACGACGGCAACAGGAATCTCTAACATATCGGGCGGCGTGCTGCTGCCGCGCAGGGTCTGCGGCCCCCACGCGAGCCCGGAGGTCCCACCCAGCGACGCCGCCGCACCCGATACGAGAACGAGTCCGAGGCCGGCGGGGTTCAACGCGCCGGCCGCGATCTCCAGTGCTGCGCCGACGAGATACGGCACCACGCCCAATCTCAGCGCATGCCGGTAGCGGCGCGGACGCGCCTCACCGATGAACGGGTCCAGCGCGCGAAAGGCACCAACTGTCGTGATCGTGTATAGGACGACGCCCACGACAACGAGCACGACTCGCCACATCCACGCCAATTCCAGCCCGATAATGACATCCGCCCAGTCGCCGATGTTCGCGATACCCGAAAACAGAAAGTATCCGGTGCCTTGCATCAGGTTCACCGCCGCAAACAGCCACAGCGAATAACGCCATACGCTATTGCGCGGCCAAGTGCGGTAGAGTAACAACGCGATCGAGCCGCCCAATAGCGTCGCGATCGTTCCCGCCGCCGCCACGATTCGCGCCGGCGCGGTTCCGTCGTTCATCACGCTGCATTGGAAATCCATCGACGACAGTTCGATCGGCACGGCGTGAACCAGAAGGCACCCACCGCCGTGGCCCACGCCCTCGTGCAGAAGGCTGGACAGCGCGTACACAATCACGGCAACGGCTGACACGGTCAACACGTCGTGGTGAGCAGTCGCGTGCTTCGTTGGCGATTGAATTGCCACGTGAAACGATCAGAGTGAGGGAAGGCCACAGTGCGTCGTGGCGCGACAACTTACGGGCTCACGACCCGCGTTGAGTCGAGCGTGTGCAGGTCGGGAGCGTGGACGATCAGGCCGCGGGCGAACGTGTTCTTCACGTAGCCGGCGACGAGCTGACGCACGTACTCGTCGAGGCTGAAGTCGAATGGGTCGGCGGGGGCCTCGTCGATCATCTCAAGATCGGCGTCGACCATGAACAGGCGGCCGATGAGGATCGTGCCGTGGCGGAAGTAGATCCAGTTGGCCGCCGGCTCGGGCGGGTGTTCGGCGTCCGACGCCATGGCGGCCAGGGCCGGATCGTTGAACGTGAGCCGCACGGCGTTGCCGTCCATGTGCGCGGCAACGAGATGACCGCGGATGTGCGGCGGCGGAAGCATGCTGTCGGGCTGCAGGTAGATGTCGTTGCCTGCGACCCGCGCGCCGCGCGACCCCTCGAAGTTGACGAGCTTGTCGAGCTTGATGCCGACCGAGTGCAGTAGCCCGCCGGCCGGCAGCCGCGCGACATCGATGTGCGTTGGGTGAACGCGGATCTCCCCGGCCGGCGTCGCCGAGATGTCGCCGACGATGTTGAAGGGGACATCGCCGCCCTTGCGCAGCTTGCCGCGGAGTCGGATCTGCGCGCCGTCGGCGGACACCTGCAGATCGATGAGCGGCGCCTTTGGATAGGCGAAGACATAGTTGTTGAGCAGCCGCGCCAGATCGTCGGTCGTAACGGCGGCGTCTGCGGTCGCGATCCGCATCACAAACGAGTGCGTGTCGTCGAAGATGACGGGCTCGCCCGCGCGGATGCTCTCCAAAGCGCCGCGCAGCTGCTGTACGTGGAGCACGACGCCGGGCGCAGCATGGAAGTCCACGTGCTCCATGGCGAAGGCCGTGGGGCCTTTACCGTCCGCGCGCGCCGACGGCGGCTCCGGCACCGCCGGCCCCGGATGCGCGGGCGTGTCGAGCGAGGGGACGATCTCCGTTCGGGTGTGGACGCACGCGCTCAGCGCCACCGCGAATCCGGCCCAACAAGCGGTCCGCACCATCCAACGTACAGAATCCCCAATTCGCATCGCTCACCTCGCTGTTGCCTGCTATGCGAGGAGCGTTCCAGATCTCGAGCATTCCGGTTCAACCATCTTCTGTCCCCGGCGTTTGAGTGTGATCGCTGCCGCCAACCACCAAAATGCCTGCACCGCGGCGAGCGCCGTTACCGCCGATGAAAGCGTGAGCATCATGAGTGAGGCCACGCCGAACAGAAGGAACGCGGCGCCAAGGGCCACGGCGAGGTATCCGAAGGCGCGCGGCAGCACGGACGAACCCAAGAGGACCGCCCCGAGGGGAAAGAACAGCGCGGGTGCGGCTACGATGAAATACAGATGCTGTACAGCATGGGCGATGTCGTTACTCACGATCGCCATGGGGGCGTAGTTGCTGTTCAGCGCGGCGATATAGAAGACGACCTCCGTGAGACTCACCATCATGAGCACACCCGCGCCGAACATCGTCAGCCAGCCCATGAGGGACTGTGTCTTTTCTGCGAGGTAGACGACGCTCAACGCGAACACGATGATCAATCCGGGGCCCACGGCCTGCAGCCAGGCGCCCCACATGATCGCAGAAAAATGCGCTCGTCCGAATTCGATCAATTGCTCGCTCGTCGCATCCGCAGCAGGGCCGCTGTTGATGGCGAACGAAACGCCGATCATAGTGACGCCGAGAATGCCTGCATACCCGCCACGCACGGCGATCTTCTTGGCTGAGCTAACGTCTGGGCGCATCACAAGTCTCTTCAACAGTTGGTGACGACAACGCGATCACGTCGCAAATTGTTTCGTCGCCAGGCAACCGTCTATCGTATGCCCTTGCGCGCCCGATACCGGCGAATGAGTGCGCTCGTGGAGCTGTCGTGCGCCGCATCGGGGTCGTCCGAGCCCTCGAGCTCCGGAATGATTCGTTGCGCCAGCGCCTTGCCGAGCTCCACGCCCCACTGGTCGAAGGAGTCGATGTTCCAGATGGCGCCCTGTGTGAACACGCTGTGCTCGTACAGCGCGACGAGCTTGCCCAGCGTCTCGGGGGTGAGGCGGTCCACCAGGATAGTGCTCGACGGACGATTGCCCTCGAACACGCGATGCGGCACGAGCGCCTCGGCCGTGCCTTCCTTACGCACCTCGTCGGCTGTCTTGCCGAACGCGAGCGCCTCAGCCTGCGCGAGCACATTGGCGATCAGGATATCGTGGTGGCGGCCAAGCGGATTGAGTGGCTGTGCGAACGCAATGAAATCGCAGGGAATGATGTCCGTGCCCTGATGAATCAGTTGGTAGAACGAATGCTGGCCGTTCGTTCCCGGTTCACCCCAATAGACAGGGCCGGTGTGGTAGTCGACTGCGTTCCCCTGGAGCGTGACATGCTTTCCGTTGCTCTCCATCGTGAGTTGCTGCAGATACGCTGGGAACCGTTTGAGGTACTGCTCGTACGGAAGCACTGCCACCGTCCTGGCGTCCAGGAAGTCTGCGTTCCACACGCCGAGGAGCCCCATCAGAACTGGAAGGTTTCGGTCGAAGGGCGCGGTGCGAAAATGCTCGTCCATCTGATGAAAGCCGTCGAGCATCTCGCCAAAATGCGCCGCGCCGATGGCGATCATCGTGGACAGCCCAATGGCGGAGTCCATCGAGTACCGGCCACCGACCCAGTCCCAGAACTCGAACATGTTCGCCGGATCGATGCCGAACTCGGCGACTCCCTTGGTATTGGTCGAAACGGCCACGAAATGGCGCCCGACCGCGCGCTCATCGTGCAGCGTCGCGAGGCTCCACTCACGCGCACTGTGCGCGTTCGTCATCGTCTCGAGCGTCGTGAACGTCTTCGAGCAAACGATGAACAGTGTTTCCCGAGCGTCGAGGTCGCGCGTCGCTTCAACGAAGTCCGTGGAGTCTACATTCGACACAAATCGCACGGTGAGCGCGCGATCGCTGTAGAATCGGAGCGCCTCGTGCGCCATGACCGGCCCCAGGTCGGAGCCGCCGATACCGATGTTGACGACGTTCCGGATCCGTGCGCCGGTGTGTCCCGTCCAGGCGCCCGAGCGAATCTGTTCCGCGAACGCTGCCATCCGGTCGAGCACCGCGTGCACCGCCGGGACAACGTTCTCTCCGTCAACAACTATCGTTTCGCCACGTGGTGCGCGGAGCGCGACGTGGAGCACGGCGCGGTGCTCGGTCACGTTGATCTTGTCACCGCGAAACATTGCGTCAATCCTGGCACGCAGTCCCCGGGCGTCGGCGAGCGCCGTCAGCAGTCGTATCGTCTCGTCGGTGACACGTTGCTTGGAGTAATCGAGGTAAAGGCCCACAGCCTCGGCCGTGAGCCGCGTGCCGCGTTGGGGATCGTCGGCGAAGAGGCGGCGGAGGTGCGCATCGGCCATCGAATGGTGATGCGCCTGTAGCGCCGCCCAGGCAGGACTGGCGGTGAGGGACGGAAGCGGTTGCTCAGGTGTCATGTTCATAGAATGGTGCGCGTGATGTTGTCGGGCCAGAGGCTTTGCCAAAGATCGTCAGCTGTCGCGTCATTGTCACGCGTTCCTCGCCTTGTCGCGATCGGATTCCGCGGTAGATCATGCTCCGGCCCACTGCCTCGCTTGCTCCACTTGATCGAACGGAAATTGCTTGACGTCGGCTTGTACGAAGTGAGACGCCAGATGACTCATCACTTCTGGCAGCACGCCATCCACCGCCAACGCCACTCTTCGAATGTGTTTCTGGTGGTCGTGTATAAACTCCATATGTTGAAATACACTTCCTATATTCTCCCACCCCGGGAACTTGGGCATTGCGATGACCAGGCCACGCAACTGTTGATGGGCCTCGATCCACGGATCGACAATGCCGGCCAGTTTCTCGAAGTCCTCTCGGCGCAAGGGGCCGTGCGGATGAACAACCAACACGCCATCGTCGCCGAGCTCACAGGTCAGTGACGAATCGACCTCCGGACCGCTCAGCCACGCCACGGCCTCCTTGAGGTCCTGACTTGGAAACATCTTTACCGGGCATGGCATGATCGAACGGAAGAGCCTTACACCGCGCTGAATCCATTCGACGTCCGTGACGATGGCACATCGTTCAAAGAGACGGAGGTACTTGAGTCCCACGTGCATGTCCTCCATCACCGCACCCACCGTATAGCCAGAGAATCCCGGGGACGTCTGGTACAGGAAGCGAATTTTGCTCCCGTTTCGATAGGCCTCTCGTAGCGGCGGTAACAGAACCGTCTCGTAATCGCTCCGCGTCACCTCTCCATCGGCCAGCACGCCAATGACGTTCGGGGGCAAATTCTCGATTGTCCGTAACATCGGCATTCCTCCTAGTGTCGAACGAAATAGAACTCCAGCAGCTGACGCAGGTGAGCAATCACTGACGTGACTAGGCGGTGACGCCCGCGTCGATGTCCATCGCCGCGGTGTATTCGCCACGCCGCGCCGCCTTGTTGCACTGAGCGCGATGGAGCAACGCTCGCTGCGCCGCCGCTCGGTGCGTGTCGTCGCCACCCCAGATTTCCAGCGCCGGCTGCTGGAGGGCGCGGGCAAATGAGAACGTCAGCCCCCACGGCACTGACGTTGGTCCGTTGAATCTGACGTGCATGGCGTTCAAGCGGGCTGACGCCAATTCACTGGATTGGCCGCCCGACAGAAACGCAACGCCGGGTACGGCGGCGGGCACGACGCGAAGGAGACAGCGAACGGTGGCGTCGGCCACCTCGTCCGCACTCTCTTGCGTGGCGCAGGTCAATCCCGGTAGCACCATGTTGGGCTTGAGGATCATTCCCTCCAGGAGCACTCCCTGCAGGGCGAGTTGATCGAACACGCATCGCAGAACATTCTCGGTCACCAGGCGGCAGCGCTCCAGCGTGTGGTCGCCCGTCATGAGCACCTCGGGCTCGACGATGGGAACGAGTCCGGCTTCCTGGCACAACGCGGCATAACGCGCCAGCGTGTGCGCGTTCGCCTCAATGCAGGCGCGGCTGGGTATACCGTTGCCAATTGCCAACACCGCACGCCATTTGGCGAACCGGGCGCCCATCTGCGCATAGTCCTGGAGACGCGGGCGCAATCCGTCCAGTCCTTCGGTGATCCGTTCCCCGGGGTGACCGGCGAGGGCTTTGGCCCCAGTGTCAACCTTGATGCCGGGGATGATGCCCGCGTTGACGAGAATCGCGATGAAGAGCGTGCCGTTTGTCGTCTTCTGTCGAATGGTTTCGTCAAACAGGATGGCGCCACTGATGCACGTGCCCAGATCCGGCGTGGTCACGAGCAATTCCCGGTACGCGCGGCGCGCCTCTTCGGTTTGCGGAATGCCCGCGCTGGCAAAGCGCTTGTTGCAAGTGCCCGTGCTCTCGTCCATCGCGAGCAAGCCCTTGTCACCAGCGACCAGCGCCGCGGCGGTTGCTCTAAGCTCCTGCTCGTTCATGCGAGATATCTCATGCTGGCTGTGAGGGGTGCGTCAGCGTGGCGCGTTTCGTCGCCAGGCAGGCGAGCAGATCCTTCCACGAGGCATCGAACGACTCGGCGCCTTCGCTCTGGAGTTGTGCGGCGAGCGTGGCGTCGTTCACACCGGCTCGCGTGAATTCCGCGAGCACGCTCTCCGCATCGCCACCGTCAGCCGACAGCACGCCGGACACCTGGCCGTGATCGGCGAAGGCGACGAGCGTCTTTTCCGGTATAGTGTTGATGGTATCGGGAGCCGCGAGCGCCTGAACGTAGAGCGTGTCCGGCGCGGCCGGATCCTTGGTGCTGGTGCTGGCCCACAGCAGCCGCTGCGGTTGGGCGCCCGCCGCTTCGAGTGCGCGCCACCGCGGTGACGCGAGCACGCCGCGATACTCACGGTACGTACGCTTCGCGATCGCGATGCCGAGCCGGTTGCGAAGTGCCGGCGGCACCTTGTCCTTCACGGCCACGTCCCAGCGACTCACAAAGATCGACGCGACCGAGCCGACGCGCGGATCTCGTCCAGCCGCGATCCGCCGTTCGATGCCGCGCATGTATGCCTCCGCCGCCGCGAGGTACTGCGCGGCAGAGAAGAGCAGTGTGACGTTGACCGCTACACCGGCAAATATGGATTCTTCAATGGCCGCGACGCCTTCCGCCGTGCCCGGGATTTTGATGAAGAGATTCGGGCGGTCCGCCAGTCCGTGAAGATCGGCCGCCGCCTTGATGGTGCCGGCGGTATCGTTCGCCAGCAGCGGGGATACTTCCAGCGACACCCATCCGTCCACGCAATGGGTGCGGTCGTGTACTGGCCGGAAGAGGTCCGCAGCGCGCCGAAGATCTTCAATAGCCAGTTCGAAGAAGAGCGGTTCGCCCGATTTACCGGCCGCGGACTTCTGTTGGATAGCCGAGTCGTATGCATTACCGTTCTTGAATGCGTGATCGAAGATCGTGGGGTTCGACGTGAGGCCAGTCACGGACAACTCGGCGATGTAGCGTTCCAGCGTCCCATCGTCCAGGATGGTGCGGGTGATGTTGTCGAGCCACAAGCTTTGCCCAAGATCGTGCAGCTGACGAGTCGCCTTCATGATCGCTGTGCGCGCCGGAGCGCCTCCGTGCGCCCAAGCGTGTTCTCGATCAGCGACACGAGACTACTCGATGCCCCATCAACGGCGAGCGGAAGCGTGCCGGCGTGATGGGTCACCGCAATCGGCTGGCGACCCTCGATGCGAGCCTCCAACGTGCAGCGGATGTCGTTCACGCCGCCCTTGGGACCGTTTTCGTCCGCGAGATGCACTTCGACCCGCGTGATGTTATCGCTGAACCGCCGCAGCGCATGCGCTACGACCTCGGTGATCGCGGCCGCCCTCTCCTCGTTTCCCCCGATATTGTGGTCGGTGCTGATCTCGATCTGCAAGTGTGTCTCCTGTTCCTGTGAGTGGACTTGTGTGCGCCTACTTGGCCAACGCCTTCCGAGCGGCTGCCAATTCCCGCCGGCGCTTCGCCGTCGGCTTCGGGTAGCTCATGTTTAGATCGCCGAGCGCATCGACAACGATCTGCGATATGATCAAGCGGGCGTTCTCCTTATCGTCGGCCGGTACCGCGTACCAGTGAGCGTGATGGGTGCTCGTCGCCTGCAGGCACTCCTCGTACGCCTTCATGTATTGATCCCAGTACGCGCGTTCGTGGATGTCGGAGATACTGAATTTCCAGTGCTTGTCCGGCTCGTCGAGGCGCGCCAGGAACCGACGCCGTTGCTCCTCTTTGGACAAATGAAGAAAGATCTTGACGATCCGTGTGCCGTTGCGATGCAGATGCTTTTCAAGATCCACGATGGACTCATACCGATCTTTCCATAGATGCTTGGCGTCGTGCTTTCGATCGGGAAGCCGCTCGTCTTGCAGCAGCTCCGGGTGCACACGCACCACGAGCACTTCCTCGTAGTAGGAACGATTGAAGATTCCTATCCGCCCCCGCTCGGGAAGCCGGCGGGTGGTGCGCCACAGAAAGTCGTGCTCCAGTTCCTCCGCGCTCGGCTGCTTGAACGAGAACACTTCGCAACCCTGCGGATCGACGCCGGACATGACATGGCGAATGGCGCCGTCCTTCCCGGACGCATCCATTCCCTGAAACACGAGTAGCAGGGCGTAGCGATCGGACGCGGCGTGCAACTGTTGCAGGTCGCTCAACTGGCCGACGCGTTCCGCCAGAAGCTGTTCGTACTCTTCCTTAGAACTGTAGAGCGGTTTCACCATGGTCGGCCACTTGTCGAGCTTGACCTTGGCCCCGGGCTTTACCCGGAAGTCGCGCGGCTCGATGGTGCTCACGGTTGCTCCTTCTTCGGCGCGGGGTGGGACTTCTCCCATTCACGAACGGCGTCAACGTCCTCGCGTCCCAGCTGCTCGTACAACGCGTGCACTCGGGCCACCTGCTCCGGCATCACGTCGTCGGCGGGCTTCACGTCGGCCGCCTGATGAATCGCTTGCTCGGCTCTCTTCCAATCCTCGGATGCATGCCCATCTCGTCGGCCCTCTTTTTCATAATAGGAATAGGCTAGCTCCGCGATCTGCGGTGTCTCATCCGCAGCCTGGGCCATGGTGCTCGGCGCCGCTGTCGCCGCTTCAGCAGCCACCGCTGGCTTGTTGGCCGCGCCGGCTGCATCGGACGACGATGACTTTGTGCGATCCAACACGCGGTATGCGAGCAGCTTGATCCGATCGTTCACGACCGCCCACACCAGCGCGTAGCCCCACACGAACAACGCCAGACTCCAACCAACCGGCGTCATGAACAGCCCGTACACCGCAATCAGGGTCGCTACTGTCTGAGTGCCGAGTACGGCGATCCAGAGCTTCTTGGCGGGGCGTATTGACCAGAATGGGCCTCGCGTACGGGTCAGGAAGATGGTCAGATGCCCGGCGATCGACAGCTTCAAATACATCATCGTCTGGACCTGGTCGCGGTCCAGATTGAAGTACCGCCTGCTGATCACGAACAGTAAGAAAACTGCCACGACACCCGTCACGCCGAGGACCGTGGCGACCCCCAACACCAGCCGCATGTTCCAGGCTTCGGGCTGGTCCCGGTAGTGAACGTTGTCGTACGCAATCGAGAGAATGGCGGCGTCGTTCAGCAGCGCGATCATCACGATCATGACCGCCGTTACCGGATAGAAATTGAATACCAGAATCGCCACCGTCATGAACAGCAGCACGCGCAACGTTTCGGCAATGCGATAGATCGCGTAGCTGTTCATCCGCTGGAAGATCTTGCGGCTTTCCTTGATGGCGTCGATGATCACCGACAGCCCCGGCGTCAGGAGCACGATGGACGCAGCCGCGCGTGCCGCGTCCGTTGCGCCCGACACGGCGATGCCGCAGTCGGCCTTTTTCAGGGCGGGCGCGTCGTTCACGCCGTCACCCGTCATGCCAACGATGTGGTTGTGCTGCTGCAGCACTTCCACGATGTGGAACTTGTGTTCGGGAAATACCTGCGCGAATCCGTCAGCGTTCTCGATGGCTGCGGCCTGCTCCGCTGTCGCAGCCCCCTTCATGTCGCCAAGACTGGTGGCGTCGAGAATGTTGAGGCCAAGTCCCAACTGCTTCGCGGTCTCCTTGGCAATCGCAAGTTGATCGCCCGTCACCATCTTGATCGACACGCCCATTTTTTCGGCGCTCGCAATGGTGGCCTTGGCCTGCGGGCGAGGCGGGTCGAACATTGGCAGTACGCCGATCATCTGCCACTTGCCCTCTTGGTCGGCCCGGGCCACGCCGAGCGAGCGAAAGCCGCGCGCGGCAAACCCGTTGACCGCCTTGTTCACGTCGGCGGTGATGTCGGCAACGTTGGTCGCCATGGCGAGAATGACCTGGGGCGCACCCTTGCTCACCTGGAATTGCTTGCCGTCTGCACTTTTGACCGTGGCTTCCGTGCGCTTGTGTACCGGGTCGAACGCCTGAAAGTGCAGCACCTGATATGGCTTCAACGCACTGGCATCCTTCACACCCGCGATCACGGCGAGGTCGATGGTGTCCTTGTCCTCGGCACGCGACGCCAGGGCCGCGTCGAGAACGATCTCGTCAGCCGAGCTGCCACCTATGCAGAACGGTTCGCCCAGCGTGAGTTTGTTCTCCGTCAGAGTGCCGGTCTTGTCCGAGCATAGCACGTCAACGCCGGCGAGCTCCTCGATCGCAGCGAGCCGCGTCACGATCGCTTCCTTCTTAGCGAGCAGTCGCGCGCCTACGGCCATCGTCACAGACAGCACCGTCGGCATCGCGACCGGGATAGCGGCCACCAGGAGCACGAGTGCGAACTCGAGCGTGGTGAGAACCGGATCGCCGCGAATGACCGCGACTGTGACGATGATCGCCACCAGCGCGACCGCGAGAATGATGAGGTAGTTGCCGATCTTGAGCACGGCCCGCTGGAAGTGGCTAACGGTGTGTGCCTCCTCGACCAGCTTTGCGGTCTTGCCAAAAAAGGTGTTGCCACCGGTTGCGTAGACCAGCGCGTCGATCTCGCCACGCCGAACGATGGATCCCGAATACACCGCGTCGCCGGCGTTGCGCGTGGCGGGCAACGACTCGCCGGTGAGCGCCGACTCGTCCACCTGAATTGGATCGCCGGCCAAGAGGCGCGCATCGGCCGGCACGATGTCGCCCAGGCGAACGCGAATTACATCTCCCGGCACCAGTTCGCGCGGCGGAGGATTGACCCACTTATTGTCGCGCTTGACCGTGGTCTTGGCCGCCAGCTTCGCCTTCAGTGCGTCGATGGCGTTTCCGGCCTGGCGCTCCTCCCAGAATCCAACCATCGCATTAGAGATCAACAACACCGAGATGATGCCGAAATCCATCCAGTGTTTAACGACCCCTGAAAGGATGACTGCCACTTCGATCATCCACGGTATCGGACCCCAGAAGTACGTGAGCAACTTCAAGAACGGATTCACCTTCTTTTCGGCGAGTTCGTTCGGCCCGTCCTTGCTCAGCCGCGTCTGCGCCTCGGCCTGTGTGAGGCCATCGGGCGACGAGCCGAGTTTTTTCTCCACCTCCGCCATGGGGAGGGTTTTCAGATCGTCCTTTGCGTCAGGCTTCGCGTCAGGCTTCGCGTCAGGCTTTGCGTCAGGCTTTGCGTCAGGCTTTGCGTCAGGCTTTGCGTCAGGCTTCGCGTCAGGCTTCGCGTCAGGCTTCGCATCCGGCTGTGTCACATGCCTTCGCTCCATTTCCAGTTTCGGGTCAAAGGCATGTCCCGGTGGTGCCGATCGACGTACGGCTTGTGTTGGATGAGCTTGTCAGCGGCTGCCAGTGCGGCGGGCCCCACCGCAGCGCCTTCGGAACGCGGCGCTGAACCGGAGGCTCCAGTCCCAGCGTCTGTGCGGCTCATCTAGTGCCCTTGCGTGGCATTTCGCGTGCGCGGACTGGGCAATGCCGATGCGCAAGTCGCCGGTGTTCGTGCCATTCACCGAAACGGCGAACGCTCGCTGACACCAGCAGGATAGCGGCGACGTTGGGCGAAGCGTGCGAGTTCTACAATGTTTCTGTGGAATGGGCACCGTGACGGCGAAGCGGACGCGACACAACGAGATTTCTTAACTCGTGCGTGATTCCATGACGATGGCGGGTCTGTATTGGGAGTGCTCCCGACCGCGTTGCCTGCTCGAGCGGCAACGATCGTGCACAATGGTCCATGAGCGGGCCGTTCGAATCAGCGTCCGTCCCCCTAGGGGAGAGTTGCCATGTTGCGAAGCCTCAACGATCTCGAGCGGTACAAGGTGAGCGCCACCGACGGCGAGGTGGGAAGCACCGCCGACTTTCTGTTCGATGACCAGCAGTGGGTCATTCGATATCTGGTGGTGGAGACCGCCGGCTTGCTTGGCGGGCCACGAGTGCTCATCCCGCCAATCTCGTTCGGCAAGTCCAACTGGCTCACGCGGCGTTTCCAGGTCGCGTTGACGTCGGACAAGATCAAGAACGGCCCGAGTATCGATGCCGACAAACCTGTCTCAGGAGTTGGCTGGAAGGGCTTGGCGTCGGAGCACGCCGATGACACCACGGCCGACGTTCATTTGCGAAGCGCCGAAGAAGTCCGCGGCTACCACGTTCAGGGTACCGATGAGCCGATCGGTCACGTGGAAGATTACATCATCGATGATGTAACCTGGGCAGTGCGGTATCTAGTGATCGATACCAACAACTGGTGGTTCGGCAAGCGCGTGCTCGTGGCTCCGCAGTGGGCGACGCGCGTTGATTGGTCGGAGCGAAATGTCTATGTGGACAAGACGCGAGAGGCAATCAAGAACAGTCCGGAGTGGAACGGCACTGACGCCATCAATCGCGAATACGAGGGCCGTCTGTACGAGCATCTCGAACAGACGGTCTACTGGGACGATGAGCTCCGCTCACAACCTGCGACAGGAGACACCATGCTATTGGACGAGACGAAACACACCCGTCAACAGAATGCGAACAACGACGCGCCACAGCGCCCGTCACGACTTGCGCGCTTATCCGACGTGCACGCGGAATTCACCGCGGCCGACGGCCGCCCCGACGTACGCGGATGGCACGTCAAGACCAGCGATGGGCACAAGATCGGCACCGTCGAGGATCTGCTCGTCGACGTGGCGGCGCAACGGGTGCTGTACCTCGAAGTGAAGGTGTCGAAGGGCGCGCTCGGGACGTCTGACGACCGGTCTCACCTGTTTCCAATCGGGATGGCCAGGTTGAACGACGACTCGGACGAGGTCTATCTGTCGGCGAGCAGGGAGGACATTCGAGCGATGCCCGTCTACGATCACAATATTGTGAACCGGACCGATGAACGCCTCTTGCGCAATCGCTTCTCACCCGCGGGAGCGACGGGGACGCGCTCCGCCACTCCCGAGGCCAACGAGGAGTATTACACTGGCGATCTCTTTAACCACGAGCATTTCTACGGCACGAGGTGGATGGGACCGTGAGTGCGTCATTGTCCAAGCCAGCCGCCTTGAAAGCCTGCGCGGCGCAGTCCCGTTACGAGATAGGGACACCCGCGCATGAGGTTCCACAGCAATTCGGTGCGGTAGTTCTCGATCATCAGCACGATCGGTCCCTGGTTCAGGCCGAAGTGGAAAGGCGATACCCATGACTGCGACATGGCGCCGGGCTGCGTGAAGGTGCGGTTGAAAGTCGCCTTGAATCCGTAGGGATTGTTTGCGCGCAGTTGCAGCGCCTCGAAGTGATCGAGCGTTGGAAACACGATCTCCGGTGCAAATGGCAAGGACGCGACTACCGCCCAGGGGGCCAGGGTTCCGTCGTCCGGACCGTCCGGTACGCCGCGCGCGAGGTAGTCGAAGAATGTGCGCTTCCGCCCCTTGATCGTGCACGTCGCGGGTCCGGGGCCGTCACTCGCGGTAACGCCCCAACAGTTGGCCGAGTATCCGTCAAAGCCGGCGGGATTGTCGATGGCGTACTGCTGCTGCACGAGAGCGGCGCGGCGGCTGCTCTCGAAATAGTCGATTCCCCGGCCGCGCATGTAATCGTCTTGAATGCCACGGAAATCGACCCAGAGATGCGAGATCTGATGGGTAAAGAGCGGCCCGGAATACAGAAACTCGTATCCGTAGATCTTTCGCCACTCGTACGTCGAGGTCCATTGGACGTAGCTCTCCGTCGGCAGCGGATGCGTCGGTGAGCCGAGTCCGAGCAGATAGAGAAACAGCGCCTCGTCAAAGCCCTGCCAGCGATACGGCAGGAAACCGCTCTCGGGCTTCCAGCCAAGCGTCACGGCAAGGCCATCGTTTTGTGCCCAGTTCCAGTCGGTGCGTCGATACAGCTCGTTGGCGCGTTCGCCGATCTCGCGTTCGTCGGCCGAGCTGCCCGTGAAGTACGCTGCCACCGTCAACATGCCGGCGAGGAGAATGGCCGTGTCAACCGTGGACAGTTCGCACTTCCAAGCGCGCTTCCCGCTGGCCATGTCGAGGAAGTGATAGTAAAAGCCCTTGTAGCCGGTGGCGTCCGCATCCGTGCTCTGCACGCTCTCCTGAAAGAAGCGTAACGTCGCGAGTGTACGCTTGACCGCGGCGGCGCGGGACATGAATCCGCGTTCCACGCCCACAGGATAAGACGACAACGCCAGCCCGACGGCTGCGATGCTCGCCGGCGCTCCCGGCTTGGTCTTGTCGATGATCAGGCCGTTGACCGGGTTCGCCTCGTACACGAAATAGTTGAAGGTGTCGCGTTGCAACGCCTCCATGAGCTGGGAGCGAGTTTGCGCAACACTCACGATCGAGATTTCCGCTCAGGCTGCTTTGGCGTCAGTTCCACAGTGATGGCAGCAATCGCTTGGGGCGGCATCGTGAATTCCAGAGTTAGTGTTTTGGCGTCGAACTTCCACGACACCGACTCGCGCACGATCTGCGATGATACGTGCAGTTGCTCCACTTCCCGCTCCGTGGGAAGGGCCGGCTTGCCCATGTCGATCCAAAGCCGCTTGGCGTTGGCGTGGTCGTCATCGATGCGTTCGATATAGACATTGCGCGGCGAGACAAGACCAGTCAATTGAATGCGCACCGACTCGCTCTGGATCGGGTGCCGGGGCAGCACATGGTTCGTAATCAGCGCGGTGACGGTGTCGTCGCGACGCACCACCCACACGTCCACGGTGTCGTGCTTCCCGTGCACTGGCAACTCATCGACGCCGAGCCGGTGCAACAGTTCGAACGCGCGGTACGAGGGCTTGGCCACTCCCTGCAGCGTCAGCAGGCCGAAACCGCCCTGGAAGGCGGTCGCCGGGATGTAGTTCTCCTCGAAAATGTCGCTGAACGTCCAGTAGCTGTACCCCTGAACGAGCCCGCGGGCCTCCATCATTGTTTTGATAATGACCGCCGCGGTGTAGGGCTCGTCGTGGTAGTGATCGCGCGGATTCGAGGAGGAACTCCACTCCGTGTAGTACACCGGCTTGCCTCCAGCCTTCCGGCGCGTCGCCCGCGCCCATTTGCGCAGAATGCTCCGCTTACTCTGTGCCAGCTGCGTCTCGGTGTCCTCGCCTACCGAACCGAGTGCATCGGTGGGGTAGTGGTGCGTGCTGACGAAATCCGCCGGCAGTTTGTGCTTCTTGCAGAAATCGAGAAACTCCGTAATCCATTCGTTGTTCGCCGTCGCCGGCCCGCCGACCTGGAGCCGATCATCCACCTCCTTGATCGCCTGCACGGTAGCGCGATAGAGCTTGAAGTATTCGGCCTGCGTGCCGGTCCAGAACGCCGGGAGATTCGGCTCGTTCCACACCTCGAAGAACCAACTACTGACTTCGTCGATGCCGTATCGCTGGACCCAGTGCGTCACCAATCGTGCGACAAACTTGCCCCACTCGGCGTAATCCTTTGGCGGTGTCACGTTCGCGGCGTAATGGAATACCGTCGTGCTGCCCGAGGAAAGCGTTGAGGGCATGAAGCTCAACTCGACGAACGGCTTCATGCCGATCGAGAGGAGAAAATCACAAATCTGATCGGCGTTGAAGAAGGAGTAGAGCAAACGATTCTGCTCGTCCATCAACGTGCCCATGTCGTCGCTGAGGATGTCGTGGAAGCGGACATGTTGAAACCCCAGGTGCTCGTGGCACTGCTGCAACTGGCGCTGCCAGTCGGCTCGCAATGCCAGCGGCGCATGGCCACTTCCGACGGTATGCTCCCAAAAATGCGGCAACGGCTTGGACTTCGCCGAGAGACGACAGGTGAAATCAATCCGCTTCATCGCTCAAGCTCCCCAGTCAGAATGCGCGCGCCGATACAACCAGATCGTGTTTCATCACGCGCCCCATTTCCAATTCCGAATCTCCGGCATGTCCTGGCCGTGCTCATCGATGTACTGCTTGTGTTCGATGAGCTTGTCGGCCATCAACTGTTTCAGATATGCCCCCGGCCCGCCAAGGTTCGGCACTCGATCGACGACGTCCTGCACCAAGTGGAACCGGTCCAGATCGTTCTGTACCCGCATGTCGAACGCCGTCGTGATGGTGCCCTCTTCCTTGTAGCCGCGGACATGCATCTTGTGATTGGTCCGGCGGTAAGTGAGCCGATGCACCAGCCACGGATATCCGTGAAAGCCGAACACGATGTGCTTGTCTGTGGTGAACAGTGAGTCGTAGTCGGTGTCGCTCAGCCCGTGCGGGTGTTCGGACTTGGGCTGCAGCTTCATCAGGTCCACGACGTTGATCACCCGGATTTTCAAATCGGGGAGATGCTCGCGAAGAATGGACACCGCAGCGAGAATCTCCAGCGTCGGCGTGTCACCGCAACACGCCATCACCACGTCCGGCTCGCCGTCCTGGTCGTTGCTGGCCCATGGCCAAAGGCCGATGCCTTGTGTGCAATGCACCACAGCAGCGTCCATCGTCAGCCACTGCGGTAATGCGTGCTTGCCCGCCACGACCACGTTCACGTAATGGCGGCTCCGCAGGCAGTGATCGATCACCGACAGGAGACAGTTGGCATCGGGCGGCAAATACACGCGCACGACGTCCGCTTTCTTGTTGATGACGTGATCGAGAAAACCTGGATCCTGGTGCGTGAAGCCGTTGTGGTCCTGCTGCCAGACGTGCGACGCCAGCAGATAGTTGAGCGACGCAATCGGCCGGCGCCACGGCAATTCGCGCGTCACCTTGAGCCACTTGGCGTGCTGGCTGAACATCGAATCGACAATGCGAACGAATGCCTCGTAGCAATTGAAGATTCCGTGTCGCCCAGTGAGCAGGTAGCCTTCGAGCCACCCCTCGCACTGGTGCTCGCTGAGCATTGAGTCGTGGACGCGGCCGTCATGCGCGAGGAATTCGTCGTTCGGTACCGTCCGCGCATCCCATTGCCTGTTCGTGGTTTCGAACACGGCGCCGAGCAGATTGGACAGCGTCTCGTCGGGACCAAAGACGCGGAAGTTGCGATGATCCTGATTGAGCGCGACGATGTCGCGAAGGAATTTTCCCAACACCAGCGTGTCCTGAGCGGTGACCGCGCCCGGTGCCGGAATCGTCACCGCGTGCGTGCGAAAATCCGGCATGTCCAGGTCGCGGAGCAAAATGCCGCCGTTCGCGTGGCGATTCGCGCCCATCCGCCGCTCGCCCACGGGCGCTAGGTCGGCTAATTCCGGCATCAGCCGCCCGCGGTCGTCGAACAGCTCTTCCGGGTGGTAGCTCTTCATCCAGCTTTCGAGCTGGGCAACGTGATCGGGATGCTCGGCATCCACCAACAGCGGCACCTGATGCGCTCGGAACGTGCCCTCGATCTGTAATCCGTCTACGACCTTTGGGCCGGTCCACCCTTTTGGTGACTTGAACACGATCATCGGCCAGCGCGGACGCGTGGTGTCGTGCCGATCGCGCGCGTTCGCCCGAATCTTTCCGATCTCCTCGATCACTTCGTCCATCGCCGTCGCCATCAGCTGGTGCATCGTCTCGGGGTCGTCGCCCTCCACGAACCACGGATTCCAACCACAGCCACGGAAGAATTGCTCCAGTTCCTCGTGCTCGATGCGAGCCGGAATGGTGGGGTTGCTGATCTTGAAGCCGTTGAGATGCAGGATCGGCAGCACGGCGCCGTCGGTCGCCGGGTCGAGCAATTTGTTGGAATGCCAGGCGGTGGCCAGCGGACCTGTTTCCGACTCTCCGTCGCCCACTACACAGGCAACGATCAGGTCGGGATTGTCGAACGCCGCGCCGAAAGCGTGGCTGAGCGAATACCCTAGCTCGCCGCCTTCGTGGATCGAGCCCGGCGTTGTCGGGGCGACGTGACTGGATATACCGCCGGGGAAGGAGAACTGCTTGAACAGCTTCTTCAGCCCCGCTTCATCCTGCGTGATGGCGGGGTAGACCTCGGTCCACGTGCCCTCGAGGTACACGTTGCCGACAATGGCCGGACCGCCATGCCCTGGGCCGGCGACGTAGAACACGTCGAGATCGTATTTTTTGATGATACGATTCAAATGCAAATAGATGAAATTCTGACCCGGGGTGGTGCCCCAATGGCCAACGACCAGCGGTTTTACGTGGGCCAGCGTGAGCGGTTCCTTCAGCAGCGGATTGTCATAGAGATAGATCTGGCCAACAGAGAGGTAGTTGGCAGCACGCCAGTAGGCGTTCATTCGCTGAAGCAACTCTGGTGTCAACGTCGCAGATGTTGCTGGCGGCGCTTCGATGTTCGATTGATCAGAGACGGCGCGCGGAGTCACGACTGCGGCGGTTTTCACGTCAGCGACGCCGGTAGCGGGGGCATTGTGGTCCCCACCTGCGACACGCTCGGCCATCGCCGGCCGGGCAGAGCAGAAAGGCGAACGTGAACACCATCCAAGGTCATAGCCATGAGACCGTCATCGTCAACTCCCGGGCGCTCCAGCTACCGAATTGCACACTGTGGAGTCACTGTGTGGCATTTCGCGTGCGCGGGTTTGGTAATACCGATGTGCATGCGTTCGCCGGAGCTGGGCGAACTTAAACGGTAGCGACCACGGCGCTGGAGTTCGTCAGGCGATTCTTATGGGCGAGAGAAGCCGCTGGGGCACGGCTCGGTGAACGCGTGCCCTCACGTCCTCGACAGGCGAAAGTAGAACGCGCCGCCCGTGCCCACAGTGCTCGTGACCGTCAACGTGCCACCCATTGCCTTCGCCAAGCCGCTCGCGATTGCCAAGCCCAGGCCCGCACCTTCGTTGGGCGCGCTGAGCGCGCGGCCGCGTTGAGTAAACGGTAAAAAGATGTCCTCGAGCCTGTCGGCGGGAATGTCTGCACAACATTGACCAACCCGTTATGCGATCGTCGCGTACGGATCTCCGCCGTCGAGTGATGTCAACTCCAACACATCCAGCGCATCCCGCTCGGCCACCACCTCGATGCCCGTAATCTTCCCCCCGCCGAACCGAACCTCGAACACGAGCAGCATCCGCCCTTTGATTGGCACGAGCACGCCAACATCGCCGTCTATGAGCCCGGGCACCGCTGCCTTTGCGCGTCCCTTGAAGATCTCGGCCACCTCCACGGCACCGCGAAGTTCCGACGGGGCGCCCATCCGCACGCCCTGCGCATCGCTGCGCAACAGCACGTCGGGATCAAGGATCGCAACGAGGGCCTCGAAGTCGCCCGCCTTTGACGCCGCGAGAAAGGCTTCAACGATCGCGCGGTGGCGTGTGCGATCCGTGTCGGATGCAGACGCACCGCGCACACGCCGGCGGGCGCGGCTCGCCAACTGACGTGCGGCCACCGGCGATCGTCCCACGATGGGCGCGATCTCGTCGAAGGGGAGATCGAACATGTCATGCAGCACGAACGCGACGCGTTCGGCCGGCTCGAGCATTTCAAGTACTACGAGTAACGCGAGCCCCACCGAGTCGGCAAGCTGCACATCGTCTTCCGGGTTTCGCTCGTGCCGCCGCTGTGGCGCCGGCGCCGGCTCGTGCGCGTCGAGCGCCTCTTCGCGCCGCGCACTGCGCGTGCGCAGCATGTCGAGGCACACGCGTCCCACGATGGTCGTCAGCCAGCCCCCGACGTTCTCGATGGCGTCGTCGCCGGCGCGACTGATGCGCAGCCACGCTTCCTGAACGGCATCGTTCGCCTCCGTCGCCGAGCCGAGCATGCGGTAAGCGATTCTGTGTAACTGATCGCGGTGCGCTTCGAATTGCTGAGCCAGCAGCTCGCGTTCGTCCATCGGTCACACTCTCGCATTTGGGTCCGTCATCACACTGACGGACCGAATCCACCAGATGTGACAGGAGAATAATGATGTCCAAGTTGCCGAACGCCGCCGGCTCTGCCGATGCGGCCGCTACTCCAATCGTAATCGAGCCCCGGATCGCCAATCCGGCCATGCTCATGCCAGATGCATTAGAAGGAATTCAGAAGCTGATGGTCGCGATCCATAAGGGCGGGCTGCCGGCGAGCACGCTTGAGCTGACGCACATGCGTGCCAGCCAGATCAACGGTTGCAGCTCCTGCATTGAAGGCGCCGTGGGCCACGTACACAAGACCGGGAAACCGGTGGACGATCGGCTGCTTGCCGTGGCTGCCTGGCGACATTCATCGCAGTTCACCGGCGCCGAGCGTGCCGCGCTGGCGCTCACGGAAGCGATCACTCGGCTGGCGGACCGGCCGGATCCTGTGCCGGACGAAATCTGGAACCGTGCCACCGAGCATTACGACGAGCGAGCGGTCTCCGCACTCGTGTTGCACATCTCGCTCGTGAATCTGTTCAATCGACTGAACGTGAGCACGCTCCAGCCAGCGGGGGATTGGTAGGCAGACGTCATAGGTCGCCGGCAGTCACATCAGCTTCTCGCGCGAGCGTTTGAGCTCCCGCTGCCCGGCGACCTGCGGCCGTGCCAGCCGCGCATAGTACGACGGACAGATCTGCGTTCACATTCAACCCGTGGCGATGCTCGCATAGTTCGTTACTCTGCCCTGAGCGCCTCAGCCGGATCCACCTGCGCCGCCCGCCTTGCCGGCAGCCAGTTGGCCAGCGAAGCGGTTGCAACGAGGGCGAGTGTCGCACCAACGATCGTCAGCGGATCGCTCGCCGACACGCCATATAGAAACGCCTGCAGGAAGCGCGCGGTGATTGCGAACAGCACCAGGCCGCCCGCCACGCCGGCGGCGATTAACACGAGTCCGCGACGCGCGACGGTTCTCGCCAACCGTTGCGGGTCAGCGCCCAATGCCACGCGAAGGCCAAACTCGCGAGTGCGCAACGCGACCATGTACGCCATCACGCCGTACAGGCCGATTGCGCCGAGCAACAGTGTGATCACGGCGGCGGCACTCATCAGCGCCAGCGTGAACGAGAGACGTGCCGTCGATGCGAGGACCACCTCGTCCATCGATTGATCGTTGTACGTCGGTACCGTGGGATCGAGCTCACGCATGATTCGCCGAACTGGTGCTATGATGCTCGCCGGCGCCACGGACGTCTTTACGACGAGCGCCATGTTCCGCGGGGGCTGGGGCTCCAGCGCGGCGTCGATCGGCAAGGCGATGGGCAGGTACACCGTTTCCGACGGTGGTGTGGCGAGGTCGCGATCGCGCACGTCGCCGGCGACGCCGATCACCGTGAACGTTGGACCCGTGGGCGCCTTGTCGAGTCGCCTGCCCAGCGCGGCCTGGCCGGTGGGGTCGTTCCACAGCGTCATTGCGGTGTGCCGGCTTACGATCACATCGCCGTCGCGCTGCACGGCGGTTCGCGCGAACCCGTGGCCGGCAATTAAGGGAATGCTCATCGCGGCGAGATAACCGTCGTCAATGGTGTAGGCTGGCAACGAGACAGTCTGTGCGTCGTCACCCACTCGGAACGACCGTTGAATTGTCTCACCGCCGCCGAGCGGCACGAGGGTAGTGACCCCGGCGGCGCGAACACCGGGGATCGTCGCGACGGACGCCGTGAGCCGCGCGAAAAAGTTCACGGCCGACGAATCCTCACCGTAATTCGCATAGGCGAGCTGCATCCGGAAGGTTGTTACGTTTGCCGCATCGAATCCGGGACGCTCCTCATACAAGCGGTGAAAGGTGCGAAGCAAGAGCGCCGATCCCGCCAGCACCACGAGCGCCACGGCCATTTGCAGAGATGCGATCACACCCCGAAGCCGCTGCCGAGCCTTGCCGGCTGTATCGTTTCGGCCGCCGTCACGCAGGCTGATCGACAGACTCGCGCGGCGGGCGCGAAACGCCGGAATGACACTGCAAACTATGGCAACCAAGACGGAAACAGCGAGCGTGAAGCCCATGGTGGCCCGTCCGACGCCCAACTCACTGAGGCGCGGAATGTTCGCCGGTCCGAACGCGACTACCGCGCGCACCGCCGCCCACGACCCAGCAAGCGCGATGACAGCCGCCACTGCCGCGATCACAATTGATTCGCCAAGGAAATGCGTCAGGATCCGCAGGCGACTGGCCCCAAGCGCCTGACGCACGGCGAGTTCGAGTTGCCGGCTGTCGGCTCGGATCAACATGAGGTTCGCGACGTTCGCGCACGCGACGAGCAGTACGAGTCCGGCCGCGGCGGCGAGAATCCACAACGTGCGCGCGATCCCGCCCGTCATCTCGTCCCGCAACTGTACGACGACGGGCGCCGGCTTCGCCTGATCGATCCACGCCGCAGTGGTGATGCCCGATTCCAGCCGAGGGAAAGACTCCGCCAGCCTCGGCAACAGCGAGGCGAGCTCGCGCTGCGCTTGGTCCGCGGTCACGCCGGGCGCAAGGCGTGCAACGGCCGAGTAGGTGAGATCGCCGGCGACCGCGCCGTTCGGATCGAGCCGCGCCGGAAGCCACACCGCTGTCTCACGCGTGGGAAATTCGAAATCCGCCGGCATCACGCCAACAATCGTTCGCGGAACGCTGTTGATTGTGAGCGTCTTGCCGACGACGTCGCGACTGGCATTGAACCGTGTGCGCCAGATCGCGTCGCTGAGAATGACGACGTTCGGCCCGTGCGGGGTGTCTTCCTCGGTCGTAAACGGGCGGCCGAGAGCCGCTGCCACTTGAAGCGCGGGAATCGTAGATGCCGTGATCCAGGTCGCCGTAACTCGCTCGGCGTCGTTTGGTCCGCCGTCGCCGGCAACGTTCCCCGAGCCGACTCTATAGAAGCCGATGTCACTGAGACGGCGTGCGAAGCGCGTGTAGGTGAAAAACATCCCCTGTGGCTGCAGAGTGCGTTGCAGCGCGGGCGATCGCAGTGCGGTTGAAACCGCGACGAGCTGATTCGGGTTGCCGTAAGGCAGCGGCGCGAGCAGGACCCCGTGAACGATGGCGAACATCGCCGCCACGGACCCGATCCCGAGCACGAGTGTGAGGATCGCGGTGATGGTGAACACCGGCGTACGCCGGAGGGATTTCAGCGCATAGCGGAGCGCGATCGGTGTCACGGATCGATAGGCGAGTGTCGAGGACCTGACTGGCGCGGCATACGGTCGTACTCGTACGATAAACCGTCACGCAGCGCAAGTTGAGCTATCCAATCGTGCAACGTATTAGTTGGGTCAGCGCTGATGCGGTAGATTTCGGCAATCGAGCATCAAATCATGAGCGCTCCGCCAATGCCCGGATTTGTCGTTCCCCTCTGCTTCGTGTGCGGCGTCACGCTGATCGCCGCGGGGCTGCCGCTCTACCTGCGGCGCATTCCGCCGAATGCGTGGTACGGAGCGCGCTTTCCATCGATCCTCGCCGACCACGACGCCTGGTACGAGATCAACGCCCGAGCGGGGCGGGATTTCATGGTCATTGGCGCGATCTACCTCGTCGTTCTCATTGTGTCGCTGGCCGCCGGCCACTCATGGCCCGATCCGTTCCCGGTGCTCGTGCCGCTCGCCGTGCTGGTCATCGGGCTGATGCTCGAGACGGCCGCGCTCAGTCGCGCGGCGGCTCGTCTGGCGGTCGAGCAGCGTGCATTTCCGGATGTTTAACATCATCTAAAGACAATCCCATGCCAGCGCCACTCGCTCACATCAGTGCGATCAGCTTGTTCGTTGAAGACCTGGCAGCGGCCCGGCAATTCTACCAGGAAGTGTTCGACGTCGAGATCGTGTACGAGGATGCGGTTTCCGTTGCGGTCCGTTTCGACTCGGTGATCGTCAATCTGCTCGATGCCGGCAACGCCGCTGGTCTCGTGGCGCCGCGACGCGTGGCTGCCGCCCGCGACGGCGTCTCCTGCCAACTCAGCATCTGGGTGCCAGACGTAGACGCGCGGTGCGCCGAGCTGGCACGTCGTGGAGTAACGTTGCTCGCCGGCCCGGTGAACCAACCCTGGGGCATGCGAACGGCCACGTTCGCGGACCCTGCGGGGCACTGCTGGGAAATTGCGCAGGTGATCGAACGGCCAACGGCGGTTGACCACATATGAGAATGGTCATATGACTACTTTGTGCAGCGCTGGTTCGGTGATCGCTGGGTACCCGGTGTTTGCCGTGAGTGCCGAAAGGGCCATCCACCGTCGGATGACCCTTTCGTCGTGCAGCTAATGTGCTGTCTCGGCTGTTAGGGGAACCAGATCGCCTGATCGGTGCACGCGGCGGCAGCGAGCAGCGTCAGTACGGTTGGCACTAGTGCGGCGAGGCGCCGCAGTTGATGACTGGAAGAAAACATGGGCAACTCCGTGGCTGGATTGACAGAAATCGCGCCACGAACGTACTGTTGCACCGTTGCCGCCGCGTTTCGAAGCGGTTATTGCCGAGTTATTGGGCGATGTTTCTGCCGATCTTATTACGGCCGGTGCCGGAGAAGCGCGCCCGGGTCGGACTCGTGCTCGGCTTCGCGCCGGATCTTCACGCCGCCCGCGTCGCGCGGTACGTTGGGCATATGATTACTCCAAAACTCGCCATCCTCGCTCTGCTCGCCGCGCCGCTCTATGCGCAATCGCCAATTCCGTTGTCGAACGTCAAGGTCCGCGCGGCGCTGGACATCATCAAGGCCGACAGCGCCTGGACACTGCAGCAGCAGATCGAGCTGACGCAGATTCCGGCACCGCCATTCAAGGAATCCGTGCGCGGCGCCGAGTACAAGCGCCGCCTCGAAGCACTCGGCTTCACCAACGTGCGCACCGACTCCGTTGGCAATGTGATCGCCGAGCGGAAGGGAACTGGCGGTGGTCCAACGGTGGTGCTCGCCGGACATCTCGACACGGTGTTCCCCGAGGGAACCGACGTTACGGTGAAGCGTTCCGGCAACAAATATCTCGCGCCGGGAATCGCCGACGACGGGCGGGGATTGACCACCGTGCTATCCGTCGCGCGTGCGTTTCAAAAGGCGGGCGTTGAGACGAAGGGTACGATCTATTTCGTTGGCGACGTCGGCGAAGAGGGGCAAGGCAATCTGCGCGGTATGCGCTATCTGTTCGGCAATACGCTCAAGGGCAAAGTTGACTACTTCATTTCCGTGGACGGTAGCGACCAACACATAGTGAGCCGTGCGGTGGGTAGCAACCGCTACAAGGTCACATTCAAGGGACCGGGCGGCCACAGCTACGGGGCATTCGGGATTCCTAATCCCATCCACGCGCTCGGCCGAGCCATCGCCGGAATTTCCGATATCCAAGTGCCGTTGGATCCCAAGACCACGTTCAATGTTGGCGTAATCAGCGGCGGCACGTCGGTCAATTCGATTCCGTACGAAGCGTCGATGGAAATCGACATGCGCTCGGAAAGTGCGGCGTCGCTGGCGACAACGAATGAGAAAATTCTGCGCATCGTGCATGCCGCGCTCGACGCGGAGAATGCGCGGTGGCCCGGAGTGCGCGCGGCGGCGGCCAAGCTGTCACTCGTCATCGACACTATCGGTATTCGCCCAACGGGCGGCCAGTCCGACAAAGTGGCGATCGTTCAGACGGCACTGAACGCTGCCAAGGCGCTGGACTTTGTGTCGGGCACCGGGGCTTCAAGCACGGACTCCAACCTTCCGATCAGCCTTGGCATTCCGGCGATCACGATTGGGGGCGGCGGTCGTTCGGCCGGCGCGCACGCGCTCGGCGAGTCGTACGAAGACGGGCCGAATGCGTACGTGGGCGTGCAGTGGACGGCGCTGATTGTGGCGGCGCTGGCCGGTGTCCCCTAATTGTCATCCCGAGCGCACGCGAGGGATCTTCGCTCTAGCCAATTATCGCGTCGGCGGAGAGAAGATCCCTCCTCGCTTCGCTCGTCGGGATGACAAGGGGCAATCGTCAGGAGGGCAGTAGGCCGTCCAGCCCCTCTTTGCCAATGCCCACGGCCCACGGAATGAGTTCGTGTTGCGCCATTCCAAACGTCACGTAGGGATCGCCGTCCCGCACGCGGTCGAGCGCTGCGACCACGTCGTCATCCGGCACGTTGAGCAGCAGAATGCCGCCGCTGCGCGGGTCCATTGGTCCAGACGCCACGAGGATTCCCTCATCCTGCAGGCCGCGGAGATAGGTGCGATGCTGGTCAGTCACGGCCACGACTTCTTCCAACGGCCGGCGGTAGCGAATGATCGCGATAGCATACATCAGCCAAATACCTCCCGTGCATGGTGAACTCCGGAGACGAGCGCATCAACGTCGGCTTCAGAGTTGTAGATATAGAACGACGCACGCGCCGTAGCCGGCAGGTTCAGGCGTCGCATGAGCGGTTGTGCGCAATGGTGCCCGGCGCGAACACAGACATTACGCTCGTCCAGGATCGTCGCCAAGTCGTGCGGATGAATATCGCCAACGGTAAAACTCACGACGCCGCTCCGTTCGGCCGGCGGAGGCCCGTAAACGCGGACGCCGGGAATGGCTTGCAGCCGTTCGGAGGCCAGCGCGGTGAGCGCCTGCCCGTGCTCGCGCACCCGTGCCATGCCGATGTTGTCGAGATAGTCGCACGCCGCAGCCAGACCAATGGCATCGGCAACGTTCGGCGTGCCTGCTTCGAACTTGTGCGGCAGCACGTTCCAGGTGGTCCGCTCGTCGGTGACGAACTCGATCATGTCGCCGCCCATCTGATACGGCGGCATGGCTTCGAGCAGCGCGCGGCGGCCCACGAGCACACCGCAGCCCATGGGGCCGAGCATCTTGTGGCCGCTGAAGGCGTAGAAGTCCACGTCGAGTGCGTCGACGTCGAGCGGAAGATGCGGCGCCGATTGCGCGCCATCGCACACGACGAGTGCCCCCACGGCCCGGCCAATCGCCGCCATCTCGGCGATCGGGTTCACGGTACCCAGCGCGTTGGACACATGATTGAACGCCACGATTTTCGTGCGCGGGCCTACGAGCAACGCGAACTGCTCCATGTCCACGCGCCCATCCGCCGTGATCGGACACACGCGGAGCTTCGCACCCACGGCAGCGGCCAACTGCTGCCAGGGAACAAAGTTCGCGTGGTGCTCCATGCCGGTGATGACGATTTCATCATCGTGGCCAACGTTGGCATGCCCCCACGCCGTTGCCACGAGGTTGAGCGATTCGGTGGTGCCGCGCGTGAAAATGAGGCAATCCGTGTCACGCACGCCTACGAACCGCGCAATACGATCGCGCGCCGCTTGATACCGATCGGTGGCGCGCGCCGACAACGCGTACGCACCGCGATGCGGGTTCGCGTTGTCGTGCGTGTAGTAATGCATCATCGCGTCGAGCACGACGCGCGGCTTCTGCGACGTGGCCGCCGAGTCGAGGTAGTGGAGCTCGGGGCTCGACGCGAGCAGCGGAAAGTCAGAGAGTGCAACGATCATTGGCCGCGCGGGCCCACGAGCACCCGATTGGCGTCAACGCGAACGTGAAACACGGCCAGCGGATCCGTCGCCGGCCCGCGGCACACGTTGCCCGAGCGGCAATCGAAGCGTGCGCCATGCCATGCGCATTCCAGCATGCCGTCCGGCCGCAGCACGCCGTCCGAAATGAGAAACTCCGCGTGACTACAGATGTTGCTCACGGCTCCGATCGACCCGTCATGATTGAACAGGCAGACCTCCTCACCGTCGGTGCGTTTCACGCCTTTGAGCGCCCCAGCCGGCAAATCGGAGACATCAGCCAGATGCTCGAATCCGTCGTCGTCCGCGCTCATGCGCCGGCCGCCGGCGGCGTGCCGCCCGAGAGCGCCAAATGCAGCGCGTGCCACGCGAGACTGGCGCACTTAACGCGAATCGGAAAGCGCGACACGCCGCCAAGCGCGCGCAACGAGCCCATCGTTGCTTGTTCGGCTTCCGGCAGCTTGCCGGTGACGAGCAGATGGAACTGCTCGAATAGCGCCTCAGCTTCGCCGCGGGTCTTTCCTTTCACCGCCGCCGTCATGAGCGACGCCGACGCTTTAGAGATCGCGCAACCCTGGCCTTTGAAGCTGATGTCGCTCACGGTCTCGCCGTCCATCTTGATCCAGAGCGTCAGCTCGTCGCCGCACGAGGGGTTGCGGCCAGGCACCGTGCGGTCGGCATTGTCCATCTCCCGGAAATTTCGCGGCTTCCGGTTGTGCTCGAGAATGATTTCCTGATAGAGGGCGTCTGTGTTGGTCACACAAATCGCTCGAGTGACATCAGCTCCAGACTCTTGCGGATTTCTTCGACTTCGATCGTCTCCAGCACGTCCGCGGCGAACGCGTAGGTCAGCAGCCGCCGCGCGAGTCCGTTCTCGATGCCGCGGCTCTTGAGATAGAAGAGCGCCGTCGCATCGATCTGGCCGATCGTGGCGCCGTGCGTGCACTTCACGTCGTCCGCAAAGATCTCGAGTTGCGGCTTGGTGTCAACGTGCGCAGTGCTCGACAGCAACAGCGTCTTGTTTGTCTGCTTGCCGTCCGTCTTCTGAGCGATCGGATGGACGTAGACCTTACCGTTGAACACGCCGTGCGAGCGTCCGTCGAGCACGCCCTTGTACAGTTCTCGGCTGAACGTGTTGGGCTGGGCGTGGATCACCTGCGTCTGGTGATCGGAGATCTGCTCGTCCTCGATCATGTACAGCCCGTTCAACGTGGCGCCCGAGCCTTCGCCGTTCAGCCGAGTGTAGATGTTCGACCGCGACAGCGCCGCGCCCATCGCCAGCGAGAATGACACGTAGTGGCTGTCACGCGCCTGGTCCACTTCCACCGTGCCAACGTGAAACGCCCGACCGGCCTCGCGCTGGATCTTGAAGTGCTGCAGCGTTGCGCCCTCTGCCACCGACACCTCGGTCACCGCGTTGGTCAGATACATCGCGTTGGTCGTTGACACGTAGCTCTCGACGATCGTCGCCTTGGCGTTGCGGCCAATGACGATGAGGTTGCGCGGGTGCATCATGCCCTTCGCCGCGTTGGCGTCGGTAATGAACAGCAGATGGATCGGCGTTTGTGCCTCGGTGTCCGAAGCAATTTCGACTACTGCGCCGTCTTGCATGAACGCGCCGTTCAGCGCCGTAAAGCTGTGGATTTCCGAGTCGGCGATCGTGCCGATACGCTCGACCACGGCCGCGTTCGCGCTCCACGCCGACGCCAGATCGCGGACCTTGACTCCCGCGGGCAACGACTCGCAATCGGACAGCTCCGGCGCGTACCGTCCGTTCACGAACACCATGGTGCTCCAGTCGGTCGCCCCAAAGCGGAACGGATCCAGCTCGTCGCGGCGCACGTCGCCGCTCGGCGACGGCATGAGCACGAATTCTTCGTCGGTGATCGGCGAGACGCTGGTGAAGTGCCAGTCTTCGTTCTTTCTCGTGGGAAATCCAAGCGCGGCGAACTGCTCGAATGCGGCACGCCGGGCGGCCTGAAGCGAGCCGGGGGCCGTTCGGTCGGACGTCAGCTGGTCGAACGCTGCGATATACGACTCGGCGCCACTTCCGACGGCCATCGCCGCCGTCACGCCACACCCGCCCCGAGCGGGGCGGACGCGTTGGGGTGCGTCACCCAGTCGTAGCCCTTCTCCTCGAGCTCGAGCGCCAGATCCTTGCCGCCCGATTTCAGAATCTGCCCGTTCGCCAACACATGCACGAAGTCGGGGACGATGTAATTGAGCAAACGCTGATAATGCGTGACCACGATCGTGGCATTGTCCGGACGCCGGAGCTGGTTCACGCCGTCGGACACGATGCGCAGCGCGTCGATGTCGAGGCCGGAGTCGGTCTCGTCGAGTATCGCCAGCCTGGGCTCGAGCACCGCCATTTGCAGGATCTCGTTGCGCTTCTTTTCGCCGCCGGAGAATCCCGTGTTGACGGACCGCGTGAGCATTGCCGAATCCATCTCGACCATTGCCAGCTTCTGCTCCATCAGGTCCGCGAATTCCAGTGGATCGACTTCTTCCTTCCCCTGCGCCTTGAGCTTTTCGTTATACGCAGCGCGCAGGAAGTAGGCGTTCGACACGCCGGGAATTTCGATCGGATACTGGAACGCGAGAAAGACGCCCGACTGGGCGCGCACTTCCGGTTCCATGCTCAGCAGATCCTTTCCGTCGTAAGTCACCGACCCGCCGGTGACTTCGTACGCTGGATTTCCAGCGAGCACCTGCGCCAACGTGCTCTTTCCGGAGCCGTTGGGCCCCATGACAGCGTGAACGGTGCCGGCTTCAACGGTCAAGCTGAGACCTTTAAGAATCGGCTTATCGGAAACGCGGGCTTCAAGGTCCTTAATAACGAGCAAACTCATGCTGAATTCTCAGGTCTGTGGTCCCTGGTCTGAGGTCTCGGTAGTTGTCTGTATCCGCAGACCAGAGACCAGCGACCAGGATTGATTGTCCTACAACGAACGCGATTACGCCTAACCGACACTTCCTTCCAACGTGATTCCGAGCAGTGCCTGAGCCTCCAGCGCAAACTCCATCGGCAGCTCTTTAAAGACTTCCTTGCAGAACCCGCTCACGATCATCGACACGGCCTGTTCGGCAGACAACCCGCGCTGCTTGAGATAGAAGATCTGATCCTCGCCGATCTTTGACGTGGACGCCTCATGCTCCACGATCGCGCTGCTGTTCCCCACTTCGATGTACGGGAACGTGTGCGCTCCGCAGCGGTTGCCCACGAGCATGGAGTCGCACTGCGTGTAGTTGCGCGCGCCCTCGGCCTTGGGCAGCACCTGCACGCGGCCGCGATAGGAGTTGTTGCCCTCGCCAGCCGAGATGCCCTTGGAGACGATCGTTGACCGCGTGTTCCGGCCGATATGGATCATCTTGGTGCCCGTGTCGGCCTGCTGCTTGTTGTTCACCACGGCCACGCTGTAGAACTCACCCACCGCATTGTCGCCCTGCAGAATCACGCTCGGATATTTCCAGGTGATCGCCGAGCCGGTCTCGACCTGCGTCCACGAAATCTTGGCGTCCTTCATGGCCTTGCCGCGCTTGGTCACGAAGTTGTAGATGCCGCCCTTTCCGTCCTTGTCGCCGGCGTACCAGTTCTGCACGGTCGAGTACTTGATCGTTGCGCCTTCGAGCGCCACCAGCTCCACCACCGCGGCGTGCAGCTGGTTGGTGTCGCGCTTCGGCGCCGTGCAACCTTCGAGGTAGCTCACGTATGAGCCCTCGTCCGCCACGATCAGCGTACGCTCGAACTGGCCCGTGTCCGCGTTGTTGATGCGGAAATACGTTGACAGCTCAATGGGGCAGCGCACGCCCTTGGGGATGTAGACGAACGATCCGTCGGAGAACACCGCACCGTTCAACGCCGCGAAGAAGTTGTCGCTGTACGGCACCACGCTGCCGAGGTATTTCTCGACGAGCTCGGGATGCTCGCGGAGCGCCTCGCCCATGGAGCAAAAGATGATGCCGTGCTTCGCCAACTCGTCGCGCATCGTCGTGCCCACCGACACCGAATCGAAGATCGCGTCAACGGCCACGCCGGCGAGCATCTTTTGCTCGAGCAGCGGAATGCCGAGCTTCGCGTACGTTTTCAGCAGTTCGGGATCGACGTCGTCGATGCTGCCCAGCGGGTTCTTGGTCTTGGGCTCCGAGTAGTAGCTGATGCCCTGATAGTCGATCGGGCCGTAATGCACGTTCGGCCAGTGCGGCTCTTTCATCGTCAGCCAGCGGCGATAGGCCCGCAAGCGCCACTCGACCATGAACGCCGGCTCGTTCTTTTTCGCCGAGATCGCGCGGACCACGCCTTCGTTCAATCCAGCCGCCATCGTGTTCGACTCGATGTCGGTCACGAAGCCGTGCTGATACTCTCGGCTGATCAGGGTCTCGATGGAACTGCTCATATGGTGCTCCACGCAGTTGCACGAACGCCACGTGATCGGCGATTGGTCCAAAGGACGTAAGACACGTGTCCCGGGACGCGGTGCAACTCGTTTTCAGTTAATCGTTTGCAGCGTCGCTGTTCGACGCCTGAGCGGCGGTCCCCGTGGCGCAAATCAACCGCGGGCAGCCAAGTCAGATAAAATTAGTCGGGATTAGGCCCGGCGGGCTAGAGGCGTTTCAACAACGGGCGCTGGCGACCGTCAGAATGACAGCGGTTCGCTCACGATCCGGCGAAAAACCACACAGCCAGGGCGGCGAGCACGAGCACGGCAAACCCAGCCATCACCTTCAGCGACAGCATCGACTTCGGCGGCTCGGTGGCCCTGATTGCCGACTCCATCGTGGACCGCGGCCCGGCGGCCGTCGATTGAACACCGACATCGTCATTCATCCCTAGACCGTTGACCGCCGCCGCGATCCCCCGCGGCAGCGCTCCTCGGGTAAATCGAAGTTTGGCGAAGGCGATTTCGAGCGAATCGCCCTCAGCCAGAACCCGCGGACCGCGCATCGGTTCACCGTTCAGGCTCGTGCCGGCGGACCCCATGGTGTGCAGCGCGAAGCCGCCCGCCTCGCGCCGGATCTCGGCGTGGAAGCGCGATGCTCTCGGGTCGCGGACGACAATTCCATTCGACACGTCCCGGCCCAGCGTCGTTGACCGGTTCTGGAGCCGGTAGGCAACCTTGCGCTGTTCGTCGATCAAATACGCGTCGTCGAGCGGGTCGTCGGGAGGGTCGTCCTCGACTCGTGCGGGCTCGTCGTCCGAATAAATGAATTGGCCGCGACCGGCCGCAATTACGTCATGAGGGTTCAGCAGGTGATAGGCACCCGTGAGCTGCTGCTCGTTCACCACGACAACGGCATCCGGAGTGCTCGGCCGGATCGCCACGTTGAGCCCGTGCACGTTCAGCGTGAAATGCCGCGGCATGAGGTCGGCCGTGGGCACGCGCCAGTCGGCGTCGGCGCCGCTGCCCACTACCACCTCGCCGTCGCGCAGTTCGCGAGTGAGCGTGCCGAACGCGAGCCAGCTCATTTTCCCAGATCTCCAATGATCTGTCGCAGCAGCGATGCGGCGAGATCGACCTTGTAACCGTTCTTCGATAGAGGAACGGCGTCGTACAACGCGCGATCGGCCAGCGTGGACACCGTATCCTCGTCCAGGTTGCCCGTCGCCACATCCTCTTCGATCGACGAATTCACTCGCCACGGTCGCGGCGCAACGCCGCCGAGCACAATGCGGACGTCGCCGTTGGCGCGCTTGCAACCGGCAATGCTGACGAGCGCAAAATCCCACGCCTCGCGCTGCATCAGCTTGTGATAGTGCTGTTCGCCCCCGCGCGAGTCGGGCGGAAGCAACACGGCGGAAACGAATTCGTCCGGCGAAAGGACGGTCTCCTGGTCCAGCCGTTCGTTCGGCAGCACGTAGAATTCATCCATCGGCACCTCGCGGCGCGCGCCCACCGACGAGAGCTCCAGACGCGCCTCGAGCGCCGTGAGCGCCACCGCCGGATCCGACGGATGCACCACGTAGCAGGGGCCGGCGTCGAGAATTGCTAAATACTCATTTTCGCCGTGCACAGCAGGGCACGACGTGCCGCCGTTCTTGAGGCACGGCACGTTGCGACGAAAGTACCAGCAGCGCGGACGCTGGCAGAGGTTCCCGCCAATCGTGCCCATGTGGCGGAGGGCCGGCGTTCCCACCGCGTCGCACGCTTGCGCCAGCGCGGGAAAGTGCTCGAGCACGAGCGCGTGGCGCGCAATGTCGTATATGCGCGCCGACGCGCCGATGCGAATGGTGCCGTCGTCGAGCGTGGTGATCGCGTCGCTCCCCGGGATCGTGCGGAGATCCACGACGACATCCGGCCGGCTGATCTCCTCGGCGATGGTGACGAGCAGGTCGGTGCCGCCGCCCAGGGGCAGAGCGTCCGGTTGGCCGAGCTGTTGTGCGGCGTCTTCGATCGACGTCGCGCGTCGGTAGAGATACGGGTGGGTCACAGATATAACAAAGGCGGGACCGGACGGTCCCGCCATGGTCACGCCAGATTTTCTTGTGTTAGTGGACGGCCGGTTCCGGAACGTCGCCCGATCCCTTTCCGTGCCAGGTGACATCGGTGGGATGCTTGTACGTCTGCTTGTGGATGTACGTCACACCCACAATGCATATAATGACGAGCGTGATCACCAGGGCGGCAGCGCCCCACCCGCCGTTGGTGTCCGCGGGGACATATCGGTCAATGTGCTGTTCCATCCAAATCCTCGACGGTCCGTGTTTCCGTGAGACGTGAATATAGTAAGTTGGCTCGCGTGGAACAGTCCCGTACGGTGCCGCCCAAATCGAACCTGGCCCCTGCCTCCAGCGCCGGAGCGCGTTGGGCTGCGCGGCTCACTGAGCCCGTGGACGGCGCGTCGCTGGCGTTCTTCCGCGTGGCGTTCGGGTTGATCATCGCCTGGGAGGTGAGTCGGTACTTCAGGCATGGCTGGATCGCCCGGTATTTCATTGTTCCGCGCTTCCACTTCACGTTTTACGGTTTCGACTGGGTGCATCCGTGGCCCGGCGTGGGCATGTACGTCCACTTTGCCGTACTCGGCGCACTCGCCCTGTGCGTGGCGGCGGGTCTCTGGTATCGCGCCACGAGCGTGTTGCTCTGGCTGGCGTTCACCTACGTGTTCCTGCTCGACGAAGCGCGGTATCTGAACCATTTCTACGCCGCGTCGCTGTTCGCGTTCTTGTTGGCGGCGGTTCCGGCACAAGCCGTGTTTTCGGCCGACGTCTGGCGTAAGGGTGGCATAAATGGCGGCATGGTGCCGCGATGGAGCGTCTGGTTGCTCCGTGCGCAGGTGGGCGTCATGTACGTCTTTGGCGGCATCGCCAAGATCAACGGCGACTGGATTCACGGCGAGCCAATGCGTTCGTGGCTGCTCGAGAGCGCGAACGTGCCGTTGATCGGAATGATCGTGGAGCACCGCCTCGAGCTCTACTTCTTCAGCTACGGCGGCTTGTGCTTTGACCTGCTCGTGACGCCAGCGCTGCTCTGGCGCCGCACGCGGCCGTTCGCCTTCGCGGCGGCGATCGTCTTTCACGTGCTGAACTCGCAGCTGTTCAGCATCGGAATTTTCCCCTGGCTCATGCTCGCGGCCACGACGTTGTTTTTCGAGCCCGGGTGGCCACGAACGCTGGTGGAACGGTGGAACGGTGGAACGGCGGAACGCGCTGTCATTCCGAGTGAGCGAAGCGACGAGGAATCTCCTGTCGTCCGGCTAGATCCTTCGCGTTCGCCCCGGATGACAACGGGCAAGTGGGTATTCCTCGCCGCCTACCTCTTCCTTCAGATCGCCATTCCGCTCCGCCACTTTGCCTATCCCGGCAACGTCAGCTGGACGGAAGAAGGCCATCGCTTTTCCTGGCAGATGAAGCTGCGCGAAAAGGAGGGGACGTCGCGCTTTTTCGTCACCGACACACAGACTCGCGAAACCACGGTGGTAGAACCGCAGACAATTCTCGAGCCGTGGCAAGCCGGCAAGATGGCGACGCGCCCGGACATGATTCTCCAATTCGCGCACTATCTGGCGCGCGAACGAGCTCGCCAAGGTCAAACCGTGCAAGTGCGCGCGCAGGTGACCGTATCGCTCAACGGACACGAATCCCGCCTGCTCGTCGATCCCACGGTGGACCTCGCCACGCAGTCGCGCTCGATCTGGCCTGCGTCGTGGGTCACTCGCGGCGCGGACATTCCGTTCGCCGTCGAGAGCATGCCGCGCGACTCGGTCGTCCGGAATCGGTAAAACATTCGCCACTAACAACCTTTCCGAGCCGTTCTGGTGTCTCATGGGTTGAGCGGGACCTATGTTGATGTATCCCGCCGATTCATGACACCGACGTGACTGTTCTTCGAGACGAACTCCAGCGCACTCTAGGCACCGCGTACACCCTCGACCGAGAGCTTGGCGGTGGCGGCATGTCGACGGTGTTCGTCGCCCAGGATAACTCGCTCGGGCGACCGGTGGTGGTGAAGGTGCTGCCGTACGAGCTCGCCGCCTCCGTGTCGGTGGATCGTTTCAAGCGCGAGATCATGTTGTCCGCAGCGCTGCAGCATCCGCACATCGTGCCGGTGTTGAGCGCGGGCGAGACGGACGGCTTGCCGTTCTTTATCATGCCGTTCGTCGAGGGTGAGTCGCTGCGCGCGCGGCTGTCGCGCGGCCCGTTGTCGGTGCGCGAAGCGGTGAGCATTCTCAAGGACGTGGCGCGCGCGCTGGCGTACGCACATGGCCGCGGCGTCATTCACCGCGACATCAAGCCCGACAACATCCTGCTGTCGTCCGGTTCGGCCACGGTCACCGACTTCGGCGTGGCCAAGGCGATCTCGGCGTCGCGCGAAGGCTCGCGAACGCCGCAGCCGTCCCGCGCCGGAACGATAACGCTGGTGGGCACGTCGATCGGAACGCCGGCGTACATGGCGCCGGAGCAGGCCGCGGGCGATCCGCTCACCGACCACCGCGCGGATCTCTACGCGCTGGGCATTGTCGGTTACGAAATGCTCGTGGGCACGCCGCCGTTTCACGGGCGCGCGCCGCAGCAACTGCTCGCCGCGCAGCTCACCGAGCCGCCGGCGCCAATTGGCAATCGCCGCTACGACGTGCCGGCCGCGCTGGCCGAGTTGATCATGCGGCTGCTGGAGAAGGATCCGAACAAGCGTCCGCGCACCGCGGCGGAAGTCACCCGCGCGTTGGAAGATCCGTCGGTGGTGAGCGGGACGTTTGCGTCGGCGGCGCTGCCCAGCCAGCGTCCCAGGCGCGTGCTGTGGGCGCTGGCCGGCGCGGGCATTCTTGCATCGGTGGCGGCCGGCGGTGCGTGGATCTCCAACCGACGCGGCGACGCGCCGGCGACGAGCGCCGCGGCCACCGTCGCCGCGGTCACGGCGAACAAGTCGATTGCCGTGATGCCGCTCGTCAACATCAGCCGCGACACGAGCGACGCGTATTTCGCCTCCGGCATGACGGCGGAAGTCACGAACGCATTGAGCCGCATTCCGGGATTGCGCGTTGCGTCCGGCGCGGATGGTGTGGCGCGGGAGCAGACGGGAAATCCCACCGACATTGGCAAGGCGCTCAACGTCAACATGGTGCTGTTCGGCACCGTGCAGCGCGAGAAGGATCGCCTGCGCGTCACGGCGCGGCTGGTGAACACATCGGACGGCCTCACGGTGTGGTCCGACATGTTCGAGCGCGACGCCAAGGACGTGTTCAAGGTGCAGGACGACATCTCGGCGGCGATCGTCGCGGCGATCTCGCCGCAGCTGTCGCCCGCCGCGGCAGCGTCGGCGACCGCCGTGGCTGTTGCGCCAGGCGATCACGGTACGAGCGATTTGCAGGCGTACGACCTCTATCTGCGCGGCAGGTATTTCTTTGAGAAGCGTGGCGAAGCCGGACTGCGCGGCGCGCTCGACTACTTTCAGCAGGCCGCAAAAAAGGACTCCACGTTCGCGCGGGCGTACGCGGGTATTGCGAACGTCTATGCGCTGTTGCCGCTCTATGCCAATGTTCGCATGGACTCCGTGGCACCGCTGGCGCTGGCGGCGATCAACCGCGCCATTGCGCTCGACAGTACGCTGCCCGAAGCGTTCGCGTCGCGGGCTACGCTGCTGCAAGCCGGCTGGCGATGGTCCGAAGCCGAGCGCGACTACCAGCACGCACTCAAGCTCGATCCGAACAGCGCGACCACGCATCAGTGGTACGGCGAGCTGCTGTTGCTCACCGGGCGCACCGCGGACGCGCAGATCCAGTTGAAGCGCGCCACGGCGCTCGATCCGCTGTCGCCGATCGCCTTCGGGTCGTACAGCCTGGCGCTCGCCGTGGCGCACGCAAACGACTCGGCGATCGCGGTGGCACGCCATGCAGTGTCGCTCGACTCCACGCTGCTCGTGCCGCGGTTCATGCTCGGGTCGGTGTACCTGCAAGCCGGCCGACTGCCGGACGCCATTCGCGAGCTCGAGATTGCCGATCGCATCGATAGCACGTCGGTGCAGGCAGAGGGATTATTAGGGTATGCATATGCCAAAAGTGGCAATGCCGCGCGAGCCGCGGCGATCGCTACACGCCTGGAAACCGCCATTGGCCGAACGAGCGGCAGCGCGGCGGCCGCGGCGCGCATCTATCTCGGGCTGGGAGTCAACGCGCGCGCCCTCACGCTGCTCGAGCGCGCGGCAGCCAATCACGACTCGTTTTATTCGAGCGAAGCGTTGAGCGAGAGCTTCTTCGATCCGGTGCGCGGTGACCCGCGATTCGTCGCCATTCTGGCGAAAGTCGGTCTGCAGAAATAGGCCGTATACGGAGCACACGCGGAAAGTGTTTGTGCAGCTGTCGCCGCGTCGTTATTGGATAAAATAGTACAGAAAACTCGTAATTGACGTCGTTGGCATGAGTGTGTACAATTGCCCTCATGCGACCAAAGCTGCGTAGCGCCAGCCTTTTTCTCGATAGTGTCGCGCCGTGTCTGTCCGGCCGACACCACGGAGTTGCACGGGTCGTTCGCGCGGTATTTGCGTTCACGCTGGGCGGCGGATTATTCGCGACCGCCGCCGCTCAACGCGATTTGACCATCAAGAAACCTCCCGGCGATACCGCGGCGGAGAAGCCGATTTCCGAGGCAGAAGCCGTCGCGGCAGGCGTGAAGCTGCTCGGCGTGTTCGATGCCACCACGGGCAGCTGGGTTGATCGCGCGACGGTGCGCGACACGCTGGGCAACCAGACGCTCACGTCGAACATCGGCGTCGCGGCGCTAAGCGTTCTCGAACCCGTGCTCGGCCAGTACCTCATCGAGATCCGCAAAGAGGGCTATTCGCCGCAGCTGTACAAGTTCAAAGCCGACACCGCCGCCGAGTTCCTGGTTGGACTTACGCCCAATCCTCTTGGCAAGGCCACCGCGCTGCCAGCAGTCGTGACGACGGAAAGCCGCCGGCTCATTGGTCTCGATCCTGGACAGCGCGAGGGCTTTTTCACGCGATGCGGAATGAGCGTGGTGGAATGCGTGGGAAGGAAGGATCTCGATCTGCACCCTACCGGCCATCTCGTGGATCTACTCAGCCGCAAGGAAGGTGTGACGCGCATGTGCTCCACTGTCTCGCGCCCGTCGTTCTCGTCCGCCAAGCCGCAATACTTCTTGCACTGCCAAGCACAAATGCTGGATGCCGTGAACGGAGGCTATTGCTCACCCACCTATTTCCTCAACGGTTTTGAGTGGAGTACGCTCGGCGGCCAGGGTCAGGATCAGCTCGATCAGTTTCTCATTCCAAAGCACATCGCCGGCATGGAGGTCTACCTCCCGGACATGCCGCGTCCCGGCCGGTTCGAGATCCCGGGCGCGAATTGCGGAGCGGTGGTGATCTGGACCCAGTAAGGCACACCAGACTCTTGCCGGAAGTGAAGAAATGACACAACGCGCATTTCTGATCGCTGCGGGAACGTTGTTGATGGCGAGTGGAGCGTCCGTGCGTGCGGCGGCGCAGCGCGACACAGCTCGGAGAGCCGCGCCCCCCGACACGGCGCCGTCTACGGTCATGCAGCTGACGACCGCCGCCGCCGCTGAGGCGGCAGGCGTCAAGCTGCTGGGTGTGTTCGACGCGAGCACCGGGGACTGGATCGATCGAGCCACGGTGCGCGACACGCTGGGCAACCAGACGCTCACGTCGAACATTGGCGTCGCGGCGCTGAGCGTTCTCGAACCAGTGCTCGGCTACTACATGTTTGAGGTTCGGAAGGAGGGCTACGCTTCGCGGCGTTACAGGTTGAAGGCCGATACAGCCGCGGAGTTCCTGGTATCGCTCACGCCAAATCCGCTCGGACACGCCACCTCACTTCCCGCCATGCTCACGACCGACCGCCGCGAGATGCTCGATCGTGACCCGGGTCTGCGGGAGGGCTTCTTCGTGCGTTGTGAAGCGGCTGTTGTCCATTGCGTGGGGCCGAAAGACCTGGAGCGCCGGCCCACCGATCGCATCGCCGATCTGCTGACCAACGTTGAGGGAGTACATCGGACGTGTACGACTGTGAGGATGCCGGCGTTCAACCCTCCACCGCAACAAGCCATTTCCAACTGCCTCATCCAGATGAAGCCGATAGCACCGCCGCCGCAGTTCTGCACGCCCACGTACTTCCTCAACGGGGTACTCTGGGACGCGCTGGGCGGTAGTAGTCAGGACGCGCTCGACCAATTCCTCAGCTCGAATATCATCACTGGCATCGAGGTTTATCTCAGTGACGCGCCAATTCCCGGACGATTTTATGTTCCGCAGACAAACTGCGGCGCGGTTGTGATCTGGACTCCGTGAGTGTTTTCGAGCAGCCGAAACGATCGCACACGGCCCTAGCCGGACGAAGGAAGATTCCTCGGTCGCTTCGCTCACTCGGAATGACAGGCGGTCACGTTCCACCGTTCCACCGTTCCACCGCACCACCGCACCACCGTTCCTTTCGCGGCCACCAATCGTCAACTGGGAAATGCGCTCGATCTCCCTCCTCGTACTTGCCGCGCTCGCCTCGGCCACGGCCTGCAGCCGTCCGGTGCTCTACTACCCAACGCCACTCGGCGCTGCACCGGCCCCAACCCCAAAGCCCGTCGTGGCCGCGGCTCCTGCTCCAGTGCCCAGTGAGCCTAGCGCGGCCGGCGCGTCGAGCGCTGAATACCTGATCGACCGCCACCTGCTGTTGCCGGTGGCCGGCGCCAACATGGCCAAGGTGGCGGACTCGTTCAACGAAGGGCGCGACACCGATCGCACCCACCACGCCATCGACATCCTCGCCCCCCGCGGCACGCCCATCCTCTCGGCGGACGACGGCAAGGTCCTTCGCATGTCGTCCAACAGTCTGGGCGGCATCACGATGTACACCGTCGATCCGGAGAATCGGCTCGTGTACTACTACGCCCACATGGATCACTACAACGACGCCATGTCTCCTGGGCGCGCCATTGTGAAGGGCGACACGCTCGGCTTCGTCGGCACCACCGGCAACGCGCCCAAAGACACGCCGCACCTGCACTTTCAGGTCATGGCGTGGCCCGCCAACGGCAAGTACTGGAACGGCGAGCCGATCGATCCCTACCAGGCCCTGGGCGGAATCGATCATTCGGCGCACGGCAACCGCGCCGCGGGGCAGCCGTACGAAAATTGACCGTGTAGTTTCCGGTCATGGCACTTTCATCAAAGGAGCGCGCCGCCCTTCGCGGTGAAGCTCACAAGCTCACGGCCCTGGTGCACGTGGGACAGCACGGACTCACCGACGCCGTTCGTGAAACGGTGGACGACGCGCTCCGCACGCACGTGATGGTGAAGATTCAATTCACCAAGAGCGCCGACGTCACCGTCAAGGAGGCGGCGAACGATCTCGCCAAGTCGCTCCGCGCCGACGTTGTGCAGGTGATCGGCAAGACGTCTACGCTCTATCGCGATAATCCCGAGCTCAAGCGAAAGGACGGCGTGCCGCCCTGGCGCAAGTAGTTGTCGCGGCACTCACAGCAACTGGGCAATCTCGCACCCGTCCTTGGATCCGAGCGGCCTGACATTGGCCACCGCTGTGCGGCGGTCCACCTGCACGGGTAGCCAGCGGTAGCCATCCGCCAGCTCGACGGCCACGAGATAGCGGCCGGGCGGAACGTTCGTGAAGGCGTAGCTGCCGTCCTCGCCGCTCGGCGCCTGCTGCATTGCCAGCGTCTCAATCAGCGTGACGGGCACCGCCGGCCGTTGCGCCGGTACAGCTGCCGGGTCGATTGGCGGACACACGGCCCTCAAGGCCGCTGCTGTTTCCGGCGTCGCGGGCACCAGGTACACGGGATGCCCAGTGACCGGAACGCCCGGCTCGCCGTTGGTGCCCATCACCGTGCCTTTGATCGACCCTTTGCAACCACCGGCCGCGACGACCAGTATTGCCAGCACCATGCGCTTCGAGATTCTCCATAGCTCGGGCTGGGTCAGTTGCACGGCTCCCTCCTTCACGATGAGAACAGTACAATGAATCGTTTTACGGTCGTCTGTCTAGCACTCTGTCTGCCGCTGCTCGCCAGCGGCGCGCAGCAGGTGCCGGAGATCCCGTTCGACGCCAACGTCGATCTGCTCAAGCTGCCGAACGGCATGCAATTCGGCGAGGTCGCGGGCGTCGCGGTGAATTCCAAGAGACATATTTTTGTCTTCAGCCGAATGGGTGGCCGCTCTACGGTACGCGGTGAGGCGGCGGCGCAGTTGTTCGAGTTCGCGCCGAACGGCACCTACATCCGCGAGATCGGCCAGAACATCTACGGCTTCGCGTTCGCGCACACAGTTCGCATCGACAAGGACGACAACATCTGGGCGACGGACGAGGGCACGAACATGGTCATCAAGTTCAGCCCTGCGGGCAGAGTGTTGATGGTGCTTGGCCGGCGCGAAGAATCGTCCGAGCCGGACGCGCCCACGGCCCCGGGCACCATTCCTCGTCCGGTGTGGGGCGGCTTCAATCGTCCCACCGACGTGACGTGGGATTTGGCCGGCAACATCTTCATTGCCGACGGCTACAACAACTCGCGCGTTGTGAAGGTTGATCCGCGCGGCCGCTGGGTGAAGACGTGGGGCACACGCGGCACCGGACCGGGGCAGTTCAACATCCTCCACGCCATCGCCAGCGACGCCAAGGGAAACATCTACGTTGGCGACCGCTCGAATCGGCGCATTCAGGTTTTCGACGCGAACGGCACGTTCCTCAAGCAGTTCACGATCGACGTGCCGTTCACCAAGCCCGTGAACATTCTGCTCGGCGACGAGCAGGCCGACGTCGGCAAACCGCTTGCCGGCTCAGGCGCACCGTGGGCGATGTGCATCAATCCCGGCGCCACGCAGTATCTCTTCGTGTCCGACGCGGTGCCGGGTCGCATCTACAAGCTCACGCTCGACGGCAAGGTGGTTGGCGTGCTCGGCGAGGCAGGGAAGGAGCCGAAGCAGTTCGGCTGGATTCACGAGATCGCCTGCCCGTCAGCGAACGAGTTGTATGTGGCGGAACTGCTCAATTGGCGCATGCAGAAGTTGACGTTGCACTAACTGTCGCCCCGTTGTCATCCCGAGCGCAGCGAAGGATCTTCTCGCTCGCCAATTATCGCGTGCGATTACGGTAGATCCCTCGTCGCTCCGCTCCTCGGGATGACAACCAGGGCTCGGCACGACTCTACGTTCGCAGTGCCGCCAACACGCGCCTCGGCGTGAGGGGAATTTCTCTCACCTCACGCCCCAACGCGTGTGCCACCGCGTTCATGATCGCCGGCGCCGTGCCAATGATCGGCGGCTCCGCCAGCCCCTTCGCCCCAATGTGATTGGCGACCGTGTCCGCGCCTTCCACGAAGAACGCGTCGATGGGCGGCACGTCGGCAATGGTGGGAATCTTGTAGTCGTGCATGGTGGGGTTGAGCGGGATCGCGAAGCGTTCGTCGAGCACACGCTCTTCAAACAACGCATATCCAAGTCCTTGAATGATCCCGCCCTCCAGCTGGCTCTCGGCCAGCGTGGGGTTGATGATCCGCCCGGAGTCGTGGGCTGACACGATACGCAGCACCCGCACCCGGCCGGTCTCGGTGTCCACTTCAACTTCGACGAACTGCGCGCCGAAGGCGGCGATGGCGGTGTTGTCCGGGTTGGGGCCGCGGCTGCCTTGGCCAATGATCATCACGTCGCCGAGTTTTTCGCACACGGCGCGAATGGTCATGCACCGGTCGCTCACCCGGTCGCGAATCTCACCGTCGTGTGATTCGAGATTCTCCGGCTCGGCATCGAGCAGTTGTGCCGCGGCCTCAAACAGGGAATCGCGCGCTTCTTCCGCAGCCACGCGCACCGCCGGCCCCACGGACGCCGTCGTGATCGAGCCCCAGGAGTTGGACGCGAAGGGCAAGCGCTCGGTGTCGCCCAGCACCGTGCGCACGTCGCCAATTCGCGCGCCAAGCACCTCGGCTGCGATCTGCGCGAACACGGTGCGTGCACCCGTGCCCAGATCCTGCGCGCCGCTCAACACCTCGATGCTTCCGTCGCGATTCAGGCGCACAGTGGCGTACGCCGGTGGACCACCGCCTGCACCCCAGGTGAGGGACGCCATGCCCACGCCGCGGCGCAACCGGCCGGCATCGCTTCGCTCCGCGGTGCGCGCGCGTCCCCAACCGAATCGCTGCGCGCCACGCCGGTAGCATTCGTCCAGCCGCTTCTGCGAGTAGACGCGATCCTTGCTTTGATCCCGCTCCGCGTAGTTATGGCGGCGCAGTTCCAGCGGGTCGATGCCGAGTTCGTTCGCCAGCGCATCCATGGCCGACTCGAGCCCCACGGCGCCTTCGACGTTTCCCGGCGCGCGAAACGACGCCATGGCTCCGGCATTCGTGTAGACGAACGCTTCCGTGGTGTGGACGTTTGGACACTGATAGAGCTCGTGATAGATCCGCCCGGGTCCGGCGAGCCATCCGCCAATGCCCAGCGTGGTCGTTGCGTCCAGCTTGATTGCGGTGAGCGAGCCGTCGCGCCGCGCGCCGAGTGTGACGCGCTGCGTGGTCGCGGGCCGGTTGCCGGCGTCGGTCTGCTCGCCCTCGCGGTCGAGGATGCAGCGCACGGGGCGTCCGAGCTTTTTCGTGAGTGCCGCCGCAATGTACGTGGCGTGCGACGCACCGTTCTTCGCGCCAAAGCCGCCGCCCATGTAGTTCTTGATCACGCGCACGCACGACAGCGGCAACTCGAACGCTTTCGCCACGTCCGCTCGCGTCATGAAGATGCCCTGGGTTGACTCCCACACCGTGAGGAAATCGCCCGACCACTCGGCTACCGCACCGTGCGGCTCAAGCGCCGTGTGCAGCGCCACCGGCGTGCGGTATTCGCGCGTGATCGTGACTTCGGCGTCGCGAAGTCCCGCCTCGACGTCGCCCCGCGCCGTGATGCGCGGAGTGTTTCGCGCCGAGTTGCCGGCGGACCGAATCTTTGGCGCACCTGACGCGAGCGCCTGCTCGGCGGTGGCCACGTGAGGCGCGATCTCGCACTCCAACGTCACCGCGTGGAGCGCGCGTTCGGCCAGTTCCAGCGTGTCGGCGCAGATGGCCGCGAGCGGCTGATTGACGTAATGGATGTCGCGATCGAACAGGCGCACGCCGTCGAGCTTCACCTTTGGAACGTCGTCGAACGAGATGGCGCCGCGGACGCCGGAAAGCTCCAGGGCAGGCGTCAAGTCGAGCTGCGTAACGCGGCCGCGCGGAATGGGCGAGCGGAGAATGGCGGCGTACAGCATGCCGGGGAGCTGGATGTCAGCCGTGTACCGCGCGTGGCCCGTGACTTTTTCGCGCGCGTCCATGCGGGTGACGCGCTGGCCAACCACGTGCAGCGGCGTTTCGTCGCCCCACGGCGCCGGATCGCGCACCGGAAGCTCCACCACCGTGGTTTCTTCCCGGCCCTCGACCTCAACCTTTGTTGAGACAAATTTCTTAGCCATTGGTAGCGCTCCCAGTGGTCGCAGCCGCGGCCAGCACGGCGCGCACGATCTTGGGATAGGTACCGCATCGGCAGAGGTTGCCGCTCATGCCGCGCCGCACGTCCGCTTCGGTGGGCGACGGGTTTTCGCTGAGCAGAGCAATGCCGGCGAGGATCTGGCCGGGCGTGCAGAAGCCGCACTGCGTGGCGTCGTGCTCGATAAAGGCTGCTTGGAGGGGGTGCAGACCTTCTTCACCGGCCACGCCCTCAATTGTGGTGACCGGGACGCCGTCGCAGGCCGCCGTGAGGGTGAGGCACGAATAGACGGAGGTCCCGTCGAGCAGCACCGTACAGGCCCCGCATTCTCCCCGCCCGCAGACGAGCTTGGCGCCGGTGAGCTGGAGGCGATTCCGCAGCGTGGCGAGCAGCGTCTCGTGGGCTGGAGCGGTGACGTCGTGGCTGGATCCGTTGACGATGAGGCGCATGCAACTATCTTAGCCTCTACGCTTCTGAATCGCAGGATTACCCGAGGCTCGCATGCCCTACGTCATTACTGAAGCCTGCATCAACACGAAGGACCGCGCTTGCGTCGACGTTTGCCCGGTCGATTGCATCTATGAAGGCAAGGACCAGCTCTTCATTCACCCCGACGAATGTATCGATTGTGGGGCGTGTGAGCCGGAGTGTCCCGTAACCGCCATCTTCCCCGAAGAAGACGTGCCCGGGAACCTGAAACAGTACATCCAGCTCAACCGGGACGTCTTTAAGAGCGACGATCCGCCGGGCAAGCCGCAGAAATAGGCGCGCCCTGTACGGGCACGTTCCGCAAACGAAAAACCCGCGAATTTCGCGGGTTTTTTGTTTGCCGTCAGCTGCCGTCAGCGCGCCATGTATTTCTGCTTCAGGCCAAAGACCACGGCGAGGGCGGCGTACTGGAGAAAGGTGCTGACTTCGCTCCGCCACGCTTCGCCCCAATCGTGGGGGCCGGCTTCCGGCTGCTTTGGCGGCCGTGGAAACCATCGCGGCGTGGTCTTTTTGTAGGCGAGATACTCGCCGCCAAAGATCGTCTCGAGCACGCCTTCCTCGTATGCGACGATGAGCGAATACTCGACGCCGAACAGCACGATGGCGATGGGGAGGAACCAGAGCACTCCCGAGATCACCACAAAGCCCATCCAGATGAAGAAATTTCCGACGTACAGCGGATTCCGCACCCATCGAAAAATGCCGTAGGTCACCAGACGCTGCACGTCGCGCGAACGGCGCCGCGTCACGGTGCCGGCCGCCGATACGCCGGCCAGCCGGATCCACTCGCCGATCATCACCAGCACGGCGCCCACGATCCAATTCCTGGCCGTGGGGTGCGCCGGCGCCAGGAGGGCGACGAGTAGAAAGGGGACAGGGAGCCAGCTTCGGTTGCGGAACAGGACCGCGCCAACGCGCGCATTGGTGCTCTGTTCAGCCGGAGATGGAACTGACGATTGGGTCTGTGGCATTGCGTAAAAGCTAATTGTACAGAAGGCTTCCGACGAATTCGCTTACCACGGTGTTGAACGCCGCCGGCCGCTCCACGTTCGACAGGTGTCCGGCCTGCGGTAGAATCTCCAGGCCGCTGCCGGGGATGAGTGCCTGCATGATGCGCGACTCCTTGGGCGACGTGATGACGTCCTCATCGCCGACAACGATTAACGTGGGCACGTTCACCGTGGCGAGCGTCGGCGTGGAATCGGGTCGCTCGATCATTGCTTCTAGCGCGCCGATAACGCCCGCCGCCGGCGCCTGCGCCATCATGCGGTGGATGGCGTCGTAGATATCGGGCCGCTTGTCGCGCGTGGTTTTTCCCATCATGCCGGCGATCTGCATGTTCGCCACCGCGGCGCTGCCATGTGCCTCCGCCACCTCGATCATTTCCCGGCGCCGCTCGATGGCCTCGATGCTGTCCGCCACGGCGCGCGTGTCGGCCAGTACCAGGGCGCGAATGCGGCGCGGATGCCGCCGCCACATTGCCATGGCCACGTACCCGCCCATGGACAGGCCCATGATTGTGGCGCGCTCGATCTGCAGCATGTCGAGCACGCCAATGACGTCATCGGCGTAGACGTCCATGCTGTACGGTCCCATCGCCGTCGATTCGCCAAAGCCGCGCAGGTCAATGGGAATGCACCGGCACTCCGCCACCAGTGCGCCAACTTGCGGATCCCACATCGTGCGGTTGAGCGGAAAGCCGTGCAGAAAGACCACCGGCAATCCGGTGCCGATGTCGTCGAACGCAATCTCGACGTCGCCTACGAGAGCGATCACTCCGGTTCAGGCCACTGCGGCAACATCTCGCGCCAGCTGTCCGGCACCGGCACCGGGTGCCCCTCTTGATCGACTGCCACGAACACGATCGACGCCTCGGCGACAATTGCGCTGCTGCCGACTTTTCGCACGTCCTGCCTGATGATGTAGCTGGTGCGACGAATGGCCAGCAATCCCGAGCGGATCACGAGCTCTTCGCCCGGACGCGACTGCGCGAGATAGCCGATATCGACGTGCCGCACCACCGAGAACACTGGCTGCTTGTTCCAGTTGCGAATGTCGATCTGCGGCTCGAGCAGTTGCCAGCGCGCCCGCTCCAGGAAATTGAGCATCGTGGCATGGTTTAGATGCCCGAGCATGTCGCAGTCGGTGGGATAGATGTGGAACGTGACTTCGGGTAGGTGGTTCATGATCCGCCGAGTATTCTGGAATCGAACGTTAACCAGAACAACGTTGTCTCGCGCGCGGCTCGCTCGAGCGCGAGGGCAAACGCCTTGGCGCTGTATGTCCCATCCAGACCAATGTCGGATACCAGTCGCAGGCGGCTCGCCGCGGCGCGTGCTGCGTCCGTCTCGCGTCCGTATGCTCCGCCGTAGGTGTCGTGCACCACTTCGATCGACTCGGCCCGAACGCGCGGAACCTGCTCGCCGGTTTTCCTCTCTATGAGGCGGGCCGTCTGCCGCGCCAATCCCACCACGTGCCCGTGGCGCGCCACGATGCGCGGCACCACACGCGCGCCAACGACTCGAATGTCCCGGTCGGCCACGGCAAACGCCAGCGCGAGGCCCGCGGCAGTGCCGCCGGTTCCAAGCGGCACCACCACGGCCTTTGGCTGTGCCACCATGCCTGCGTCGATCTGGGCCACGAGCTCCAGGCCAGCGTTCACGTGACCGAGCACGCCCAGCGGCGTGCTACCGCCGGCGGCGATCCACTTGGCGCCGAGGAGCCGCTCCCGCCACGCCCACGCGTACGCCTTCACCGGCGACCCGAACACGTGATCGTCGCCGAGCTCGCGCGACAGGCGCTCAGCAACGCGCTCCGCGGCCGGATTCATCTCCTGCTTCCAGCGGCCGACCTTCACTTCGAGGCCGAGTCGCTTGGCGTATGTCGCGACGGCGAGTGCGTGCGTCGATCCCGCGGCGCCAACTGTCACCACGCGATCGCCGGTGGTCAGTGCGCCGAGCAGGAACTCCAGTGCCCGCACCTTGTTGCCGCCGAGCGGATCGGCCGCGAGATCGTCGCGCTTGATGAGCAGCGGCACGCCCAGGCCTTGCACCTCGGCGACCGGCGTGGGGAATCGCCCGAGCGACACCCACGGTATTCCGGACAGCGCCGGGAAGCGAGCGAAGAGCGGCATGACCCCGCCGCTCGCGCCATCGATGGTCCTACGTCTGGGCATGAGGATTCCGGGAATTGCGTGGACGCACCGTGGTGTCGGGCACGTCTCCCTTCACGTACAACAACTTGACGGCGACAACCGACGCAGCGAGCAGCGGCACGGCGCACATCAGTCCGAGAAGACCGAACAGTATCGCCATCAGCGCCTGGGTCACGATGGTCAGAGCCGGGGGCAGATCGATACCCCCCTTCATGAGGAGGGGAATCATGAGATGGCTCTCCATGAAGTGCACGCCCACGTAGACGAGCACCACCCAGAGCGCTTTCTCCGGCGAGTCGAGAAACCCCATGGCGATTGCCGGCAGGGAGCTAATGATCGGCCCCACTGTGGGAATGAACTCGAACAACCCAGACAGCAGGCCCAGAGCGAACGCCGCTTTCACGCGCAGTAGAAGCAGCGCAATGGTCGTCACGGTGCCGAGCGTTACCATGGCAATGAGCTGGGTGACGAGCCATTTCCGAAGCACCACGGCAATGGCCGACAGCACTTCGGCGCCCTTGGCGCGCCGTTTCGGCGGCAGCAGCAGCAGAATTCCGCGCCGGTACATACCCGGATCGACGGCGATGTAGATTGATAAGAATATTATAATGAACAAACCGGTAACCACTTCCACCGTTGACGTCAGGAACGGAAAGAGGTATCGGGTGGCTCCGCTGAACTGGCTTCCAACGCGGTCGCGCAGCGCAGTGGGGCCGTGCGCGCTGTCCGGTGTGGCGGGAGCGTGCGTCGCGCCGGGCACCGTGCCTGGCACCGTGCCGGCCGCCGCCGGCGTCGCCGGGTTGGCCGTGCGGGTTGCCGCCGCCGAGTCGGGGCGCGTCTCGGTGGACAGGCCGTTCAACGCTATGCCGATCACGCCGTCGCGGCGGCGATTGATCCACGACTCCACCCGATCGACGGCGTCGGGCAGACGCTGGCGCAGTTCAATACCCTGCGCATGGATGGTGGGCGCCATCCATGCGCCGAATCCGTACAGCAGCCCAAAGAAGCTGAGAACGATGAGCGGCGCACTCACGCCGCGCGGGAGCCGGAAGCGCGTGAGATAGTCCACCCCCGACGACACGGCGAGGCCGAAAAGAATTCCGAGAAAGGCGGTGAGAAACAACGGTCGCGCAAACCACGCGAGCCGAAGCGCCAGGTACATCGCCATGACCAGAGCCACCGTCCGGAGGACGTCGGCGTTGCTCCAGCCGGAACCTCGCGGGCGCTTGCGTCGCGTGCGTTGTGCTGCCGTGCCCTTGTGTGCTTGTTCGTCTTGCAATTCGCTCATACGGTCGGGTCCGGGCAAGGTGGATGCCGGTTAGATTGAGTGCGTGCCCAACACCACTCCACACATTCCGCTCTACCTCGACACGACGGCGGCGGTCGACGTCTTTCTCGAGTCGATCGCGAACGCGAAAATTCTCGCCCTCGACACCGAAGGCGCGAGTTTCCATCGCTTTGTCGATCGAATCTATCTGCTCCAGCTGTCCACGCGCGAACAAACGGCGGTGATCGATCCGCTGCCCCTTGGCAGGCCGGCCGGTCTCGGGCGGCTGCTCGAAGACACGGGCGTGGAAGTGGTGTTTCACGACGCCGATTACGATCTGCGGCTCCTCCAGCAGGACTACGGCTGGAACATCCACACCATCTTCGACACGCGCATTGCCGCGCAGCTCCTCGGCCTGCGCGCATTTGGACTGGCCGCGTTGCTGGAACGGTATTTCGGGCTCAAGGTGGACAAGAAGCACCAGCGGGCTGACTGGTCCATGCGTCCGCTCACCGAGGGCATGCTCGACTACGCGGCGCAGGACACGATCAACTTGCTGGAGCTTCGCGACCGGCTAAAGGACGAGCTCGAGCGAGCTGGACGTTGGGAATGGGCACGCGAAGAATTCACGCTGCTCGAGGGCACCCGGTGGTCGAACGACGACGCTGGCAACGCGTTCCTGCGCATCAAGGGCGCCCGCGATCTCACGCGGCGCGAGCTGGCCGTGCTCCGCGAGCTGGCGCCGTGGCGAGACGGCATCGCCCGCCAGTTGGATCGAGCCACGTTCCGCGTGCTCGGCAACGAACAGCTGATGGACATCTCGCGGCGCCAACCGGCCACGCGAGACGAGCTTGCCGCCATCAAGGGCATGCCGCGCGGCATTCTGGAATCCCGCGGCAATGAGTTGCTTGACGCCGTCAAGCGCGGACTCGCCGTGCCCGAGGCGGATCTGCCGCGCTTTCCCAAGTCGGCGCGCTGGGATCGCGATCCGGACTTTGACGTGCGCGTCAATGCGCTCAAGACGGCGCGCGACGCAATCGCCACCCGCCTCGACCTCGATCCCGGCGTGCTGGGCGCGCGCGATCGCATGGAAGCGGTGGCGCGCAAGAATCCGTCAACAATGGAGGAGATGGCCTCCATTCCCGAGCTCAAACGCTGGCAGCTCAGCGTACTCGGTGAGGATTTTCTAAAGGCCCTGCGTTCGCATCGCAAGGACCCCAAGCCGGCCGCCGCTCCAGCCGCGGACGCAGACGAGTCGCCGTACAAGTAGCGTTGTTGCCCTACAGTCCCATGTAGGCGCGGACGCGCGGCTCAATGCGGTCCGGCGACCAGAACGGCTGCCAGACGAGATTCAGGTTCACGGCGCTCACACCGGCCAATGATTTCACGGCGCGCTCCACGTCGCCGGTGATCTGCGGACCGGCGGGACAACCGGGCGACGTCAACGTCATGTCTACCTGAACCTCAGATCCATCGACCATGATCTCGTACACGAGTCCGAGATCGACGATGTTGAGATTGAGCTCCGGGTCTTTCACCTTGCGGAGCGCGAGCTTCACCTGATCTACCGTGGGCGGGGGCGCATCCACGGTTGGCGTCACTGCAGCCGGTGCGTCCGCGGAAGCTGGATCCGGGACAACGGCTTGGGGATCGATCGAATCGGTCATGAATGCAAGATCAACCCGTCGTCCGGCAGCGGCAAGCCAATCGCCGCGGCCTCAACCGCCTGTCGCTTTTAAACCAGCCCTAGCTGCTCTTGGTCTTCGTGCTCGATTTCTTCGCGGGCGATTTTTTTGTCGGCGCCTTGGAGGCCTTGGCCTTGGAGCTCGACGATTTCGCACTGCTGCTCTTCGCCGAGTTCTTGCTCTTGGATGAGCTGCTCTTGGCGGACCTGCTGCTCGACGCGCTCTTCTTTTTTGACACCACATGCTTGCGCGGCTTCCGCTCGGGCTTGTTCCAGTCCACAGCCCTGTCGGCGCGGAACTTGGCCGGCATCAGCATGGGGCCGTCTGCGTAATCCGTGACGGACAGCGCGGCCGCGTCGGCGAGATCGGCGCGGACGTCGGCAATGACCTTGGCCGGACGCTTGGCCTTTGCTTCATGCACGCGGTTCGTCAGCAGCACCACAAACATGTCGCGATCCGGATCGATCCAGAGCGACGTGCCGGTGTAGCCGGTGTGGCCGTATGCATTTTCACTCAGATACTTGCCGCAGCTTCCGCCGGCGGTGCCGGCGCAGGTGTCCCAGCCGAGTGCTCGCGTACCGGCATGCTCGGCGCGCTTGGTGAACAGAGCGATGGCGGTGTCCGACACGATCCGTGCGCCGTCAAACGTGCCGTGATCGAGCATCATTTGCGCAAACACCGCGAGATCGGCAGCCGTGCTGAACAAGCCCGCGTGACCGGCAACGCCGCCCAGGGCAAATGCGTTCTCGTCGTGCACTTCACCCTGAAGCGGATATCCGCGGGGCGGAGCAACTTCCGTGGGGGCAACGCGCGCCCGCAGCGAATCGGCCGGACGAAAGAACGTGTCGGTCATGCCCAGCGGGCCCCACACGTGTTCCTGAAGGAACGTATCCATGTGTTCGCCCGACGCCGCCTCCACCACGAAGCCGAGCATGTCGGCGCCGAGGTCGGAATATTCGTAGCAGCGATTCGGCTCGCACACCAACGGCGTGGAGATCACCACCGCCCGTGCCTCATCCGGCGTGTGTGCCAGGCGCCACAAGTCGCGGCCAGCCGGCAAACCGGAGCGGTGCTCGAGCAGCATGCGAATGGTCACGAGATCCTTGTTCCCGCCGGAGAAGCCGGGCACGAAACGCGACACGGGATCATCGAGACGAATTTTTCCCTGATCGTACAACACCATCAATGCGGTGGTGGTGCCAATGACTTTGGTGAGCGAAGCGAGATCGTAGATAGTGCGCTGCGCATCGACTGGAGCGCTGCCCTTTTCCCAGCTCAGCTTGCCGAAACCCTTCTGCCAGACTGTTGCGCCGCGTCGGCCAACCACGACCGATGCGCCAGGATAGCCGCCTGCCGAGATGCCGCGCTCAACGACGTGGTCGATCTTGGCAAGACGTTCACTGGACATGCCAACGGCGCGGGGAGCCTTGAGCGGCAGGCCACCGCCAAACGTTGCCATGGTGAACGCGGAGATCAGCAGAGACAGCACTGAACGACTCCAGGAGGGAAAGGCTGTGAACTATCGGTTAATGTCGCCACACACGGCCGGCGACCGTCACCATAAGACTCCCCCAGGGAGAGTCTTAATGCACAGGGCGTGCTGCTATGTATTGCAGTATCGGCAGGCGGGAGGAAACGACTACTGCGCTCTTGTTCGAGCTCTTTCGTGCGGTACGTCACGAACGGTGCAAATGTTCCCCGCTCAGGAGCGGAAATGCAAGGGGCGCGGGCGACATATTGCCCCCTATTGGCACGACGAACAACGGAAGTCGATGTAACCGCGCAGCATGGATTTAACTCGCACGGCTGGGCCTGGCTGGGAATATTTGTGATGTGGCGGGTACAGTAAACCCTCCGACCCGTTCCCGTGACCAATATTTCGAACATGGATCACGAACATCTCCTCATCCGTCGCGCCATTTCCGGCGATGAAGGGGCGCTCCGGGCGCTGTGGACTCGGCACGCCCCTCACATCGACATGGTCGTGCGCCGGCTGGTGGGGGGCGATCGCGATATGGCGGCCGACATCGGTCAGGAAGTCTGGATTCAGATATTCCGCGCCTTGCCGAGCTATCGCGGGGATTCCCAGTTCAGCACCTGGGCCCATCGCATAGCGGTGAACCGGACGTTGAACGCATTACGAAAAACACGCCGTCTGGAGCAGATCGAGACGGATGTCACGGACGACTCAGCATCCGTGGAGCAGGACCACGAGCGGGCCTTTGTCGCCCAGTCGATCGAAGCGGCCGCGGCCAAGTTGTCGCCGGGAGCTCGCGCGGTGTTCGTGCTCCACGACGTGGAAGGCTACACGCACGAAGAAATCGCCGAGGAGTTGGGAATCACTTCCGGCGGTTCCAAATCGCAACTTTTCAAGGCCCGCGGCAAACTGCGCAAGCTGCTCGCCCATCTCATAGATGGTCCGGATGCACGATCATCACGCAAGGAATCAGAACATGTCGCACCTGCCCTCTGAACGACTGGCGGCGTTCGTGGACGAATCGCCCTCGGCCGGCGAGCTTGCCCACTTGGCGAGCTGCGCCGAATGCGCTCGCGAACGGGAGCTGTACGTGCGCCTCGCGGATCTTACCAAGAGCGAGTCGGTGCGAATCGGTACGCCAATCACCGCCTGGAACGAGCTAGCGCCAATTCTCCGCGCCGACGGCGTGATCGATAACGGGCGCGGCTTTGAGCCGCGTGCGCTGCGTGTGCGACGCCCCTGGCTACAGGCCGCCGCCGCGGTGCTGCTCGTTGTCGGCGGCATGATGGCTGGCCGTCTCACCACCGGCGCCACCCTGTTGCCGGCCGATCATGCACCGGTGGTAGCCGCAGCGCCGGGGTCCGCCGAGTCGCCCCTTCACTTCGCGTCGGTAAGCGAAGCGCGCGCGGCGCAGGAGCGTTCACAGAACGTGTATCAGACGGCTACGGCGTATCTCGCGCAGGGCGACACGGACGCCAAAATCGTGGAGACGCCGTCGGCCATTCGCGCTCGCCTTGCCGCCATCGAGCGTACCAACGACGTCATGGGCGAGGCGCTCAAGACGGCGCCCTACGACGCGGTGATCAATGATTACTATCTCAGCACGCTCGGCCAGCGGGAAGCAACGCTGCGGCAGTTGAACGCTGTCATGCCGGCCAGCATGCGCATCACGAGTTACTGATGACTGCTCTGGCGATGAACACATCCATCTCGACGCGACGCGTTGTCGCGCTGCTCACCGTTGTTCTCGGCGTTCCGCTCGGCGCGCAGGCGGCCGGAACTGTATCGGGGCCAACTAGCGCGATCACGGTGCGCGTGGTTGCTCCGAGTCAGGCCCAGCTCGACACTATTCATGCGCTGATGCGGCAGCTGGAGCAACTGACTCCCGGTTCGCCGACGCGTGAAATCGTGTTGCGCCAGATCGATGGGCTCATGCCGATGATTGCCGGCAACAATGTCACGGTGCGCGGCCGCGCGCCAATCACGATTGGCGACATCGATCCGCGATTGGCACTGCCAATGGGCTGGATTGGTCTCAACCTGCAGGGCCTGCACACGGAGACCATCGGTGCCGACGGGTATATGGTCAAGTACTTCGATCATCCGTCGGTCACGTCCGTAGACCCCGAGTCGCCGGCACAGCACGCGGGCATTGCGCCGGGCGATGTGCTCCTTGCCTACAACGGATCCGACGTGCTTGGCCGGCAGTTCGATTTGACAGAGTTGCTCGTGCCCGAAAAGAAAATCTCCGTCACGATCAAGCGCGATGGCGATACCAGGCAGTACGACATGGTCGTTGCCAAGGCGCCGGCCGGCGTAGTCACGCGTCGGCGCGACATGGGTAATGCGCCGGTTGGCGAAGTCTATTTCGAACGCATCGTGCGAGGCGAGGACGCGCCGGTACGCGCGCAAGTGACGACGTTTCCGCGCGGCGCGTTCGACAGTCCCAGCATCGTGTCCGGCCGCAGCATTCTCGTTACACCAAACGGCGCGCTGGGAGCGATCATGTCCACGGTGAATCCCGAGCTGGCCAGGGCGCTGAAGCTCGAGGCGGGGGTGCTCGTTAACGACGTGTCGGACGGCACGCCGGCGGCGAAAGCCGGGCTGCGCGCCGGCGACGTGATCGTGAGTGTCGCCGGCGTTTCGGTTGCGTCGCTTCGCGCGCTGCAGGAGCAGATCCTTCGCAGCCGGGAACCGGCGGTGGTGCTCCAGGTGATGCGTGACAAGAAGGCGCGCCGGATTACTGTGAGCTGGTAGCCGGCTCCAGCGGTTGCAGCTTTCGCTCGTTGGGCACGAGCGACTTGTGCATCGACAACGCCGCCGCCGTGCCTTCGGCGGCAGCCATGATCGCCAACTGCGGGCCAGGCGTGACGTCTCCCGCCGCATAGACGTTCGGCACCGACGTGTTGCCGTGAGTGCCAACCACGATGTGGCCTTCGTCATCGCGCTCGCAGCCAAGCTGCGCGCCGAGGTCGTCGGCGGGATACTGGGCGATGGTGAAGAACAGTTTGTCGGTGTCGAGCTGCTTTCCGCCTTCGAGCAGCAGGCAGCGGATCTCGTTGTTGTCGCAGCACACCTGCGTGATAGCATCGGTGAGCACGGGAATGTTCAGCGCATCGAGCTTCTCGCAATATTCCGCTTCGTCGAGCTCCGGCGCGCGGCCGTTCGTGCAAATGATGATGTCCGTGGTCCACGTGGCGAGATTGAGCGCCATGCCCACCGCGCGCCGGCCGTTGCCGATCACGACCACCTTTTTGCCGCGGGCGTCGTAACCGTCACAATCGGGACAGACGTGCGCGTTGGCGCCGTAAGCGCAGGCCAATCCGGGAATCTCCGGCCAGACGTCGCGCAGTCCGATGGCCAGGAGCAGCCGCCGCACGCGAACGCGCGTGCCGCCCTCGAGCGACAGTAGAAAATCCTCATCGTCGTCCTGTTCGACGTGCAGCACTACAGCGTCGAGCAGCTCGACACCAAGCGTGCGGCACGCCTCACGTCCCGCGGCCCGAAGCTCGGGCGGCCTGACGTTGTCCAACCCGAGGTAGCCATTGATGCTACGCGTCTCCCAATTGCGCGGATCGCCGCTGTCCACCACGACCACGGAGTGCAGATATCGCGCAGACCAGATGGCCGCGCTCAACCCGGCAGGTCCTCCGCCGACTATGCCGATGTCAAAATGTTTGTCGCCTGTCATGTCGCTCGGATCGGCAAGAACGATTCCCGCGCCAGCGCGAACGGCTAGTGAATGCGGCCCGGGGCAACTTCATAGAGCAGTTTCAACGTGGCGCGATCCGCGGCACTGATTTGGGTCTGCGTCTCCACCGGATACATCTTGGTTTTTGGATCCTTGGAGTGCCCCAGCCCGAGCGCGTGACCGGATTCGTGTCGAACGATACCGGCCAGGCTGGCCGGTTGAAGCGTGCGTCCCGCGCTATCGTGCACCGCTACGATGATCACCGCCGACACGATCCATCCGTTCTGATCGGTTGTGCGATTCGTCGTGCCAATTTGGCGTCCGAGTTCTGGGGGAAAGCGATCGATCCAGACGATCTGAACGTCGGACGTCGCGGAGTCGAGTACGAAGTCGAAGCGAATGGGAAGGTTCTCGCCCCAATCGGCGAATGCGTCGCGCGCCATCTGTGCGTAGCGAAGATCCCAGTCGCGCACGGGCGTCACGGATTGCACCCAGATGCGCAGTCCGGTTTCGCGGCGATCGGGCCAGCGCACGAGCGACCCATTGAGATCGGCGAGCATGTCGGCCATGTAGGTGCCGGTGGCTGCGGCGAGTCGTTCGGCAGTGAGCGGCTGATCTGGCGCGAGCAACGCGGAGCCGTCGCTGCTCGGGGGTGCGATTCGGGGCGCGGCGGCTACCATAGTCACGGCGGTATTCACTTCGCTGCCCGACGCGGCGGTGGTGCTCATGGCGGTGCGCACGGCGGTGTGCACGGCGGTGCTGTCGCCCACGGGCGATGGGTGCACCGCAGGCCGATGCAACAGCTGCATGCCCACGAACACTCCGAGCGCGCCAACGGCCACCGTCAACAATGCATCGGCGCGGCGCACGAGCTGAGCCTAGCGCACCGGACCGGCGGGCAGCGCGTAGAGGAGGCGCGCCGTGGCGCGGTCCGCGTCCGAGAGCTGCCGAATTCGCACGCGCGGCGCCATGATCGACAGGCTGTCCGTGGTGTGATCCAGACCAATGAGATGTCCAATCTCGTGGAGCGCCATCGCTTCCATGGAATCGTCGTCGAGCAGATCGCCCTGCGAGTGGTGCACCGCCAGCACGATATTGGCGTCGGTGATCAGCCAGTCGTCGCCGCGCGACCATTTCGTGCGGCCACTGATCGGTTCGTTGAAGTGATCGATCCAGTTGACGTGGACTTCCGCCTCGGCCGAATCGCGAACGAAAATGAAGTGCACCGGCAGGTCCACAGTGTTCCATTCGAGGAACGCCGAACGGACGCGCGACACGTAACCGTTCGAGAAATCCTGAAGGTTGGCGTGTGGCTGAATCCAGACGGTGAGCGGGCTGCCGCTGCGATCGGGCCATCGGGCGAGCGACGAATCACGTTCGCCCAGGATCTCGCCGATGTACGTACCGGCTTCGCTCTGGAGCAACTGTCGTCGCACCGCCATGGTGGCGTCATCCGGGCGGTTCGTCAGGACAAACGCCAACGCGCGAGCGATGGTGCCATTGGCAACGCCTCGATGGGGCAGCGGCAATGGATCGGTGTTTCCGAAAATCGGCTTGCGCACCGCGCCGAGAAGGATCGATCCCAGCGCGAGCGAGAGGGGGAGAATCGCGGCTCGCTTCATACTGCCGGCGGTGCCCCACAATCGGGGGCTTAGAGGAAGGAATTCACCAGGGAGAAGAAGCGCTCAGGCGCTTCCCAGAATGGCATGTGGCCGGAGGGAACTACAACAACTTGGGCGCTTGCTCCGATATACAAATTGTCGGCTGAATTCGCCAGAGGTAAAGCGTCAGCGTCGCCATAAATAACGAGTGTCGGCGTAGAAACGCCACGCGTGTGTGGGCGCCAATCATATCCGTCGCGTCGCAGGCGGGCGAGCGTCGCCGAACCGGTGTCGGTGATCGCGGTTGGCGGCATGAAGTGGCTCGCCATGTCGGCGTCGGCAAACCACGCTGGATAAACGGCTTGGGCGTACGCGCTGTGGAGCACGGCGTCGGGAGTACCGAGTGACTCTTCTGAGATACGCTCCACCGCGGCGCGCTGCTCGCCATGCAAACGAGCGATCACATTTTGTCGCAAAGGCGCCATCCAGGCGCTGGTGAGCCACACCGGATCGGCGAGCACCAGGCGTCGGACGCCGGCCACGTCGCCTGCCACGGCGAGCATGGCGATGCCGCCGCCCCATGAGTGTCCGAACACGTCCCACCGTCGAATGCCCAACGCACGCCGCAGCGCGCCGACGTCGGCGGCGTCGTCCTCGATCGACGACTCCGCCGGATTCGCCGGTGCCGACGACTCGCCTCGGCCGCGCTGATCGTAGAGAATGACTTGGCGCGTCGCGGCGAGCGGCGACAGGGCGGGCCAGAGCATGGAGTGATCGTAGAGCATGCCGCCGTTGATGCAGATGAGCGGCAGCGCACCGGTCACGGGCGGGCTGGTGAACACGGCGAAGCTCACGCCGCGCGTCTTGACGGTTTGGCGTTCGAGGCGCGGGGTGCGCGGCAAGCTTTTGCGAAAGGCGACGAATCGGTCGTAAGCAGACGACATTGCGCGGGCGGGTGGACGGGTGCGGTAGTGAGCGCGTAACGTCTTGTGAATCACGTTTGCTGTCCACCAATACACCAGCCCATCTGCCCATCATGTTTCGACGACTCGCGTTCGCCGCCGCTCTCACTGCCGCCGTGGCCGCGCTTCCCGGCCGCGCCGCGGCGCAGGAAACGTTCGATCGCGCGATGGTGGCAAAGATCCGCGACGAGGGGATGAACCGATCGCACGCGTGGCAGATGATCGACACGCTGGCGACGGTGTTCGGGCCGCGGCTCACGGCGTCGCCGGCGTTCATGCGCGCGGCCACGTGGTCGCGCGACCATTTATCGTCGTGGGGACTGAGCGACGTGCACATGGAAAGCTGGCCGTTCGGGCGCGGGTGGGAGTTGCAGAAGTTCGCGCTCGAGATGACCGGGCCGCGTTTCGCGCCGATGATTGGGTATCCGGACGCGTGGTCACCGTCGACACGGGGCGACGTGGTCGGCACGCCGATCCTCATCGCCGGCATTGCTGCCGATTCGCTCGAGAAGATGCGCGACAAGCTCAAGGGCGCGATCGTGATGACGCAGCCAATGATGACCGCGTTCATTCGCACCGGCCGGGTGAACCCGACCGACCCTGCGGCGTCCAAGCCAGCCGTTTCCACCTTTACTGTACCGCGGCGCGCGAACGGCACGGACGCGCGACGTGAAGCGCAACGCGTTGCGCAGATTCTGCATGACGCCGGCGTCGGCGTTGTGCTCAAGCCCAGCGTGGGGGAGCATGGCACGGTCTTCGTCCAGACGCGTGACGCCGGTGCGATGGGCGTTCCCACCGTGATCGTCGCCGCGGAAGATTATAATAATCTCATTAGACTATTGAAAGACCACGTCGCGCCAACGGTTCGCGTCAACGTACAGGGGCGCTATTTCACGCGGGATACGAGCGGCTACAACATCATGGCCGAGATTCCGGGCACTGACCCCACGCTTCGCGACCAAGTCGTGATGATCGGCGGTCACCTGGATTCCTGGAGCGCCGCCACCGGCGCCGCAGACAACGCCGACGGCGCAGCAACGGCGCTCGAAGCGATGCGCATCTTGAAGGCCGTCGGCGCCAAGCCGCGCCGTACGATTCGCGTCGCGCTCTGGGGCGGGGAAGAAGAAGGCCTGTTCGGCTCCAAGGCGTGGGTGAAAGCGCATCTCGACGGCGACGCAAATAGCGCGGCGCGCAATAACTTTTCCATGTATCTCAACATGGATGCCGGCTTTGGCCGGGCGTTCGGTTTCTACATGCAAGGGAACGCGGCGGCGAAGCAGATCTTCGACGCGTGGCTCGAGCCGTTCACCGACCTCGGTGCGCGCAAGAATGTCATGGACAGCCTCGGGGCCAGCGACCATGAAAGTTTCATAGCCGCCGGTGTGCCGGGCTTCAATGCGATTCAGGAATTCGGCGACTACGACATGCGCCAGCACCACACCAACATGGATACTATGGATCACATCAATCCCACCGACGCCAAGGAAGCGGCGGTCGTATTCGCAGCGTTTGCCTACAACGCGGCAATGCGCGATGGATTGATGCCGCGCGCGATTCCGCAACGTTGATTTGGTTCGCGCACGTCTGTACCATTAGGACATTCGGTTTGGCAGTCGGAGAGATCCATTTTTTGAGCCGATACTTTTGAAGCCGGGTGCCAGTCGTAGCGGTGGAAGTCATGCCCGTCTCTGTGAGGCGGGAAGGCCGAAGTCGTAGACCGGGTACCCACCATTTCTTACCCGGGCTTCAAAAAATCCTCTCCGGTTGTCTTACCGAATCTTGACGGGCCCGCTGCGATCCTTGATCGTGGCGGGCCTTTCACTTGCACCGCCGTCCTATGCTTCAGGCATGATTCCGCTCTCCGTGCTCGACCTCGCGCCCATCGTTGACGGCGGCAGCGCGTCCCAGGCATTTGGCAACTCGCTCGCCCTCGCGCAGTATGCCGAACGACTCGGCTATTCCCGCTTCTGGCTGGCCGAACATCACAGCATGCCCGGAGTGGCGAGCGCGGCGACGTCCGTGGTCATTGGTCATGTGGCCGGCGGCACGTCGACGATTCGCGTCGGCGCCGGCGGCATCATGCTGCCCAACCACTCGCCGCTGGTGATCGCCGAGCAATTCGGCACGCTCGCGGCGCTCTACCCCAATCGCATCGATCTCGGACTCGGCCGCGCGCCGGGGTCGGATCAGAGCACCATGCGCGCGCTGCGCCGAACACCGGACGCGGCGAACTCGTTTCCGCACGACGTCGCCGAGTTGATGGCGTACTTCAAGCCGGTGCAAGCGGGACAACTCGTGCAGGCGGTGCCTGGTGCTGGCCTCCAAGTGCCGATCTGGATTCTGGGATCCAGTTTGTTCGGTGCGCGTCTCGCGGCGGCTATGGGCCTGCCGTTCGCGTTTGCGTCGCACTTTGCGCCGGCCGCGATGATGCAAGCCGTCGAGATCTACCGCGCCGAGTTTCGCCCATCGGAGCAACTCGCCACGTCGTATGTGATGCTCGGGCTGAACGTTTTTGCCGCCGACTCGGACGACGAGGCACATCTGTTGTTCACGTCGCTGCAGCAGGCGTTCGTCAACCTCCGCCGCGGACGTCCCACGCAACTCCAGCCACCGAGCGCCGATTTCGGCGCGCAGATCGCGCCTTTCGAGCAGGCGATGCTCGAGGATGCGCTGGCCTGCACGGTCGTGGGCACACCGGACACGATCGCGGCAGGGTTGAGCGCGTTCGTCGCACATACCGGAGCGGACGAGCTGATGATCGCGTCGCAGATCTACGAGTTTCCGGCGCGGCTGCGTTCGTACGAGATCGCTGCGGTGGCGGCTGGGATTGATTAGAGTGCAGGCGCGTTTGGCGGTTGCATGGCGAGCAACTGCCGCTCGGGCCGATCATAACGATTGGATGCGGACAACAGACGGATTTGACGGACAACAAACCGGAGCAGCGCCAGAACAACGTGCTGTTGCCGTTTCCGTTCTATTGTCCGTCCAATTCGTTCCAGTCCGTTCAACAACCGTTATGGCCATCCCGAGCGGCTTTGCCCGAATGGCTCCTCAGTGCATGATAACAAATATAACATGCTATTTCTCATATGAAAGTTGAAATCTATTCCGACGTCGTCTGCCCGTGGTGCTACGTGGGCGAACGGCGGTTCGAGGCTGCGCTGGCCCAGTTCGCCGATCGCGAGCAGGTGGAAGTCGTATTCCGCCCCTATCAGCTCGACCCCAACGCGCCGCAAACCGGCCTGCCACTGTCCACCTATCTCGAGCGGCGGTTCGGCAAGGGCGTGGACGAGATGCTGCAACACGTCACTGAAAATGCCGCCGGTGAAGGCATCAGTATCGATTGGGCCGCGGCCATCGCCACCAATACCCGCAATGCGCACCGGCTCATCCAGTTCGCCGACCGTGAATACGGCGCGGCAACGCAGCGAAAGCTGGTTGACGGTCTGTTCCTGGCGCATTTCACACAGGGCGTAGACGTTGGTGACATGGACGCACTGAGCGCCGTTGCCGAAGCGGCCGGCATCGATCGAGAACGCGCTCGCGCCTACCTGGCGTCCGACCAAGGAACGGCTGAATTGGACGACGCGTTGCGTGAGGCTGCGGAACTTGGCATTTCGTCCGTGCCTACATTCGTGTTCGACGGATGGTTCGCCGTTCAGGGCGCGCAACCTACCGCCACGTTCCTGCAGGTTCTCAACGAAGTGAAGGCACGATCCTCAGTCCCCACGGAGCAATAGCATGTTGAATTTGCACGTCGTCGTTGCGAGCACGAGACAAGGCCGGCAAGGCGCGCTCGTGGGCGACTGGTTCTACGGCTACGCGAAAACTCACGGAAAGTTCAACGTTGAACTTGTGGATCTCGCGGTGGTGAACCTGCCACTGCTCGACGAGCCAAAGCATCCGCGGTTCCAGCAGTACGAGCACGACCACACCAAGGCCTGGAGCGCCATTGTTGACCGCGCCGATGCGTTCGTTTTCGTCACTCCGGAGTATGACTTCGGCGCGCCTGCGGCGTTGCTCAATGCCATTCAGTATCTGTCCCGCGAGTGGGCGTACAAACCGGTGGGCTTCGCCAGCTACGGCGGCGTGTCGGGCGGACTGCGTGGCGTGCAGATGACGAAGCAGGTCGTCACGGCGCTCAAAATGATGCCCATGGTGGAAGCAGTGGCGATCCCCTTCTTTGCGAAGTTCATTGATACCGGAAAGGGCACCTTCGACCCCGGTGAGGTGCAGGAACAGGCGGCCGGCGCCATGTTGGATGAGCTGCTGAAATGGACCAACGCCATCAAGCCACTGCGCACCGCGTAGCGCCCCCCATCCGCAACATCCCCGTACGACCATCTCGAGCACGCACGTGAAAAAATTCGGCGTCGTTGCGCTGCTGCTGTTCGCGGCTCTGCCCACCGCCTCGTCGCAAACCGCGCCCAGGCCACTGTTGCGATGGGGCGGTGACGCCGAGGGGGGCGCACCGTTTGTTGAGGCCGACCCGGCGAACCCGTCGGGGGTGCGCGGCTTCGACGTTGAGATCGCCGGCATGATCGCACAAGGGCTCCATCGAGAGCCCAAGTTCATTCACGTGGCGTGGGAGTCGATCGAAGCATCGCTCGAGCGGGGCGACTTCGATCTGGGCATGTCCGGACTCGAAGACCGTCCCGCTCTGCGTGCCCGGCACTCGGTGACGATTCCATATTTCGAGTTCCGTGAAGTGCTGGCCGTGCGGCCGGAAGATCGCGACCGTTTTCGAACGGTGGACGATCTCGCGGGCCACCGCGTCGGTACGCTCGGCGGTACCACCGCGTACCAGATTCTGCTCGACGCGCAACAACGGGCGCACGTCATTCCCGTTTCCTATGACGATGACGTCCACCCCTACACCGATCTCGTGTCGGGACGTCTCGACGCCGTGTTGCTCGACAACATCATTGCCGATCGTTCGCTGAAGCGGAGCGGGGGGTTCGTCATCCAGCCCACCCCTGTTGCGACTGGCCATTACGTGGGGGTGCTGGCGTTGGCGAACACCGCGCTCCGCGATTCGGTTGACGCCATCCTTCGCGACCGCATGCGCGACGGCTCGCTGGAGCGCACGTTCCGGAAGTGGAACGTCTGGAGCCCGGAGCAGGGGCAATATTTTCAACGTGCTTTGGCGGCGGCTCCGCGCGCTGCTGCAGTCGCCGCGCCGGCCACCGGGGCGCTGGCATCCGTACCGCGCTACCTCCCGGCGCTGATTCGTGCGGCGCTCATCACGCTCGTGCTGTCCTGCCTGTCGATGGCGCTCGCCGTGACGCTCGGCATTGGTATTGCCGCGGGACGAGTCTACGGCGCGCGTCCCGTGCGCGCACTGCTCACCGCCTATGTCGAAGTGATGCGCGGCACCCCGGTGCTCCTTCAGCTTTTCGTCATCTATTACGGCCTGTCCGGAATCGTCCGACTTCCGGCATTCGCCGCCGCGCTGCTCGGACTCGGCTTGAACTACGCGGCGTACGAGTCCGAGATATATCGTGCGGCGCTCGAGTCCATTGCGCGCACGCAGCTCGAGGCCGCGCGAACGCTCGGGCTGTCCGAGGGGCAGATTCTGCGTCTCATTCGCGGGCCTCAAGCCCTGCGCCTCGCGCTGGCGCCCATGACGAACGATTTCGTTTCGCTGCTCAAGGACTCGTCGCTCGTCTCGGTGATTACCGTGGTCGAGCTCACCAAGCAGACCGCGATCTACGCCACGAACGTGGGCAGCTGGGTCATTCCGGGAATTCTCTGCGCGGTACTCTATCTGGTCTTTTCACTGCCGTTGTCGCATGCCGCCCGCCGCCTCGAGCAGCGTTGGAGCGCGCCATGACAGCGGTGCTCCAGGTGCGCGATCTCGAAGTGCAGCGCGGCGAACAGACGGTGCTCCGTGGCGTTGATCTCGACGTTGCGCGCGGCGAGATCTGTGCGTTGATGGGCGTGTCCGGTGCCGGAAAGTCCACCGTGCTCCGGGCCGTGGCGGCTCTGCAGCCCTTTTCCGCCGGCAGCATCCGCGTTGATGACGTTGCGCTCCAACCCGGCCCACTTCCGCCCGAGTCCCGCCTGCGCGACCTTCGCCGCAAAGTAGGCATGGTGTTTCAGGCACATTCCCTGTTCGAGCATCTCTCTGTCCTGCAAAACGTGACACTGGCGCCCATCCACGCGCTCGGTTGGAGCGCGCAGAGAGCCGGCGACACCGCCATGAGTCTTCTGGAATCACTAGGTGTGGGGCACCGCGCGTCGGCCCTGCCGCGCCAACTGTCCGGCGGCGAGGCGCAGCGTGTGGCCGTGGCTCGTGCACTGGCGCTCGACCCGCTGCTGCTGCTTATGGACGAACCAACCTCGGCGCTCGATCCTGCACGGCGAAACGCCCTTGGCGAGTCGCTGCGCGAGTTGGCGCGGCAGGAGCGCGGCTTGCTGATCGCAACGCACGACGTGGACTTCGCCCGCGCGCACGCCGACAGGGTGGTGGTGCTCGCGGACGGCGTGCTCGTGGAGCAGGGGACGCCGGCGGACGTGTTGGCGCGGCCGACGCATCCCGCCACTCGCGCCCTACTTCAGCACGGCATTTAGCCCCCGGGTTGCGCGCGATCGCATCACGGCCGCGTCAGCACACGGTTTCGCGAGCGGACGACTCAACGTGGTGCAAACACTGTTCGCCAAGCCTGACGATGCAGGCCATTCCATGTTGCCGCTCACATGGGTAGCCGAAGTTTTCTAAGAGCCGGCAGCGTCCTTCCCGAGCACCGCCAGATCATCCGCGCCGTAGCCCTCGGCGATGAGCGTGTCCATGCGCGCGGCAATTCCCGGTAGGGTGGCCAGCGCGTGCGAGCCCGCCGTCTCGAGCATGAGCCGAACGTCCTTGCGCGCCATGACGAGCTCGAAGGTCGGCGCGAAATCGCCGGCGATCATGTTTCTCGCTCGGCCAGTAATAATGGCCGCGGGATTGAACAACTCGAGCACCTTGAGCGCGTCCGCCGCCGGTACCTGCGCTCCGGCGGCAACGGCGAACACATCGGCAACGAGACCGCTCAGGCCTACGATGAACGCGTTGCCGCACAGCTTCAGCACGGCGGCGAGGTCGGGCCGCTCGCCGAGGTAGTCCACGCGGCCGGCCATGGACGACAGATGCGAATGCACCTGCTCGAACAACGCCTTGGGCCCGCACGCCATGATTGTGCCCTGTCCGGCGCGTGCCGCGACCGGTCCAATGAACACCGGACAGTGCAGATAAAGCACGCCGTCCGCGGTCAAGCGCTCGGCGCGTGCGGCCGTGAGTGCCGGCTGGGTCGTGGTGTGGTCAACGATAATCGTTCTGGCATCGAGACCTGGGCGCAGCGCGGTAATCACGTCCTCAACTGTCGCGTCGTCCTTCAGCACGAGATGAACGATCGCCGCGCCGCGCACCGCGTCGGCCGGCGTGGCGGCTACGCGCACGCCGAACTGTTCGAGCGCGCGGGCCTTATCGGCCGTGCGGTTCCAGGCGGTGACCCGATCGCCGCGTTTCGCCGCGGCTTCGGCTAGGGCGCCACCCAGCAGGCCGGTCCCGAGAAAAGCGATTTGTGTCATGGATAAAAATTAGTGCTGGTGGGCAGCCCCCCACGTGCGGTGGCGCCCCGCACGGCCTTCCCGCGCCGATATTGCTCCGTCTGCCGCGCCGTGACACGGACCGCTGTAACTTTCCAGTCTTGATCCACCCCGCACAGACCCCTACTCTCCGAATGGGGCGCCAAGCGTCACGTTCACGCTGTGAAGTCATGGCCGTCGGAGGTGCGGCGGCCGTTCAACCCAGGATTAGCCGACCATGAGCACCAGTGCCACCGAGCTGCCGGACCTTGCGGGCGTCGAGCCCGCCGATGTCGTTCGCGACTATCGCCTTGCTTATCGCAGCCGGCAGGTGAGCACGCTGGCGCGCGGCGAAGTGATGCTGGGCCGGGCGATGTTCGGGATCTTTGGCGACGGAAAGGAAGTGGCGCAGGTCGCCCTCGCGCACTTCTTCAAGGCAGGCGACATCCGGTCGGGCTATTATCGCGATCAGACCCTGATGTTCGCGCTCGGCTTGCTCACGGTTCAGGAGTTTTTCGCCCAGCTCTACGCCCACGCAGACGTTGACGCCGATCCGGCCTCGGCCGGCCGCGGTATGAACGCGCACTTTGCCACCCGCATGCTGGATGACAAAGGCGACTGGAAGGTGCTTACCGATCAGCCGCATTCGTCGGCCGATGTGTCGCCCACCGGGTCGCAGATGCCGCGCCTGCTCGGGCTCGCCTATGCGTCCAAGATCTACCGCCAACTCGAAGATCTGCACGGCGAAACCGGCTTTTCGAAAAACGGCAACGAGATCGCGTTCGGCACCATCGGCAACGCGTCGTGTGCCGAGGGCATTTTCTGGGAGACGATCAATGCCGGCGGCGTGCTGCAGGTGCCGATGCTCGTGTCTGTATGGGACGACGGCTACGGCATCTCGGTGCCGAACGAGACACAGGTGACCAAGAACAGCGTGTCTACGCTGCTCGAAGGATTCCGTCGCGAGGACGGCAACGGCTATGTGATCGAGATCGTGCGCGGGTGGGACTATCCGGCCGTGCTCGACACGTATCGCCGCGTCACAAACACGATTCGTCGCGACCACGTGCCGGCCGTCGTTCACGTCATCGAGCTCACCCAGCCGCACGGCCACTCAACGTCGGGCAGCCACGAGCGCTACAAGTCCAAGGAACGCCTGACGTGGGAGAAGCAGCACGACGGCATTCCGCGCTTCCGCGCCTGGATCATCGACCAGGGTTTTGCCACGGCCGCCGAGCTCGACGTCGCTGAGCAGGAAGAAGTGGATTACGTGCGCTCCGCGCGCGATGCAGCGTGGAAGGCGTATCAGGCGCCGATTGATGCTGAGCGCGCGGAAGTCGTGGGCATGCTCGAGTCGATCAAGGCTGCCGGCGCGCCCGATGAGCTGACCGTAGTACAGGCTGAGCTCACGAAGCGCCGCGATCCGCTGCGTCGCGACGTCGCCGTTGCGGTGCATGACGCGATCGTTGCGCTGCGCGCCACGCCCGCCGCCGCCGAGCCGCTCGTTCGCTGGAAGCGCGGCCAGGACCGGAAGAACGACGACCGCTTCCATTCATACCTGTATTCACAGTCTGCTCATGCCACGATCAAGGTGCCCGGCGAGGCGCCGGAGTATTCGGCTGACTCGCCGGAAGTAGACGGATACAAGGTGCTCAACGCCTGCTTCGATGCGGCGTTCACGCGCGATCCTCGCGTGCTGGCGTTTGGTGAAGACGTTGGCCGCCTCGGCGATGTGAATCAAGGCTTCGTTGACCTGCAGGCGCGCTACGGCGAGCTTCGCGTCGGCGACGCCGGCATTCGTGAAGCGACCATCGTGGGCCAGGCAATTGGCTTGGCGATGCGCGGTCTCCGTCCCATCGCAGAAATTCAGTATCTCGACTATCTGCTGTACGCATTGCAGATCATGTCGGACGATCTGTCAACGTTGCAGTACCGCACAAAGGGCGGCCAGAAGGCGCCGGTGATCGTTCGCACCCGCGGGCATCGCCTCGTCGGCATCTGGCATTCGGGGTCGCCGCTCGGCGTGATGGTCAACGCGCTGCGCGGCATGTACGTGCTTGTGCCGCGCGACATGACCCGCGCCGCGGCGTTCTATAACACGCTCCTGCGCGGCGACGATCCGGCGGTGGTGGTCGAAGTGTTGAACGGCTATCGCATGAAAGAGCGCCTGCCGAGCAACGTGGATACCATGACGTTGGCGCTCGGCGTGCCGGAAATCGTTCGTGCGGGCAACGACGTGACCGTGGTGACCTACGGCGCGTGCGTGCCCATTGCGCTCGAGGCTGCGCGAAAGCTGCAGCAGACCACGGGCGCCGAAGTGGAAGTCATCGACGTGCAGTCGCTGCTGCCGTTCGACATCCACGGCATGATCGTGGAGTCGTTGAAGAAGACGAATAAGATCTTGTTCTTCGACGAGGACGTGCCGGGCGGCGGCAGTGCGTACATGATGCAGGAAGTGCTGGAGAAGCAGGGCGGCTATCACTGGCTCGACGCCCAGCCCCGCACGCTCACCGCCACCGCCCACCGCGCGGCCTACGGGCGCGACGGCGACTACTGGTCCAAGCCGGGCGTGGAAGACGTGTTTGATTCGGTGTACGCGCTGTTACGCGAGGTCGATCCGCAGGCGTACCCGGAGATCATTCC
>JBEPWA010000013.1:0-80285 GCA_041690755.1 Gemmatimonadaceae bacterium | reverse complement strand
GGCCCCGGCGTTGTTGGCTATCGGGGTGAGGCGTTCGCGTCATCCGACTCGCCCACCGAGACCGCCGCGGTTCTCGGAATGGGGGGATCACGATCGATCCATAAGTTGTTCGCGGTGACGGCCGGCGTTTCGACGCTGCTGTACAAGTATTGCGGAATACTCGGCGACATTGGCGGTCCGCCGAACATCGAGGGCACTTCAAATAACGGAGCACGCGGGACTCGATTTCGGTCGGACTTCCTGGTGCACATCGCAATCACGTTGGGGCAGTGAAGGGATTGTTATGAACGGCCAATGGCCTGGGTTCCATCGGTAGGCTGCGCGGTCGTTTGATCCGCTCCTCGCGATATCGATGATAGTTCCCAAAGTGTGTGACCGTAGGATGACGACAGGCACCACCGTCCTCATTCTCCAATCACGATTCGGTCGCCACTATGGGACAGTTCTTCATGCGCAGCGGCTCGCTGCATGCGAACGCCGCCGTCATCGCCCTGTTGTCGGCGAGCGTCGCCTGGGGTCGCATCAACACCACTCCGGCAAGCGCCCCGAGCTGCTACGCGGCCATCACGACGATCCTATCGACGTCGGCGCCCTACACGATCAAGCGAGTCGTCACCACCGGCGTGCGGCGATACGACGACGACGGAACCGGGACGATCTCGTACTGCGCCTCGATCAACGCGGCACGCTTTGCCGAAGCACGCGGAGCCGTCGAGCGCCGCCTGCATGAACCGCCCGCGCCGGCGAGCGACAACGTCGAACACGTCGTAATCCGGAGCACGTCGTCGACGATCGCCGCCGAGCATTTGAAGTACGTCGTCGCCAAGGCGGCGGAATCCGGCGATGCATTTCCCGGCGTCGAGGTCGTACGGCTCAAGGCGGCCGACGTAACTGATGTGGACGAGTTGCCGTTGCCGCCGCTGCTGCCAACGAAGCGCGCTCGAACTGCCTGTGCGGCCGCCAACGCCGCGCTCGTGCGAGCCGGTGCGTCGTTTCACTGGGCGTGTTGATCACCGCGACGACGAATTGCCATGACTACAGCCTTTGTCTCAGAGGAGCCGCTCGCGCTCGCCGACGGGTTGACGCGCGACTATTTGTTGCATCATCGCGTCTGTCCCAAGCAGCTGATGGACGACGGTCTGTTGGTCGTGGCCGCGACCGACGACGCGATCCTGGCCGGCGCCGACGACATCGCCTTCGTCTACCAGCGTCCGATTGTGCTCGAAGTCGTGTCGCGCGCTGAGCTCGAGCGTTTGGTCGAACGACTGACGACCCGCGCCGAGCGTACGGTTGAACTGGCGCGCGTAGACACGAATTCCGACGACCTGGCCACCGACGTGCGTGACCTGGCGAATCAGCCGCCGGTCATTCGGTATGTCAATCTGCTCGTGCGCGACGCCTACGACGCCGGCGCGAGCGACATTCATCTCGAGGCAACACGTAGCGGACTCGCCAGCCGGTTCCGTGTCGACGGCGTACTCGTACCGGCACCGGAGCCGCCCGGCCATCTGCATCACGCCGTGGTGTCGCGCATCAAGCTGCTGGCGGAGCTCGATATCGCCGAGCGCAGGCGGCCGCAGGACGGACGCATTCGCGTGCGGTTGGAGGCGCGCGAGCTGGACCTGCGCGTCTCGACCATTCCCACGATGTTCGGCGAGAGCGTGGTGTTGCGGTTGCTCGATCACGGCGGGCGGCCGGTAACGTTGAACGATCTTGGGATGTCGCCGCGTGTGCTCGACGTGATGACGCAACTCTCAGCGCGCCCGCATGGAATGATTCTCGTCACTGGCCCCACGGGTAGCGGAAAGACTACGACGCTGTACGCGGCGTTGCAGCGGCGGAATGCGTCCACGGAAAAGATCATCACCGTGGAGGATCCGATCGAATATCAGCTCGCCGGCGTGACCCAAATGCCGGTGCATCGGCAGGCCGGCGTGACGTTCGGCGGCGCGTTGCGGGCAATTCTGCGACAGGATCCGGACGTTGTGATGATCGGCGAGATGCGCGATCAGGAGACGGCGGAGATCTCGGTGCAGGCGGCGATGACCGGCCACCTGGTGTTCAGCACACTGCACACAAACGATGCGGTTAGCGCGATTCCGCGGCTGCTCGATCTGGGAATTCCAGACTACCTCGTGTCCGCAACGCTCGAGGGCGTGCTCGCGCAGCGACTGGTGCGGCGCGTGTGTACGGCGTGTTGCGAAGAATACGAGCCGAACCCTGAGACAGTTGCCTCGGTGGCCGGCCAAACAGTGGAGCGCAGGCGCTTCGTTCGCGGCTCCGGTTGCGCCGAGTGCCGCGGCACGGGCTTTCGCGGTCGCGTGGGAATCTTCGAGCTGCTCGTTGTCACGGACGACATTCGCGACGCGATTGCGGCGCGCGGGTCTCGTGCGCAATTGCGATCTCTCGCCCTAAGCGGCGGACTGGTGCCGCTACGGTCCGACGGATGGCAGAAAGTCGAAGCAGGACTCACCACAGTCGAGGAGGTTGCCCGTGTCGTTCAGGACTGAGCGTGAGCGTTGTCGCCGCGGCGGCCACTCCACACCGCATGGCTTTACGCTGATCGAGCTGCTGGTGACGATCGCGATCATCGCGACGCTCGCCGCGATTGTTGCGCCGTCGCTGTTCAGCAACATCGGTGATGCGCGACGCAACACGGCCAAAAGTCAAATTCAAATCCTCTCGCTGGCGCTGGATGCGTATCGCCTCGACAACGAAGCATTTCCCACGTCGGAGCAGGGAATCGAGTCGTTGCGCACCGTGCCGATTGCGGGCAATCCGCCGGCGAACTGGAAGGGCCCGTATCTGCGGCAGGTCATTTCGCTCGACCCGTGGGGGCGCGCGTACGTATACGTCGCGCCGGGTGTGGCCAACCCGGGATCGTACGATCTCTACTCGCTTGGCAAGGATGGCCGACCTGGTGGGGATGGGGAGGACGCGGATCTCACGTCGTGGAACGGGCCTGTCTCGCAATAACGCGCCACATGCAAACCATATTCGCATTTCGAGCTGCGTCGATGGATGGGCATATCGAACGCGGCCTGGTGGACGCCGAGTCGAGTGATGGAGCGCGTGCGATGCTATCGACGCGCGGGTTGTACGTACTCTCGATTGCCGCGGACGGGCCCCGCCGCACAAGGCGCGAGCCCTTGTCGGCCGCGGATCTCGCCCTTGGCCTTCGCATACTCGGCGACCTGCTCGAAGCAGGGCTTCCCGTAGGCCGAGCCCTGCATGCATTTGAAGCGCTCGCGCCAAAGAGTTGGAAAGTTGCGCTTCCAGCAATCCGGCAATCCGTGCGTGAGGGCCAGAGCCTTGCCGGCGCGTTGCACGATGCACCGATCGAGATTCCGGCCCTCGTGATTGGAATTGCGCAGGCCGGCGAGGCGGGCGGCGGAATTGCACCGGCCGTTCGCCGAGCCGCCGATCTCACCGATGGCGCGGCCGAAACGCAGGCTGCTGTCCGCGCGGCGCTGGCGTATCCGGCGGTAGTTGGCGTTGCCGGCGTGTTGGCGGTGACGGTGCTGATGACCGTGGTGCTGCCGCGGTTCGCCAGGATCCTGGCGGATCTTGGGCAGGCGCTGCCTGCGTCAACTCGCATCGTGATTGGGCTCTCGAGCGGAGCGCGCGCGGCGCTGGTGCCGGCGGTGATTGTAGGGCTTGCCGCATTCGCTTCGTGGCGGGCATGGACGTCCACCAGTGACGGCCGGCGCAACTGGCACCGGCTCTTGCTGGCGGTGCCGCTCATCGGTCCAATGCGGCGCGCGTCCGCAACGGCACGCATGGCCCACTCGTTGGCGGCGCTGCTCGAGAGCGGAGTCGGCATCGGTGGAGCGCTGGTCTACGCGGGGCGCGCCACGGCCGACGGCGAGTTGGAATTTAGAGTTCTCGAGGCGCGAACGCGTGTCATGGCGGGCCAGAGTCTGTCGCACTCGCTCGATGCGACGGCGGCCGCGACGCCCGCCGCGGTGCGATTGATTCGCGCCGGCGAGGAGTCCGGCCGGTTGTCCTCCATGCTCTCGCACGCCGCGCGGATCGAGCAGCAGCGAGCCGACCGAGTGGTGCGCGCAGCCGTGCGCATGCTCGAGCCGATGCTGCTGCTGACGTTCGCCTCGGTTGTGGCGCTCATTGCCGCAGCGCTCCTCCAGGCGATCTACAGCGTCCGGCCGCCGACATGACGCGCCAGCGCCGCGGAGTGACGCTGGCCGAGTTGCTGGTGACGCTCGTCGTCCTTTCGGCGATCACCTCCCTCACGACGCTCGGCGTCCGCCGCATAGAACATCCGTCGCCGAATGATCCCACAACAATCGCTTCGGAGTCGCTGCGAGTTGCGATCGACCAGGGACGCACGATCTCGTTCTCCGTTGAGAGCCTTGGCGGCGTTGGCAACGCGACCGTCTACCCCGACGGAAGCGTGATAGCCGATTCAGCATTTCACATCGATGCACTCACCGGGCGGCCAGCCAATGCGCGCTGACCGCCGTCGATCTGGAAGCGCGATCATCGAGGCGCTGATCGCCACAGTCATGCTGGCGACGGCTGGCGTGGCGCTTATCACTCTGCTCGGGCAGACCGAACATTCCATGCGCAGCGTCCGGACTAGCGAGCGAATTACGCGCGAGGCGTCGGACCGGTTGGAGCGGCTCGTCCTGCTCAGCCGCTCAGACCTCGTCGCCCGGGAGGGACGCACATCGTTCGCCGGCTGGACCCTGGTGGTGACGGCGGTGGGGTCGTCGCTATTCGACGTATCCGTCGCGCCCACCGACACGAGCGCGCCACTCCTCGTCACCACCATCTACCGGCCAGATACGACAGATGACGAACCGTAGCCGTCGATTTGGCATGACGCTGCTCGAGGTGATCATCGCACTCGGGATTGCCGGCATCGTACTGCTTGGCGGCGCGTTGCTGCTCGATCAGATCACCGACAGCGCTGGGCGAATCGCGCGCGAGCGTTGGGCGCAGTCGTATGAAGCGAATGCATATGGCATCACGCGGCGGTTGCTGCGCGAAGCGTTGCCGTCGTTCGACTCGACAAAGCCGTTCCGCGGCGACGCGCACAGTCTCGACTACTTCACGCGCTGTTCCGTTCCGCGCGGCTGGTCCGAGACGTGTCACGTAACGCTGGCAATCGACAGCATCGACGACAGCACCATCGTCATGGCGCAATTCGACGGCGGCGAGCAGTTCGCTGTGCGTCGTCGCGCAGGCGGCATGGTGTTCAGGTTCTTTGACGCCGCCTCGCGCGACTCGGCATGGGTCGCGAGCTGGGCCACGAGCGCAACGCTTCCGTCGGCGCTGGCGATCATCGGCGCCGCGGACACCGTGGTGTTCCCCGTTGGACCGTCCCGTGAGTGAGCCGCGCGCGCGAGCGAGAGCGGGCTTCACGATGCTGACCATGCTGTGGATTCTGTCCGTTGCATCCGTCGCCGCGATGGCGGCTGCGCTGGCTGGCCGCACCGCCGTTGACGCGGGGCGAAATCGGGTTGGGCTGGAGCGTGCTCATTGGCGTGCGATGGCGTGCGCGCGGCGAGCGCAGGCCGCCATCGACGCGGCTCTCGCCGACGCGCCGAGTAGCGAGGCCGTGACGGTGGCGTGGCGGACGCTCGGGCGCACGGTTGCGGGATCGGAGTTGATCGCCGGCTGCGACGTGACACTCGAGGCAGCAGGCACACGCATCGACCTGAACGCCGCGACCAGTGAAATGATCGCAAACCTCGCGACAGAGCTCGGGTATGGCGACGCGGCGCAGGACATGGCTCGTGCGTTCGACGACTGGCGCAATGAGCCGCTCGTCGATTCCAGGCAACTGGCGCAAGTTCGTGGGTTCGGCGACTTCGCGCGTTTCGACACACTGGTCTCTGCCGAACCGGGCCGTGTGTCGCTTGCGACGGCGTCCGCTGCGGTACTGCATACCGTTCCCGGAGTTAGCGCGGAGGCGGCTGACGCAATCGTCGCGCGCCAGCAATCCGGCGTGCCGTTCGCGTCGTTGCTCGATGTGCTCGACGCTGTGTCGGTTGCCGGAGCGGACTCGTTGATGGCGCGATACCCCGATGCGGTGCGGCTGACGACGCCCGATCCCGACGCGTGGGTCATACGATCCCGCGCGGCGAGCGGGTTGCCGCCGATTGCCGAAGTGCAGCAATGGCGCGTGTCGCGCCTCGGGCGGCGCGCGACAGTGCTTCAGATGCGGAGCGTTCGGTGAGGGCGCGCATCGGATTGGAAGTTCGCGCCGGCGAGGTGCGCGCGGTGCAGCTCGACTCGGGTGCGTTGACGTGGCACGCCGTAGCTACACTCGCCGATCCCGCCGCTTTGGCGGACGTCGTATATGGTCTCCTCGCCGCGGCGCCCACGCGCCGTGGATTCCGTCCGAGGCTCATCGTGGCCGTGTGCTTCGCGCGGGCGCAGGTTAAGCGGCTAAGTGGACTGCCGGCGCTCAAAGCGCGATCGCAGATGACCCAGCTGGTGCGAGAGAATGCGGGATTGATGTTCCTGCGCACGGCCTCCGCGGTCGCGATCCCCGACGTGCATCGCGCGAGCGACGGCGAGCAGTGGAGCGCCGCGTTCGACCAGGGTGTCGTTGACGCCGTGGCGGCAGGCGCAGCGCGATGCGGGCTCCGTGCCTCGTATCTGGTGCCGACCGCCTGTGTGCTGGCGAGGCTATACCCATCGACGTCGATATTTATCGAAGACGGGCTGACGCGAACGCTTCTCCGCACGGAGCGCGGACAGTTGCGCGATTTGCGCCGAACGGTTGAGCCGGGGAGCACGCCAGCAATTCCCGAGGCGCTCGCGACGCTCGAGGACGACGCGCTGGGCTACCTCGGCGCTTATGCCGCGGCATTGTCGGCGCGGCGAGAACCGCTGGCATGGAAACCGGAGTCGTCACTTGCCGCCGCGAAGGTCGCGCGCCGAACACGCCTAACGCTCGCGCTGTCGTCGCTCGCCGTTGCCGGTGCGCTCACGCTAGCCGCGCCTGGGCTCCACGCGTCCCTGTTCGCGCGACGATCGGCAACATCACACATCGGCGCGCCTGATCCCGCAATGGAAACCGCGCGAACCGAAGCCGAGCTCCGGCGCACGACGCTGCTACTCGAGAACGTGGCGCAGTTTGCGGCGAGCCGAGGGCAGTTGACCCGTCTGCTCGCCGAGCTCACGCAAGCACTGCCGGAGTCCACGGCGATCATGACCCTGCGAGTCGATTCTGCGGAAGGCAGTTTCGTTGCGATGTCGCCGCACGTGACCGACGTACTCAGCGAACTGGGCTCGATCGAGCAGATGATCGGGCCGCGCATCGTTGGGTCGGTGACACGAGAGATGGTTGCCGGTGCGCGCGTGGAGCGAGCCGCATTCCGATTCCAGCGTCCGCGCGCCGCTGCCCGGGCAATCAGTATTTCGCATGCGTCGTCGAGTCGGCGGTGACCGGAATGGCGGCAATCACCGTGCGCGACCGGCGTACGCTGGTGCTCGGAGCAGTGTTGATTGCCGCGCTGGCGGCGGTCGCGCGCGGTATTCCCGCGGTTCGCCGCTGGAATGACGCGCGCCAAGCCGACGCCGGCACGGTGGTGGAGCAGCTCGCGCTCGCCCGCCGCGCCACCCGCCTGTTGCCCGCATTGCGCGACAGTTTGCGGTGCCGGAACGAGCGACTGGCGGATCTCGATTCATCGTTGATCGTTGGCAGCTCGGCGGCCGTCGCGACAGCGAGCCTGGCGTCGGTGCTCGAGGACATCGCGGATGACGCACAGGTAAAGATCGGTGCGCTGCAGATGCGGACCGACACAACCACTCGGCCGGGCCTCACGCGCGTCGCCATACGGATTACCGGTGTTGCCGACGTAGCGGGGCTCGCCGCATTTATGCGCGCCGTTGAAGGCGGAGAGCGCTTGCTCGCGGTGCGCGAGCTGGCAATCACACAGTCCGAGCCTGGGGCGCCAGCCTCCAAACCGGAGGCGTTGCGCATCGACATGCTGATCGAAGGCCTCAGTCTCATTCGACCCGCCGTGCACAAATGACCAGCAGAACTCACGCCGCGCTGCTCGCTGGCGCGCTCATGTCATTCGGTGTCGTCGCCGCGTATCGGTGGCGACACGCCCTTCCCGCAGCGACAGCGCGGTCATTCGGGATTGCCGCTGTACTGCGTCCGCTGAGCAACGTACCGGACTCCGTGCTCGACGATTTCGAGAGCACCATCACGTCGAACGATCCATTCCGACTGTCAAACGAGCCCGCGTCGGTGCGCTACGATCCGTCTGTTGACGCACTGCCCGGTGCGCCAAGTCTGAGTGCGGCTCAGCTGCGGCCGCAGCTCATCCTCAAGGCAATCGTCGGCGGTCCGCCCTGGCAGGCGATCGTCGACGGCATTCCCGGACAGCCGCCCGGCACCATCGTGCGCAGTGGGCTGGCATTCGACAAACTCACTGTGCGCAGCGTGACGCGCGACAGCATCATCATCCAAGGACCAGATACCACGTGGGTTCTCAGCTTTCGGAGGCGCACGTGACGATCTCCTTGTTTTGGCGAGCCCTTTCGATTGCCGCGATCTGCGCGCGCGCACTCGGCGGTCAATCGTCGCCGGCGGCCAGAGCGCCGGACAGCGTTACGCTGCGAATCGTCTCCACGGAGTTGCGGTCGGCGGTGCAGATCATTCAGCAGTATCTCGACAAGCCCGTGATCTTCAGCGGACCGGCGGTGGGACCGCAGGTGAGTCTCGAGACACCGCGTCCCGTGGCGCGGGCGGACGTGCCGCGGCTGTTGCGCGGGTTGCTCGACGCACAGGGCTATGACCTTGTGGAGGATTCGGCGAGCGGAACCTACCGGGCAAGGCCCAGGGAGCCGGTGCGGCCCGCGGCGAACGCGGCGTCGCAATTGGTCATGGGCCAGGCGTCGGGTGAATCGAAGCGGCCGCCAGGAGCGCCTGAGTTGTTCGTCATCGCGCTCCGTCACGCGCGCGCGGCTGATGTCGCCGCAACGGTTAACACACTGTTCGGCCGCGCGACGCCGTCGCAAGGCGCCACGTTTGGCAGTGGCCGCGCGCCAACACTGGGCGACGAGTTGCGGGCCAACCAGATTCCTCCAGCGGATGCGCCGTTGCCGCAGAGCGTTCCGGGGGCGGCGGGCCGCACGGCTACGCTGACTGGTGACCTCACGATCGTCGCCGACGCGCACGGAAATAGTTTGCTGATCCGCGCGAATCGCGCCGACTTCGAGCTGATACAGGCCGCGGTGCAGCAACTGGACGTGCGACCTCCACAAGTGCTCATCGAAGTGCTTATCGTGGAGGCGCTCCGCGATCGCAGCTTCAGCCTCGGCGTTGACGCGTCGATCAAGGACACGCATGTAGACAATACTCAGAACACGACCGTGGGCGGCGCGTTGTCGCCAGGGTCTGCCGGACTGGGAGATTTCACTCTCAAGGTGATGGGCGCCGGCGGCTTCGACCTCAACGCCACCATTCGGGCCGCGGCCGGTCGCGGCGACGTGAAGATCGTCAGCCGGCCCGTGATCCTCGCGGCAAACGACGAGCCAGCGGAAGTCGTTGTCGGGAGCCAGCGCCCGTTCGTGCAAGTGGCGCGCACACTACCGACCGAGAATGGCGTTCAGGATCAGGTGGTGCAATACAAGGACGTTGGCACGAAGCTGAACGTGCGGCCGAACATCAGCGTTGACGGAACGGTTCAACTGAGTGTCACACAGGAAGTGAGCTCGGCGACCACCGAAACCGCGTTCAACGCTCCGGTCATCTCTACCCGCTCGGTGAAGACGGATCTGCTCGTGCACGATGGTCAGACCATCGTACTAGGCGGGCTCACGGACAGCCAGCACGATGTGCAGACCAGCGGCATTCCGATACTTTCGCGCATTCCGTTCATTGGCGGCTTGTTTGGCAGCCAATCGAGAACAAGCGCCGAAACGGAACTGTTCATCTTTCTCACGCCGCACGTGATTCGCAACGACGACGATGCAAAACGGTTGACGGACCCGTTGCACGAGCGGGCAAAGCGAGGCGTCCCATGACGCACGGTTCGGTGAACTTAGTTGGCGAGTCAGCGCCGATCAGAGAGCTGCGCCGATTGATACGAGCGGTGGCGCCGGCGCGAATCGCCGTGCTCATCGAGGGCGACACCGGCACTGGAAAGGAACTCGTGGCGGCGATGCTGCATCGCGAGAGCGGTCGCGACGGCGCGTTCGTCGCGTTCAACGTTTGCGCCGTTGGCGAGACGATGTTTGAGGACGCGCTGTTCGGCCATGTGCGGGGCGCGTATACCGGCGCGCTTGGCGAGAGCCTCGGGTTTCTCCGCGAGGCCAACGGCGGTAGCGCGTTCTTCGATGAGATTGGCGGACTGGGCGCACCAATGCAGGCCAAGCTATTGCGCGCGTTGGAGAGCGGGGTGTTCCGACCCATCGGCGCTTCTCGCGATGCGCAGAGTGATTTCCGGACGATCGCCGCGACGAACGAGCACGTGGAGGATCTTGTCGCCGCCGGCCGACTGCGATCCGACCTCGCACACCGATTAAGCGGAATCGTACTCGCGGTGCCGCCGCTCGCCGAGCGAGTGGAGGACATTTCGATGCTCGCCGAGCATTTTGCGCGCGGCGTGCCGGTGACCGTCGGTGCGCGTCGGTTGTTGGAAGACCGCGCATGGAGCGGGAACGTTCGGGAGCTCAAGCAGGTGGTTGACGCCGCGCTGGTGTTTTCGCGCACGGTGCTTGACGCCGACGCGATCTCGACCGCGCTCGCCCACCGGTCGCGTCGGGCGCCGGAACGCGTGGAACGCGCGGAGCAGAGCGCGTCGAGTGATTGGCTGACCGTGGAGCGGCAGCGCGTGACCCGATTGCTCGACGTCGCCGATTGGAACGCCGAGCGAGTGGCCGCGGATCTTGGCGTGCATCGGTCGACATTGTACCGGCGATTGAAGCGCTTGGGCATTGTGCTGCCGCCGGCGATGTGCGTCCCCGGGTTTGCGCGCGCGCGGGCGAGCGGCCGGGACCTAGCCAGATAGTCGCGACCGCAGGCGGCTATTCGCGCGACGGCGCGCGAAAGAAGGCGAAACGGACCGGTGTCGAAAATATCTAAATACTAGTTAAAGTATTGATGTAGTTGTGGTTGCGCGAGCCGACGAAACTGGTTCAGGCTTTGCTTTTGGAGCGGCGAACACCCCCTCCTCCCAGCCTTCGGAGACCGTCTCGTGCTTGCCTGCCTTCTCTCCGTCCTGTCGTCTGTTTCGCGCAACGCCAGCCGAGTTGTTATGCCGTTGCGTTTCGGTCTAGTGATATGTCTCGCCGTCATCGGCAGACGTGACGCCCAAGCGCAAACAAAGCCGATGGCGATTACCAGCGTCAGTTGGGACGGCGAGCATTCCGACGACGACTTCGACTGGGTGTCGATCGTCATCAATGTCAAGAACAACTCCATTTGGGAGCTCACTCCGCACATCGTGCAATACGACTGCAAGAGTTACCTCCCATACGACGTCACGTTTGGCGGGTACGGACCGGAATACTCTCCCGAGCCGTGTCTGTCGGCGCAGATCTGGAACACGGTAGCTGCAGGCGGCACCGGTTGGTTTTATCTCCGGCTGGGTCGCAGCCCGATGATGCGCATGCAGGACACTGTGATGGTGGTCTTGAATGCGTCGTCGCTCGCGCCGCCGGATACCGGGTATTTCGCGATCAATATTCCAGCGAGGACGGTGGAGCTCGTCCGTCCTCCACAACCGACAGTCACGCCGAAGCAGACGGCTATCAGCGTGCAATCGTGGGCGACGCGCAGCGAAACGTTCACGATTGCCAACGCCGGCAATGGCACAGCCACATATACCCTCACGCCAAGTTGCGGCAGCTTCAGCGCCGGCGGCTGCTCGGCGTCGCCGTCTTCCATTGGCATCGGCGGGAACAGCTCAGGGACGGCGACGGTCACGTACGTTGTGCCGGCTCTGCACGCCGCGTCGGCAACGATTGGGTTGACGGCGACATATACTGGCCCCGGAGCGTTAAGTGACGCCGGAAGCATCGTCGTGACGGCCATCGATCAGGTCGCGCCGACCATTGCTTTTTCCCCGGGCGGAACGCTCACGTCGTACGCGCGCGGCTACTCCGTTGACTTCTGCGATGCGGACGGGGCGCTGAGTGCGCCCGGCTTCCTGCTGAACGGCAGTTCCGTGTCGCCGTCATCGTACTATGCGACGTCCGTGGCTGGCTGCGCCAATGCATCGCACGCCGAGTTTTCCAACGCGCCGATCCATCCCGGGGTCAACACCGTCAGCGCCAGCATCAGCGACGGCGCGCACTCGGTGACGGCGCCGTGGTCGTTTCAATACGACGGGGCGTCCGAGGTCACGCCATCCATATCGGCGCCCACATCCTCAAAGCATGTTCCGCCGGGCACGTATAACGTCGACGATTTCGTCATCCATAATCCCGGTCCGGTGACCGCCGGATATCAGCTCACTCTGCGGTGCGATACGCCGGAATGGGCAATCACCGCCTGCTCCATACCGAGTGACTACGTGTACGTGGGTGCGGGCCAGAGCCTGCCAATTCACGTGGCGTATTCCACGTCCTACCTCGCCGGCATGGACATCGTCGTGCTTTCGGCGCAACACCAATCGGCGACGGGCGCTGTGGTTGGCGCGAGCGCTTCGATGAACGTGACTGTCGATCCGACATACGTGCCGGCGTTCAATCCCAAGACGACCAGCATCACTCTGGACGCTCGCATGAGCGGCATGGGGATGGCGACGCTCTACAATACTGGAACGGCGGGGGCATCATTCTCGATCAGCCTCGATTGCGGTGCCTGGGCGGCGTGTTCGACGCCGGTCACGAGTCTGACGATTGGCCACAACGGCTACGGGTACGTCCCGCTGTATTTCACTACCGGTGCGCCGGGAACGTCGTCGGCAATTCGCGTCATCGCAACGGCGCCCGCGAGCGGCGGCGTCGTTCGGGCCGACACGGCAACGCAGACCATCTCGGCTATCGACGTCTACGCGCCGGGGATTAGCATCAGCCCCTCGGCGTCGGCGATCACGACGAGGAATACAAGTGTCTCGGTGGATGTCGGCGACTGGGAGAGCGTGGTCGGGGATCCAACGCTGACGCTCAACGGAACGTCGATTGCCGCCAACTCGATCGTACCAACGAGCACCCCGTACTACAGCTCTAAACACGCCACGTACACGCTCCCTTTCCTGCCGGGCGACAATCACGTCGTCGCGACGGTGTCGGACGGTGTGCACACGTCGGTCACGGAACAGACCTACAGCTACGACGATTCGTACGATCATCGTCCGATGGTTACGGCTCTGCATGCTACGCCTAGCGTGCCGGTGGCTCGTTCGGCAGTTGACACCTTCCTCGTGACGAACAACGCCTGGAACAGTGCCGCGTACTCGCTGTCAGTCTGGTGTCGGCTCGACGCCAATGATCTCCGCACATGCAACGTGACCACGCCGGCGCCCACGATCACCGTAGCTGCCGGCGCCACGGTGGCTGTGCCCGTCACGTACCTGACGGGATCATTCGTCGGCATGCACACCTATGTCGAAATGGACGTGTCGTACTCCGGCGCCGTCACCAGCACCACGACCAGCCAGCAGTTCGTGGCGACGGTGGCGCCGATGTTGCCGCCACAGGTAGCCATTTCCCCGGCTAACGGCTCTACGGTCACCGCGTCGGCGGTTAATCTGGTCGTCAACTGGTGCGATCCAGACGACGACATCACGCAGCGCACAGTCGTTTGGCAGGGCGCGGTGCTGCCTGACAACTGGGTGGCCGCGTCGGTATCTGGATGCCACGACGCACGTATATCCTCGTGGATCAACTTGCCGATCGATCCATGGGCGCACAGTGCCGTGGTCACCGCCGTCGATCGGGCGGGCCACACCGTAGTCGATTCCGTGACGATCACGCGCGTAGTGGACATCGCCCTTCAGCGCCCCGCTGTGACACCGAAGACTGGTTCGCACAGCGTTGCGGTAAACACTGTCGCCGCGGACACGTTTGTTGTTGCGAACGCCGGCTCGTACCCATCAGCCTACTCACTTACACCCTCCTGCCGCGGCGTTGTGAATTGTATCGCCTCGCCGAGTGTGTTGTCGCTCGCCCCGGGCGCGAGCGCGGCGGTCGTGGTGAGTTATGGCGGTCCCAGTGTGGTCGGCGTGCGCGACACCGTATCGCTGATTGCCAGGTTCACCGCGCCTACCGGAGCATCGATTGCCGATACTGGGCGAAAGATCGTCGTGTCGCCGGCGCTCGAGCTTGCGCCAACGTTGACGGTGCCGACAACACCGTCGCCTGTTGAACCGACGTACGTCACGAGCGCGTCGTTCTCGCTCTACAATCCCGGCAGCGAGCCGGTCACCTACGGATTGCACGCCAACGCCACCGGCGGTTTTGGTCTTCCCGAGTGGTTTACGACGCCCGCCGCTATTTCGGTCGATGCCGGTCAAACGACGGTGGTAACGCTATTCGTGAAAGCGCCGACAGGAGATGGCGTTACCGGAACGTATACGCTGACCGCCGACTACATCTCCACCGCCGGAGTGACGCTCAGCGGCTCGGCCACCGCGACATTCTATACGCGCACGCCGCAGCCGCGCGTAGCCGTCACGCCAAAAACCGGCACATATATCGCCGACGCCGGGTTGAATGCGACGCAGGTCAGCTTCGCGGTGACGAACACTGGCAACGTCGGCCTGTACGGTCGCGCCACGCTGATTTGCACTGTGTCGTCGAGCACCGCCGTTGCGGGCTGCGCGCCGAACCAATCCGGCGGTCCTGTCGGTGTAGACCTGTCCATTCTCCCAGGGCAGGGGACGAATGTATTGATCGATTTGCAGCTGCGCGGCGGCGCGCCGACGCCGATTCGGGTTGCGTTCGACGGTGCGTCGGACGCGATTGCCGTACACGATACCGGTACTGTCACGGTCAGACGAGCCGGCGATTTTGCCGCGGTCGTAGTGACACCGAGGAGCGAAGCGCTAACGGTCAATCCGAACCGGATCATCGTGCAGCGTTTCTCGATCACGAACAGCGGAACCATTCCCGCCGCTTTCGACTACGGCACGATTTGCACGGGCGCGGCCATCACGTGCGCCAGTCCCCAATCCGGTTCCACTGGTCTGCTTGGTGCGAATCAGAGTTACTCGGTGCTGGACAGCGTCGCGTCGCAGAGCGCCGGTCTCGAGGGGGCCATCCGGCTCTGGGCAAAATCCGGCGAGCTTGCCGACACAGGAACGGTCGCCATCTCTACGGCAACCGCGGCGGATCTCAGCGTCAACGCGCATGACGCCAACCCCGGCACCAGCATCGATCGTGGCAATTGCCTGACGATCGCCGCGGGGGATGCGGCGGCGTACGAGTGTGGCGATCTGCGGATCGTCCATCAGCTGCCCGTAACTACGACCATGAACAAGCCGTGGGCTCCGGTGCTGATGTACGAAAGTCGGCAGCAATCCGGCATCGTGCTCTTTGCCGCGGACGTTTCGGTGGCGTCGGGCGATGAGCCTTCCGTGCTCACCGCGCACGTCTTCATCGCCGACAAGCCCGGCGTCGCCCGCACCATCGCGTGGGATCCGCACTGGAGCGATGGCCAACCGCATCGCATTGTCGTGCCGGTCAACGTTCGCGACCTTGGCCTGCCGAGTGGCGCGTATCACTATCGGTTTGCGCTGGACCCGGTTGGGCAATCGACGGTGCAACAGCAGCAGGATGAAGGCACCGTCGCGATTGTGAATCGTGCGACGAGTCCATTTGGCCCCGGTTGGTGGCTCGACGGGTTGGAGCAGCTCGTTCCATATACGAGCACGCAACTGCTGTGGATTGGCGGTGACGGAAGCACCCGTCTGTACACGCAATCATCGGCGGATTCCGCCACATGGACCGTGCAGCCAGCGCTCGACGGGGTTGATTCGTTGACCACGGATCCCGTGTCGAAGCATTGGATGCGACATCTTGGCAACGGCGCCTACACGGAATTCGACGGCGCGTTCCGGCACATTGCGACCGTCAATCGTTTGGGGCATCGCACCCTGTTTGGGTACGCCAACGGCGCACTTGCGACGATCACACTTCCGGTGCCCGCCGGCTCGAATGCGACATCGAGCGAACGCACGTACACGTTCGCGCCAACGATTGATGGGGTGGGCGTCACGCAATCGCTTTCGGTGAGCGCGCCACCGATCGATGGCATGCCCCGCGCGGTCACCCTGAATTACGGCGGCGGAAGTTGGACCATCGCCGGACCTGATACGACGCACATCACCATCGGCCTCGACGCGCAAAGAAGGGTCGCGAGCCGTTCGGACCGGCGCGGCTACGCGACGATCTTCTCATACGATTCGCTCGGTGGCGGCACGTTGGCGCGGAGCCGGCTCGATACGTCGAGCCCGACTGCGCTCAGCATCGTCCGCACCTTTGCCGCCAGTGAAGCGAGTGGGCTTGGCGAGGCGACGACGTCGGCAACCGTGCGGACGACCTATGACGGCCCGCGCACCGACAGCAGTGACGTCACAACCTTTGCCGTGAATCAGTTTGGCGCGGTGACATCGGTTGCTGATGCCTACGGTCACACCACCACGCTCGAACGAAACGATGCACATTGGCCGTTCCTCGTCACCAGGGTGATAGCGGCGAACGGCCACGTGACGCAGTCGCGCTACGACTCGACGGACGCGCACGTGCTCACGTCGATCGATGTTGGTGGCCGCGCGGCCGCCAGCCTCGATTCGACGCGGTACGTCTGGAATGCCAAGTGGGACATGGTCGAGCGCATTGTGCCGCCGGCTGGCGACAGCACGGTCATCGGCATCGATCCAAATACCGGCGACCGTCTCTGGGAGCAGGATGCGCGCGGCCCGATGAGCCGCGTCGCGTTCACATACGATCCGGCAACGAGGCTCGTTGCCACCGTCACTCAACCGAGCGCCTCCGCGAGCGACTCGGTGACATACGATCCGCGCTTCGGCAACGTCGAGCACACAACTTCGCCTCGTGGCGCCGTCACTCGGCATTTGCGTGATGCGATCGGTCGCGACACGCTCGTGACTTCGCCTACGAGCACGGCCCTCTCGGCGCCCGCGACGCAGTCGATCAGCTATGACGTGATGGATCGGGTGCTGGCGACGCGCGCTGTCGGTCCCGCGCTCCAGTATGCGGTGCAGAGTGGTCGGGCGCCGGACACTGCCGCCGTTCCTGTGCTCGTGCTTTCGACGACCAATTCATACGACGCTGAAGGCAACGTCGTGAATGTGTCTGCTGTGAGTGAGGGCAGCAGCAGCGACGCGAGCACAGTGAGCACCTCGCTGTATGACGCGGCCAATCGAGTCTACAGCCAGGTCACAGGGAACGGTACGAAGACGTTCACTTACGATGCCGCCGGCAATGTGGTCGCGCTTGGATACCCCGGTGGCGGATCCGCGACGACGACGTTTGACGCAATGAATCGTCCGGTCGCTCGGATCGTGTCCGGCCGAGATTACGAACGGACGACCTGCGGCGGATTCCCCGTTGGCCCGATCTCCGATCCGACCGCGCAACTCGGCGACGGATGCTTTATGGTCTTTCCGTACTTCCCAAACAAAGGGACCGGGCTGCACGTAGCAGGCGACACCGCAACGTTCGCCTACGACGAGATGGGGAATGTGGTGCGCGCCGACAACCGCGCAGCGCGCATTGGTCGGACGTACGCGCCGAATGGAATGCTGCTCAGCGAAACCGCGACGATCGGAACGGTCAACGATCCGCGCGTCGACGGCTCGTCGAGCACATACAGCTTCAGCTACGACGCGGACGATCGCCGGTCGGACATGGCGTGGCAGCGCGGGGTGACGCGGTACAGCTACACACCGTTCGGCGCCCTCGACTCCGTTACCGACCCACTCGGCAACACCTATCATCTCACGTACGACGCCGCATCGCGACAGGACTCCCTTGTTGTCGCCCCCGCCGGCGCCGGCACAGCCGGGATCTGGGACAAACTGTCATACGACGATGACGGCCAGCTGACGCACCGCGTTCGGATGCGCGCTAACTCGACGGTGTCCGTGATTCACGAAGATTCGATCGAGTATGATCTGCGCGGTAAAGTCACGACCGTGCGCACGGCGGGGCTCAATCATCCCGCTCAAACTGTGACGTTTGGTTATGACGGACTCGGTGCTGTGCTCGCGCGTGACGAAGTGCGCGACGACGGCGCGTTCGGAACGGAAGAGTTCAGGAACGATGCGTTCGGGAACGTACTCTATTCACGCGTGCGGTCCTCGGCCGGCACGAATGACGCACCGTCGGTGAGTTCGTACGCGCCGTCCGGTGGCGGCCGACTCGTGAGCCGACAGGCGATTCTCCCGGCGTCGCCGACGCAGACCCAGACGAACGAAGCCCTGACGCAATCGTTCAGCGGGACGAACCTCGCCACGTTGAGTCGCCTCACGACGCCCGCGTACGTCAACGGCCTGGGCGTGAGCAACCAGGTGGCTGAAAAGCACTATTACACCGGCGATGACCGGCTCGCCGCCGTGCAGCGTTACGCGGACAATGACAACGGGATTTCCAACGGTAGCTGGGAGGAGTATCGGTACGACGCCCTCGGACGTCGCGTGCTCACCAGGGTGCGCCGGAACAGCTCGTCGCCGGTCTACGGAGCAAATGCCCTCTGCGTTCCCCCATCGGTCTGCCAATCATACATAGAACGCGCAGTCTGGGACGGCGATCGGCTCCAGTACGAGGAGCGGACGCCGGAGAACGGGCCAGCCGACGGACAGAATTCCGGTAGCGTCGGCTACGTGCACCTGCAGGATCTGGATCAGCCGGTCGCCGTGCTTGGGGTTACGACATCGGTCATCAACTACGACTGGCGCGGGTTGGCCGAGTCGAGCCTGCACCCCGACGGCACAGGGGCAGACTGCTCGATTGGAGCACCCGCGCCGTGTTTGGATATTGCGTGGCCGGGCGGCGGAGCGCAAAGTGGAGTGTACTTCACGGCGAATCCGTTGGACGGAGGCGTGAGTGGAGTGCAGGATTGGCTCGGGACCCTCGTCGCGAACGGGGCGGGGACGACCGGGGCGTTGTATCGGCGGAATCGGTATTTCAGTACGGAGAGTGGGCAGTTTACGCAGGAGGATCCGAGCGGGTTGGGTGGGGGGTTGAATACGTTCGGGTTTGCGGGTGGGGACCCGGTGAATTTCTCGGATCCGTTTGGGCTGTGGCCATGGCCGAGTTTGAGCCAGGTCGCAAATTTCTCTGCTGGATTCGGAGATGTCGTCTCGTTCGGGCTCACAGGTTTGGTTCGTGAGGCAATGGGGACCGACGGCGTAATCGATCACAACGGCGGATTTTACCTCGCTGGTGCTATCGTCGGCACGATTGCTGATGCTGCTCTCACTGCAGGTCTCAGCCGTGAGGCGTCCGCTGCAGAAGAAGGGATCATCTATCGGCGAACGAATCCGAAAACTGGTGAGCAGTACATTGGTCGATCGAAGAGCGAAGGCGCATTTCTAAACAGACAGGCGGCACACGACAACAATCTGCGTGTCAAGCATGAGTATGAGATTGTTGGCAGAGGCAACAATGGAACGTCGCTCCGAGTAGCTGAGGAATCGGCGATCCGAAGCAACGGTGGCACGGGAAAGCTGGCTAACAAGCGGTTTGAGATGAATGACAAGGCGTACCGTTCGGCTGGCGGTACCGTGCCGAAACCATGAGCCACTAGCAATGCGGAAATCGAAGAATCTACAGGCCTGGTTTGAGGGGGATGTATTCACTGTCCCACAACGCGATGGCCTCTGCTCTCTCGGTCAGGTCATCGAGCCGCTACTAAAAAATGTTGTGTCCTGCGCTTTCTTCGACATGCGGATTAGCTGCGAAACCACTGAGGGGCCGCATAACCTACCGTTGGAATACCTGATATCAATCCTTTCGGTGAGTAGGGAGCAACTTGATTTCGGAAAATGGAAAGTCGTTGGACATCAACCGATCGCCATCGACACCGAGTTGTGGCCTAATGAGGAGTTTCGGTCCGATCGTTGGGTTGGTGCGAAGATCTATGATGCGTCGATCGTAGAAGAGTTGCTCGATGCGTATAACGGCTTGGCGCCATGGGACGACTGGTATGATCCGGATTATCTCGACAAGTTGCTCGTCTCACCCGAGAAAAAACCAGCGCACATCTTCTACAAAAAAAATGATCACGGCAGTGCGTAGCATGTGGACTCAATGGTCCGGCGCGTCTTGGTGCGTGGTGCCCGCCCCATAATCGACTATGTGGCGTGCCAACGGCGAAGTCATGGACGATCACTGATCGTTAGCGCGCACGAGAATGCAAACTCAATAAACGATCATCAACTTCGATCTGCCAAAGCCAAATGGGTCTTCACTGTGTTCTCGCTACTGAAGGTCCGATCGGCGATTTCCCACTTGCTCAACCCGTCGGCGATCAGCTCCAAGATCTCCAGTTCGCGCGGCGTGACGCCAAGCGTTGCGTCGGTGGTCGGGTGCCCGCGCATCGCCTCGGCGCGCGGCGCGCCGCCGCCTGGCGCGGCGTGCTCCGCCCGCGTCGCCGTCAACCGAACGCCAAGCCAAATACCAAGGCCGGCAAAGATGATGGCGACCACGCCTCCGTACACGTCGCCGGAATGCTCGACGACGAGGTACCGGTACTCAACGAGGTTGAGCGCGGCGATGGGCACCCCGCCCACGACGCCGTAATTGAGGACGTGCTTCTTCACGTGCAACCTTGAGTTGCGTCGTCAGGCTTGGCAATACAATACGGCCCGCTGCTGGATCAGGAGCGGCGCGGCCGCTGCTCCAGCTTCGGCAGCTTCCCAGCACGCACCCCAAGCAGCGGCAGCAACGCGCACACCTGGTGCACGGTCTCGATGCTGGTCTTGTCCGCCAGCCACCCCAGCGTCGCCGCGCCAACTCCGGCCATGGCCTTGAGGGGCTCAGTCGCGGCGATGCGCGGGCTGTTGAGCAAGTGCTCATCGAAGCGAACGGCCTTGGTAAGAACGGCGGTATCCTTCTCAACAAGATCAACAGCATTGCCAGCAATCGTGGAATTTACGCTGACGCGCTCCGTCGAGGAGCGGCGATCCTGCGTGGCGTCGGTTACCCTCTGCCTTAAGGAGTCGTTGTGGGTAAGCGCGTGAAGATAGGTGACATAGTCGAGATCTCGACGACGAAGGGATATGCATATGCGTCGTGCACGCACCGTGATCCTCAGTGGGGCGCATTGCTGCGTGTCCTCGACGGTTTCTTCGAAAGACGGCCCACCGATTTTGGTAGGCTTGTCCAACGACCGCTGCGATGTTCTTGCTTCTTTCCGCTTCAGCATGCGGTGAACCAACGCATCGTTTCGATTGTAGCGAACGCTCAGGTGCCTGAAGAATGGCAAGAAGTTCCGACGTTTCGCAGCGGTCCAATCGATCCAATCACTCGTAAGGTCAGCAACTGGTGGCTGTGGGATGGGAGAGAGCAATGGCAGGTGACGAACTTGTCTCCAACCCAACTTACGTTTCCGCTTCGTGAGATCGTCAACGACACGCTACTGATCAGTCGGATTGAATCTGGATGGACGCCGGAAGTAGAAGACCGCTGAACTACGCGCCCGAAACGCTCGAACCACGAAACGATCGTCCTGATTTCGGATGAACTTGCTCAGTCAGCTCAACAACCCGAGCTGCTTGGCGATCTGCACGGCCTGCGTCCGGCGCTTTGCCCCGAGCTTTCCCAACACTCGGCTCGCATGGGTCTTCACCGTGTTCTCGCTGATGAAGCTTCGCTCGGCGATTTCCCGCGTGCTCAACCCGGCGGCAATCAGCTCCAAAATCTCCAACTCACGCGGCGTGACGCCCAGCGTTGCGGCGGTGGTCGGGTTCCCGCGCATCGCCTGGGCGGGCGGCGCGACCACGTCCGCCACGGCGGCCTCGGACCGCGTCGCCGCTAACCGAACGCCAAGCCAAATACCAAGGCCGGCAAAGATGATGGCGACCATGCCCCCGTACACCTCGCCGGAATGCTCGACGACGAGGTACCGGTACTCCACGAGGTTGAGCGCGGCAATGAGCACACCGCCGACAATGCCGTAGAGCAGCACATGCTTCTTCACACCCCATCTCGAGTTGCGTCGTCAGGCTTGGCGTTCTGATTTATCGCCGCTTCTTCGAAAGCATTCAGCACGATCGCAACCGAATCGTGAACGACGATCCTGCTCCTTCCGTGCTCTCAACACCGAGCTGGCCGCCCATCTGCGCAACCAAGGAATGAGAGATCGCTAAACCCAGGCCAATGCCCGGTAGGGTCGCGGTGCCTTCGCTGCGATAATACGGCTGGAAGATGGCTTCGCATTCGGCAGGCGGAATCCCCGGACCGTTGTCGGTCACCCGAATCTCGCCCCACTCTGTCTCGTCGGCCTGCACTGTGGCGACAGACACGGTAATCGTGCCCTCGATTGGCGTGAATTTCACGGCGTTGCCGATAAGATTCACGAGCACCTGCCGGGTGCGTGCGGCGTCTCCGCGCGCGGCTACGGGGGGGCCGGCGACAAGGCGCAGGATCTCGTGCTTGGCGTAGGACGCCGGCGTCAACATGTCGACGGCTTGCCGCGCCACGTCGCGGAGGTCAACGACCTCGTCGCGAACGCCCATCACTCCGGCGCTGAGTCGAGCCATGTCCATGACGTTGTCGAGCAGCGAGAGAAGGTGCTGTCCGCTCATCCGCACCCGGGCCAGCGCTCCGCGCTGTTTATCGTTTATCGGCCCGTACATTCCGTCCTCGAGAATCGTGCAATACCCGTCGATAGCGCCAAGGGGACTTCGAATGTCGTGCGCGAGCGTGGAGAGCGCACGGTCCTTGGCATTCATCGCCCCTTCGGTGGCCCGCAGCTGGCTCTCCAGCGCCGGTCGCACTTCCTCGTTCATCCGCGCGTTCTCCAACGCCACGGCGGCTTGATCGGCAAGCGCCGAGAGCAGCCATTCGTCGGATTCGGTGGTGACCCGGTCCAGCGCCGCGCCGATGAGCCCCGTGACAGCACCGCCAACGATGAGCGGGACGGCGATGAAGCGGTCGTCTGCCACGGCGAGCAGTCCCTGCAGTCGGCCAATGACCTCGTCAGTCAACGGCGCGCGAAAGCGCGCCACGCGCTCTTCGTCGATGCCGTGCGCCGCGCGAACCTGAAGAAGTCCATCCCCGTCGTGGAGCATCACTACAGTGCCGCTTGCTCCAAGCAAATCCGCGCCCCGCGCTGCAGTGAGGCGAGCTACCTCGTCGAACGAGGTGGTGTAGGTGAACGCTCGGCTGATGTCCGTCAGTTTTCGAAGCTGCTCGAACCGGCCATCGTCGAGATCGAACGCGGTAATCCCGCTCATCCCAAAACTGCAAGCCCGGCAGAGCTTATCTCCACTTCACGAACGCGCGTGTCGTGGGCGCTCCCGCGCGTCTTCAATACACGGAGGGCGCGACGCGTCCGCTCCTCGCCGTCCACCGTGAGCAGCAACACGTTGTCCGACAGATAGCTCATGGCGTTCTGCATGCCGTTGCCGGCAATGGTGTTGCCGCTCGTCTCAAAGTTCAGAATGCTCGTAATGCCGCTGACCGCGAAGTGCTGGACGAGGGCGTACAGGTAGTCGTGGAGGCGCTGCGGATCGGTGGCCGCGCTCGCGAGGTCGCCCAGCGCATCGATGACAAGCCGGCGCACTTGGCGCTGCTGGATTCGGCGAAACATGTCGACGATGATGCTGTCGATCTGGAGTTCCACCGGCGACGCGTACACCAGCTCGAGCCCCTGCGCCTGCGCCGTGTCGGGATCCACACCGAGGTTGCGGATTGTGCGCCAGAGCTGCGACGGGTTCTCCTGAAAGTTCATGTACAAACAGGGTTCGCCCTGCCGCGCTCCTTCAAGAGCGAACTGCAGACCGATTGTCGTCTTGCCGGCGCCCGACGGACCGGCGAGCAGCGTCGTGCTTCCCCGCCACACGCCGCCATCGAGCATGGCGTCGAGTCCCGCCACACCGGTGGAAACGCGTTCCGACGCCGGTTCGTAGCCTTCGGGAACTTGCGGGCTAACGAGCCGCGGATAGATGTCCAGCCCCGTTTCGGTGATGCGAAACGCGTGCGCGCCCTCGAGGTACCGGCTGCCGCGCAGCTTGTAGACACGGAAATATCGTTCGTCGCGGTTGCCGAGCCGGCGCCGCGACATCTCGACTATACCGTCGGCGACGGCGAATTCGGGATACAGGAGGATATCCTCCTCCGTGTACTCGCCCAAAAGGAACGCGGTGGTGCCGTAGGCGGTGAGCAGCGCTGTCATCTCGTAGACCATGCGGCGGCGGGCGGCCGCCGATGGCATGAGATCGTGCACAGCCTTGAACGAGTCGATGACGATGACCTTTGGCGCCTGGGTCGTTATCGCCTCTCGCAACACCGGGATGAGCGCGTCGGGTCCGTCCTTCGCCAGCGCTTCACCCACATCCTCAAAAATCACCTGGGTGCCGAGCTTCGTCTCATCAAAGAACTGGAATCCCTGCAGGTAACGTACGACCTTGGCCAGCGGCTCGGAGAGCGTGGTGAGATACAGGATCGGTCGGTCGTCGGCGGCGTTGGCAAAGATCAATTGCTCGGCGAAAATCGTCTTGCCGGAGCCCGGATGACCCATGATGATGTTGATGGAATTCGCCGGAAATCCGCCGCCAAGGATGTAGTCCGCCTCCTGGTTGCCGGACGACAGCCGCTCCGTGATGTCCCCCACAGGCGCGCGCCCCTGGACGCGGCGGTCGGTGATGAGGGGGGTCGTCATTGCGCGTCCACTCCGGCATTGGCGTTCATCAGTGCTCCGTTGATCGCGGCAAGAAAGGTGGACTCGACCAGCGGCTTGCGCAGAAAGGCCGCGGCACCGGCCTCCTTGGCGCGGGCAGCGGCGGCGAGGATAGTGAAGACTATGACGGGCACGTCACCAATCGCCGGGTCGGTCCGCACCGTGCGGCACAACGTCAGTCCGTCGATCTTTGGAATCAGGATCTCGGTGATGAGCAGTGCCGGCGGGTCGAGCCGCACGCGGTCGAGCGCGCGCTGGCCGTCGTCCGCGAATTCCACGGCGAAGCCGGCGTCACGCAAAAAATATGACTGAAGGTCTCGAACATGCCGGTCGCGCTCGGCGATCAGGATCAGCGGCTTTCCGTTGTCCTCGTTCTGCATCCCGTTCCTCGGGTAAAAGCGCGCCGCTCACGGACGGGCACCGGTCGGCCGGGCTCGAGCAAAGGAGCCGCCGTCCCAGTCTAATCGAGGGCACGAGTTGCCGATACCCAATGGATCGTTCCAAGCCCTTGGGTCGGCCGGGTTGTACAGTATCAGGTGCGGTGCGGCCGCTGCTCCAGCTTTGGCAGTTTGCCGGCGAGCACTCCAATCAGCGGCAGAAACGCGCACACCTGGTACACGGTCTCAATGCTCGTCTTGTCCGCCAGCCACCCCAGCGTGGCCGCGCCAACACCGGCCATCCCGAACGAAAAGCCAAAGAACAACCCGGAGATCATGCCGACCTTTCCCGGCACCAGGTCCTGCGCGAACACCACGATTGCCGGAAACGCCGACGCCAGGATCAGTCCAATGGCCACGGTGAGTGGGCCGGTCCAATAGAGATTGGCCAGCGGCAGCATGAACGTGAACGGGAACGCGCCGAGGATCGAGAACCAGATAACGTACCGGCGGCCGAACCGATCGCCAATCGGCCCGCCGATGATCGTGCCCACCGCCACCGCCGAGAGAAAGAGAAACAGGTGCAGTTGGGCGTTCTGCACCGAAACGTGAAAGCGGTGGATCAAATAGAAGGTGTAGTAGCTCGACAGGCTGGCGAGATACACGTACTTCGAGAATACTAATATCAGTAGTACAATGATCCCGCGCTTCGCGTCCTTCTGCGGTACGCTCTCCACGTGCGCCTGGGCGACGCGTCCGGCTGCTAGCCGGGCAATGCCGTGGTGCTTGTACCACACGCCCACGTTCCAGAGGATGGCGAACGACAGCAGTGACAACAATCCGAACCCGGCCAGGCTCGTTTGCCCGTACTTCACCACGACAATGGCCGCGGCGAGCGGGCCGATTGCCGAGCCCACGTTGCCGCCCACCTGAAAGAGCGCCTGGGCCAATCCGTGCCGCCCGCCCGACGCCATGCGCGCCACACGCGACGACTCGGGGTGAAAGATCGACGAGCCCACGCCGAGCAGACACGCGCCAACCAGCAGCACGCCGTAGCTGTGCGCTTGCGACAACACAGTGAGTCCGGCCAGTGAGAACAGCGTTCCGCCCGGCAGCGCCAGCGGTGCGGGCCGGCGATCGGCGTAGAGGCCCACGAGCGGTTGCAGCAGCGACGCGGTGACCTGGTAGGAGAGCGTCACCAGGCCTATCTGCACGAAGCTCAGGCCGAACTGGGCTTTCAGGTTGGGATAGATCGCCACCAACAGCGACTGCATCATGTCGTTCAATAGATGGCAGAAGCTGATGGCGACGAGCACGCCGAACGCCGTGGTGGTAACGGTGGTTACGGCGCCGGCGGCGGGGCGATCGATCTCGGAAACTTCCATGGATCCAATGTAGCCGGGCCGCACAGCCTGTTCGTGAGCAGAGTCATATCCAACGGCGTGGGCTAGCTCAACACGTTGCAAGGGAAGGGGCATCGTCAATTGTGAGAGGGTGTCCGTTCGCCAATCGCTCGGTATGACGTATATTTCGCTCTCCACCTCGGAGCTCACATGGCGACCCTGCCCAATCCGCTGATTACTAGCTCCGCCGACAGATTAGGCGGCACGCCGGTATTCGCCGGCACCCGGGTGCCCGTGCAGTCGATGATCGACTACATCGAGGCGGGACATCCTCTGGATCAATTCATCGAGGAGTTCCCCAGTGTCAGCCGCGAGCATGCGGTCGCGGTGCTCGAGCTCGCGAAGCTCGCGCTGATCACGCCGGCCGCTTAGCAGTCGTCCATGCGGGTGTTGCTCGACGGCAACTTGCCCCGCGCGTTCGCGACGCTTCTTCCCGGACATCGCGTTCACACGATCCACCAACGGCGCTGGTCCGACCTCGACGACGGACCGCTGCTCGACGCTGCCGAGGCGGAATACGACGCATTGGTGACAATGGACCAAAGTCTCGTCTACCAACAGAATCTGCGCGGCCGTCGTGTGCGGATCGTTGTGATTCGTGCCGCTCGAAACACACTCTCGGTCCTTGCTCCGCATGCCAGAGCGACGCTAGACGCTCTCGGGCAAATGCAACCGGGCGAAGTTCGTCTGGTTGGCCCGTAACGCCGCCAGTAGTCCTTGGAGGCGACTCGGTGGCTCGACGACGGGCTCGCAATCAAGGAAACCGTACGGCACCGCCCGGTGTCCAACTGGCGTCGTCGGCGTTAGCCGAATCACACGCCCAGGAGACGAACATGTCCGTGATGTCGCTATCCGTTCGCGCGGTCGCAGGCGCAGTGCTGCTGTCCGCCGCGGCAACCGTGATCCAGGCGCAGAGCGCGCCTGTCAAGCCGGCACACCCGGCGGTCTGCGTCGCCGGCGTGCGAGTCTACAATGCGAAGGCAGACGTTTCCGTTCCGCATGACACTGTAGCGCTACCGCCCGGACCGCCCATTCGCGTCACGAGCCCGGAAGAAGCCGAAGCGGCGGATCTCGACTTGCGCGCTCGAGCCGGCGCGGCGGGGGCGAATGGTGTGCTCATGACTACCGAGACCGTCGAGGAGTCGGACGGACAGGTGCGCATGGCGCGCAACGTCACGCCGGTGTTCGTGCCGGCGGATAGCGCGAGAGCTGCCGCGGCGTGCAAGGCGGGGCTCTAGCCCGTTCACTCGGCCCGCAACGTACTCGCTGGGTCCACCCGCGCGGCCCGCAACGCCGGCAGCGCGGACGCGACAGTCGCCACCACGCCGAGCAGCAGGGCGACGCCGGCGTAAGTGACGGGGTCCAGTCGCGACACGCCGAACAACAGCGACGCCACCGCACGCGTCGCCAGCACCGCGCCGAGCATGCCGATAACGATGCCACCGGCGGTGAGCGTCATGCCCTGGCGAAGCACGAGCTGCACGATGTCGTACGGCGACGCGCCCAAGGCCGACCGCACACCAATCTCCCGGATTCGCTCCGTGACGCCGCCGGACAGCACGCCGTAGATCCCCGTCGCCGCCAAGATCAGCGCCGTGAGTCCGAACGCCTCGAACAACAGCAGCGCAAAGCGCCGGTCCGCCACCGATCGGGCCACGAGGTCGTCCATGGTGGCAATGCGCACTATCGGCTGGTTCTTGTCAACGGACCAGATTGCGGCGCGGATGGCTGGTGTGAGTGCGGCGGCATCGCCACGCGTGCGCACGACGAGCGACATCAGGTTGTCTGCCCAGTGCCACTGGCTAGACGGCAGATACACGGCGGCCGGTTGGCCCACTTCGAGCGACGATTGCTTCACGTCGCCCACCACGCCTACGATCGTGTACGGCTTTCCGTCGTCTTCGCCAAACTGCAGGCGTTGGCCAATGGGATCCTTGCCGGCGAAATCGCTCCGGGCGAACGACTCGTTGATCACGGCGGCGCGCGGGGCGTTGGCGTCGTCGTGAGCGCTGAACAGCCGGCCGCGCCGTAAAGGAATACTCATAGTCTCAAAGTACCCGGGCGTGACGGCGTAGCGGAGCGCGGCGCCATCTGCGCCCTTGGGCGCGCGCGAGCTCTCGAGGCGCACGCCGTAGCTGTCGGCGTCGCCGCTCTGCGGCAGCAGGCTGGTGAACGCGGCGCCGGTCACGCCGGGCACCCTGCGCACCGCGTCAAGCGCACTGGCAAAAAAGGCAATGGGCGCGGTGCTCACCGTGCTGTCCACACCGGCGGCAGCGCTCGGTGACTGGAATCTGTCGCCAGTCTCCTGCACCTGCATGGTGAGCAGGCCGTGCGGACTAAAGCCCACCGGCACGGCGAACACGCGCTCGATGCTGCGCAGCAACAGTCCGGCGCTCACGAGCAGCACGAGCGCCAGCGCCACCTCGGCCACCACGAGGCTGTTACGAGTTCTTGTATGAGCGCCGGCGGTGCGACGCGACCCTGTATCGATGCCGCCGCGCAGATCGCCGCGGCATGCGGCCAAGGCGGGCACGATACCCACGGCCAAACCAATGACAGTCGTCAACAACAGGCCGAACGCGAACACGCTGCCGCTCACGCCAATCGCGCTCAGTCGCGGCAGCTCGGGCGGACTCAATGCGACGAGCGCGCGCACGCCCACCTGCGCTACGGCGAGTCCGACGGCGCCGCCGAGCAGTGCCAGCGTGAGGCTCTCGGTGAGCATCTGTCGCACGAGTCGCGACCGGCCGGCGCCAAGTGCGGCACGCATGGCGAACTCGCCACGCCGCTGGGCGCCGCGGGCGAGCAGGAGGTTGGTCACGTTGACACAGGCGATGGCCAGCAGCAGCAACACGGCGCCGAGCACGGCGACCAGCGCTGGACGAATGCCGCTCGTGACGTTGGCCTGCAGCGATGTGGCAATCAGCCCGCGATCCAGTTTCGCCCACGGCACTCTCACAAAGCCCGCGCTCGGTGATTGGGCAATCGATGTTAGCTCGCGCTTCGCGTTGTTTAGCGTGACGCCGGGCCTGAGCCGCGCCACGAGGCGCAGGTGGTGGCCCCACTCGCGGTCGTTTGGTCCAAAGGCGGTGTTGTACTGCAGCGGCGCCCAGACCTGGGCGAGCGGCGATAGCACATTCTCGAATCCGGCGGGCATCACGCCAATGACAGTATACTCATTGCTGTCGAGTCTCACTTGATGACCAACGACGCCAGGGTCGGCGGAAAAGTGCCGGCGCCACAGCGCGTCGCTCAGGATCACGACGTTGGGGCCGCCGGCGCGGTCGTCGTCCGCGGTAAAGTCACGGCCCAACACCGGCGCCACGCCCAGCGCCCGGAGAAACCCCGCGCCCACGCGTTGTCCGGCCAGCCGCTCCGGTTCGGCGTTGCCGAGCATGGTGGGTTGCCACGGTTTGAACGGCGCCATGGCGCTGAACGATTTGCTGCGCTGCGCCAGCTCGCGGTAGGTGCCAAAGGTGACGTCCAGCGGCTGGCCCTGCGCCGTGGCGTCCGAGATCATCGTGATCCGGTTGGCCTGCGGGTAGGGCAGCGACTGGAAAAGAATTGGATTGACGGCGCTGAAGATTGCCGTGCTCGCGCCAATGCCGAGCGCCAGCGTGATGACGCTCACGGCGGTGAAGCCCGGCGTGTGACGCAGACGTCGCGCGGCGTAGCGCAGATCGGCCATGCCCGTTGACACCACATTCTCCCAGCCGTACGAGCGCACTTGCTCGCGTGCCACGGTCATGTTGCCGAGCTCCTGCTGCGCGGCGCGATGTGCGCCGCTCTGCGACATGCCGCCCACCCTCATATGCTCCGCTTCCGACTGCTCGGCGAAATGGCGCAACTCGTCGGCGAGGTCGCCGTCTTCGGCGCGCCGGTGGGTGAGCACGCGAAGTCCGCGCGTGAGCTGCCGCCAGAGCGACATGGTCAGCTCTCGGCTTTGAGGAGCCGCGCCACGGCGGCGGCGCGCCGGGTCCAGTCGGCCGTTTCCACTGCGAGCTGTTGGCGGCCGGTGCGGGTGAGGCTGTAGAACTTGGCGCGCCGCGCGTTTTCGGTTTGGCGCCATTCGGAGTTTAGCCAGCCGGCGCGCTCGAGGCGTTGGAGCGCGGTGAGCAGGGAGCCGGGGTTGACCTTGAACACGTCGCGGGAGATCTGCTCCACGCGGCGGGCAATGCCGAAGCCGTGCAAGGGCTGGAGGCTGAGGGTCTTGAGGATCAGCATGTCCAGCGTGCCCTGAATGACGTCGGTGTTCGGCTCGTTCACGGTAACGCTCTCATATTGGGAGACCGGCTAACGTAGGGTCACGCCCATATGATTGTCAAGATGTGAACGTCAGGGGGGCTGGACGGGCCGCGCGGCGCAGATTCTACTTTCCCCGTACGCGGAATTCGGCGACGCGCGCTTTAGCGAGCGTCGTCACAAGTTCGTAAGGGATCTCCGCCGACGCAGGAAAGCGGATGGTTCCCTTCTCGCTGGAATACTCGGCCATGTCACGTGCATGGGCCTGGATGATGGCCGAGCCGATTGGATAGAGACTGTAGTGTTTCTTCCACGCGGCGTACCAAATGACGGGACGGCCTCCGAGCGCGTACGCCGGCATGGCGTAGCTGAACGCCTCTTCCAGGCCAGGCGCGGCAGCACGGATCGCGTCGCCCATGCGCGTGAGCGTTGCCCGCTGCTCGGCGGTCAGCGTGGCAAGATATTCGGCGGTGGTCGCTGGTTTTCCGGTCAACGGCTGGACTCCTCGTGGAAACCCGCGTTAATGTGAAGGTGTGCGGCACCGGCCGTACCAGCGCCGCGACTCGATCACAGGGAGATTAGAGATGTGTGACAACGGCCATGCCCATGATCGCTCCGACGGCCGCTTTGGCTTTCTCGTTGACACGCCGGAAATCCGCGCCCTCGTCGATGCCGTCCACCGCCACACGACCAATATTGCCGACTTGGGCGAGCGTATCGAGGCGCTGAAGCCAGATTTTTCCCGGCTCCTGGCGGCAGACGGCTGGCTCCCCGATGACTGCGCGCGCCCGGACGACACGAGCCGAATGGGCGACGGCATTGGGCAATACGCGCTCTACCGCGCCGAAGACGGTTCGCTCTGCCTGTTCTCGCTCGTGGTGCCGGTGGGTGCCGCCACGCCGGTGCACGATCACTTGGCGTGGGGATTGGTGGGCGTCTACCGCGGCGCGCAACATGAAACTGTCTATCGCCGGCTCGACGATGCGAGCGATGCGGCGCATGCCACGCTCGAGATCACCAAGGAACAGCCGCTGGAGCCCGGCGATTGCTACCCGCTCATTCCGCCAACTGACGACATCCATTATGTGCGGACGACGTCGGCCACGGCGTCGGTGTCGATTCACTTGCTCGCCAACGACACGGCGTGTGTGTGGCGGCACAAGTTCGATCCGAGCGCCGGCACGGTGACGCCGTTCCGATCGGGATATGCGAACGCGCCGTGTGAGTCGGATGCGGAGCCGTCGGCGCACGCCGCCAGTTAGGCGCCTACCTCCAACAGTCGCCGCGCAAGAGTTATACGCCAGCATCGTAGCCTCGACGAGCGCTAGATGCTCCGAAGGGGCGACGCCTTCGCTGTGGAAATCGGGCGAACAGGAACACTACCTGCATTGGTAGCGGAGCTACAGTCCAGCGAAAACCATGTGAGCAAACGTGGGTATGCAGCATGACGAGATATCGATTTGTTGGGCTGCCACTGTGCGCCGCCGTCCTGACGTTGGCTTGCCTGGCGCCGTTCGCCCAAGCGCAGGACGACGGCGTGCGCGAGCCGCTGAGAGCGCGCGTCGAAGCACTACGTGAAACCGGCCGGGTAGACGTCAGAGGCAGTCGCATCGCCTCGGCCATCGTACTCCCGGGCTTTTACAAGCAGCGCGGATTCCGCCGCGCATGGAGCGACGCGCGTAACGTGGAGCAGCTCCTCCGCGCCATCCGGGATGCTGCCAACGACGGACTCGATCCACGCGACTACCATCAGGCGCTCCTCGAGCGACTTCGTGGTGAGGTTGCGGCTACCTCGCAGCCGGACGCCGCGCTGCTGGCCGACTATGATCTGCTGCTCACGGACGCTCTGGTACTCCTTGAAAATCACCTGGAATTCGGCAAAGTGGATCCCGTGCGGCTCGACCCGAACTGGAATCTGCCGCGTGAGTCGAAAGACGTCGCAGCCGCCAGCCGGATCCAGCAGATGCTCGACGCCGGAGACGTGTACCAGGCATTGGAGCGCGAGAAACCCGATCACCCCTACTACACAGAGCTGAAGCGTGAGCTCGCCCGGTATCGGAAAATGGAGGCCGCGGGTGCGTTGCCAACACTGCCATCCGGTCCGACACTTCGCGTGGGCGCGAGCGACGCGCGCGTGCCGACGCTCCGACGACGCCTCGATGCAACCGGCGACCTGGTTGGCGGCGTAGGTGATACCGCGACGCTGTACGATTCGGCGCTCATTGTGGGGGTGCGCAGCTTTCAACGGCGGCTCGGGCTTCCCGACGACGGAATCCTTGGCGAAGGCACGCGCTCGGCCCTTAACGTGTCGGCCGAACGGCGCGCTCAACAGATTCGGCTCAACCTCGAGCGCGGCCGCTGGGTGCTGCACCACATCGATAGCACGTTCGTCGTCGTCAACGTCGCGGGCTATAGCGTGACCTATGTGCGTGACGGGCACGTCGTGTGGCGAAGCCGCGCTGTCGTTGGATTGCCATTCCGTCGCACGCCGATTTTTCGCGACTCGATCTCGTATCTCGTCTTTAATCCTACCTGGGTTGTGCCGCCTGGCATCCTCGCGCGCGACATGCTTCCGCGCCTGAAGCGTGGCGGTGTGGGCGCGCTCCCAGCCGGCATGCGGGTTCTCCAGCACTCCGGACGCGCGGTTGACGTGTCGCGTATTGACTGGTCGAAATATTCAGGCTCGTCATTTCCCTTCATGCTGCGACAGGATCCCGGCCCAACGAATGCGCTCGGCCTCGTCAAGTTCATGTTTCCCAATCGCTATCTCGTGTACTTGCACGACACGCCCAGTCGCGAGCTGTTCAACGAATCCGCACGTGCGTTCAGCTCGGGCTGCATTCGAATCGAGCACCCGTTCGAGCTGGCGGAACTACTGCTCGCGAACGCCGGTTGGAACGCGGATTCGGTTGCTCGCGTCGTCAAGGCCGGGCGGACTCGCAACGTTTCACTCAGGCGCCCCGTGCCGGTGCTGCTGCTCTACTGGACGGCTTGGGTAGATGACGACGGCCTGGTGAATTTCCGGTCAGACGTGTATGGGCGCGATGAAAGGTTGGCGCGCGCACTGGACGAACCCGTTCGGATTACGCCGGCGGCTCGTCCACGCTGAGTGGGAACCGGCACTCTCACGACTCAAACCAGTGCGGATTCTTCCGGATGAATTTCTGAATCCAGATGTCGATGAAGGAGCGCCGGTCACGTTTCATGTACCACCAACCCAGCGTACTGATAAGGGCAGCGCCGATGGTATTTACTATCATGTCCCACATCGTGTCCGTCAGGCCGGAAGGGTCGCCGAACATTGGCTTCTGCATGCGAACACTGAAGATGGAATCCATGGAAAATTCAAAGATTTCCCACAACGCACCCACTGCGACCGCGAACATGAACGCAAAAAACGCGACAAACCGTGGCGTCATGGAGAACGCAATTTTCTCGCTGGCGTTCAGCACATAAACGAGGAGAAATCCAAGGATGCCCATCAGCAACCCCGACGTGCTGTGCAACGCTATGTCCCACCACCAGAACCGTTCGTAGTAGCCGCGCACCTCTCCTAAAAACAGCGCGGCAAAAACGAACAGCAGCGTAATCACCTCGAATTCTGCGGGAATTTGCACCGCCAGTCGGTCGCTGAACACCGTTACGAAAAGAATCAGCAAAGCGATGGCCAGAATGAGAAAACCACTGAGCCATAGTCCTTCGGAAACAACAACCCCGAGATCGATCGTCATGAACAGGACGATCACGAACACAATCCATCGTTTGATCCTGGCGGCGGCGTTCAGTTGGTTCATGGCGCTATCGTTCACTGGCCTCCTTGTGCACGTCCAGCCCGAGGTGAATGATTGGGCCGGCAAAAGCCGGAGGCCAGCCCAGTCCTACTTGCTAGGCCGATACACTTCCGAGGTAGAGGAGGCCGCCATGCGCTGCCCGCAACAATGATCACCGGCAAAGCAAGCCCCGCCAAGGCGGCGGACGGTGACAAGCCCGCCTTCGACTACATCGCCAGCTTGCCGCAGCCGCAGCGCGGCATTGCCGAGAGAGTCGATGCCCTTGCGGTCAAAACGCTCCCCGGCCTGCAGCGCTCCGTCAAGTGGGGCATGTCGTACTATGGCGTTGGCGATGGCTGGTGCTTCAGTTGCGGTGGTTTCGCGGAACACGTCAAGCTCATGTTCGTGAACGGCGTGACGCTCACGCCAATACCGCCGGTGACGCCGGTGGCGATGGGTAAGGCAACGCGGGGCGTGGAACTCGAATCCGTGGAAGACCTTGACGAACGACAGATCGCGGCGTGGATGAAGCAAGTCGCGGCCGTGCCAGGTGTCGGGGGGAAGAAGCGATAGTGTTCAGACGGCGGCCTAACAACAGCACGCGATCGGATCGCGCTGCGGCGACCAGCCGACGTGGTACGACATGCCGCCCCAGCTCACTCTCAAACAATGCGCATTCAACGATCCGGCACCTGCGGCAATTCTCCCAAGAACACCGTGCTCGAGGATCTCGCTGTCGCCTTATCCTCGGGCGACGCCGCACGCATTACGGCCTTGACCACCGATGATGTGACCTGGCGACGCCCCGGGCAGCCGCTCGCCGACGGTCGGGCGGCGGTGCTCGCCGCAGCGAAGCGGGAGCGGCCAACACCCACGAGCACCCTCGCTATTCAGCATGTTGTGTCGCACGGCCGCGCCGGAGCGGTCTCCGCCGCAATTACGTCCCCGAATCATCCGGCGTCGGACTTCTGCCTGTTCTTCACGTTTGCTAATGCGAAGGGAAGCGCGGTCAACACCATCGTGACGTATCGGGCCGATTAATGTCGCGCATATTTAGGCCATGCCTCCCGTCGTTCCCAATCCCGAGAAGATAAAGAGTTTCAAGACCGCCGCCGCCTTCGAGAAATGGCTGGCGACGCACCACGCCAGTGAGTCGGAGATCTGGCTCAAGATTCACAAGAAGAGCTCCGGATTGCCGACCGTTGACTACGCGCAAGCGCTCGACGTTGCGCTCTGCTGGGGTTGGATCGACGGTATCAAGAAGTCGTTCGACGAGCAATCGTTCCTGCAGCGCTTTACACCGCGGACCGCGAAGAGCATGTGGAGTCAGGTCAACCGCGAGCACGTCGCGCGCCTCATTGGCGCGGGGCGCATGACGCCCCACGGCGAGCAGAAGATAGACGCCGCCAAAGCGGATGGGCGATGGGACGCGGCCTACGCGCCAATCCGCGAAACCTCCAAGGAGACCATGCCGGGCGATCTCCGCGCCGCCATCGAGGCCAACGCGCGCGCGTTGAAAACGTTCTCGACGCTCAGCAAGCAGAACCTGTTCGCACTCACGTTTCGCACGAACAACATGAAGACGCCCGCGGGCCGCGCGAAGAAGATTGCAACGCTCGTGGCCATGCTGGCTCGCGGTGAGACGATAGTTCCGCAGAAGAAAGCCGCGGTGACCGATGCGGAGCCGCGCCGATGACTTCCGCCATGGAGGGCGGCGCTCGATGACGCTCGGACAGCGGGCCTGGGTCTCGCTCGTCGCGCTCACGGCGGTGATGGGTGGCATTGTCTTCGCCAGCGCCGGCACGTTGCTATACTGGGAGGGATGGCTCTATCTCGCCGAGTTCCTCGGCGCCTCTGCCGTCATCACGCTGGATCTCATTCGTCGCGATCCGTCGCTGCTCGAACGGCGGATGCGCGGAGGCCCCACAGCGGAGCCGGATGCGACGCAGCGGATTGTGATGTCCCTGGCGGCCGTGTGCTTTGTTGCGCTCCTTGTCGTGCCTGGCCTCAATCGGCGATGGCACTGGACGAGCGTCCCGGCCATCGTCGTGTGGCTAGGCGTGCTGGGAGTGGGTGTTGGTTTCTGGGGCATACTCCGCGTGTATCGAGAGAACACATATACCGCCGCGACGGTTCAAGTGGCGGCGGGCCAAACGGTGATTGCGACCGGGCCGTACGCTGTGGTGCGACACCCCATGTATGCATGCGCGCTGCTGTACATGGTGGGGACGCCGCTCGCACTCGCGTCGTACTGGGGTCTCGCGGTGCTGGCGCCCATGGTGCCGGTCCTCATCGCGCGCATACTGAGCGAGGAGCGCATCTTGTCGCGCGAGCTGAAAGGCTACCCGGAGTATCAGACGCGCGTGGCGTATCGGCTACTGCCTGGCCTGTGGTAGTCGTGATTGAGTTGCGCAGGCTCTGCACGGTCGGCTTTCACGCAAGGTAAGTACATTGTAGGCACCTATGCCGCGCTCCACGTGGGTCAAAGCCCGAATTGTCGCCATCGGCAATTCGCAAGGTATTCGAATCCCGAAACCGCTCCTTGAGCAAGCCGGCCTCGCAGGCGATGTCGAGCTGCACGCCGAAGACGGGCGAATCGTCATCGCCGCCGCGCGCGCCGAGCCGGGTGACCATCGTCTTCGCCGTGGTGATAGAAATGTTTGAATTCTCATAGCCGCCATCTCGCGTGCGCTGACGTTGTCGAGCGATTGTTGGAAGCTCGCTTCGCTCGCATTTTATTTGGTTCGCTCGCAAGTGTAGGCCGACGCGCCGCGGCGCAGGTTTCATACGCCTTCCAGCCATTTGTAGGCTACTACTGACCGCTCGGTTACTTCGCTCCGGCGGCTTTTTACTCCACAGATCTGCCGCAACAGCCGAGTGGCCTTGCTGGCACGCTTTTGGGTGGCAGTGCACAGGTGGGATTTCACGGCCGGCTCGGAATCGAAGCGACAGCCGCGACGGCCGCCAGCACCATTCCCGGCTGTGACTGTCCTGGAGGTTCGGTTCTCCCCCAACGCAAGCGCGAGTTACCGTAGTCACAGTGATCGGCCAGTACGACTTGTCTAACAATCCGCGGCGCTACCATCTCTGGGCGAATGCCGGGCCCGCCCTGATCCGGCACGGCGGGGCTGCCTATGGTCGGTACGGTTCTCCCGCGTCCTGGGGCGGGGCGGTTGGACTAGAACTCGATGCGTCTGTCGCGAGGCAGTTACAAATCGTTGCCGCCGCTTCAGGCGTTGGGTATTCCTTTAACTTGGTGTTTCCGCCGGAACACGGGCCGCAACTAGACGCGCTCCTTTCCGTCGGTCTTCGCTGGCACTCAGGCCCCTAGTGCAGCGTTGTCCAACGAGGCGTAGAATACGTCGGCGGTCGCGACGAAGCGCTGAAAACAGCGATATGTGAATGATGGAACCTCGTCAGCCGCCGACGATCTCGTTTAGGCCCTCAATCACCGACGCCAATTCTTCGTCCGACACGCGCGCGAGCCGGCGCCCGATCCGCTCCGTCGCCAAGGTCCGGATCTGGCTGATCTTGATCCACGAGCGTTTCGGCAAGGCCGCCGCGGCTGACTCCAGCGTCAGCGGAAACCCGGCCCGAGGTTCCTGGCTCGTCAGCGCAACCGCAATGACCGTCCCCGACCGCTCGTTAAAGACGTCGTGACTGAGGATGAGGACTGGGCGCTGCCCGGCTTGTTCATGGCCGCGGGTGGGATCGAGATCTGCCCAGCGGATTTCGCCCCTTAGTATTCGGGCCATGCGCCCATGTCAGCGGAGAAGCCCTCTTCGGCCAATGCCTTCTCGGCGCGCGGATCCAGCTTCGACGTCTCACGGGCCAGGCGGGTGCGGGCGCGCCGGGCGAGCTTCTCCGCCACCGCCGCCTCGATCGCTTGGCTCCGATTGGCAAACTCGTGGTCCCCGATCAACGCATCGATGCCGTCAAGCAAGGCACTGTCGAGCGTGATCGCCAGCTTGGCTTTTGCCATGGTATCCTCCGGTATGATATAGTATCATACCGCAGATCGCCCGCCGAAAACAAGGCCTGCGTTGGGTGAACAGCCGGGATGACGGGTAACACTTGCGAGGCTGGCGCCTCTTGACCCAGCCGCTCATCGGGCCGGCAGCTCGATGACGGTTCCGTCATCCCCGAGAATACACAATTGGCTCTCGCGTTGGTGGAGATCGAGTCCTATCGTATCCATGGCGGCCGGCCTCCCTGTCGGTGCCTCGTCGCGAGAGGATGAGATCAGGCGTTAGGCTGACATCGGCATCCAGGATGTTGCGCTGCGCGTGCGTACCACCATCAGGAGGAGCCCCATGGGTCCAGTCATCCCCGGCGTTGTCGCGGCGGCTGCTATCGCTGCCAGTAGCGTCTTGCTCGGTACGACGGTGTACTACCGTTCGCGCTGGCTACGCGTTCGCAGTTACGTGGAGGCGCTACGGGAGGAGGTACGACGATCCGAAAGACCAGCGCTGGAACCGTCCCTCTCCCATGCCATCGACGCGATTGCGGTCGAAGTTGAGCGCGTCTCCGAGAGCCAGCGCTTTCTTACCAGGCTTCTTAGCGAAGGCCGTGTAGTGCGAACCGCGCTAGCCGCTAACCGAACCGCGCCGGAGCGGCAAACGCCAACGCCAGTTCCTTAGCGTAGCGAGAAAAGACCGCCTGGCGAATACGCTCGCCGCGCGAGCGGCCGTATACCGATCCCGTTGCAGGTTTAGCGCAGGCGGTTAGATAACTCACCAGATCTAAAATGCCCAAACGACCACTGCCTCGCCTAATGACGGAGCGTCTCACCGTCCGCCCGATGATGACACTCTCGTGGGTGCAATTAGTCTCCAACTGTCTATGTCACACTCACATGGCGAACTCGGATACTGGATTGGCGCGTTCCCTTCTGCTGCATTTCTGCCTCGTAGCCTCGCTCGCGAGTGTCGCCCGACGCGCTTCGGCGCAGGTGACATACGCATTCCAGCCGTTTGTAGGCTACTACCGGCCGCTCGGTCACTTCGACCCGGCGGCTTTTTAGTCCACCGATCTGCCGCAAGAACCGAGTGGCCTTGCCGGCACGCTTTGGGGCGGCAGCGCACAGGTGGCATTTCACGGGCGGCTCGGAATCGAAGCGACAGCCGCGACGGCCGCGAGCACCATTCCCGGCTGTGACTGTCCAGGAGGCTCGGTTCTTCCCCCAACGCCAGCGCGAGTCGCCGTCTTCACGGTGGTGGGCGAGTATGACTTGTCTAACAAGCCGTCGCGCTACCATCTCTGGGCGAACGCTGGGCCCGCCCTGATCCGGCACGGCGGGGCTGCCTATGATCGGTACGGTTCCCCCGTGTCCTGGGGCGGGGCGGTTGGACTCGAACTCGATGCGTCTGTCGCGAGGCAGTTACAAATCGTTGCCGCCGCTTCAGGCGTTGGGTATTCCTTTAACTTGGTGTCTCCGCCCGAACACGGGTCGCAACTAGACGCACTCCTTTCAGTCGGTCTTCGCTGGCATTCGGGCTTCTAGTGCAGCGTTGTCCAACGAGGCTGTAGGAAAACACTAAATCGGTCGCGCGTTGCCGGCACGCTGGCCGCCGTGCTGCTGGACGTTTGACGCACTCCGCGCGGAGCGGACATGGCCGAGCTCACGCTCGCACAATCCACACCTAGGGCGTTTGGACGACGAATGCAGGGTGAGGTAGATTCGCAATCAACTCGACTGGCAGCCTCATTTCGGATTCGTCCGGTTGGCGAACGTCATAATCGTCGCGACATCCACTGCAACTTCAGGAGACGTGATGTCGGGTTTCACGCTCGTGGTCAGCTTCATACCACTGGCCTTTACCGCACTACTCCCGGTGATCAATCCCATCGGGTCGGCGGTGCTGTTTCTCGGCGTCGTCGGCGCTACAGACCACGCGACCCGGAAGACTCTGGCTCGCGCGATCGCGATCAACACCGTGTTGTTCCTCGTGGCCGTGTTGCTCGGAGGCACTTACGTGTTACGGTTTTTTGGGGTGTCGCTTCCCGTGGTCCAAGTCGCGGGAGGAGCCGTATTAGCCGCAATGGGCTGGGCCCTGCTCACGAGTCCCCAGTCGAGCTCAGTCACGGCCAATGTTGACCTGCCCGACGGCCAATCGGGGTTCGACGGAAAGAGCTTCTACCCTCTGACGTTCCCGCTGACCGCTGGGCCGGCGTGCGTCGTAGTCACCCTGACGCTCGGCGCGCATGCCTCGCGCGGCCCGCTTCCCCGCCACAACTGAGGGGATGCTGCGAATAATTGCCTTCATTCTCGTCTGCATAGGAGGAGAAATCATGTGGAGTGGAGTGGAAGCGTTAGTGCTGTCGCTCCGATGACGTCTCAGTCTACCTTTTGCATCGCGCGCCGCCGCCGCCGCAGCCGGCCGCGCACAACGTCGGACGCGATCACGATGGCGAGCGCCAACCAAACCAGGTCCTTGTGCCAGGACGGATGTGGCGAGGTCATGAAGTGCTGGACGACAAATGCGACGACCATGAGAAAGCTCACGCCGAGCAAGACATTGGCTATGACGTTCCTCGTTTGCTGAGTCATTCGCTCTCCTTGTGATGGCCGCGCGGGATCGGGTCGGTCTGGCGAGCACCGCATCGACAACGTCGCATTAGGTTCGTGCCTCCGCAAGGCGCCAGTTGTCTCTACCCCCGAATACTGCCGAGCGCGCGAACAACGGCATCGCGTCGCGCGCGGCTCACCGGCAGCCGCGCGCCGCCCGTTAGCACGATCACCAACCGCTCGCCGCCGATACGCTCGATCCCGCACACGGCGCTGATGCGCACGATGGCCGAGCGATGAACACGGATGAACTCCAGCGGATCCAGACGCCGCTCCAACTCCTTGAGTGATTCGCGCAACGTGTACTGTGTCGCGCCCGCATAAACGCGAACGGAATATCCATCCGCCTCGAACACAGTGACGTCGCGCACCGGCACCACGGTGCTGCGCGCACCGACGGACACCAGCAGCCGTGCGGCCCATGGCTCCGTCGCTGGAGTTGGCGCGGGAATCGGCGCGGGCGTCGTTGCGATTGTATCACCAAGTGCACGCAGAAGCTGCTCGTGCGCCGCGACGACGCGCTGTTCACGAATCCGAACCAACGCGCGGTCGGTTGCGAAAGCCAGGCGCTCCGGGGTGAATGGCTTCAGCACGTAATCCGTGGCCGACACGGCGAAGGCGTCGAGTGCGTATTCGTCGAACGCTGTAACGAATACGACACACGGCATGTCGCGCGCGCCAATGGCGCGGATCACGGCAAAGCCGTCGAGCCCGGGCATTTGCACGTCGAGAAACACGAGGTCGGGCCGCTCCCGCCGAATGACGTCCACCGCCTCGGCACCGTTCGCCGATTCGCCAATGATATCGATGTCGTTGCGCTCAACGAGCAGGCCGCGCAGCCCGCGGCGCGCCACGGGCTCGTCGTCCACAATCAGCACACGGGCAGGAATGCTCATGCGGGAATTGCCGTGCGGAACGGAAGGCGGACTTCCGCGCGAGTGCCGTGGGTCAACAGCTGCAGCGCGAGCGACGAACGCCCGGGATACAGTCGCGCGAGTCGTTCCCGCGTGTTGATCAGACCAACGCCGCTGTCACTCGCGCGAGCTGGCCGAATTGCCGGACCAGGCCCGTTATCGACAATCCAGAGCACGAGCTCCTCCTGGTCTCGCCGCGCGCCCACTTCGACGACACCGGCGTCTGTGCGTTGGGCAATGCCGTGGCGCAATGCATTCTCCACGAGCGGCTGGAGCACCAACGATGGAACCTCCGCCGAGCGAGCCTCCGTGGCGATGGACCAGTGCACGGTGAGGCGATCGCCGAAGCGGACCTGCTCGATCTCGAGGTATGTGGACACGAGCGCGAGCTCGTCCTCGAGTGTGGTGACGTCCGTTCGGCTGCCGCGCAGTACGTGGCGCAGCACGTCGCCCAGTTGTGTCACGAGGCGGGCGGATACCTCCGTCTCGCGCTCGCGGATGAGGATCGCGATGGTGTTTAAAGTATTGAAAAGGAAGTGCGGATGCAGTTGGCTGCGCAGGGCGTGCAACTCTGCCCGCGCGAGTTGCACGCCGAGCTCGGCGCGCTCGCGCTCGCGAAGCTGCTCGCGGAGAAGTGTGCGCATCCACAGCGCCGCGCCTATTGTCACCATGTACAGAAGGGATGTGCTCGGCAGCCACGCGATTGATTCACGGCGCGGGTGGGGACGGGCCGGACTTCGTCACCACGTGGACCAGCATTGCGGACGCGAAGGGGATCATTTTGGTTGCGCCCACGCTGGACCTGAGCGCGGAGGCCGAGCAGGATGTGCCTGTCGTGTTTCCGCGGCTCATGGATGCTGTGACAAGCGAATGGAACGTGGATCCAGCGCGGCGCTACCTCTTCGGCTACTCGGCGGGCGGGTACTTCGTGTACGACGCGGCGCTGCTGAACGCGAACTACTTTGCCGGTGCAGGTGTCTTTGCGTCGGTGATTCAGCCGGACTATGACGCCATTGTGTTACGGGCGCAGCGGCCAACGAGCATCGCGATTTATCTCGGCGACCATGACCCCTATTTCTCACTGGCGGAGGGGCGCCGCACGCGCGACCTGCTGGTCGCGAAGGGAATGGACGTGCACTATGTGGAGCTCGCGAACCAAGACCACGACTATCAGGCAGTGGCGGCGAGTGTGAATGCCGACGTGTGGGCGTACCTGACTTCGCGACCGACGCGCTGATTTCCGCTATGGGTGGGACGCTGAACCGATGGTCTTGTCGATGAATTCCAGCGTCTTACCCAGCGAGACGCCGGCGATTGCTGCCACGTGCGCGATCGTAGTCGCTGCCGCAACGGCGTCGCCACCAGGCGACGCCGCGCAATACCGTCAGCTCGGCTTCTTGATCCCACCGTGCGAGGAGCACGCGCCGCGACCGCCCTTGCTCGCGGTTCCGTCGGTGCACGTCACCATGGTGGCGGCCTTCTCGGCCTTCTTCTCGGACTTCGACTCCGTCTTCTCGTCGGCCCGTGCGGCTGCCTTCGCCTGCTTCTTGGCGGCCTTCGCCTGAGCCCTGGTCGCCTTGCGTGCGGCTTCAGTCGCTTTGCTGTCCACGCCGCCGTGACCCGAACAGGCGCCGCGACCAGACACGGCCGACGTCGTAGCGTCCTTGCAGACGCTTGCCACCACGGTCGTCTGGGCGGACAGGCGCGCCGCGCCCAGTCCAAGGCTCAGTACAGCTATTGATAGAATCGTCGTAATTCGTGCACGCATGTGTTCCTCCGTTATGGGTGAGTGCACGATTGACTTGCGGATGACGCACTTCGGTCACGGCGTGGGCCCCAAAGGGGGCACAAAGTTTCCTTTATCGTCTGGGCACCCTGTTTGCCTTTGCACAGGGCGTATTCAACAAGGGTTCAGGCAATGTCAACTGTACAACGGACAATTCGCGGCGCGGCAATCATTGGACTGTTCGCGGTGGGCGCGTGCCAGAGCGGCGGCGCTGGCGGCGGCCTGGGCAGCATTCTCGGCAGCGTGCTCGGCGGCCAACAGCAGGGGCAGACGCAGCAGATCGACGCGACAGTTCGCGGCGTTGACACCCGCTCACAACAGCTCACCCTGCAGCAGACCAACGGGCAAAACGTTGGGGTGCTCTTCGACAACAACACCCAGGTGGTCTATCAGAACCGCAACTACCCGGTGACGTCGCTGGAGAATGGGGACCGGATCACGGCGCGGCTCCAGCCGAGCCAGAACGGCGGCTACTATGCGGACCTCATCACCGTGACGCAGCCGGTGAACGGCTCCGCGGGTACGGTGAACAACGGGAACACGAACAACAACGTGCAGACGCTGCAGGGCACGGTGCGCCAGGTTGACCGCAACAACGGATTGTTCACCGTTGAGACGAGCCCGAATGTGGTGCTCACGGTTTCCATGCCGTACAATGCGGGGCGCAACGATGCCGCGCGCTTTCAGAATCTTCGCAACGGAGACTTCGTGCGATTCGCCGGTACGTACCTGAATACATCGCGCGTGCAGCTCACGCAGTTCTACTAGGAGCGTTCGCGCATACCACTCGAACGTCCTGGTCGCCCGCCGAGGGAATATCTGACGAACGGCACCCGCGTCATCACCATCGTTGGTGCGCTGGTGTCGTGGGGCTGCGCTCAGCCCACCGCGCCGCAAACAGCGCCGGCTCCGCGGTTTTACACCGACAAGTCGTATGGCTCCGAGGCGGAGTTCAATCCGCTCACCGAAATCCTCAATGAGGGTTTTGACATCACCCAGACCAACGGCCAGGACCGCCACGTCTTTCGCCGCAATTACACCGTAGGAGCCGCCAACGTCTGGCGGTCGGTGTGGCACGCCGACGAGACCTATCGCTTTTATGGGTACCGCCGCGCACTCGTCAACGAGTGGCTGCCGCTGACCGCGCCAAACAACAATGGCGGCGGCGCCTGGGTGCCGAACTACGAATACCACCTCGTGGGCAGCGGTATGGTCTTCGTGAGAATGAAGGAGTGGTACGAGCAACACGGCATACCGCATCCCGAGCTGCTGTCGTTCGCCACCATGATGACGGCGCATTACACGAACGAGGTCCTGGAGAACGGACTGTCGAAGTTGCCGAACGAAGATGCGACTACCGATCTCCTCATCTTCGACATGGGCGGCATGGCAATCTGGCGCATCGGTGCGGTGCAGCGGTTCTTCAGTGGCCCCGTGGAACTCACCAACTGGCCCGGCCAACCGTCGATCGACGTGAATAGCGGTACGCTGCAGAATGCCGCACAGCAGTTCGTGCTCCGCGCATCGCTGCCACATAGCCAGCGGTGGAAAGTCTTTTACGACTTCGGCATGTCATCGCTACTTGGGCTGTCGTACAAGCGAGCGAGTGGCGACGCGCTGTCGCTCGCGGTGGGCACGGACGCCGTGGATAATCCTGTCGTCGATCCGCGCACCGGGGCGAAGGGCGCAACATTGGCGTTCAAGGCCGGCATGTTCTACGATCGGAACGGTTCACTGCTGGCGTCGGTGCAGGCAGGCTCGCGCAGCGATAACGCCGTATTCAACGTGAACGTGTATCCCGGCGTGGTGCGGCTTGGAGGATTGCGGCCTGGCCTGTGGATCCAGGTGCCGCGTACCGGGGGGATACGGTTCGGAGTAGCGAGCCGATGGGGGTTCGGACTTGGGCATGGTCCGGAGCATTGACGGCGAATGCCCCACGCGGGGCCGACCGACCGGATTGGTGCCCTGTTTCTTGCATTTGAGCACCCGATCTCGACCCGTCTCGCGCCTGCGTCGCCACCCCTCACGCCCCTCATGCCCTTGGATTTTACCGCCCGGAATGACGCTGACACCGGTGTACAGCTCGCCGCGGCCGCCGACCTCTTTCCCGGCGGTGGCGAGCTCGGCGCGCTGATTCGCGACAAGGACTGGAGCCACACGCCGCTTGGTCCCATGGCGCACTGGCCGCAGAGTCTGCGCACTGCCGTGAGTATGGTGGTCTACTCCGACTTCCCAATGATCATTCTGTGGGGAGCGGAGCTGATCCAGATCTATAATGACGCGTACCGCCTCCTCATGGGGCCGAAGCATCCGTCCGGGCTGGGCCAGGGGAATCGGGAGTGCTGGCCAGAGGTGTGGCACATCAACGAGACTATCTATCCGCGCATCTTTGCCGGCGAGTCGCTGTCGTTCAAGGAGGCGATGTATCCGCTAGCCCCGTTCGGTGTCGCCGAAACGTATTACCTCACGCTGTCATACAGTCCGGTGATTGACGAATCCGGCGGCGTTGGCGGCGTGTTCGTTACTGTCTTTGACGTGACGTCCGAAGTTCGCACGCGCGAGGAGCGCGATCGCGCGCTGGCGGAATCGCGTGCCGGCCGGGAGCGAATGTCGGAGGTGTTCATGCAAACGCCGGCCGCTGTTGCTGTGCTCGAGGGTTCCGATCATCGATTCACCCTCGCCAATCCGCGGTATCGTGCGATCGTCGGCAATCGTGACGTGGTGGGCAAGCCGCTCGCCGAGGCGCTGCCGGAAATTCGCGGCCAGGGGTTTATCGAACTCCTCGACGGCGTCGCTGAGACCGCCGAGCCATTCGTTGCGCGCGACGCGCCGGTGATGATCGATCGCGACGGCAACGGCGCGTTGACCGAGATCTTCGTAGATATGGTCTACCAGCCGCTGGCCGACACGGCGGGCCGTGTCTTCGGCATCATGGTCCACGCCGTGGAGACGACGGAGCAGGTGCTGGCGCGGCGTCGTGTCGAGGCGCTGGCCGTGGAGCGCCGCGCCATTCTCAGTCAGATTGCCGACGTCGTGGTGGTGCTCGATCGAGACGCGCGGATCTCCTTTCTCAACGAGGCGTCCCGAGTCATTTACGCTGGGCTGGAACTCGGCCGCACCTTTGCCGAACAGACGGTGGGCATCACGATGACCCGCGTCGATGGCACGCCGCTAACCGCCGCCGACCTGCCGACAGCGCGTGCGCTGCGCGGAGAACGCGTCGTGGACGAAGAGTGGATTGTGGCGCACGCGGACGGCACGCAGTTCCGCGTTGAGGGAAGCGCCGTGCCCGTGAACGACGAAGCCGGCAGCCCGCTTGGCGTCGTGCTCACCGTGCGAGACGTCACGCAGCAGCGTCTCCTCCAGCGGCACGTCGAGGTCGAGCGCAATCGCTTGGCTGAGGTCTTCCAGCAGGCGCCGGCCCTGATCGCGGTGCTCGAAGGGCCAGAGCATCTGATACTCACGGCGAATCCGAGCTTCCATCAGCTCGTTGGCGGCAATCGCGCCATTGAGGGGCTCACGATGCGCGCCGCGTTTCCCGACCTGGAGGGGCACGGGTTCTTCGAGCTCCTCGACGCTGTGTATCGCACGGGTGAGCCGTTCGTCGGCAACGAGGTTTTGGCGCGCCTCGACCGCGACAATCAGGGCGTGATGCAAGATGGCTATTTCAACTTCGTGTATCAGCCACTCACCGGCGAGTCGGGCAGCACGCGGGGCATTCTCGTCCACGCGGTGGAGGTCACGGAACAGGTCCTGGCACGACGGGGCATCGAGCGTACGGCCGCCGAGTTGGTGCGCCTGACCTACGACCTGGAGCAGAGTAACCGCGAACTCGACCAGTTCGCCTACGTGGCATCGCACGATCTCAAAGCGCCGTTGCGCGGCATCGCGAATCTCGCGGCATGGATTGAGGAAGATGTAGGCGACGGGCTGACCGACGACTCCCGCGAGCATCTGCGGCTGCTCAAGGGGCGCGTACACCGCATGGAGTCGCTGATCGACGGTATTCTCGCCTATTCACGCGCCGGCCGCGTCCGCGTGACCCCGGAGACGGTGGACACGGGCGCGCTCGTGCGCGAGGGGGTGGAACTGCTCGCCCCCGCACCCGAGGTGACCGTGACGATTGCGCCAAACATGCCGGTGGTCGAGGCGGAACGGGTGCCGCTCCAGCAGGTGTTCATGAACCTCGTTGGCAACGCCATCAAGTACGCCGGCGCCGTTCGCGCAGACGTGGAAGTGCGCGTGGGGTGGGCGGCGGTGAACGACGGCTACGAGTTCACCATCGCCGACAATGGCGATGGCATTTCGCCCGAATACCACGACCGCATCTGGGGAATGTTCCAGACGCTGCAGGCCCGCGACAAAGTCGAGGGCACGGGCATTGGGCTGTCCGTGGTCAAAAAGATTGTCGAGACGCGCGGCGGCTCGGTGTGGGTGAAATCCGAGCCGGGAGCGGGCGCAACTTTCCACTTTACTTGGCCTATCTCACCGCGTGGAACCCCTATGACCCAGGACGCACCGTGACTGAACGCATGCTGAACATCTTCCTCGTTGAGGACGACGCAATCGACGTGATGAATGTCAAACGGGCGTTCGCCAAGAATCACATAGCGAATCCGTTGTTCACTGCGGGCGACGGTGTCGAGGCGCTCGAAAAGCTGCGTAGCGGCGATGTGCCCAGAGACCGGCGGATCATTCTGCTCGACCTGAACATGCCGCGCATGAGCGGCATTGAGTTTCTGCGCGAGCTGCGGAAGGATTCCGAGCTGGCTTCGGCCACTGTCATCGTGTTGACGACCTCGAACGACGAGCGCGACAAGATCGACGCGTACAATCTCAACGTTGCCGGGTACCTCCTCAAGCCTGTCACGTTCTCGAATTTCTGCGAGGTGATGACGGCATTGAACAAGTACTGGACGTTGGTCGAGATGCCGGGATGACCGATGAACCGAACCACCGACGGTTGCGCGTTCTCGTGGTAGATGACGACGATGTGGACCGTCTCGCCGTACGGCGCGGACTCGCGCGCGGAGGCGTTGACGTCACCATCGACGAGGTAAGTGCGGTTGCCGACGCACTCAGCCGCATCGCGGCCACGCGGTACGACTGCATTTTTCTCGACTATACGCTGCCCGGAGGGGACGGGCTGAGTCTTCTCGAAGGGCTGCGCGTAGACGGGCTCGAAGCGCCGGTGGTGATGCTCACCGGCCAAGGCGACGAACAGGTTGCCGTTCAGCTGATGAAGGCGGGGGCAGTGGACTACCTGCCAAAGTCCGCCGCCACGCCCGAGCGGCTCGCCGCTGCGGTGCGGTACGCCGTGGAGCTCACGCGGGCGCGGACGCAGACGCGGATGGCGGAAGAGGAGCTGCGCGCGAGCGTCGCGCGGTCTCGCTTCCTGGCCGAAGCGAGTGCCACCCTTGCCGGCTCACTCGATGTGCGTGCGACGCTCGACCGGATCGCCGCGCTCTCGGTTCCAATCCTTGGCGAGTACTGCCTCATCTATCTCAATGGTGGCGACGGCGTCGCTGCCGTCGCCTCGGCGCACCATGACCCGGCAAAGGCCGGGTTCGCGCGCACCATCGCGCGGGACTTTCGCCCGGCGCCGATTCACCCCGTGAGCGGAATTATCGACGTCATGCGCACGGGGCAGACGCGGGTAATTGATCCAATTTCCCCGGAATTTCTCGATCAGCTGTCGGCGACCATCGAATTGCGCGATGCCTTCCGCGCGCTCGCGCCCACGGCCTCGCTCTTTGTTCCGATGATCGCGCGCGACGTGATGGGGACTATCGTCTTTTCTCGCGACGCGTCGCGCGAACATTTCACCGCGGCCGACGTCTCTCTCGCCGAGGATCTTGCGCGGCGTGCGGCGGCGGCGCTCGACAACGCGCGACTGTTTGAAGCGGCGGAACATGCGCGATCGCGCACGGAACGCCTCCAGCGGGTTACGGCGCAGCTGGCAGCTGTGCTTCCGCGATCGTCGGCGGGCGAGCTCTTTGTTCAGCAGGTCCGCGACGCGCTCGGCGCGGACACCGCGTGGCTGTCGCTGCTCTCGGAAGACGGAACGGAGTTGCGGGCGGTGGCAGACGTGGGCTTTGCGCCCAGCGCCATCGAGCGCTTTTCCCGGCTGCCAGTGGATGCGCCAATGCCCACGCGAGACATTCTCCGGGACGGGCACGGTCGCTGGTTCGCCGGCCGCGCCGAGTTGTTCGAGACGTTCCCGGAATTGCGTTCGTCGATGATTGACTTGGAGCAGGAAGCTGTCGTGCTGCTGCCGATTCACGGACCCGAGGGCGTGGTTGGCATCATCACGGCTGGTTTTCGGAATCGTCGTGAATTCGACGCCGACGAGATGGCGCTCGGCACTGCGCTCGCACAGCAGTGCGCGCAGGCGCTCGATCGGGCGCGGCTCTATGAGGCCGAGCGCGAGGCGCGAGCCGAAGCGGAATCGGCGCGAACGGAAGCAGAATCTGCGAACCGCGCAAAAAGCGAGTTTCTCGCACGCATGAGCCACGATCTCCGCACGCCGCTCAACGCCATTGGCGGGTACGCGCAGCTCATCGAGGACGGCATCTATGGCCAGCCCACCCAAGGCATGCTGCAGTCGCTGGCGCGCATCCGCCGTGCGCAGGTCCACCTGCTCACTCTGATCAACGACGTGTTGAGCTTTGCCAAACTCGAGGCCGGGCAGGTCCAGATCAACATTCAGGACGTGTCAATCCTCTCGCTGCTCGAGGAGCTACGCTCGCTCGTCGAGCCGCAAGTACGGGACAAGGGGGTGCGGCTCGATCTACAACTGGGGACCGCCGACGTGCATGTTCGCGCCGATCGCGAGCGGGTCATTCAGATTCTCGTAAACCTCCTCACCAACGCGATCAAGTTCACCGACGCCGGCGGCACACTGACGATCTCCTGTGCGTCAGCGGGTGAGCAGGGCACCATTGCGGTGCGCGACACGGGGCGGGGGATCGCTGCCGGACAACTCGATGCGATCTTCAATCCGTTCGTTCAGGCAGGACGTGAGCGCGTCGATCAGCGCGACGGTGTGGGGCTGGGGCTTGCGATCAGCCGCGAACTTGCGCGCATGATGCACGGCGAATTGCGCGTGTCGAGCACACTGGGCGAAGGCTCAACGTTTACGCTGTTCCTGCCCGCGGCCGACTCGGCTTCCCGTGGCGATCAGCGCGCCGACGAGCCCACCCCAGCCCACGTCTAGGTTGCGTTTGCGACCGGCCGCGCTCAGCGGCCGGCGTCGAGTGTGAGCGTGAAAACCGACCCTGCCTCGCCGCTGCTGCTCGCCGACAGGTCGCCCCCCATGCCCCGCGCGAGGTCGCGCGAGATCGCCAGGCCGAGTCCCGTGCCTTCGCTCTTCCGGCTGTGCCCAGTGCTCACCTGAACGAAGGGCTCGAAGATGTCCGTCAGCTTGTCGGGCGGAATACCAATTCCCGTATCGGCGACGGTGACGATGGCGCGCCCCGGCTGCTCGGGATGACAGGCGACGCGGACGTCGATTCGCCCGCCGGGTTCCGTGAACTTCCCGGCGTTTGAGAGAAGGTTAATGATGATTTGCTCGAGCTTCTCGCGGTCGGCCAGCACCACCTGCGCGTCGGCGTGCACGTCAACGGTGTAGCCCAGCTTCTTCGCCCGCAGCTGCGGACCGATCATTGGCGCGATGTCGTCCAGCAACTCACGGATCGGCACGTCCGTGATGCGGTACTCTACTCTGCCCGCCTCGATCTTGGCGAAGTTCAGGATGTCGTTAATCAGCCCGAGCAGATGGCGCTGCCCCCGGTCGATTCGCGAGAGCGCCGTTCGTTGCTCGGCGGTCACCGGCCCGTAGATCTCGAACTCGATGAGCTGGACGTGGCCCCCAATGGCGTTGAGCGGCGTGCGCAACTCGTGACTCATTGCCGCGAGAAACTCCGACTTTGCTTGATTCGCCTGCTCCGCCACTTGTCGGGCCGCTTCGAGAGCATCGTTCACTTGCTGCAGCTCCTCAGTCTGGAGCTCGAGCTCCTCGGCTTGGATTTCGAGCTCCTCCTTTTGCGCCTCGAGTGCGGCAGCTTGCTCGCGGAGCAGTGCGTTGGTTGCCTCGGAGTCTCGTCGCATCTCCTCTGCCGTAACGAGCGACGCCTGCAGGTCGCCGCGCACGCGGTCGAGCGTCTGCGCCAGTGCATCGGCGTGTACGGCGGCCTGCCGCGCAAGCGACTCGCGGACGCCGGCGAGCATTGCGTCGCGCTGCCAGGACAACAGTCGGAGGAGCAATGGCAGCAACGGTCGGATCTCGCCCATCCGGTGCGGACACTCGTTCGTGCCGACGACGACGAGGACGATGTCGGGGCCGCCCGAAACGCCGAATACGGCCCGCGCGCCGAGCCCAGGAACCTCGATCGACCCACGCGAGCATTCTCCATTCGCCACACACGCCGACAACAGCTCGCGCCACGAACGCGCCGCCGGCAACGTCTGCGCAAAGCCCGGGGCCGGAAGGAGAACGTCGATGTCTGGATCCCGCACGAAGATCAACACCGAGTCGCCGCCGAGCGCGCGCCCTAACGCGGCCGCAGCGTCGCTGCGGTCGTCGGCGTTCGCCAGTGCGGTAATCAGATCGACTAGGTCATTCACACGAACGAGCGTTCATTCAGGGAGCACACACACCACGGCGGTGCAGTTGTGAAACCCACTGAACTGTCCGTCGGCGCGGACCACCTGCCCGTACGAGTTGAACCCGGCAAATGGAACGCCCTTCAACTCACCGGCGAGCGCCGACAGCTCATTCTCGAACCCCTTTCCAAGCCTTAGGCGCGTCGCGACACAATCGAAGAAGAGCGCGGCTTTGGGCGTGCCGCCGCCTTCGGTCACCTGTTGCATTGCATCGCGCGCCGCATCCACCGCAGCGTCGGCGGCCGAGGCTGTACCGGTCGCCATGATGTGCGTCTTGGCGCCCAGCGGAATCTCGGCGGCGTAGGTGACACTGCCTCCGTCGCCGACGCCGAGCGGTACGCGCAGCTTGAGGCCGTTGCCCGTATCGACGCCCACGATGTTGTGGAGGAAAAAGGGCAGCGGATCGGTGGCGTCGAATTGCTGTCCGGTGGCGGCGGCGTGGTCCTCAAATGCTTCCACGGCCGGGGCCGCGTTGAGACTCACGACGCACGCTGCTTCGGCCTCGGTCACCCGCAGCGCCGCACTCGCCGTGCTCCAGCCGTGTCGCGCGCCAATGCCCACCGGCTTACGCGAAAGGATTTCCAGTGCTACTGCGGCGTCGGAGTAGACGCGCGTGCCGCAGAAGACTTGAGTCTTCTCGAATCGCGCGTCATCGCCCGCGCCGCCGCCAAAGAAGCGGTAACTTCCCGCGGTCTGGACAGTGAGCGCGTCCACGAGCTCTTCGGCGTGCCCGGCGAGTGCGTCGAGGAGAATGAGCGCGCAGCGGAAAGGAAAGCCCGGCTGTTGCGCCGCCGTGAAGCCACCGAGCATTTGGCCCGCCGCGCGCCCGTAGTCAGAGCTCAGGCCGGTGCCGAGGGTGGCGCTGAACCGCATGTCAGGGGAGCGGATTGCCGTTACGTTCGTGAGGCCCTGGCCGGCCCCGCTGCTCGTAAACTCGCCGGCCGACGAGCATCCGACTATCGTCGTGGTCCCGGCCGCCTCGGCGAGCGCCTCGAGCAGCGCGACCGCATCGTTGTCCGGCGAGGCGAATACGATGAGTGCGTCTGGCGGCCCAGCGAGCTGTTCCTGCAGCTGGGTGCCAAGGAATTGGCCGGCTTCCCGACCGGTGAGGTGTGTCTGGGCAATGGCGACGTCGGTCATCTGGAGGCCGGAAAAGAGGTGAACAATCTCGACCGTGGATCGACGCAGTTCCGCACATGCCGTGCCCCCAGCACACCAGTTCCGGTCACGGCGCAAACGGCACTCGAGGGATGGCGCTTGCTGCGCGTCCGTTCCTGAATACGCGGGCATCGCGAGAAACATCCGCCGGCCGCGCACGTACGGTGCATACCCCCTCTTGCTGGAGCATCCGTATGCGCGCGCCACCGTTTGTAGCTCAATGTCTTGGCCTGTGCTTGGTCGCAGCCTCACCGGCTCTGGCCCAGGCCAGCGGCGACATGCACGTGAACATGAACCTGCCGGATTCCATTGCGCATGTCATTCCGCGCGCCGGCGCCGAGCGCGCGCACTACGCGATTACCTCGCGTGACGGCAAGACGATGTTGTTGTTGATGGACACCACGATCGTGGCGCAGTTGACCGATCGTGGCCTCGCCGCCCTCAAGTCGCCCGCGCAGGTGGACACCATCAGCGACGCGACGTCGAAATTCTTCGCGAAGATGGTGCTCGGCGCGTTACAGCCGGTGTTCGACCATGGCATCGCCTATCATCTACGTGACATGGCGTCCGCAACATACGCCGATGGTCGGCTCCAGATCCGCCGTACGAATGGCGACGAGGTGTTCAAGGGTGTCGAGTTCGGACACGAGCCGATGATGACCGGCTTTGCGCCGGACGACGCGAAGGCGTTCGCGCGCATGGCGACCGACGCCCGGAAGAAGCTTCACTAAACTCCATCTCGTTTCGGGCCGGCGAGCGGATTGGTCCACCGCAGCCCGGCGAATCGCCGGAAGTCGGCATCGGCCGAACAGAGCTCAGCGCCCAGTTCGATCGCGATTGCCGCGAGATGGGCGTCGCTCGTACCGTTCGCGCCTATGCCGCCCTCAGCCAGCAATCGCCGGAGAATCGACCAGTGCTCAACGCCAGGCGACAGCGCTTCAACGGTCGGCTGACCGAGCCATGCGTCTACGACAGCCATCGCCTCCGACGGCTTGAGCGGCTTTGGAAAGACCCGCGAATTCGTCGCGATGCGAAGGAATCCGAGCAGCACGATCCAGGGCAGTCCCACCGGCTCATTGCCGCCGAACACCTCGTCGATCCATTTTCGCGCCGAGGTGTGTTGCTCGGCGTCGCGATTTACCGCATAGAGTAGGATGTTGAGATCGACGATCTTCATGGTGCACGCTTAGCCGCGGCTAACGCCGAGCACGCAACGATGTCGCGGCCACGTCGTCGTGAAGCTCTTCGGCGACGCGCAACGCTTTCTCGAGACGTACGCCCGGCTGCGGTTCGCCCATGGCGAAGGTGGGCGTCCGGAAACGCTTCGCGGACTCAGGCCGGCTCTCCAGTCCGCGCCGCAGGACGAGTGTAAGCATGTCCTTGAATGAGATTCCCCGCCGATGCGCTTCTTTGCGAATACGCTCGAGGATACTCGGTTCCAGGTCAACGGTGGTGCGCATGATTTGATGCTAACGCATCACCGCGATGATGGCAACGCATCATCCGGGAGTCAGGTGCTGTGCGGGCGGCCCGTCTCAACGCCTTAGTCCGCCCGCAATGCCTCGATCGGATCAACCCGCGCCGCACGCCGCGCCGGAATCCAGGTCGCCACGAACGCCGCCAGTAGCAGTACGGCAACCGTGCCGCCCAATACCACCGGATCACTCGGCGCAACCTCGAACAACAACGCGCGAAGAAACCGTCCTGTCACGGCGACGAGCACGAGCCCCGCCATCATTCCAACTCCGCACAGCGCCATGCCCTGGCGCGTAACCATTGCCGCCACCGCCCGTGGCTGAGCGCCGAGCGCAATGCGCACGCCCAACTCACGCGTTCTGAGCGTTACGACGTACGCGATCACGGCATACAGTCCAACCACACTCAAGATCAGCGTCACCACCGCCGCAACGGCGAGGATGATCATTGTGAACGTGAGACGTGCCATCGACGCGGCGACCGCCGTGCGCATGGATCGCACGCCGAATGTCGGCAACGTGGGATCGATGGTGCGGATCATGGTCTGCATGGCGCGCGTCGCTTGCAGCTCGTTGCCGCGCGTGCGTACGACGAGTGCCATGGTGCGGTCCAACTGGCCGAGATCCGTCGCGCCGCCGAACGCTTCCGGCCGATACACGGTGCGTGTGGGCGGTGCGGCGAGCGCGGTGTCGCGCACGCTGCCCACTACGCCAATGACAGTGTACCAAAACCCGCCGGGCATTTCCCGGAACCGCTTGTTGAGCGCCGTGTGCCCGGTGGAGTCGTGGAAGAACACGCGAGCCGTCTCCTGGCTAATGATCGCCTCGTCTGCGTGCTGTCGCTCGAGGCGGTCAAAGGTGCGGCCGGCAATCAGAGGAATTCCCATCGCCTTGAAGTAGCCGCCGTCTACCGATTGATAGATTTCGAGCGGCGGAATCTTCTTTGTGAATGTCTCATCGCCCTCCACGTAGAGTGGATCGCTATCCATTCCATTTCCGCCAAAGGGGAGATGCGACGTGATGGCGGCGGCGGTGACGCCGGGCAACTGCGCCGCCTGTTCGACCAACCGCGTATAGAATTGTGTGATGCTCGTGTCGCTCGCGTACCGCTGCGATGGAATAGAAAGCCACAGCGTCGCGACGTTTTCCGGATCGAATCCGGGTTGTACGGCACGCAGATGCTGGAAGCTGCGCAACAACAGTCCCGATGCGGCAAGCACGACGAGGGCGAACGCCACCTGCGCGGCGACGAGCGCACCTCGCGCCCGCTGCCGGTGTGCGCCCACCGTGCCACCGCGCCCGCCGTCGCGCAAGCCGGCCAGCGGCTCGGAACGCAAAAAGCGGACGGCGGGCATCGCGCTGCAGGCGAGCGCCACGAGTGTGCCGACAATGAGCGTGAACGCGACGACGGCGCCGTCAACGTGCACTTCGGCCAAGCGCGGAATGTCCGACGGACCGGCGCTGACCAGGGCGCGAATGGCGACGGCGGCCACACCGATTCCCACCACCGCCGAGATCGCGGTGAGCACGGCCGACTCGGCGAAGAAGTGGCCGAGCACGCGTGCGCTGCCGGCGCCGAGTGCGGCGCGAACCGACAGCTCGCGATGCCTGGCGTCGGCGCGCACGAGCAGGAGGTTCGCGACGTTGGCGCACGTCACGAGCAGCACGAGCACCGCGGTTGCCGCCACCATCCACAAGGTGCGCGACACATCACCCACCACGTCGTCGCGCATTGGTATGAGGCGCGGCACCGGTTTGGCTTGGTCGAGCACCATGCGCATTGGCACGGTGGGGTTCATGTTCGGCGCAACGTCCAGGACGCGCGGCAGCACGTTGGCGAAGTCGCGTTGCGCCGCGTCGATCGACACGCCGGGCTTGAGTCGTGCAACGGCGTTGAAGTTGAAGCCGCCGGGGTATGGGTCGTGGGGATCGAGCTGCAGCGGAAGCCAGAGCTTGATGTCGGCGTTCGGAAAGCGGAAGCTGGCCGGCATTACGCCAATGATCTCGACCGATCGCCCCGAGATGATGAGCCGCTTACCGATGACGTTCTTGTCGGCGCCGTACCGCGAGCGCCATAAGCCTTCGCTAATCACCGTGACGAGCGGCCCCTTTGGCGCATCCTCCGTTTCGTTGAACGTACGGCCGAGGATCGGTGACACCTCGAGCAACGGAATCGTGCTCGCTGTGGCCGACGCCGAGGAGAGGCGTTCGGGCTCGCCGCGTCCGTCAGGATCGGCGACGTTGACCGAGCCGTCCTGATAGAGCCCAATGCCTTCGATAGTGTGGGCGAACTGCTTGAACGTGCGGTATGTGCCGGCCGTTTGTTGCCCGTGCATGAGCGACAGCGCCGGCATGTCGAACCAGGCGCCCACGAGCCGGTCCGAGTGACCGTACGGGAGTGGTCGGATGAGCACCGCATTGACGACGGCGGCGATTGCGGCGGCGGAGCCGATGCCGATGGTCAGCGTGAGGATGACGGACGCGCTGAACAGCGGCGCGCGGCGCAGGGATCGGCACGCGTAGACGATGTCGTCGCGGAGGCTCATTGGTTGGATCCAGTTGTTGGTCAGCTCCTGTACGAATGGGGTGGCGCGCTGGTTTCAGGCAGTGCGGAGGCATGGCTTTGCGCAGTTCGATTTCCGGCTGCTAGTTTGATAAATGGACAAACGTCTCGCCGTCGCCGCCTGTACCGTGGCTTGTGCCGCTGCCGTTGCGCTTTCCGGCTGTGCTCAACTGAGCGACCGATTCGCCGGTCCGAAGACAGCCTTCAACGGCGACTCCGCGCTCAGTTACACCAAACAGAATCTCGCGTTCGGCCCGCGTGTACCTGGCACGCCGGCGCACGATAGCGCGGGCGCATGGATCGTGGCCGAGTTGAGAAAACGCACGGACAGTGTGATCGTGCAAAAGTGGACGCAGACGACAAAGAATGGTTCAAAGCTCGCGCTCGAGAACATCGTGGCGCGGTTCAACCCACAGGCGACGCAACGTGTGTTGTACCTGACCCACTGGGACACGCGTCCCGTTGCCGACGAGGATCCGAATCTCGGGAATCGTGCGCGGCCAATTATGGGAGCGAACGATGGCGCCTCCGGCGTTGGCTTGTTCCTCGCGCTTGCCGACGTCTTCAAGACGACGCCACCGTCAGTTGGCGTCGATCTTCTCTTTACCGACGGCGAAGACTGGGGAAACTTTGACGCCGATTCGACTGGCAAGGCGTGGCCCGACGCGCTCTTTGGCTCGCAGTACTTTGCGCAGCACCCGCCATCACCTGACTATCAGCCGCTCTTTGGCGTGTTGTTCGACATGATCGGCGCAACCGATTTGCACCTGTGGCAGGAGCCGAACTCCTTGCAGCACGCGCCGGAGGTGGTGAGCCGGGTCTGGAGTACTGCAAAGGACCTGGGCTACGGCGCCTATTTCCATGCTGAACCCGGCCAGTCGATAATCGACGATCAGGTTCCCCTGCAGAATCGAGGATGGCACGTGATCGATCTGGTTGACTGGCCGTACGGTGTGCTTCCGGCAAACGCCGGCCCGAACGATGTGCCGAATCCCAATTATCATCACACGCTCAAAGACACCTTCGACAAGGTGTCGGCGAGATCGCTGCAAATCGTCGGGGACGTTGCGGTGACGTTAGTGAAATAGCTCAACCGCGCCGCCCGGCACCGCCCACTCGGCCGTTAAGCACTATTCTCTCGTGCAGTTGCCAGGAGTCCACGAATGGAAACCATTCTGCAGGACATCCGCGTTACACTCCGCGCCTTCCGCCGCTCGCCGGGATTCCCGCTCACAGCCATCGCCACACTCGCATTGGGCATTGGCGCCACCACGGCGATTTTCACCACGCTGAGCGCCGTCCTTCTCAAGCCGCTGCCATATCCCAACCCGCAGGATCTCTACAGTCTGCGCACCGCGCTCACGGACGGCCGTGTCACCACAGGACTGCTTTCAGGCGGCGAGATCTACAGGCTGAATGATCCGAAACTGTCCATCGAGCGCGCGGCGGGATTCCAGCCGCTCGATCTCACGCTCGTTGCTACGGACGGTACGCCGTCGCACGTGCAGGTCTACGCAGTGAGCCAGGGCTTCTTCGACCTGTTCGGTCTCCCGATGACCTCTGGCGGGTTTTCGTCCGACGACTTCACGCCCTTTCAACCGCCACCGCCCAATGCGCCGCCGCAACCGCGGTCGCCACCCAGAGTCGTCATCTCGCCGCGGCTGTGGAAGACGTTCTTTAACAGCGATCCCGCGGTGGTCGGCAAACCGATCCACTTCGCCGAGTTCACAACGACCGTGGCCGGCATTGCGCCGCGCGACCTCGATATCCCGCACAACGCCGACGTCTTTCTCGCGCAGCGAGTGCCGGCCACGGACGTCAATCACGGGCAGGAAGCATTCGTGCGCCTGCGACACGGTGCGAATATCGAGCGCGCCAAGAGCGAGATGACCGCGGTGATGAACGGCCTGGCCAATGACTTTCCCGCGTCGGATCACAACCGTGTCTATGTCGCGCGGCCGCTGGTGGACGCGATCGTCGGCGACCTGGGGCCAATACTCATCATCGTGATGTCGGCGACTGGGCTGCTGTTGCTCCTCGCCTGCGTCAACGTCGCCAACCTGTTGCTCGCCCGGGGCGCGGCGCGGGCGCGCGAAATGGCGGTGCGTGCAGCGCTCGGCGCGGGCTGGGGCAGGCTGGTGCAACAGCTCCTCACCGAATCGCTACTGCTGGCCACCGCAGGTACGATCGCCGGGGTGGCCCTTGGCGCGCTGGGTCTCCGCGCACTGCTCGCCCTTGGCGCGTCCAAGTTGCCACGGCTCGACACCGTGCCGTTCGACGGGCGCGTTTTGCTCTTCGCGCTGGGCACCCTGGTGATGACCGGAGCAATCATTGGGCTGGCGCCGGCTATCCGGCTGCTGCGCAGCGATATGAAAACGTTAATGAACGATAGTTCGCGGTCGGCCAGCGCCGGCCGCGGCACCACGCGCTGGCTCACCGCCATGACCGTGGCCGAAGTGGCGTTGGCGATCATGTTGGTGGCCGGCGCCGGCTGGCTCGTGCGAGGATTCTCTAACCTTCGCAACACCGACGCCGGCTACCGCACCGACAACCGGCTGCTGTTCGACGTGTCCTTTCTCGGACCGCGCTACCCGTCGCCCGACATCGTGCGTCAGGCACAGGCAGACCTCGTTACCGCCGTGCGGAATATTCACGGCGTGACCAACGTGGGCCTCGTCTCCAACTATCCCATGCGCGGCCGGCTCGAGGCCTCGCTGCTGGCAGAGATTCATGGCGAGCCGTTCGACGCGGCCAGTCCGCCAGAAACACGGCAGCGCTTCACCAGCCCGGGCCTGTTCGGCGCCATGGGAACGCCGCTGGTGAAGGGTCGTGATTTCACCACGGCAGACCTTCCCAACACGATCCCCGTTGCGATCGTCAACCGCGTATTCGTCGAACGGAATCTCAAGGGGCGCGACCCCATCGGTGTGCAGTTTGCGTCCGGCTATCCCACGCCAAATCCGAAGGACGAGATGACGATCGTCGGCGTGGTGGACGACGTGCGCGAGAACTCTCTTTCCGCGGCGCCGGAGGCTGCCTATTACAGTCCCATGACGCAGTTTCCACTGCGGCGCGCGACGGCCGTGGTATGGATGTCCCAGTCGGACCCCAGCGCCGTCGAGACGGCGATCCGCGCCGAGGTGCGAAAGCTCAACCCGACCATGGCGCTGGATTTCGAGCTTGCGTCGGACGTGGTGAGCGGCACCATCCGTCGGCAGGAACTCGGCATGACGCTGATGCTCATTTTCGGCGTCATCGCCATCCTGCTTGCCGCCGTCGGCATTTACGGCGTGGTGTCGTACGCCGGTTCCTTGCGCCGCGACGAAATGGCGACGCGTCTCGCACTCGGCGCGTCACCGCGTTCGGTGTTCCTGCTCGTTATGAAACAGGGAGTGACGCTGGGCGTTGTCGGCGCCGCGATTGGTGTAGTGCTGGCCTATTTCTCCGGGCGGCTCATTTCCAGTCGCGTGTACGCCATCCGGGCGTCGGATCCTGTGATCCTCGTGATCGCTACGCTGCTGATCGTCGCGATTACGTTGGTGGCGACGACGATTCCCGCTGCGCGCGCGGCGCGGCTGAATCCAGCGAACGCGCTGCAGTCCGAGTAGTACGGCGCCCGCACGCCACCGCGCAAAAGAAAGCGGCGCGCGAAAAAGCGAGGCCCTCACTCGGACATCTGGATCAACTGGATCAGGTTTCCGCAGGTGTCGTTGAACACGGCCATCTTGACGGGGCCGGCGCTCACCGGCGTTTGCATGAACTCCACGCCGAGGTCACGAAGCCGCGCGAACTCCGCGTCCAAATCATCGACCTTGAATGATGTTGCGGGGATTCGATCGCGCATCAGCGCGTCCCTGAACGGCTCCACGGCCGAATGCGCACTCGGCTCGAGCAGCAATTCCGTGGCGTGGGGGTTGTCCTTTTCGACCACCGTGAGCCAACGATGATTGCCGACGGGAACGTCGTGCTTCACCTGAAAGCCGAGCACCGTAGTGTAGAAATCGAGGGCCTTGGCTTGGTCGTCGACAAACACGCTTGTCACGTAGATTTTCATTCGCAGCTCCTCGATCGTGAATGGCCGGCCACCAAACGATTCGGCGTATTGTGCGACAAGGTTGTTGCATGGGCAAGTTCGCTCGCCCGCTCCGGTGATAAGCGGCGCGGCTGCCTCGCGCGCCGCGACTGGATATATTGAAGCGTGCGACGTTCGATCTGGTATCGCGTTCTGATCGCGATTTGGGGAGTGTGGTTTGCCACGGCGCTGTCCGAGCCGGGGACGCTCGGCGCCTGCCCCATGCACGGCGGCCACGACATGCCGCCGGCGGGCATGATGATGATGCACGGCGCTGCGCACCTCGCGTCGTCCAATACGGGGGCGGATACCAATGAAGGCCGCCATCAGCAGGTGCCGGATCAATGCACCTGTATCGGCGCGTGTTGCTGCGGCGCCGTCGCCGCCGCACCGCAACAGATGGCGGTGCTGCCGCGCGAAGTCGTCAGCGAATCAGCCGCCGTGGCTGACGTTTCGGACGCCGCGCCTTCGGGTGTTCAGCGGCCGCACTCGCTGCCGTTCGCGAACGGACCGCCGCAGACGAGACTGAGCTAGACACAACACTCGCGTCCCCGATTCGAGCAATCGCATTGGGTGACGCCGACTCAGGCCTGCGCGCCGACGTCGCGCCGGCACGCTCATTCTCGAATTGAGGTTTGAATGTTCTACATACGCAGTACGCACTGCCTGCTGCTCGTCGCGGCGGTGGTTCTCTGTCCACGCGTCGCGCGATCACAGGACACCTCACGCGTTGCCCGCCGTGACTCCACGCACGCCACCACGCCTGCCGCCCCGACCGCTCATCTCGGCGCGGTGACGATCGTCGCCAGCCCCGCCGAGCGCGCGCAGCCGGTGAATGCCACTCACCTGGGCACGGCGGAGATCCAGATCACGCCGTCGAACAGCCCGTACGATCTGTTGCGCCAGGACGCCGGCGTGGAAGTGCACGAGCAGGGGCAGGGCCCCGGCTTTGCTTCGGATGCATCGCTCCGCGGATTCAGTTCCGATCATGCTACCGACATTGCGCTCTGGGTGGACGGCGTGCCGATCAACGAGCCGATGAATGGTCACGCCGAGGGGTACAATGACTGGTCGGTGTTATTTCCCGGCGGAATCCAGGACATCGACGTGATTCACGGACCAACGAGCGCGCTGTTCGGCAATTTTGCGCTCGCCGGCGTCGTGAACGTTCGCACACTCGAGCGGATGCAAGGCAGCGAGCTCACCGCGGAAGGTGGATCGTTCGGACATGCCGACATCATGGGTCTCACAGGTTTCGATCATGGAAGCGCTGGGGGCGGTGTGCTTGGCGCGCGCTACGAGCGCGAAGATGGCTTTCGGCCCAACTCGCGCTATGACGTCGCCCAGGGTCACGCGCGCATAGTTCACGACTTGCGACCGGGCATGACGCTCGACGCCGGCGCGGAGCTGTATGGCGGAAACTGGAATTCGCCTGGCTTTCTGAGCGCCGACGAATTTGCTGCGCACGATTACGCGGTGGTGTCGAACCCGACCGACGGCGGCTACAAGCGTCGCGCCCAGGAGCGCGTGAGTCTGCGCGTGCTTGCCGGAAACATGCTCTGGCGCACGACAGTGTATTCGACGCAGGGCCGCTGGCAACTATTCCTCACGATTCCGCCCGCCGGCGGCAAGTTCGAGGGTTCGGGCAGCCAGACCGAGGAAGAAGACTCGCGGGCCGGCGCCGGCGCGACCACGGCACTCACGTGGTCGCTGCCAGACGGAGAGATCACGGTCGGCGGCGAGACGCGGTGGGACCGCTCGTACTATGAGAATTATTTTACGACGGTGCGGGCCCGCGATTCGGTGGCCACGCAAGTGACGGGGCGCCAGATCTCCGGGGCGCCGTTCCTTCAGTCGTATTTCAATCTCACCGACCGGCTGCGCGCGGATATCGGCGCGCGCTACGACGTGCTCGGCACGCGGTCGACGCCGCGCGGCGACGTGTCGTCGTCGGCCACGCACGGCGTGCTGTCCCCGAAGTTCGGCACGTTGTTTCGTCTGACGAACGCTGTGGGCGTCTACGGCAACGTGTCGCGCGGCTTTCGCTCGGCGGACGGCATCATCGACGACCCTACACTCGCGCCGATTACCGAATTGGCATACGAAAGCGGCGTCAAGCTGGACGCCGGCGGCGTGAGCGCGTCGGCGGCGCTCTTCCGCATGGAGGTGAGCAATGAGCAAACGTTCAACCCCATAACGCTCGCGTCGTCGAACGGTGGCGCGAGTCGCCGGCAGGGACTGGAGTTGGCGGTAGACGCTCCAATTGTGCCGCGCACGTTGTCGATGTCGGCCCAATGGACGTTCAACGATGCACGCTATCGGAGTCTCACTGCGATACCAGACGACGGTGGAACGCCGCAAACGTTGAACGGGCTTCGCGTGTTCAACACGTCCAAATACATCGGATCGGGCGCGCTGGACCTGGCGCCGCGGAACGTGCCCTGGCGCATTCGTGTCGGCGGCAACTGGGTGGGACCGTACTCACCGTTCGACGAGCCGGGAGTCGTGCTGCCCGGGTACGGCATTGCGCACGTTGGCGGTTCGTGGGCATTTCGCACGTTCGACGCGAACATTGGCGTGCGCAACATCTTCGATCGCGCCTACCCCGAGCTCGTGGCGGGCGACGTGGTGTCGCCCGGCCAACCGCGAACGATCTACTTCTCGATCCGCGTCCGTTCGTGAGTGCCGTGCGGCGCGCGTTTCAGCCGGACTTGTGACTCAGCGAGTAGACGCAGGCGGCGACCGATTGTCGCGCGATCAACGGCTGCGCCATCGGTGTCAGTCGCCAGCGACCGTCGCGAGCGGCAGCCACAGCGAGAACGTGGACCCCGCGCCCACCTCGCTCTCCACCGTCAGGTCTCCGCTCATCCCCTGCGCAAGATTCCGGCTGATCGCCAACCCAAGCCCCGCCCCATCGGTGGACCGGCTCAACCCGGTTTCCACCTGCACGAACGGATCAAAGATCGCGTTCAGCTTCTCCGGCGGAATGCCCGGGCCGGTGTCGTGCACGCGCATAACTACCATCGGCGCATTGCTTGCGCCCGGTACGGCCTCTGCCGACAGCGTGATCTCGCCGCCCTGCGGCGTGAACTTGATCGCGTTCGACACGAGATTAAGAAGAATTTGTGCGACCTTGTCGGTGTCGGCACGGGCCACGAGCGCGCGGTCGCAGGGAACACACTCATAGTGGTGCCCGCGCGCCGCCATCTGCGGCGCGATCAGCGGCTCGATGGTGCCAAGCAGCGCACCCACCGGCACATCGTGCATGTCGTAGGACACGGCGCCCGCTTCCGTGCGCGCAAAGTTCAACACGGCGTTGATCAGCCCGAGCAGGTGACGCTGGCTCGCCTGAATACGCATGATATAATCCTGATGAACCGCAGGCACGGGTTCGGGAACGCCCATCTGCATGAGCTGCGCGTACCCGGCTATGGCGTTGAGCGGCGTGCGCAACTCATGGCTCATCACCGCGAGGAATTCGCTCTTCGCGCGGTTGGCCGTATCGGCTACGGAGCGGGCCGCTTCCGAGACTTTCATCTCCCGGGTGAGATCGCGATTCGCGCTCTCCAGATCTTCGGCCTGCGCCTCGAGCTCGGCGGCTTGCTCCTGGAGCTGCTGTGCTTGCAGCTCGAGTTCCATCGCCTGCTCGTTGAGTTGAGAGTTACTGATGTCGAGGTCGCGGGCGAGCTTTTCCTGGGCATAGCCGTAGCGCATCAGCGCCATGTTGCTAAATAGCGCCAGCAGCACTGCGGCCAGCGTGCCCGCAATGAGGGTCACCGTCACGACCTGTCCGCGCTCCGACTCGGCGGCCTCGCGCTGCACGAGCGTTGCCTGCGCTGACGAATCGATGTGGCCGAGCAGGGATCGGATGGTGTCCATGGCGAGCTTGCCACGGTTCGTCGCCACCAGCTTCACGGCTTCAGCCGTGCCGACATCGGTGCGCAGCGCCACGGTCTGCCCGAGCTCGCGCATCTTGGACTGGATGAGCCGGTCGGTGGAGTCGAGCCGCGCTTGTTGTTCGGGCTCACCGCTCATGGTGACGCGCAACTCGCTGGTGTCCGCGCGCAGCGTGGCGACGGCGTTCTCGTACGGTGCGAGATAGGCTGTGTCGCCGGTCAGTACATACCCGCGCTGGCCAGTCTCAGCGTCCTGGAGCGTGGAAAGTGTTGCCCCCGCGTAATGAATCACGTTGCGTGTTCGATCGACCAGCACGCGGCTGTCACGCGTTCGAAGCACGCCGTCGAGCGTCAGCGCGCCGAGCAGGAGCACGATGAACGCTGGCCCGGCGGCAAGCATCAGGCGTCGGAGTCGAGTCATACGCTGCCATAAGGAGTTGAGAACGCACGCCGCCGCGCGGCCAGCCAACGCACCGCGCGAGCTCGAAGGCTATCGACTGGCCTGGCGATTCGCGAGTCACCGGCCGAGTCGTAGGCGAGTTGATTGACGGTGGTCAAACGCCTAACATTCGAGAACTTTCAGAGATTGGCGCGCCTCCTTTCGCGCGCCACGCTGTTTTCGCATTGATGGAGCCCGCTATGCCATTGCCCTATTCGCTGGTTCGCCGCAGCGCGCTGTTGCTGTTGCTCCCAAGTCTCGCCGTTGCCCAGCGCGGCGGCCGCGGCGCCGCTGCAGACACCGCCCTGAGCTCGGACGTCTCGTGGCGCAACGTGGGCCCCACGTCGTCGGGCCGCATGGTGACCACGTCCGGTTCCACAGCTCGGCCGAACGAGTACTACTTTGGCACCACCGGCGGTGGCGTGTGGAAGACCACCGACGGTGGCAAAACAACGCTCGCGGCGAGCGACGGTTTCTTTGGCGGCACGATCGGCGCCGTGACGGTGGACGAGAAGAATCCGGACATCGTGTGGGCGGGCGGCGGCGAATACACAATTCGCGGCAACGTGTCGTACGGTGACGGCGTGTGGAAGACGACCGATGGCGCAAAGACCTGGCAGTACATGGGCCTCAAGGAGACGCAGCAGATCTCCCGCCTGCGCATCGATCCGCGCAATTCCGACGTGGTCTATGTCGCGGCACTCGGCCACGTCTGGGGACCGAACCCGGAACGCGGCGTGTTCAAGACGACCGACGGCGGCAAGACGTGGCGCAAGATCTTGTTCCGCAACGATTCCACCGGTGCCATTGAGCTGGTGATGGACCCGGCAAATCCCGACGTGCTCTATGCAGCGATGTGGCAGGCCGGGCGCAAGCCATGGCTCATGACGGCCGGCGGTCATAGCGACGGTATCTTCAAGACCACCGACGGTGGCGACCACTGGACTGAGATCACGCACAACCCAGGCTTGCCCACGGGACTGATCGGCAACGTTGGCATGGCTATCTCTCCGGCCAATCCAAACCGCATCTGGGCGCTGATCGAGAATGAGCCGGGCGGCGGTGTGTATCGCTCGGACAACGCCGGCGCATCGTGGACGCTGCTCAACCAGAGCCGCGACCTTCGGCAGCGTGCCTGGTATTTTGGCCGCGTGTTCGCCGATCCCAAGGACACGAACACTGTTTACAGCCTGAACGTTGGCACGTACGTGTCGCACGACGGCGGCAAGACGTTCGTAGCCACCACATGGCGGGGCGGCAGCGACCATCACGACCTCTGGATTGCGCCGAACGATCCCAATCGACTGTCAGTCGCCTTTGACCAGGGCGCGGCGACGACGGACGACGGCGGCAAGACGATGGTGCGTGTCAACACGCCGACAGGTCAGTTCTATCATGTGTATTTATTGAACAAGGTTCCGTTTGAAATTTGCGGCGCCCAGCAGGATGCCTCGTCGCTGTGTGGTCCGGTGCGCGCGCCGGCCGGCCGCGGCGGTCGTGGTGGCTTTGGCGGCGCGGCTGCCGCTGCGCCGTCGCCCTATTCCACGTTCTACAACGCGGCGGGCGGCGAGTCTGGCTACATGGCGTCCGATCCCAGCGATCCGAACGTCACGTTCGGCGGCAACTACAGCGGCGTGATCGAAATGCAGGACAAGGCCACTGGCGAGCGCGCGTCGCTCGATCCATGGCCGCTCAACCCCATGGGCCACGACGCCAAGGATTCGAAGTACCGCTTCCAGTGGACCTTTCCGATCATGAACTCGCCGTTCAATCCCAACGTGCTCTACGTGGGCTCGAACGTGGTCTTCAAGTCCACCGACAAGGGCAAGGATTGGCAGATCATCTCCCCCGATCTCACCAAGCACGATCCCGCCACACTCGGCGCGTCGGGCGGTCCGATCAGCAAGGATCAGACGTCCATTGAGTACTATGCCACGGTGTTCGCGCTGCAGGAGTCGCCGGTCACGCCGGGGTTGCTGTGGGCCGGATCGGACGACGGCTTGATCCACATCACGCGCGACGGCGGCAAGGTATGGAAGGACGTGACGCCCAAAGGGCTGCTGCCTTGGACGCGCATCTCGATCATCGATCCGTCGCCGCACAATCCGGGCACCGCGTGGGTGGCGGCCAACCGGTACCAGATGGACGACTACGCACCGTACCTCTACAAGACCACGGACTACGGCGCGACATGGACGCGCATTGACGCGGGCCTGCCGCGCGGCGAATACACGCGGTCGATTCGCGAAGATCTCGTCGATCCGGGCATGCTGTACGCGTCCACCGAGCGGAGCATCTGGATGTCCCGCGACGCCGGCGCCCATTGGGAAAGTCTCAAGCGGAACCTGCCGAGCGTTCCGGTGCACGACATTGCGCTGCGCGACGACGACATGGTGATCGCGACCCACGGCCGCGCGTTCTGGGTGATGGAGAACATGGCGTTGTTGCGTCAGGCGCCGGCGGCCAAGGCGGCCGCGGCGGAGAGAAAGGATTTCGTCTACACGCCCGCGCCGGCCTATCGCTCCACCGGCGTAACGGTGGACTATAGCCTGGCGCGCGCCGGCCTGCCTGTGACGATCGAGTTCCTCGATCCGGCCGGAAAGCTCATTCGTAAATTCTCATCGACCGACACGGTGCCGGCGGCGGGCGGGCGCGGTGGCCGCGGCGGTGGCGGAGGGGCGGCTCGCGTCACGACGCACGCCGGACTCAATCGCTACAGCTGGAACCTGCAGTACCCCGACGCGTCCACCTTCCAGGGCATGATCCTGTGGGGCGGATCGACGTCCGGCCCGCTCGCGGCGCCGGGCACCTACACGGTGCGTGTCGTCTCTGGGGGCAGCGCACCGCTGTCGGAAAAGTTCGTGGTGAAGCGGGATCCGCAGGACAAGGCGACGAATGCCGATCTCGCCGAACAGGTTCGCTTTGCGCTGCAGATCCGAGACGGCGTGACTGCGGCCAACGACGCCGTGAAGACGATTCGCAACATGCGCCGCCAGCTCGAGGAGCGCGCGGCGAACATGAGCAGCACGCCGAGCTTTGGCACCGCCGTGAAGACGTTTGAGGATCAGATGGCGCCCGCCGAAGATTCGCTCTACCAGACGAAGAATCAGAGCGGCGAGGATCCGCTCAACTTCCCGATCCGCATCAATGACCAGATGGCGGCGTTGTTGGGATTTGTGGAGAGTGGCAGTCGTCGTCCGCCGCCGCAGTCGTACGAGGTGTACAAAGTGCTCGAGCCGCAGTTGGCGGCGCACCTGGCACGCTACAAGAAGGTGATGGACGCCAACCTTCCCAAGATCAACGCCGCGCTCAAAGCGGCCGGTCAGCCGGTGATCGTGCCGAGCACCGACGAGCCGCCGGCGCCGGCCAAGCCGAACGTCAGCAGCACCGAGGGATCGTGACCGAGCACAGAACTGTTACCAAAACACTTTCTTAATGCCTGTGAGCTCGCGTTTCCCGCGCATCGTGAAGTAGATGACGAAACCCGATGCCGCGAGAATCGCGAGCGCCAAGCCCCAGAACATTGCTACCACGAGGCCGCCATCGCCGAACGCTTCGCCACTGTGGAGGCGGTAGAGGAACGGTTTGTCGGCGTACGCCTCGTTCTTGATGAGCGCGCCGGTGTTGGCGTCGAACGTCAGCTTCCGATCTTCACCGCCGGTTGGCTTTCCGGTGAAGATCGCGACGGTGGGCTGTTTCCCCTTGAACATCACCTGGATCTGGTCGATCGGTGACCCCGGGGACAGCTTCGCCGCGTCCGCCATGGCGCGACTTACCGGATCACTGTATGCAGTCGCCGGTGACGAGACTGTGACAGGGCTGATCAACGCCCGCGTCGCTTCGCGCGCCGCCTCGTCTGCACCAAAGAACTCGGTAAATGCAACGAGGAAGCCGGTGGTGGCCGCGAAGAAGAGGAAAATCGCGGCCGGAAAGCCGATCCACCGGTGCCATTTCCGCCAGAATCGAACGTTCATCTAAGTCGCGTCACGCGGTGAGAGGATGGGCGGTTTGAAGAGCTACGCCGAACAAACTAGCAGGGACGACAGCTTCCAGCGTATTATCGATGCTGTGGCCGGCGGCCGCACTTACATGCCGGTTTTAGCATGAATATCTACCGGGACACGATTTCTATGAAAACACTTCGGCTCGCCACGCTGGCGCTGCTGTGCGCCGCGCCGCTCGCGGCGCAATCCCTCGATTCGTCGGTCGTGGACGCCTTCCGTTGGCGAAACGTTGGCCCGTCGAACTTCATGGGGCGGCTTTCCGATGTCCAGGGCATTCCCAGTCCCTCAACGACGATTTACGTCGCCGCAGCCGCGGGCGGCATCTGGAAGTCCACGAACAACGCTGTCACCTGGAAGCCGGTGTTCGACGACAAGGAGATCGCCTCGGCCGGCATGCTCGCCATTGCGCCGAGCGACACGAACATCGTGTGGGCCGGCACGGGCGAGCCGAACTCGCGCAACACCATCGAGCCCGGCGCCGGCGTGTACAAGTCGGTCAACGGCGGCACCACGTGGACCTTCATGGGGCTGCGCAACACCCAGCACATTGGGCGTATTCAGATCGATCCGCGGAACGCCAACGTGGTGTACGTTGCGGCGCTCGGTCCGGCGTGGAAGGCCGGCGGCGATCGTGGCTTGTACAAGACCAACGACGGCGGCACCACCTGGAAGCTCATCAAGGCAGGCGCCAATTCGAAGACTGGCGCCATCGACGTGCAGCTCGATCCGTCGAATCCGGATGTCATCTACCTGTCGATGTGGGAGCGGTATCGCACGCCGTATTCATTGAATAGCGGCGGCGTGGGCTCGGGCTTGTTCAAGTCCACCGACGCTGGCGCCACGTGGACGGAGATCAAGGGCAACGGCTATCCCGAGGGACCCAAGGGGCGTATTGGTCTGGCGATCTCGCACAGCAATCCGCAGATCGTGTACGCGCTCACCGAGGCGGCGTCCATGGCGCCCGGTCCGGTGGTGTTCGCGCGTAATCCGGCGGCCAACGGGCTCTATCGCTCGACAGACGGCGGGAAGACGTGGTCGCAGATGAACAACATCGATACGCGGCCATTCTACTATTCTCAAGTTCGCGTAGACCCGTCCAACCCAGACCGCGTGTACTTCTCGTCCACCCAGATGCAGGTGTCGAACGACGGTGGCAAGACGACGATGAATGCGTTGCAGGACGTGCACGTGGACGATCACGGTCTGTGGATCGACCCGAACGATCCGTCGCGGTGGTTCATTGCCAACGACGGCGGCATAGCCGTCACGTTCGACAAGGGCGGCAATTTCTGGTATCCGATGAACTTCCCGATCGGCCAGTTCTACGACATCAGCTACGACTATGCCGTGCCGTACAACATCTGCTCGGGCGCGCAGGACAACGGCGCCTGGTGCGGTCCCAGCAGGCGCCGCAGCACGCCGGCGAACAACGCCCAGTGGTTTACGATCTCCGGCGGCGACGGCTTCTATACCGCGCAGGACCCGACGAACCCCGACATGGTGTGGGGCGAATCGCAGAACGCCGGCATTCAGCAGACGAACCTCAAGACGGGCGAGCGCGGCCGCGTGAACAAGCCGTCGTGGAACGAGCGCTATCGCGAATGGGAAGATTCCATCGCGACCGTGCGCGGCGATCCGCTCAAGCCGGTAACGCGCGAAGCGCAGACGCACATTGACGCGCTCCGCGCGCAACAGAAAAAAGATTCGGCCGATCTCCAGATTCGCTACAACTGGGAATCGCCCTACTTCCTCTCGCCGCACAACCCGCGCGTCTTCTATCTCGGCGGTAGCCGCGTACTGAAGTCGCAAAAGGGCGGGGAAGACCTCTACCCAATTTCGCCGGATCTTTCGGTGAAGACCGATCCCGCGCAGGAACGCGCGCGGCTGGCTCGCATCGACACGGTGGAAAAGTATACGGGCGGCCTCACGCTCGATCTCACCGGCGCCGAGGCGTACGGCACGGTGGTGGCGCTGCAGGAATCGCCGATCAAGCCCGGCCTGCTGCTCGCCGGCACTGACGACGGCAACGCCTGGATGACGCACAACGATGGTGCCACCTGGGAAAATCTGACGCCTAAGTTTGCGGCGCTCGGCGTGCCCTGGGACGCATACGTTGTGCGCATGGAACCCAGCCACTTCGACACGCTCACGTTCTACGTGGCGTTCGAGAATCATCGCTGGAATGACTTCACCCCGTATCTGTACGTGACGAACGACGGCGGACGTACGTTCAAGTCCCTCGTCAACAATCTGCCCAAGTCGAGCCCGGCGGACTATCTGCACGTGATTCGTGAGGATCCTCATAATCGCGACCTGTTGTTCGTGGGTAGCTCGCGCAGCGCCTATGTCTCGGTGGACCGCGGCCGCATCTGGTCCAAGTTCGCCGCGAACCTGCCCACAGTGCCGGTGTTCGACTTGCAGATTCATCCGCGCGACCACGAGCTGATCGCGGCAACGCACGGCCGCAGCTTGTGGGTCGTTGACATCGCGGCGCTCGAGCAGATGACGCCGGCGGTGCTGTCGGCGGGCACGCATCTGTTCAAGCCCAAGACGGCGTATCAGTGGGGCGAAGGTCCGCAGCCGGCATTGCCGGGTAACGGATACGGACAGGCCGTGATGACATTTGCCAACCCGCCGTATGGCGCCGACTTCGTGTATCGCCTGGCGTCGGCGGCTTCGGGTGGTGCCAAGTTGATAGTGAGCGACGTGTCGGGTGACACGCTTGCTACGCTCACCGGGCCGGGCGCGGCCGGTGTGAATCACGTGACGTGGAACTTCCAGCAGGCTGCGCCGCGTGGTGCGCTGGCGCAGCTGTCGCCGTCCCAGCGGCGCGATAGCATTCTGCTTCGCGTGCGCGCGCCGCAGGTGCTCGACTCACTGGCGCGGACGAAGTACGACACCGCGGCCATTCGCGTGGTGCGCGCGCAGGTGTCGCAGCTGGAGAATCCGGCCGCGGCTGGTGCTGGTCGCGGTGGACGCGGCGGCGGTGGTGGGCGTGGGGCTGGTGGTCAGGCATGCGAGCATCCGACCACGCAGTGGGAGCAGTTCTGCGCGCGTCCTGCCGAGGCGCCGGTAAACGCCGGCCGTGGTGGTGGTGGTAACGCAGCGCCGTCGCTCTCGGGCGCAGCCGAGCGTATCTGGTCGATGATCGGCGTGAACCCGCCAGCTCCGGCCGGTGGACGTGGCGGCGGTGGTGGTGGCTTTGCTGCTCCGACCACGGCGAACACCGGCGACTATCTCGTCACGCTCGTGGTGAACGGCCAGTCGTACCGCCAGACGTTCCGCGTGGAGCGGGTGAGCGGCGGCGGCGAGGGCGGGTTCCAATTCGGTGAAGACGAGAACCACGATCAGCTCGGGCGGTACACGCCCAAGGCTACTACGCCGAAGTCAAAGTCGAGGCGGTAGCCGTGTCATCCCTCGTCGCGCTTTGTCATCCCGAGCGTAGCGAGGGATCTTGTGTCGTCCGTCTTTGATCGTCGATAGTTGGAACCGTATTAGAACTGCAATTGACTGCAATTGACTGCCATTGACTCCGTGCGCCGGGAGCGATCTCTGCGACACGGCCGGACAAATGTTGGGTTGCCGGTTCGAATAATCGTGGGGTTCGTGGGGCAAACGCTCAGTCTGTTCGCATACAACACCGAGGCCCGCATAGCGCGTGGCGAGATCCATCATTGCGGATCCCAAACCATTCGGCCGTAGCGGTTCGGGGCGCTGACTGCGGATCGGAGTCAATGGCAGTCAATTGCAGTCAATTGCAGTCAATTGCAGTTCCAAACTTGTTCCAGCTGTCCACGCCAGATCACAACACGGACGACACAAGATCCTTCGCAGCGCTCGGGATGACAGAGCGACATGACGCAGCCGGCCCTCCGCGCGCTCGGGCCGCGTGAAGTTGGCGATGCGAGAACGGAAATGGTTGCGTAACGCGCACCGGCGATCGCGACTCTTACGGCATGGAATCGCGCTCCTCGCACGACGAACTATCCAGATCGATCATCGGCGGATTTTACGACGTCTATAACTACTACGGCTTCGGACTCGCCGAATCCGTGTATTGCGGCGCGCTCGAGCTGGAGTTGGTTGCTCGCGGTCATGCGGTTGCGCGCGAAGTCTCCGTCGCGGTGCGCTATAAGGGGCATCACGTCGCATGGCAGCGGCTCGACATGCTCGTAGATCGCACAATCATCGTGGAGATCAAAGCCGCCGAGCGACTCGCGCCGTACGCTCGCCGCCAACTCGTCAACTACCTGCGCGCGACGCCGCTGGAAGTCGGCATCCTCTTGTTCTTTGGTCCAACACCAAGATTCTGGCGGATCACGGACGCCAAACCACCCGACCGTGCCGGTTCGGCGCGCTGACTGCGCACGGAGTCAATGGCAGTTCATTGCAGTCAATTGCGGTTCAAAACTGTTCCAACCGTCCACGCCCCAAAAAAAGCGTCGCCCGTCTAGTACAAGACGGGCGACGCAAGATCCCTCGCTGTGCTCGGGATGACAGGGCCAGCGAGTACTACGCCGGCCGCGCTCGAGGATCCGGCCGCACGGTGAACGTCTGCGTGTACGACTGCCCATTCGCTGTGAGCTTGGCCGTAAACGTTCCGGTCAACAGCGGAGCACCGCCGCCTCGGCCACCGCCACGTCCGCGCCCAGCCGCTGCCGGACCCGCCGGTACCCACATCACGCGATGCATGCCCGGCCCGGAGCTGAACGGTTCGGGCGTCTGACGCCAGAGCGCCGAAGTATTCGGAATCCCGCCTCCGCCGCCACGCCCTCCGCGTCCGCCGCCCGCCGCGGCCGGCTGCGCCGACGCATCGCTGGAGAACGTTCTCAGAATCGTACCGTTGGCGTCGAGTATCTCGAGTGTCACCGGCCCGTTGGCGGCCGACTTGAGGTAGTAGTCAATCACCGCGCCGGCGGGCGGGTTCTGCGCCTGCGGCTCGTCCTTCTGTAGCGGCGTGCCGTTGTCCCCGCCCTGGATGACGTTGATCGCGTCCGCCGGCTTGAACAGGTGCGCCGGCGACGCCAACACTGTCGCGTTGATCTGACGCAATGGCGTGATGTCGTCGATCACCCAGATGCCGCGGCCGTGTGTGCCGACGATCAAGTCGCCATTATAGATCTCGAAATCACGCACCGACGTCACCGGCAGGTTGAGCTGCAGCGGCTCCCAGCTGTCGCCGTCGTCCATCGACATGAACGCGCCGCGCTCCGTGCCGGCAAAGAGCAATCCCTGCCGCATCGGGTCTTCGCGCACCACGTGCACGTACACGCCGGCCGGTAGACCGCGCGTGATCAGTTGCCACGTCTTGCCTTGGTCACGCGTGCGATAGATGTACGGGTCGAAGTCCTGCAACTGATGCCGGTCCACGCTCGCATACGCCGCGTTCTTGTCGAAGTGCGACGCCTCGATCGTCGTCACGCGGCTCCACGATGTCATCGCGGGCGGGGTGACGTTCTGCCAGTTCTTTCCGTCGTCAACGGTGAGCTGAATGAGCCCGTCGTCCGTGCCAATCCATACCATTGGCGCTTGCAGCGGCGAGGGCGCCACGGCGTAAATCACCCCGCGGTTGCCATTGCGATCGGTGTCGACCGCCGAGGCGGCATCGAGCGTTGCCGGCACGCCGGGGTCGGCGCGCGTGAGATCGCCGGACACCTTGGCCCACGTTTTGGCGCTGTCCTCGCTGCGGTACAGATACTGGCTCCCGTAGTACAATGCGTGCGGCGCGGCCTTGGAAAGCACCAGCGGTTGGGTCCAGTCGCCGCGATCTTCGCCGGCGGTCACGGGCGACGTCGTACCCGGTACCGCGATGTTGGCTTCGATGTCGAATCGCGAACCAGTGCCGCCAAAGATGACGCCCGGGTGCGCCGGATCGCCCGCCGTCATGCCGCTCTCACCGCCGGCGCCGATCGGCTCCCAGTCGCGCATCGAGATCTCGGCGCCAATGCCGCGCGAGCGCACGGCCACGGAGCCCGAGTCCTGCTGCGCGCCGGTGACCCAATATGGAAACCTATAATCCACGGATACGTGATACATCTGCGCCGTGGGCTGGTTGAGCCATGAACTCCACGTCACCGCGGTGGGGTCGTCGTGCCTGGCGTTGCGCGTGATGATCGTTCCCTGATCGCTGGCGACGATCATGGTGTTCGAATCATCGGGCGACACCCACGCCTGATGGTAATCGTCGCCACCGGGCGAACCGCGCAGCGCCACCCACGTTTTGCCGCCGTCCTTGGTGCGCGACACGGCGACGTTCGGCACGTACACCGTGTTCGCATCCTTCGGGTCCACGGCAAGCTTCTCGAAATACCAGCCGCGTCCCCAGAGCGCGTTGTCTGACGACACGCGCGTCCATGTGGCACCGGCATCGTCCGAGCGAAAGAAGCCGCCCTGTCCGGGCGCTGTTGCACCGGCTGCGGGCGCCGGTGAGCCGGGCTCGGGAACCAGGCAATCGATCACGGCGTACAGCCGGCGCGGATTGGTGGGTGCCACCGCAATACCGGTGCGGCCAATGCCTTCTTTCGGCAGGCCCACGGTGAGCTGTTTCCATGTGGTGCCGCCGTCGGTCGACTTGAAGATGCCGCCACCCGGTCCGTTCGACGGCTGATAGGTGTACCAGGGCGGACGGCGCGTATTCCACAGACCGGCGTAGACGACGTTTGAGTTGGTTGGATCGATCTCGACGTCCACAGCACCAATATCATTGTTCTTGAATAACACTTTCTGCCACGACTTGCCGCCGTCGCGCGTGCGGAACACGCCACGCTCGGCGCTCGGCGCATACAAGTGCCCAATGGCCGCCACAAAGGCGATGTTGGCGTTCTTGGGGTCGATGGCGATGCGGCCAATGTGCTGGGTGTCGTCGAGACCCACGTGCATCCAGCTCTTGCCGGCGTCGGTCGACTTATAGACGCCGTTTCCATAGCCCATGGAATCACGCAGGGTTGACTCGCCGGTGCCCACGTAGACCGTGTCCGGCGAGGACGCCGACACGGCAAGGGCACCGATCGAGGCCACCGGTTGCGAGTCGAACACCGGCGTCCAGACGCGGCCGGCGTCGATCGACTTCCACACGCCGCCGTTCACCGAGCCGAAGTAGAACTCGTTCGGCCGGCCCGGCACGCCGCTTACGGCGTCCACGCGACCGCCGCGGAAGGGTCCGAGCATGCGCCAGTGGAGACCCGGCGTGAGCCCCGACGCCTCCTGCTGCGCGGCGCTGTGAAGGTCGGCGCTAATGTATCGCGCGGGCGACTCGAAAAGCTCGTGGCCAACACTTGGCGCAACAGCCGCCAGTGCGCCGAGCTGCCCCGCGCGCCTCAGGAACAGGCGCCGTGAGAAATCGGATGGTTCGGTCATTGAAAATCCCCTGGTGTGGGCATGAGGCCCGGTCGTAGCGATCGCCGGAGAACGTACCCGCTGGTGCGGGCGGCGCAACCGCCGCCGGCGATTCGCGCGCCGCCGGGGTCGCTGGGGCGGTCACTAAGAAATCATAACGTCGCGTTCTTCCGACAAAAAGACCGGGCGGCCGTGGTGGCCGCCCGGTCTCTTGTCGCGCGCAGCGGTCGCCGCGCCGAGCCTACTTCACGGGAATCGTGACGCTCAGGTTCCCGTAATACCGCGCCTTGTACATGCCGGGCAAAATGTAGCCATCGCCTGTGCCGCCGTACTGTGACTGCGCCAGGCCTTTGTAGTTCGGGCCCACGAACAGGAAGTTGTAATAGGTGCTGTTCGTGAGGTTGTCCGCACCCACCGACAGGTTCAGGGCGTAGCGCTTGGCAATCTTCGTCATGTAGCCAACCTTGCCGTTCACCAGGTTGTACGAGTGCACCCACGTGGAGTTGTCGAACGTCACCGGCACGCGTCCCACGAACTGATAGGTCCCGTTCAGGTAGAACCCATCGCGTGAGGTGGCGTCGAGTCCCGCGCTCATCATGGTGCGCGGCACGCGGGCGGCGGTGTTCCCCGAGAAATTCACCGTGCTCGCCGTATTGTTGTTGTCGCTCTTGAAGCTGATGTACTTGGCATCGGTATATGTGTACGACACCCAGGGCCGCACCAGCGTGATCGCGCTCGTGGGATCGGCGACCATCGAGTAGCTCAGCGACACCTCGGCGCCCTTGTTCCGCTGCTCGCCAATGTTCGTGGTTGACGTGATGGTGTTGATCGTCTGATTGACCAGTTTGTCGGTGTTGTTCAAGACGAACAGCGCCACCTGGCCGTTTAACCGCTTGTCAACGAGACTGCCCTGCGCGCCTACTTCATATTGTACCGCGCGTTCCGGCTTGAGCCCAAAGTTCACGCTGCCGTCGCTCGCCAGCACGTTCGTGAGCAGCGGCGGGGTGTATCCGCTGCTCACACTCGCGTACACCGACCCGTTGCCGTCGAATGCCTTGGAGATCTGCGCGCGCGGCGCGAGGGTGGCCGGGAAGGTTTTGCGCTGGATCTGCGTGGTGTCGAACAGCTGATTGTTCTTCAGCATGTTCTGAATGGCGAAGGTGTTGTAGATGAGATCCGCTCCTGCCGTGATGGTCACCTGGGCGGGCAGCGAGAAATTCCACTCGGTGAACAGATAGCCGTTCACGGCATAGTTCTGCGTGGCGCTGGGCCGCTCGGGGTAGGGCGGGGCCGGGATGATGAACACACCGTTGCTCGTAACGTTGGAGCGCTGGGCCATGCCGCCCAACGTTCCGGAAACGTCCGCGCTGCCGATCTGTCCCGTGTACCCGAACGACGAGCGCGCGCCGAGGTTGAACTGCGTGGCGTCGGTAAAGCCATGGGCGAACGGCTGATTGTTGAAACGCCCAGTACCAAACACCGACGTCTGATTGTTGAAGTGGTCGTTGATCCGGTAGCTGTCCGTCATGCCGGTGAAGAAGCTCGTTATCTGGATGTGCGAGTTGTTGGCGAGGTAGTTAGCATCGCTCAATGGACGGCGCGCGTAGAAGTCCGCGCTGTCGATCTCGCCGGCCAGCTCTTCATACGAGCGATTGTACGAGAAGAACGCGTTCACTGCCTGGTTCGAGCCCACGGTGAAGTCGCCGTTCGCCCGCGCATACGACTTCCGCGACCGGCTATGCGGACGGAACGAGTTGTCCTGCTGATTGCCGTAGTTCACGGTGAAATCGGAAGTGCTGTTGGCGCTCTGGAAGCTCGTGTTGGTGCGCATGAGGCCATCGCCGCCGGCCAGCAGCTGCTGGCTGACGCTCGTCTGATTCGGGGCGGGGCGCTCGGTCATCATGTTCACCGTGCCGCCAATGGCGCTTCCGTAGAGGCTGGACGCCGGTCCCTTGATGACCTGCACCGACCCAAGCGTAGAGAAGTCGATGTCGTCGAGCACCGTGGTGCCGGTGGCGTCGGTGATCGGGATGTTGTTAAAGAACGCCTGGTAGCCCAGGCCGTTGGAGTTCGGGCTATTGCCGCTCGTGCTCGGGTAGTAGCCGCGGATGGTGATGCGCGCGCCGCCGAACGGCGTGCGGGTCTGCATGAACACGCCGGGCACTGTATTGATCGCGTCTGCCAGACCGAGGCCGTTCGAACGATCGAGATCGCTCTGCGTCAGCACCGCCGTTGACGGCGCCGGATTGTGTGCCACCACCTGCACGCCCGGCAGCTCACGTACCGAGGGCACGAGCTCGATACGAATATTCTCATTGGTCCCGGACACAACGATATCCTTGCCCACGTACCCCACGCGGCTCACGGTGAGCCCGGTAATCGCCCGCGCGGAGGACAGGACAAACGTGCCGGAGTCGCTCGTTGCGGCGGAGAGCGTGGTGCCGGTGACACGGACCAGTGCGCCGGACACCGGCGTGCCGGCCTGCTGGTCAACCACGGTGCCGCGCACGGCCGCCTGAGCGCGCAAACCAAGCGGCACGATCAACAGGCAAAACGCTCGAATTAATTGCTTCATAATCTCGGGTCGTCTGGACAGTAAATCGGCCTCCCGGATCAACGAATCCGAGAGGCCCGAAGATGAACGTAACCTTACAGAGGAACGTAGGCCTCAGTCAGTAAGCCCCGCAAGTGCCGCTGGGCCCGTCTTAAACGCAGCGCTCAGCGCTCAGCGCTCAGCACTCAGCACTCAGCACTCAGCACTCAGCGCACCACCGCACCACCGCACCACCGCACCACCGCACCACCGCACCACCGCAC
>JBEPWA010000012.1:0-80898 GCA_041690755.1 Gemmatimonadaceae bacterium | reverse complement strand
CCCGCTGCACCCGCTGCACCCGCTGCACCCGCTGCAGTTCCGGCGCTCGCCGCCTTCTCTGCTGCGTTAGACGCTGCAGCACTGGCAACGGCCGCTGCAGCCGCCGCGGCATCGGCGGCATCGTTGTTCTTCGGCGTCCCGCCATTGCGTTGCACCGCCGTATCAACCAGCGACTCGGCGCTCACCACATCCGCCTGCGCCACCTGCGTCTGTGCCTTGGCGACGTCGGCTTTGGCGCGCGCTGCCGCGAGCAATGCAGTGCCTTCGTCGCGCTTTGCCGTCACACTCGCCTCCGTCTCGGCCACTGCCGTCGTAAGGCCCTCCGACGACGCCACCACCTGTGCCTGCAGCGCATCCACGCTGGCTGCCACCGGCGACAACGCCGCGTTCACCTGCGCTTCCGCTGCCTTGGCCGCATCGGCCGGCGGAGCCAGCGCCGCGGTTGCATCGCTCGCCATGGAGCTGAGAGCTTTGGTCGCTGCCGCCAACTGTTCGCGCGCCGGGGCACTTGCGGCCTCGACCTGCGCGGCGGACGCGGTGGCCATGGCATTCGCGGCCTGTAGTCCGGCCGTCATCGCCGCCGCGGTGATCAGTGCCTGCAACGTGGTGGGGCCGCCCTTGCCGGCCGTCAGCCCGATGGCGGCGAACTGATTGCCCAGCGCACTGGTCTCGCCGGCCGATGCCAATGCGAGATCTCTAACGGCCGCCAGCTGCGCGTCCGCCGCACCTTGCCATGCGCCGAGCTGCGCGGCAACACCGCTCGCGTTCACCCCTGCGGCTGCGGCGGCAGCCTGCGCTTGAGCGAGCAACCCCGCCGACGAAGCATTCGCCTGACCCACGGCCGCGGACACCGCAGTATTCAATCCGTTGTTGACGGCGGCCGTGAGTGACGCCAATCCCGTGTCCACCATTTGCACGAAGCTGTCGGCCAGCCCGTTTACGCGGTCTAGTTGCGCATCGACCAAGCCTCGCGCGGTAGTGATCTGCGCCGTGAGTTGATCGGCCACGCCTTGCACCACGGCCACGAGCTGCGCCGGCGCTTGGTGAACCTTGGCGCGCAAGTCCATGACGCTGCTGCGCACCGCGGCGGCCTTCGTTTTCAATTCTCCTATCGGTGCTTCCACCTGTGTGCGCGCGCTGTCAATCGTCGTGCCCAGGAGCGCCTCGTGGGTGTCGATCTGCGTCCGCACGGGAAGGATGTAGGCCGGCGGAAGCGCGGCAACCTTGTCGCGCACAGCGTTCACTTTCTCGCGCGGCTGAGCGGTGGCCACGAACGCGTCGCGCGTCGTCCGCACCTTGGCCACGAGTGTGTCGGCTTGCGTCTTCACGGCGTCCGTTGCCGTGTGCATGGTGGCCGACACGGCCTTCATCTGCGCCTGTGCCGCGATCAGCACCGCGCGCACTTCCTCCAGCGCGGCCACCACGAGCGCGATCGCCGCCTGAATCTGCTCGATCACTGCCTCCAGCGCGGCGCGCAATTCTTCGACCGCCGCGTTCGCGGTGTCGAGCAGCGTTATTGCCGTATCGCCCGCAGTGTTGATCGCGACCCGTGCCAGGCCAATCGACATCTTGATACCGGGCAACATGCCCTTCACGCCAATGAACAACATGCGGGCCGCAGCCAGTTCCAGCGGCGCCACCATGATGTACTCGGTGCACACCGCGATCGCATTGTCGCACCGCTCGCCCGCCTGTGCCACCTCGATGTTCGCCTGGTCCAGCGCCGCGTTGGCCGTGGCAACGAACTCGCGAATACCTTCCTGGATCGACGCGATCAATTCTTCCGCCGCGTCGATCTGCGCGGTCACCGGTGCAAATCGTTCCGGCAGCGTTTTGAGCGTGGACTCCGCCTGGTCGATCTGCGCCATGATGTCGAGCAGCGTCTCGTTCATCACGTCGATCGTTCCATCCACCGCGGCCACGGCCGCGTCGATCGCGGCCTTGATCGCCTGCACGATCGTCTCGAGGCCGGCGATTCGCTTCTCGATGTCGGCGAGCACGCCGTCGATGATCACTCCGATTGCTTCGATCTGCGTGACCGCGCCGGCGATAGTTGTTTCGATCTGTGTCAGCGGAATACCCACCGCGATCACGATGTCGTGGGCGCGCGCCTTGAACGTGGTGGTTTGCGACGTCACCGCCAACACGGCCTGATTGAGCGCTTCGATCGCCGCATCGAATCGCGCCATCACCGAGTCAACCGACGTATCTACATCTGTCACCACGGCGTCGAGTTCCGCAGTCACGCCGGTGAGTACGCCGGTGACGGTCGCCGCAACAGCCACGAGCGCCTGTTGCACGGCGTCGGCGGCGGCTCCGCTCGCCGTCTTCGCTTCGGCCACCTCCGCCTTTACCTGATCGGCGGCTGCCTGCGCGAGCCCGTGAATTTCCGTCGTGATCACGGCCGGGTTGGGCGAGAGTGCGGCGGCGGTCAAGCGCGATTGCAGGCCGCTCAACGTTGTGGCGAACGTCGTCATTGTGGACTGCACGGCGACGATGCGCTGCATGATGCCTTGGCCGCTGGACGCCGCAGTCTGCAGCGCCGTTGGAATGGCCGAGAAGTCTGGCGTGATCGCGGCCAGCCGCGCCGGCGCGCCGGCGAGCGTGGTCACCACACCCTGAATGTCCGACGACACCCCGGCCAACCCCTGGCCCGCCGAAACGAGATTCGTTCCGATGCCACTTAGCGACGTCACGATCGTGGTGAAATCCGTTTGCGCTGTGGCGAGTGTCGCGGCGAGTTGACTCGTCATTGCTAGCGGATTGATCTGCCCGCCGAGCTGACCCACCTGAGTCACGATGTTGCTCACGCCAGTCGATACGCTGGTCACTGTGGTGCCCGCGTCGGCGACCCCGCTGGTAATCTCCGTCGTCACCGTGCTCGTCGCGGTCCCCACCGCCGTCACGATATTCGCAGCGCCGGTGGTGACCGCGGTCTGCGCGCTCGTCACGAGTTTCATTGACGCGGTGCTCCGATCACAGGTCGCCGAGTGCCGAAGTGATCGAGCTGCTGGCGCCGGAAATCGCCGTGCCGATTGCCGGCACGCCACTCGGCGTGGGCGCGAGGGACGCGGTCGCGAGACTTATCTGCGCCATCGTCAGGTCGATTTGCTCGATGGTCTGCAGCACTTCCGGAAGGACCTGGGCACCTTCGATCTGCACGTCGTCCAGGGCGGCGAGCACCGGCACCGCAGGCACCACAGGCGGTGTGACGGGCGACACAGGAATACTCGCCGCGGCTGGTGCGGTCGCCGTTGCGGCGGCGTTCACCGCGGACTCGCCGGCGGCGCGCGGCACGTCGATTCGTTGCTCGAACACTACGAGTGCGCCGCTCACCATCAACTGCGCGAGCGCATGCAACACGCGCTGATCCGCAAAGCCGGACGGTGTCACGCCGGGCGCGCGACGCTCGAGTGCGCGGCGCAGCACCACCATCGCACCGGACTCGCCGGCCCAATAGCGCATGTAGGCGTCCGCTTCGTCCACGGTCGGAAACACCATGCGCCCTTCGCTCTCCGACGCGTCGGCCGATCGCGCCAGCTCGAAACTGTCGTGGAACTGAGCGTTCACGGCGGAACGCCGCAGGTTGGCGAGCGGCACGATCACGGGCGAGCGGAGTCGGTCACGGGTGAAACGTGATCGCACCCGCTCGCCGATGCCAGGTCTTGCTTACGATTTCGCCGGCGGCTGGTACGTGCCTGCCTCCGAGCGGAACGCGATGGCGAACCGATTCCAGCCGTTGATCGCCACCACCGCCATTGTGAGATCGGCGAGCTCCTTTTCCGTGAACTGTGCGACGGCGTCGTCATACACGCTGTCCGGTACGCCTGCGTCGGCAATCCGCGTCACGCTTTCCGTCCACGCCAGCGCGGCGCGCTCGCGCGGCGTGTAGAACGGCGTTTCGCGCCACACCGGCACGGAATAAATTCGTTGCTCCGTCTCCCCGGCCGCGCGCGCATCCTTGCTGTGCATGTCGATGCAGTAGGCACAGCCGTTGATGTACGAGGCGCGTAGCCTCACGAGCTCGAGCAAAGGACGCTCGAGCCCGGAGTGGCGAACATAGGCTTCCAAGCCGCCCATCGCCTTGTAAGCGCCGGCACCTGCCTGCGCAATGTCGATCCGTTTCGTCATCATGAGCTCCATCGGGTTGTTGTCGTACTCTAACACCGGTGGAAGGCCAGGGCTCAGGGCGATCGAACGACACTCTCCTTACCGAGTAGCTCGATCGCCGTGTGATAGAGCGTCGAACGCAGCTGATGTCGCTCGGTGGCGTGTGCGATGTACCGCACCGTAATCTCCACGCCGCCAACGATCGGCTTGATGTTGATCGCCGGCGCCGCGGTGATCGCCCCGACGCTCGGCGAGTGTGCGGCGCGGCGCCACTCCTCTTCGGCTTGTTTCGCCTTCTCGCTCGTCGCCTCTTCAACCTGACGTTGGATCGCGTCAACGATGGGGTAGGGATCGCGGTCGGCGGGCACCACGAACTGCACTTCCTCCCACAGCCATTGGCCCGATGTCGAGAAGTCGAAGTAGTGTCCTTCAATTGCAAAGCTGTTCATGAAGGTGACGCGGCGCCCCGTGGGATGCCCCGAATCCGACCAGTCGCCCGTCTCCAGCAGCACCGTATGAAACATCCCGAGGTCTACCACTTCGCCTGTCACGCCATTGATCTCGACGAGATCGCCAATGCGAATTCCGTTTCGGCCCATGAGCACGAACCAGCCGAAAAATCCGACGATGAAGTCCTTGAGCGCCACCGTAAGTCCGGCGCCGGCCAGCCCGAGAAAGGTGCCGAGATTGCGCGGCGGCCCGAAGATGACGAGTAGCGCCAGTAACACGCCCATCACCTGGAGCGAGACGCGAATCACCGTGCGCATGGATTGTCTGCTGCGTTGGTCCATCGACATGGTGCCGAGCAGGCGTTCGAGCCACTTGTCGAAGAACAGGCCAATCAGACCAATCACCAGGATCACGGCAATCCCTCGCAGCGCCTGGTTGATAACGGATCGCTCCTGTGCGGCGACCACCTCTACCCACGCGCCGTAAATCGCCGACAGCTGGTTCTGGTCGTCCACGCGTTCGTCGAGCGTCGAACGTGTCTTCTGATCGGCGGCGCGCGCCACCGTGGACTGGACCAGTGCCGCCGCGGAGTCGTGGCTCATGGGGACACCGCGTCGCCCGGAACTGTCGCCCGGTACGGTGCGCCGCGCTCGCGATTCCAACGCTTGGTGGCGTCGGGTGAACGCCGCAGATGTCGAGTCGGCGGCGCGCTTGGCACTCGCCAGACCGGATTCCTTTTGATGCAGGCTCCACCAGGCAGACGCCCGGCGCAACAGACCGGGCTCTTCTGCGGTGGCCGTGACCGTTACACGAGTGCTGTCCGAACTCTTTGACGCGGCGTCGTGCTGGGCGACGATAGCCTGCACACGGCCCTGCGGATCACCGCCGGCCCGCATCAGATCTTGGCGCGCGTCATCGGCTTCGTCTTGCGCCAGCTGCTGACGCGCCTGCGCCAACGCGAGTTGGTCGTTCAACGGAGGACGTGCCTCGTCCGTGGCTTTCGCCACCGTCGCCGTGAGCCGTGCGACGTCTGCTTGGGCGCGGGCCAAATCGCTTTGCGCTTGCCGCAGCTTGTCCGCGATTTGCTTGGCCTCGGCGGTCAATCGCGGCGGGTGGAGCGTGGCACGTCGCACGGCCGCCGCAAACGCCAAATCCATCTCTCTGTCGGCCACGCGCAACGCCTGCTCCGCGAGCGGCCGTTCTTCCGCCGTGGTCGGGAGCCTGATCTGCTCTTGGACCACCTCGAGCGCGCGTTGGTCGGTGGCAGGAATAGAGTCGCTTTGCTCGATCAGGTCGAGCGCTGGATTCGCCTCGACGCGGCGCGCGCGCCCGGTCTCGAACAGGCCAACGGCCGCCGCGACGAGCGACAGCGTGAGAACTACGGCGGCGGCGTTCTGCTTGGATTTCATTGTCTTGGAAACGTTATCGCGAACGAGGCCTGCCGCCAACGGGCGCTTTTGGGTTGGGCGGCCCCGGGCTACGTTGTGCTCATGCCCACGTCAGCGACGCCGCGTGCTTGGTCCACCCGCCGTCTTTCGATGGCGCAGACGCTGTCGTTGCTCACCACTGCAGTGGTGGTCGCCGTGCTCACGACGGCCGTGGTCCTCACCTGGCTAACCCTCACGCGTTCGGCGCGGGCTGTCGCTCAGGATCGTATGACGCGTGCCGTGACGCAACTCGCGACCGTCAGCGCCACTGGCGTTCACTCCGGCAGCGCACGATACGCCGCCGTGGGCAAGGACCCGGCGGTACGGCGAGCGCTGGCGTCTCCCAACTCGGTGGCCACGGCACGTGACAGCGCAGCGGTCGCCACTGCACTCGCCCGCTTGACCGCGCCCACGGATTCCGGCCTTCCCGTTGAGCTTTGGACGGCTGACGGCAGGCGGGTGGCGTACGTTGGAAACGACGTGCGCGATACGTTTGCGCTGAACGTCCGCGGCGAGAATGGCGGCCTCGCACCGCACTTTCGTCCAGGGCTCGACAGCGTGACCCCGCAGGACTCGTTGCAGCTGGGACAGCTGTACGATGCCGGCCACCACACGTTTTTCTGGCTGGCCATGCCCGTACTCGAGCGTGGCCGTCCACTCGGATACATCCTCCAGCAGCGGCGCATTGCGACCAATCCGCAAACCGAGCGCACAGTTCGAGAGTTGAGCGGCGACTCGGTCACCGGCTATTACCGAAATGTTGACGGAACGCAGTGGACCACGTTCGGCGGCGTGCCGACCGGTCCGCCCATTTTCGCCACGCGTGATAGCGCGGTGCGTTCCCGTCCGGCCTCCGGTCGCGTGATTTTTGCCGAAGACCGCGTCGCCGGCACGCCACTCGTGTTGAGCATGGAAGTGCCCGAGACCTCCGTACTCGCCGGCCCGCGCGCCACTGTGCGCCGGCTTGGCTTGCTGAGCATTGTGCTCACGTTTCTTGGTGCGCTGCTCGCCTGGCTCGCCGGCCGGCGCGTCGCGCGTCCGCTCGTGCTGCTCACCGACGCGGCGCGGTCCGTGGCGCAGGGCGACTACGCGGCGCGTGTGCCGGCCTCGGGTAATCACGAGGTGGCGAGCCTTGCCGCGAGCTTCAACGGCATGGCTGAACAGATCGGCGAATCGCGTCTCGATCTCGAGCGGCGCGAAGAAGAGTTGCGCGCGCTCGCCGACGCCATCCCGCAGCTGGCGTGGATGGCCGACCGGAGCGGCAGCATCTTCTGGTTCAACCAGCGGTGGTACGAATACGCCGGCCGCTCCGACAGCGAGAGCTTTGATACCCGCTGGTCCACGGCCCACGATCCCGCGGCGTTCGGCGACGTTGCGCGCCGCTGGCATACATCCGTCCGGTCAGGCGAACCGTTCGAAATGGAGACGCGCCTCCGCCGAACCGATGGCGAATATCGCTGGTTCCTCACACGCGTCGCACCGGTGCGCGATCGCGACGGTCATGTCGCCCGCTGGTTCGGCACGAGCACCGACATCCAGGCACTGCGCGAAGCCCGCGACGCCGCCGAGTCGGCCAATCGCGCCAAGTCGGATTTTCTCGCCGCCATGAGTCACGAGCTCCGAACTCCGCTGAACGCCATTGGCGGTTACGCGGAGCTCATCGAGATGGAGATCCGCGGCCCAATCACCGCCGAGCAACGCCGGGACGTGGCGCGCATCCGCGACGCGCAGCAACATCTGCTCGGGTTGATTGGTGGCGTGCTCGATCTCAGCCGCATCGAGAGCGGCCGCGTGAACTATGATCTCGACAACGTGGGGCTCGCCCCGGTGCTCGTCGCCGTCGAGGCGCTGGTCGCGCCGCAGGCCGCGTCGAAGCAGCAGGTGCTCGACGTGCAGCCCTGCGACCCAGGTATCGTCGTGATTGCGGACCGCGAAAAGCTTCGTCAGATTTTACTCAACCTGCTGTCGAACGCCGTGCGTCATACACCCACGGGGAGTTCGATCACGCTCGTAGCCAAGCGGGTGAGCGCTGACATGGCCGAGATCACCGTGTGCGACACCGGCCCTGGTATTCCCGTGGAAATGCACGAGTCGGTGTTCGAGCCGTTCGTGCAGCTCGATCGCTCGCTCACGCACCTGAAAGAAGGCGTGGGCCTCGGCTTGGCCATCAGTCGCGACCTGGCGCGCGGAATGGGCGGGGAACTGAGCGTGGTGGGCAGCCCCGACCAAGGGGCATGTTTCACCCTTGCGCTTCCCACGGGCTTGCTGGACGAGACAACGAATCTCGCGACCACCATGGAAACGTCAACCAAACTTCGCCCACCGTCGGCGCCCCGTGAATGATTCCGGTATGGGCGCAGCGGCATCGATACCGTCGCCACGCGTCTTCGTTGATGCCGAAACGGTTCGCTGGGAGGTGCGCGAGATTCGCTCGCACGAACTTCCCGAGCGCCTGGCAAAATTACTCGGCGATCAGGACCGCCGCCGTGCAGGCTGGCTGGTGTTCGAGTCCGCTAACGGAGAGAAGCGGCGGCTGTCTCCATTTCCGCCGGACTGGACGACGATCAGCGATTTCGAATTGGAGCGCTGGTGCATGCGCGCCATTCTTGTACCGCCCGCGCCAGCCCGTCGCCAGGAAGACTGACGCGGCGGGTCATCCGGTTATTGTTGTGCAGGGTCTCACGCGTCTCCAATCCCACAGCCGTTGCACCGTCTGCCTGTTCACCGCCAGCCCACCATCGTCGGCGCGGTCCGCTCGTGATCGCCCGCACACCGCCCGGCGCGGGTGCGATCGAACCATCGATTCGCGTCCGATTGAATGCACTGATCGACGAAGGTTGGGAGATCTGGGATCGTTTCGATTCCGAAGTGCGGCAGAAAGACTGGCATCCGTTCGTTCCGGCGGACTACGAACGCATGATGCCGGCGCTGCTCGCCCTCCGAGCGCCGGGCCGGCGCTTTCTCGAGTGGGGTTCGGCCACCGGCATCGTGACGATCATGGCCGACCTCTTGGGTTACGAAGCGTACGGCATCGAATTGGACGCTGGGCTCGTGGAGGTGTCTCGCGAATTGGCGAAGCGGTACGACTCGAACGCCCGGTTCGTCGCCGGCAGTTTTTTGCCCGCCGGCTATCGATGGAAGGCCAATGACGGCGACGATCGCCCCGGCACAATCGGCGACGGAAGTTCCGCGTATCCCGCCCTCGGCCATCCACTCGAAGACTTCGACGTTGTGTACGGGTATCCGTGGACCGGTGAAGAACGCATGATGCAAAACTTGATGCGCACGTTTGGCAACCGGAAATCACAGCTGTTGCTCAACGGTCCGGATGGAGTGCGGCTCTATTCGGGCGACCGATTCGAAACTCTCGTTCCGATTGATACAGTGCCCTAGCGTGACGGGCATCCGCTGCGTTGAGTAGGGGTCGCCGCGCTCACTCCACCGTAAAATCCTTCATCATGCCGTGTGTGAAATGCGGCTTGCCATCCTTCACGTCCGGTACAAAGCAGAGCAACGCGTAGTGGCCGGCGCTGAGGTTTGCCTTGAAGTAATTCAGTGAACCGGGCACCTCAGCCGCGATACCGCCCAACGCGTTCCCCGGCGGTGGGCCCTCGGGCTTCGCGATCCACGCCAGCATCTCGGTGGCCGTCTTGCCCGGCGCCAGTTTCACCATCTCCACTTCATGCGGTTGCGGACCGGCGTTCACCACCTTGATCACATGCGGTCCAGCCGTCAACGCGCCTTTGATCGTAAATGCGTAATCGGACAGCGATATCGTCGCGTCGGCAACCGGCTCGGCCGCCGGAGTGCCTGATGCGGGGATCACCGTCATTGCGCGATACATCCCCTTGGCGATGTGCGGCACGCCGCCCGGCATATCCACCATGCACACCAGCGCGTAGTGGCCCGGCGGAAGATCGATCATTGCGTCCGAGTGGCCGTTCGGATCTGGCGCGTTGGGGCCGCCCACGAACACTGCCCACGTCGGCGGCGGTCCAGGATTATGCAGCGCTGACACGAGATCGTTCACCGTTTTGCCGCTGTCCAACCGCACGATTTGGAGATGATGCAGCGATGGGCCGTCGTTCATGAGATGAACCGTCGTCCACCCGCTGGTGATCGTATCGGGCGACTCGAACGCAAAGTCCCGAGCGTGCACCACCGCGATGCGTGATCCGCCATCAAACATCCCGCGAGGCAAGGGCGCGGCCAACGCGACGGCCTGTGTCAGCAGCTTGGCCGACTCCGGCTTCGCCGCGTCCTTTGCGCTGCATCCGCACAGCGTCGTCGCGACCAAAGCGACAGCTGCAGCAACGGACCGATACATGAAGTCCCTCCTGAATGAAGTGTGGAGTCGAACGCCAATCAGGGCGCGCGCACCGACCAGCGGCTGAGAAAGTCGAACTCCACCTGTTGAATCAACTCGGCACTCTGGGCGTTGTACGCGGCGCCGTGATGCCCCGGTGGATATATGCGCTCTTCAATGTCCTTGCCGGCATTGGTGAACGCCGTGAACAACTGCATGGTGTTCTGGGGGTGCACGTTGTCGTCCATCATCGAATGGATCATCAGCAAGTGCCCTTGCAGCTTGGGGGCATTCACCACGACGGAGCTACGCTTGTAGCCGGCTTCGTTGTCGCCGAGCACCGACATGTACCGTTCCGTGTAGATGGAGTCGTAGAGGCGCCAATCGGCGACGCCGGAGTTGGACATGCCCACGCTGAATAGATCCGGATACATCTCCATCGTGTACATCGTGCTGTACCCGCCATAGCTCCCGCCCATGATCGCGATGTGCGCGCCATCGACGTAGGGCAGCGTTTTCAGATATTTTGCCGCTTCGGCAAAGTCGTGGCTCTCGTACTGGCCGAGCTGCTTGTACACGACTTTCATGAAGTCGCGCCCGTAATTGTTCGTGCCGCGATTGTTGACGTCCACCACGATGTAGCCGTGTTGTGCCAGCCACTGGTTCCAGCCCGACGCCGAGAAGTCGTTGTAGACGCCCTGGCTTCCCGGACCGCCGTAGATCGCGAACACCACCGGATACTTTTTCGACGGATCGAACGACGGCGGCTTGATCATGGAGGCGTCGATCTTCGCGCCGTCGCTCGTCGTGAAGGTGAAAATCTCCGGCGCGACGTACTCATGCGTCGCCAACCACTGCGTGGTTGCGCCATTCGATTCCAGCGTGCGCAGCTTGCCGGCGGCCGACGACCACAGCTCTACCTGGCGCGGCTGCGTCGTGGACGCCCATGTATCGATGAAATACTGGGCGTTGGGCGACATGTTGATGTCGTGCCGCCCCGCCGTGGTCGTGATCCGCGTGAGCCCGGATCCGTCGAAGTGCACCGACCAGAGCTGCCGCTCGAGCGGTGACGGATCGGTGGACGTGAAGTAGATGATCTGCTTCGCGGCGTCCGTGCCTTCGATGCGCGTCACGCTCCAAGCGCCGTGCGTGACCTGCTGAATCAACTTTCCAGAATAGTCATAGCGGTAGATGTGTTGGAAGCCGTCGCGGTCCGACACCCAGAAGAATTCGTTGGCGTGCTCGGGGAACGACATCAGATCTTGCACGCCGGCATAGAAGTCGTATACGTCGATCCACGTCTTGGAGGTTTCCTCCATCACCTTGCGCGAGCCGCCCGTCTTCACGTCGAAGAACAGCAGCTTCATGTCGTTCTGTTTGCGATTCAGCACGATCATCGCCAGCGTGTCGGCCCGACTGGTCCAGTAGATACGCGGGATGTAGTACTCGCCCGTCTGATGCGGATCGAGCCACACCTTCTTGCCGCTGTGCGCATCCAGCACGCCAATGCGCACCCGCGGGTTTGTGTCGCCCGGCTGCGGAATGCGAATCTTGTCCCACTCCGCATGCAGACCGCTATAGTCGGTGAGCTGAATGGTGGGCTCTTTCGTCTCGTCTACCTGCCAGAAGGCAATGTGCTTGCTGTTCGGCGACCAGCTCCACGCCTGAGCAAGTCCGAACTCTTCCTCATACACCCAATCGAAGTGGCCGTTGAAAACGTGTTCCGTGGCATCGCGCGTGAGGCGGCGTTCCTTGTGGGTGGCGAGGTCGGACACGTACAGGTCGCCGTTTCGCTCGGCGCCGAGCATCGTGCCGTCCGGTGAGAGCTCGGCCGTGCGCGCGCCCTTGCCGGCGAGCTGCAGCGATCGCGTCGCCAGCGAATAGATATAGAAGTCCGAGATGCCCGACCGGCGGAAGATCTGCTGGAAGTTCGACTGGAATACGAGATTCTTGAAATCCCGCGTCCACTGGAAGGAGTCGTAGTCGAACGGCTTGGTGGTGCCGGGAAGCGTCATCCCGGCGCCGGAAAAGAGCAGGGTATCGCCCCCGGTTGCCGGATCGTAGGCGTGAATTTCCGACTGGCCGGTGCGCGGGTCAACGTTGATGAACGAGAAGCGCTTGCCGCCATCGATCCACACGACATTGCGCGGCCCGGATGCGCCGCTGAGAATTGCCGACGACTGCAGCGCCGCCTGCAGCGTGCGATAGGGCTGTTTCTGCTGGGCACCGGCCGAGGGCGCGGCGAGGAGCGCAGTGCCGAGCGCCGCCGTGAGAATGAGTGTGCGCATACGCGTCCCGGGTCGGTTGAATGGTCGCGAGGGAACTGATCGGATGCCGGGAGGCACCTGGGGTGGAAATTAAGCGCTGGGTTGCCGGCCATGACTAGCAGGGGTGTCAAAACAGCTCTAGTGCATGGGCGCCGGGGTCAGTATCGTTCAGTGCGTACTGAACGTACTGAACGGAGAAAGTATGGACCGCGCCCAACGCACGTTCGTCGATCGCATGGGACAATCCACCGAGATGGACGGCATGTCGCCCATCGCCGGACGACTGTTCGCCCTCTTGATCCTCAGCGAAGAGCCCCGCTCGCTCGACGAGTTGGCCGACGCGCTCGAGGTCAGCAAGGCGAGCGTCAGCACCGACGCCCGGCGTTTGCTCGAGCGCGGCATTGTCGAGCGCGTCACCCGCCCCGGCGACCGGCGCGACTACTACCTGCTCGCGCCGGACTTCTTCGCGCAGGTCATTCGCACTCGCGTCGCCCGCTGGCGTCGCATTCAACAACTGGTGACCGACGTCCGCCTGGCCAACGGCGAGCCGTCGGCTCGTATTCGGGCGCGCTTTACCTCCATGGACGAGATCCAGTCGTTTGTCGTTGACCGCCTGGACGAGGCACTTCGGCCTGGGACGCGCGCTCACGTAAACCTGCGCGCAAAACGAGGCCGCGCCGGCCCCGCACCGCCTGAAGGATTGATCGTGTCTGAGACTGTCACACCGCTGCCTGCCGAAGAAGACATCGCCCCCGGGTCCATGGACGCCGCACTGTTCGCGGGTCCTGACCTTGGCGATCCGCATAAATACGTCATCGCGTTTGCGGTGGTGCTCGCCGCGCTCATGCAGGTGATCGACAGTTCCATCGTGAACGTGGCGCTGCCGGACATGATGGGGAACCTCGGTGCGAGTCTCGACGAGATCGCCTGGGTGTCCACCGGCTACATCCTGGCGAGCGTGATCATCATTCCGCTCACAGGCTGGCTAGGCCTGTTCCTGGGACGCCAGCGGTACTTTGTCGGCTCCATTGTGCTCTTTACGTTTTCAAGCGTCATGTGCGGCGCGTCGCACTCGCTTGGCGCGCTCATCTTTTGGCGCATCGTTCAGGGCCTTGGTGGCGGCGCGCTCATGACCGTCTCGCAAGCCGTTCTCTTTGAAGCGTTCCCGCGCGCCGAAGCTGGTACGGCCATGGCCCTGTTTGGCCTGGGTGTGATGGTGGGTCCCACGATTGGCCCGACGCTCGGCGGTTGGCTCACCGACAACTACGGCTGGCCGTGGATCTTCTACATCAATTTGCCGGTGGGCATTCTGGCGGCGATAATGATCGCCTGGTACGTGCATGACCGCCCCGATCAGAAGAAGCCGGCGAGCATCGACTATCAGGGCATTGCGCTATTGGCCATAAGCGTGGGCGCGCTCCAGTACGTGCTCGAGCATGGCCAACGTGACGACTGGTTCGACTCGCGCTTCATCACTACGCTCACGGCGATTGGCGTCATTGGCGGAATCGCTTTGCTTTGGCGCGAGCTGACCACCGAGAATCCGGTGATCGACTTCCGGGTCATGAAGCACCGGCAAATGTGGGTCGGCACCGTCCTCGGTGTCGTGATGGGCATCGGCTTGTACGCCATGTCGTTCACGCTGCCGGTGTTTATGCAAAGCAACCTGCGGATGACAGCGCAGCAGACGGGAATTGCGATGCTGCCGGGCGCCATTGCAACGGCCATTTCAATGGCAGTGGTTGGACGGCTCACCAACAAGTTCGATCCGAGAATTCTCATTACGCTGGGCGCATTGATTTTTGCCCTCGCGGCGTGGGACCTGTCGAAGATGACGAGCCAGAGTGGGGCCGGGGATTTCTTCTGGCCGCTCATCTATCGCGGCGTGGGCCTGGGGCTGATGTTCGTACCGCTCACCACGGTGACGCTGGCCGAGTTGGCGCCGATCGAGATGGCGCAGGGTGCGGGACTGTACAATTTCTTCCGGCAGCTCGGCGGTTCGTTCGGCATTGCGGGCATCGCCACGCTGCTCGGGCGCTACACCACGCAGCTGCGCTCGGTGCTCGGCGACCACCTTGCCGCCGGCGATCCCGGCACCATGGCCCGCGTGAACGCGCTGACTGCCGGCATGGTCGCGCGCGGCGCGGATGCCTGGACGGCCAAGCAACGCGCCCTCGCGCTGCTCGACGGAGAACTCTTTGCGCAAGCAAGCATTCTGGCGTATGGAAAAATTTACGTCTTGAGCGCCGGGCTCATTCTGCTCCTCATTCCGCTGCTGCTCCTCGTGCGGCACACGAAGGGCAGCGGCGGCGCGGATCACGCCATCATGGAGTAACGCGCAGCGGGTCGGTAGATTCTTCGGCACTCGTCAGGGGAGCCTACCGATCGTGCCGTTGCGTCGCGTTCCATCGTTGTGTGCCGCCGCCGGCGTGATGATGTCCGTCGCCCAATTTGCCGCGCCACTGGTGCGCCAGGCCGGCGCACAGGATTCGCTCGCGCGGCGACTGCCCACGGTCACGGTCACGCGCGACGTCCAACGCTCGCCGCTCGATTTGCCCTATGCCATCACGAGCATTCGGCCGGACAGCCTTGCGCCGGGACAGACGCACACCTCTGTGGACCAGACGCTGTCGCTGCTGCCCGGGGTGACCGTGGCGAACCGCACGAATCCGTCCCAGGACACGCGCATTTCCATTCGCGGCTTTGGCGCGCGATCGCAGTTCGGCGCGCGGAGTATCCGGATTTTGCGTGACGGCATGCCGCTCACGCTCCCCGACGGGCAAACGCCGATCGATTATCTCGATCTCGAGTCGGTAGGACGCATTGAGGTGATCCGCGGCGCGGCGTCGTCACTGTATGGCAACGCCTCGGGCGGCGTGATTGATCTGGAATCCACTGGCGCGCCGGCCACGCCGTTCGCGGTCCAGGCGCGGAGTTTTACCGGCAGCGGTGCGTTGCGGCGCAACGTTGGACTGTTTGGCGGGTCCACGGGCGGAGTCACGTACATTGGCAACATCGGTCGAACCTCGAGCGACGGCTATCGCGCGTATTCGCAGCAGCAGCTCACCAACGCCTTCATGCGCGGCGCAGCCACCGTGCGCGGAACACAGTTCGCCCTGATCGGCATGGGACTGGACATGCCCGTGGCGCAGAACCCCGGCGCACTGACACTGGCCCAGGTAGACTCAGCGCCGGAGATGGCGGATGCAGCGTCGGTCTCGAAGCGGGCGAGAAAGGCCGTGCACCAGGTGCAGGTGGGTCTGTCTGCCCGGCGTCCACTGCTCGGCGACGGTGAGATCGCCGCACAGCTCTACACCGGTACTCGATCGCTGTTTAATCCGCTCACCTTTGCGGTGGTGGGCGTTGGCAGGCACCAGGGCGGCGCCGGCGCACACGTCACGGTGCCCGTGACCGTTGGCAATCTCGTGAACAGGTTCAGCGTTGGCGCGGACGGCCAATGGCTGAATGACGCGCGAAAGAACTGGGCGAACTGCAACGGGGTGGCCAAGCCCACGGCCAGCTGTCCGTCGGTGACGGTAGCGCAGGGCGCAGAGCAGGGCGCCCTGCAACTCGATCAACGCGAACTCGTATCGAGCTTTGGTCCCTACGTCCGTGATGAAGTCGAAGCGGGCCGGCTGCGCGCCACGGCAGGCGTACGCGCCGATCAAGTGCGATTCCAGTTGCGCGACGCGTTCCTCAGCGACGGCCGCGACGACTCCGGCGCGCGGACACTCCACGCCGTGAGCCCCATGCTCGGGTTGGCGGAGCGCCTCTCGCCGCTGCACTCCGTTTACGTGACCGTGGGGAGCGCATTTGAAACGCCCACCACCACGGAACTCGGGAACCAAGCCGACGGCAGCGCCGGATTGAATCGCGACCTCAAGCCGCAGTTCTCCACCACATACGAAGCTGGCGCCAAGGGTTTGGCGTTAAGCCGCATTCAGTATGACGCGGCGTTGTTCGACACCGAAGTGCGCGACGAGCTCATTCCGTACGAGGTGCCGGGCGGGAACGGTCGGACGTACTATCGGAACGCCGGACGTACCCGGCGCCAGGGTGCGGAACTGGAGCTTGGCACCGAGGTGGGCCCGCTCACATTCACTACGGCATACGCCTTTTCGCACTTCCGGTTCAGGAACTTCGCGAACGGAAGCGCCCAGTATGGCGGCAATGCGATTCCCGGAATTCCCGAACATCAGCTGCAGGCCAGCGCTACATGGCGTTTCACCCATGCCTTTGTGCTCGGCGAAGCGAGCACCAAGAGCAAGGTGTATGTGAATGACGCGAATGCCGCCGCCGCGCCGGCCTTTGCTGTGTTCAATGCACGCGTTGGTGGCACCGCGGTGTTTGGCCGCCCGTGGTTGTCACCCGTGTTTGGCGTCCAGAATCTGCTCGACAAACACTATGTGGGATCGGTGGCGGTGAACGCCGCCGGTGCCACGACTGCGGCCACCAAATTCTACGAGCCGGCGCCGGGACGGACCTGGTACATCGGACTGAGCGCGGCCACGAACCCCTGGCCGTGACAGCACCTGCTTGAGGCGTCAACCGGTGACTCGTAGGTTCTACGCCACTCGCCCCTCGACGCAACCATCGGCCAGCATGGACCCAACCACTATCGAGATCCGTCCGCTCTCCACGCCGCGGGAGCTACAGGCCTGTGTTGAGTTGCAGCAGGCAACCTGGGGTGAGGCGTTCAGCGACGTCGTGCCGGTGAGCATCCTCAAGGTGTGCCAACGCATTGGCGGAGTTGCGGTGGGTGCGTTCGACTCGAACGGAACGCTGCTTGGATTCGTATTTGGTCTCACCGGTATCGAGCGCGGGCGCACTGTCCACTGGTCGGACATGCTCGCCGTGCGGCCTGAAGCGCGCAACATTGGCCTGGGGCGGCGGCTCAAGGAGCACCAACGCCACGTGGTGCGCGAGCTCGGCGCGTCCGTGATTTACTGGACGTTCGATCCGCTCATCGCGCGGAACGCCCACCTCAACTTCAACCGGCTCGGCGTGCGCCTGTCCGAGTACGTGGAAGACATGTACGGCATCACGGACAGCGTACTTCACGGGGGCATTGCCACCGATCGCCTAATCGTCGCTTGGCCCACCCACGACCAAGAGATCGACGAGCGCCTGGCCTGCGCCGAACGAACGATTGCGTCGGCGGACTGCCAGGACGCTCCGATTGTTACCGATGAGTGGATTGAGGGCGCGGCAGGGGCGGCCATCCTTCCGCACTGTCTGCGGATCGAGATCCCGAACAATGCGGAACAACTGCTGGCCGACGCACCGGAGTCCGCGGCGGCCTGGCGCCGGAGCGTCCGGAGCAACATGGAATGGGGCCTGTCCGCCGGCTACACCGTGACCGCTTTTTTTGCCGACGATGAAACGACGCGCGCGTATTACCTGATGACCAAGGTGGCACGCATCGCCGCCATGAACGGCCGCAGTTGATGTCGCGGCCGCTGCCCGAAGCCGTTGCGCGCCAGTTCAGCTCCAACCTGGCCGACACACTGGTCGCGCTGCGCCGAGCCATCCATCAACATCCGGAGCTCGCGTTCCAGGAGACGGAAACGGCGAAGCGTTTGGAAAGTGCGTTGCGATCGCTGGGGCTCGCCGACATCACGCGCGTCGGAGCCACGGGCCTCGTGGCGCGAATTCCAGGCCGCAATCGGTCGGCGCCGGCGGTGGCCGTTCGCGGCGACATCGACGCGCTGCCAATTCAGGAGACCACGGGGCTGTCGTTCGCGTCGTCCGTGGCGGGCGTCATGCACGCCTGTGGTCACGACGTGCACGCGACGTGGGCGGTTGGCGCGGCCGCGCTGCTGGTCGCTTCTCCCGCCGAGGGCGACGTGGTGTTGGTGCTTCAGCCGGCCGAAGAAACGGGCGACGGCGCGTTGGCGATTCTCGACAGTGGGGCGCTCGACGGCGTCGCGGCGATCTTTGGCGGGCATGTCGATCGCCGGTTCGAGGTGGGTCAGGTCGTAGCCGACGCAGGACCTTTGGCCGCATCGGCAGACACGTTCGAAATCGAGGTCGTTGGGGCAGGGGCTCACGCCGCGCGACCGCACGAGGCGCGCGACCCGATAGTTGCCGCGGCAGCGATCGTGTCGGCGCTTCAGACCATCGTCGCGCGGCGACTCAATCCGGCAACACCCGGCGTTGTGACCGTGGCGTCCATCCATGGGGGCTCGGCACCGAACATCATTCCCGACCGCGTCGTACTCACGGGAACGGTCCGCGCAATCGATCCGGCCTCTCGCAATCTGCTGTTGTCTGAACTCAAACAAATTTCGGAAGCTGTTGCCATTGCTCATGGTACGGTAGCACACATCAAGTTGGATCGAGGTACGCCACCCATAGTGAACCCGGCTCAGGCCACAGAGTGGGCGCGACAGGCAGCGGTTCGTATGTTGGGGGAACAGAACGTTGTGCCTTTGGGATTCTTGAACCTGGCCGGCGAGGATTTCGCGCATTACATGGAGCGCATGCCTGGCTGCTTTCTGAGGATTGGCGCGCGCGAACCGGGCGGCGAGATGATCCCTGCGCACGCGGCTACATTCTACCCGGCGGAAGACAGCCTATTCGTGGGTGCAGCCGTGCTCGCCGAGTGCGCCCGCGTGGCTTCTTCAGCGAGCGCTGCAAGTCGATGATTGAACGTGTGTTGCGGCGTAGTGGTGTGAACGTCCTTTAAGTGTTGTGAATACGGAACCCCGCCGCGCGACGGGGTACCGGTTGCGGCGCGTCTCACCTGATCTTTTTTCAACGTGATCCATATTCCACACGCTCTCCGCTGGTTGGCGTTCGTCGTGCTGGGCGGAGTCGTCGCCTGCGGATCCGACGCCGTTGGCCCGTCTAATCAGCCCCCTGCCGCAGTGGCCGCCGTGTCTGATCTGAGTCGGTCAGTTGCGGTGGGCGCCGTGGTGGCGAGCGGCATTGTCGTTACCGTGAGTGACGCACGTGGCCGGCCGGTGCAGAACGCATCCGTGGCGCTTGCCGTGACGGCGGGCAACGGGAGTGTGGACCCGCGGGTGGCCGTGACGAACTCCAAGGGACAGGCCTCCGCCAACTGGACCATTGGCACCGTGGTCGGTCCGAACGAGGTGACCGCGTCGGTGGACGGCGTGGCCACCCAAGTCAAATTCGAAGCGACTGGAACGGCTGGTCCGGTGGCGTCCATCGTGTTCACGCCGGCGAACGCACGGCTGGGCGCGAGCATCGATTCGCTGCGCCTAACCGCGCAGAGCCTTGATGCGTTCGGCAATCCAACCACGCCGGGGCCCACCTTGGTCGTGCGCGATCCGACTCAGGTGAGCATTGACGGCGGCGGATTGATTCGGGCCTTGAGCCGCGGGTCGCATACCTATGTCGTTGCCACGGCGGGCACGAAAACGGACAGCATCCTCGTCACCGTGCTCGCGGTGGGACAGTCGCCCTGCGCCGATGCCGCGGTGCCGCTGGATCTCGCTATTGGCCAGGTGGTGACCACGGGCGTGTTGGGCGCCGGCCTGTGCGTGCATGCGTCAGCGCCGGGAGCCGAGTACGCGGTCATTCCATACTTCGACTCGAGCGTGCCCAGTGCGACGGTGCCGCTCGAGGTTCGCGCGCTTGGCATCACCACGCCTCCGGTGTCGCTCGGCAACCGCATTGGGACGTATGCGGCAGCGATTCCCAGTCCGGCCGTGGTGCCCGATTATGCGTTCGAAAATGCGCTCCGGGCGCGCGAGCGCAGCGAGATGGCGACGCGCGCTGGCGCCATTCGCCGGGCTGATCGCTCGTTGTTTCCTGGGGCCGCGAAGCGGACCATTGTGGTGCCGGCGTTGGGGGACCTCCTCCAGCTGAACACCAACGCAGCTTCGTACTGCGACAGTCCGGTCTACCGCACGGGTCGGGTCGTGGCGATCACGAACAAGGCGATCGTCGTGGCGGACACCGCCAACCCGGCGGGCGGCTTTACCGATGCCGAGTACCGCTCCATTGGCGTGACGTTCGACACGCTCATCAACCCCACCGACAGCGCGGCGTTCGGTGCGGTAACGGACATCGACAACAACGGCCACGTGATTCTCTTCTTCACCCACGCGGTGAATGAGATCACGTCGTCGCCCGGCAGCGTGGTTCTGGGCTACTTCTACGATCGCGATCTGCTGCCAAAGGTGGGACCGCCGGGCCCCTGCGCAGGAAGCAACTTCGCGGAAATGTTCTATCTCGTAGTGCCGGATTCAGCCAGCTCGGTGGCCAGCATCCGGAACAAGACAGCCGTCGTTGCCTACACCAACGGCACGGTGGCGCACGAGTACCAACATCTGATCAACGCGTCGCGCCGGTTGTATGTGAACAACGCCAACGGCGTATCGGAGGAGCGTTGGCTGGACGAGGGGCTGGCCCACACCGCCGAGGAGCTCAATTTCTTCGTGGCGTCTGGACGCAGCCCGCGCTCGAATCTCCGATATGATGCCTCGGATCCGAAATTCGTGGGTGCGTTCAGCACTTTTGAAGCGAACAATTTCTTGCGCTACGCCAGCTATCTGCAGCGCACCGAGACCCAGTCGCCAATTGGTTCCAGCGTGATTGACGACGACCTCCCCACGCGCGGTGCGATCTGGAGCTTCCTGCGGTACACGGCGGACCATTTGCCCGCCGGCCAGGAAAGCGCATTCTGGTACAAGCTCGTCAACTCAACGACGAGTGGTGTGGCCAACCTGACCAACGCGCTTGGCACTCCTCCGAATTCGCTTATGCGGGACTGGGCCATCTCGGTCTACTTGGACGACACCGCGGTGGGCATCGACTCGCGCTTTCAGCAGCCGAGCTGGAACTTCAGAAGTGCCCTACCGGCGTATACTTCATTACCGTTTCAGCTCATTACGCGCATCTTGACCGACAACATTCCGATCTCGTTGACGCTAGCGGCGAATGGAGTGTCGTTCCTGAGATTTTCCGTGCTCAACGGCCAGGAGGCGCTTGTGACAGTTACATCGGGTGGCCAAGTGCTGCCCTCGACAGTTCAGCTGGCACTCGTGCGTGTAAAGTGAAGCTTTGCCCGCGCTGACCGCACCGACGCTTTCGTTTCGCGATAACAGTACCGACGGTTTTTCCCACACTCGACTCAACTGCTCATGAAGCGCTTATTCCTCCTGTTGGCCACGGTCACGCTCGCCGGCTGTAGCCTCACCAGCACCGGCCCCGTGAACAATCCGTCGGACCCCGCAACCGAGACTTTCGCGGCGAGTCTGGGCGTGGACATCCCGTCCATGGTGAAGACCGCGGCGGGCAACTACTACAAGGACATCACCGTCGGCACTGGTGCGCAGATCAACGGCGACGCCTACGTGGATATGAGCTACAACCTCTACCTCAAGGACGGACGCAAGTTCGACGGTGGCACCATTTTGCTAACCGACCAGCGGAGTCTCGGCAACCTGATTCCGGGACTTGCCGACACCATGCAGGGTATGCGGGAAGGTGGACGCCGGCTGATGGTGATTTCGTCTGCTTATGCTTACCAAAGTTCCACCAACACTAGCTCCACGGGCGTATTTATGCCGGCCAATTCGACTCTGATCTTCGACATCACGCTCAATCACATTGCCAGCGTACAGTAGTGTGGCGTAGCCCGGCGCTGTCCGGCCGCGTCGCGAAAATTCAGACGGGAGGATCTCCAGCGAGATCCTCCCGCTTTTTGTACCTTTTCGTAGCTTACCGAGTGCGCCGCAGCGCTCTGCCCGCGTCTCATTCACCTCCGGACCCACCGCCCGAATGCGCCGACTTCCACTTCTTGCCGCCGCGCTGCTCCTTGGCTCGCACCTCGCCTCGGCACAAACGTTTCCCACCAACGATCAGACCATCAAGCGGATCTGGTCGGTGGGCATGGACAGTTCGCATACGTACCAACTCTCACAGGTCCTTTTCGATTCGCTCGGACCACGCCTCATGGGCGGGCCGGATCTGAGGTCGGCGCAGAACTGGTTGGTCAAGACATACAAGTCGATGGGCATTGACGCCAAGAACGAGCAATACGGCACCTGGCGCGGCTGGCGTCGCGGCACGTCGCACATCGATCTCGTGTCGCCGCGGGTGCGGACGCTGGAAGGCACGATGGTGGGCTACAGCCCAGGCACCGGCGGCAAGGACGTCACGTCCGACGTGGTGGTGCTGCCGCGCTTCAAGGACAGCACGGAGTTCGTGAAGTGGTTGCCGCAGGCACGGGGCAAGCTCGTGCTCGTCGCGGCGCCAATGCCCACCTGTCGCACGCCCGAGGATTGGGAGAAGGACGCCACTCCCGCGTCGCTGGCCCGCATGGATACGCTCGCGGCCCATACCCAAGCCGAGTGGGCGCAAGGGCGCGACGGCGTGCGCGGCACTGGCTACACCATGGCGCTCGGCGGCGGAACGCTTGGCATGCGCATGGAAAAGGCCGGCATTGCCGGATTGATCACATCGCGGCCCAAGCTCAGCTGGCGCATTCCGGCCGCCGACGCGGCACCGGGCGGCGGTCGTGGTGGCTCGCCAATCGGCACCGGCGGACGCGGCGCGATGGAGATTTTCGAGACGTACAATACCGTGGCGCCTACGATCGCGCTGGCGTGCGAAGACTACGGCCTCGTCTTCCGGTTGGCTGAAAACAACCAGCATCCCAAGGTGAAGCTGAACCTCGACGGACAGTTGCTCGGCGAGCAGCCGGTATTCAATACAGTGGCAAGCATTACCGGCACCGAGAAGCCCAACGAATACGTGATGCTTTCGGCCCACTTCGATTCGTGGGACGGCTCGTCCGGCGCCACGGACAATGGCACGGGCACCATCACCATGCTCGAGGCGATGCGCATTCTCAAGGACGTGTATCCGCATCCTAAGCGCACCATTCTCGTAGGCCACTGGAGTGGCGAAGAAGAAGGTGAAGTAGGTTCTTCAGCATTCCGCGAGGACCATCCTGATGTCATGAAGGGTCTCCAGGCCCTGTTCAATCAGGACAACGGCACGGGCCGCATCGTTCGTATGAGCGCCGCGGGTATTCCCGATGCCGACGTCCACATTCGCAGCTGGTTGGACAAGGTCCCCACCGAGTTCAAGGCGCAGATCCAGTATGGCGGCATTGGTAGTCCGGCCGGCGGCGGCAGCGACGATTTCAGCTTCTCCTGCGCCGGTCTTCCGGCATTTGGATTGGGCGCGCTGTCGTGGGACTACGGCAACTACACCTGGCACACGGAACGCGACACGTTCGACAAGGTCGTGTTCGATGATCTCAAGTCGAATGCAACGCTGACTGCGATGCTGGCGTACCTGGCGTCGGAAGATCCGACGATGATCGCCCACATCAACCCGGACTCGGCGCGCACCGCAATGGCCGCGGCCGCAGCGAACGCGCCGCCCGACCCGGCAGCCGCCGCAGGTCGCGGTGGACGTGGCGGGGCCGCGCGTACCTGGCCGGTGTGTGCCAAGGCACCGCGCGTCACCAACCCGCGCCTGCGCTAGTCGCTTGTCGCAGGACGTTCCACTCTGGTCGCCGCGGCCCGAGCAAATTGCCAGCGCGAACCTGACCCGCTTCATGGCTCAGGTTCGCGCCCTCGGCGAGCCAATGGCGTCGATCGACACGTACGAAAAGTTGTATGACTGGTCCGTTCGCGACCTCGAGCTGTTCTGGCTCGAGGTCCGGCGATTTTGTGGCGTCGTCACCGGCGACCTCGATGAGAGCTTTGCCTGCGAACGACCGCTCATTGGCCGTAACCGGGTTGCGCCGCCTGACCCCGAGCTTGGACCGAAGTGGTTCGTGGGAACACGGCTCAACTTCGCCGAAAACCTGCTGCGCTTTCGCGACGACCGCGAGGCGCTGGTGTTCTGGAACGAGCGCGGCGCCCAACGCCGACTCACCTATCGGCAGCTGTTCGACGAGGTAGAACACGTTGCCGCGGGGCTGCGCGCGTGCGGCGTGGGCATTGGCGATCGCGTCGCCGCTTTCATGCCGAATCTCCCCGAAACGATCATCGCGATGTTGGCCACAACGGCCATTGGCGCGATCTGGTCGTCGTGTTCGCCGGACTTCGGCGTGAACGGCGTGCTCGATCGCTTTGGCCAGATCCAGCCGCGCGTGCTGTTCACCGTGGACGGCTACCTCTACTCCGGCCGTGACATCGATTGCTTGGCACGCGTCCGCGAGATCGCCGACAATATCCCCTCGATCGAGCACGTAGTAGTTGTCTCATACCTGAATCAGAATCCTGACCTCGCCAACATCCGCGCCGCGAAATCGTGGACCGAATTCTCAACCCTAGACCCTAGACCCCAGACCCTGCAGTTCGAGCACCTCCCGTTCGATCACCCCGTCTACATCATGTACTCGTCCGGCACCACCGGATTGCCCAAGTGCATGGTTCACGGCGCGGGCGGAACGTTGCTGCAACACCTCAAGGAGCTCGTGTTGCACACCGATCTGACACGTGACGATCGGATTTTCTACTTCACCACCTGCGGCTGGATGATGTGGAACTGGCTGGTGTCAAGCCTCGCGGTGGGCGCTACGGTGGTGTTGTACGACGGCGCGGCGCTCCTGCGCCGGCGGCCAATTCTCTGGGACATGGCCGCTGCCGAGCGCATCACCGTGTTCGGCACGAGCGCCAAGTGGATTGCCTTGAGTGAAAAGGAGGGTGCGCGGCCGATCGAGTCCCACGACTTGAGCGCGTTGCGGGCGATCCTTTCCACCGGCAGCCCGCTTGCCGCGCACAGCTACGACTACGTCTACACCGACGTAAAACGCGACGTGCGGTTGAGCAGCATTAGCGGGGGAACCGACATCGTTTCGTGCTTTGCGCTCGGCAACCCCATTGGCGACGTGTGGCGCGGCGAATTGCAGACGCGTGGCCTGGGCATGAAAGTCGAAATTTTCGACGACGACGGACACGCCATGATCGGCACGCCGGGTGAGCTCGTGTGCACGGCGCCCTTTCCCAGCATGCCCGTGGCATTCTGGAATGATCCCGACGGCAGCCTGTATCGCGCCGCGTATTTCGAGCGGTATCCCAATACCTGGCGTCATGGTGACTGGGCCGAGCTCACGCCGCGCGGTGGTATGGTCATCTACGGACGCAGCGATGCGACACTCAACCCAGGCGGCGTGCGCATTGGCACCGCCGAGATCTACCGGCAGGTGGAGCAGTTGCCTGAGGTGATCGAGAGCATTGTGATCGGGCAGGACATTGCCGGCGACACGACCGGTGATGTGCGCATTGTGCTGTTCGTTCGATTGGCTGACGGGCTCACGCTCACCGACGCCCTCAAGGACAAGATTCGCGCGCAGATCCGCGCCAACGCGAGTCCGCATCACGTGCCAAAGAAGATCGTTCAGGTGGCGGATATTCCGCGCACGATCAGCGGAAAAATTACCGAGATGGCGGTGCGCGACGTGGTGCACGGACGCCCGGTGAAAAACGCAGATGCGCTGGCGAATCCGCAGGCGTTGGAGCTGTTTCGCAATCTCGAAGAGTTAGCGTCGTAGCGCTGTCATCCCGAGCGAACGCGAGGGATCTTCGCGAACGTGCTCGTGGCCTGCGGACGCCATAATTGGCGCGACCGAAGATTCCTCGGTCGCTTCGCTTCCTCGGAATGACAGCAACCTATTGGCGCGGCGGAAGATTCCTCGGTCGCTTCGTTTCCTCGGGATGACAGCAACCTATTGGCGCAGCGGGAGATTCCTCGGTCGCTTTGCTTCCTCGGCCTGAAAGGCGGTGATCGACTCGCGTGCCTGCACGGCGAGGGCTTCGGCTAGCTCGCGCAAGCTCCGGTTCCGCTTCCGGCTAGCGATGCCAAAAATTCCGTAGGCGGTCACGTAGGCGAGCGCCACCGTGCCGGCCCACATGGCCACGCCAAAGAAGGCGTTGTGGGTGGCGAGCGCCATGCCCGCCCACATTGGAGTCGATCCGCCGCCGACACCGCCCACGATTCCGCCGAATAGCCCGCCGGCCAGCACTTTCATATTTTCTGAAACTCTAATCGTCGTCTTTCCGCCGCGGGGCAGCACCGACACGTTCATGTGCCCTTTCTGCGGCACGCTCTGCCACGAGAACGAGCGGCCCACAATGCCAAGCTGGCCCGACTCCCCCGTGTGTTGGCGGATGATGTCAACGAGTAGATCGAACTCGCGATCGGGCATCTCGCCGTCCACGATCACCTCGAACGCCAACTGGACCGGCGATCCAACAAAGGCGTTCGCCGGCTTGGTGCGATCTACCACGACCAGCGGGGCCTCGGCGGGTTGTCCCGACGGCGTCATCCCGTGCTCGAGCAGGGCATGATCGACGTACTTTGACGCGATGCCCGCCTCGATCGCCGCGTCGCGCACGTTGCCCAGCCGATGGCCGGAGGTCTCGGTGGGGTCCCGGTGATGCTCGCGCGACCCAACCACCGGTGCTGGTCGTGGCTGAATGCCCGTTGCCGCCTGAAGGTTCGCAGCGCGCTCGAGTATGTCGTGCGCCTCCGTGTCGGACAGGAGCGCTTGTGGCACAACAGCTCCGCCATTGGCGGCGCGTTCGCCGCATTCGGCGATCACGAGATTCTCGATTGAATCGAGCGCCGTGCGAAGCTCAGTGCAGTCCTGAAAGCGGTCGTTCGGATCCTTGGCCAGGCACCGGTCAATGATGTCGGTGAGCGCGCGGGGTGTGTCCGGCGCAATTTCGTATAGCGGCGCGGCTGTCTTGTTGACGTGCGCTATCAACACCGCCGACGCGAGCTCGGCATTGAACGGAAAGCGTCCGGACAGCGCGAAATAACCGACAACGCCCAGCGCGTAGATGTCGCTGCGCGCGTCTACGGTGTCGCCGGTGACCTGCTCGGGGCTGAGATAGTAGACGGTGCCGAGCACCTGGCCAGTTGACGTCAACGGCGTCGCCTCCGCGAGGCGCGCAATGCCAAAGTCCGTCACCATTGCGCGGCCCGATGCGCTGTCGATGAGGATGTTTTCGGCCTTGACGTCGCGGTGGACGATGCCGCGGGAGTGTGCGTAGGCGAGAGCATCGGCGACGTCGCGCAGTTCGCGCACCACCGTGGGCGGTGCAATGCTTCCTTGTCGCGCAATTCGGCCGGCGAGCGAATCACCGTCTACATAGCCCATGACAAAAAACACGCACCCGCTCAGCTCGTCGGCGCGGTGAATCGCCACGATGTTGGGGTGGGTGAGCGCGCCGGCGGTGCGAGCCTCGCGCAGAAATCGTTCGCGGATGAGCGGGTCTGCGGCCAGGTGCGGCGGCAAGGTCTTGATGGCCACCTGGCGGTCGAGCCGAATGTCACGGGCCAGGTAGACGACTCCCATTCCACCGCGTCCGATCTCGCGCACGAGTTCGTATTGCCCCTCGAGTGCAGCGGCGAACTCGCGGAACTCGGCCGAGGACGTGGTCGGAGCGGTCATGGGGACACGGTGCTAGGGGCAGTTATACGATATCCGTCGAACACTTCGCGTGGCGACCCTTTGACCTGGCCTGCATCGCCTCTAACATAAGAAGGAGATGATTGGCGCGCGGAAAGTTACACCGTGCGCCTGTTCGTACGGTCACATCAGCGGCGGAGAGGAAGATGGCGACTCAGACCATGCCGGTCGAGGCCGAAACGCACGATACGTTTCCAATCAATGGAACCGACTACGTCGAATTCTGGGTCGGAAACGCCAAGCAGGCGGCCAATTTCTATCAAAGCGCGTTTGGGTTCGAGCTCGCGGCCTATCGCGGACCGGAGACCGGCGTTCGCGACCGGGTGAGTTATCTGCTGGTGCAGAACAAGATTCGCCTCGTGCTCACGTCTGCGCAGGGGCCCGACGGCGAGATCGCCGATCACGTGCGCGAGCATGGCGACGGCGTGCGCGATCTGGCCCTGTGGGTGGATGATGCTCGCGACGCCTACGCCAAGGCCATCGAGCGCGGCGCCGAGTCGGCGTACGAGCCGCGCGTCTTGCGCGATGACGACGGGGAGTTAGTGGCGGCCGGGATCAAGATCTACGGCGATACGATCCATTCACTCGTCGAGCGCAAGAATTATCGCGGCGTCTTCTTCCCGGGGTTTCAGAAGCGCCAACGGCACTACAAGCCGGAGTCCACGGGATTGCTGTACGTCGATCACTGCGTCGCCAACGTCGAGTTGGGCAAGATGGACGTCTGGATCGGATTCTACGAGCGCGTCATGGGCTTTAAGAATCTCATATCGTTCGACGACTCCGACATCTCCACGGAATACTCGTCGCTCATGTCCAAGGTGATGGTCAACGGCAACGAGCGGATCAAGTTTCCGATCAACGAACCCGCCAAGGGCAAGAAGAAGTCGCAGATCGACGAGTACCTCGATTTCTATCGCGGCCCGGGCGTGCAACACCTGGCGCTGGCGACGGCCGACATCATCAAGACCGTCACGATGTTGCGCGATCGCGGCGTCGAATTCCTCTCGGCCCCCACGACCTACTACAAGGATCTGCAGGGTCGCGTCGGCAAAATCGACGAGCCAATCGCCAAGCTCGAGGAGCTCGGCATTCTCGTCGATCGCGATCCGGACGGCTACCTGCTCCAGATTTTCACCAAGCCGGTGCAGGACCGCCCCACGCTGTTTTATGAGATCATTGAACGGAAGGGCGCGCGGAGTTTTGGGAAGGGGAATTTCAAGGCGCTCTTTGAAGCGATTGAAGCCGAGCAGGCGTTGCGCGGTAATCTCTAGGCGTGATCGAACGACGACTCGAGCTGTCGGCGGTCTGGGAGCAGGATACTGCAACCTCGATCTGTATCCAGATCCATGACTGCTGACAGCAAGAGCGTCAGTCTCCAGTTCCCAGGCCATTACCCATGCCGATTTATCACACGCTCGGATCCATACCCAGAAAGCGCCATACCGCGTTCCGTAAGCCCAACGGCGGCATCTACGCCGAAGAGCTCATGGGCCACGAGGGCTTTACGGGGACGTCGTCGCTGCTCTATCACGTGCATCCGCCCACGACGGTGAAGTCGGTGCGCCGCGTCAAGGAAACGGCGTACGAGGCCGATCCGGATCAAACGCTGCACCATCGGCATTTCCTCACCGCCAAGGCGAAGAAGGGCGGCAGCCCCACGCTCGACCGCATTCCGCTGCTGTTCAATCAGGACGTGGCGATGCTGTACGTGGAGCCGAGCGTGCAGGATGAGCATTTTTATAGGAATGCTCAAGCCGACGAGTTGGTCTACGTCGCGAAAGGCGCCGGTGTGCTCGAGTCGGTGTACGGCGATCTACCCTTCGGCGAAGGCGACTATCTCGTCATCCACCGCGGCATTCTGCATCGCTATCGGTTCGATACCACGGCGGAGCAGGCAAAGCTGCTCGTCATGGAAAGCCGCGGGCATATCCGTTCGCCCAAGCGCTATCGCAACGAGTTTGGCCAGCTCAAGGAAGGCGCCCCGTATTCCGAGCGCGACTTCCGTATTCCGCAGCAACTCAACACGCACGACGAAATGGGCGACTTCCGGCTCTTGGTCAAGCAGTACGACGGAATCAATGAGCTGATTCTCGATCACCACCCGTTCGACGTCGTTGGTTGGGACGGATATTTTTATCCGTGGGCGTTCAACATCAGCGACTTCGAGCCGATCGTGGGACGAATTCACCAACCGCCGCCGGTGCATCAGACGTTCGAGGGTGACGGGTTTGTGGTCTGTTCGTTCTGTCCGCGGCCGTATGATTTCGATCCCAACGCGGTGCCCGCGCCGTACAACCACAGCAACGTCGATTCAGACGAAGTGTTGTACTACGCGTCGAGCGAGTTCATGAGCCGAAAGGGCATCGAGTTCGGCAGCATCACGCATCACCCAGATGGCATTCCGCATGGGCCGCATCCAGGCCGTGCCGAGGCGTCGATCGGTGCCAAAGAAACGAACGAGCTCGCGGTGATGATGGATAGCTTCCGTCCGCTCAAGGTGGCCAAGCAGGCGATGGACTTTGAGGATCCGAGCTACCACAAGAGCTGGATCGACCACCAGCACGCGGCGTTCAACCCGCCCACGACCTAGCTGTCATTCCGCGCGTAGCGAGGAATCTTGCGTCCCCGGTGAGGGACAGAAGATTCCTCGTCGCTGCGCTCCTCGGAATGACACTTAGCGACTGGCGAACGCCGAGATTGCGTTTCGCGTGTAGTCGGACAGCACCAGCGTTCCGCTCATTGCGGCGCGCTCCTCGAGGATCTGCGGCCACGCCTCTGTGCCGCCCCAGGTGATCTCCTTGATGCGCGCCACTGCGGCCGGATTCGCCGCCGCCAACGTGCGCGCAAAGGTCTGGGTCGCCTCGTCGAGCGCGGTAACGCTATCGACCACTCTCGCATAGAGGCCCTGCTGCGCGCCCCAGTGTGCGTCGCGCCAGTCGGCGTCAATCGCCATGGCGCCGAACGCACCTGCGCCAATTTTGTGCGCGATCACCGGACCCACGACGAACGGGCCAATACCTACTGCCAGTTCGCTCAATCGCAGCGCAGCCTTGTCGGTGGCAATGGCGTAGTCCGATGCCGCCACCACGCCCACGCCGCCACCCACGACCTTGCCATGGACGCGCGTCACGATGGGCTTAGGGCAGCGCGTCATGGCGAGAATCACCCGAGCGAAACCCATAAAGAATTCCTTACCCGAGGCGGCGTCGCGAATGGCCGTCAGCTCGTCGAACGACGCGCCGGCGCAGAACGCGCTCGTGCCGTAACTACGCAGCAACACCACGCGCACATCGTCGCGCGCGCCGAGCGACGAGATCTGGGCCGCCAAATCGCGGAGCACGGAGGCGGGAAGGGAATTGCTTTTCGGATGGCCGAAGCAGACGTCGGCGACACCGTCTGCCACGAATGTGGAAACGGTGCCTGCCGGCGCGAGTGGTGTGTGTGTCGTCATTTTCCTACCTGAAGTCGAAGTCCGGCGCGCAACGTCCCAAGCGTGGTGTTCTTCAACACGTCGCAGCCGTTGCTGGCGCAGGTCCCGCCAGGCGTCACCAGACCCTGGCCGAGACTCGTGAACCCATAGCTGTACAGCGCTTCACCGAACACGGCGACGCGCTGCACAATGTGCTTGTCCAATCCCGCGCCAATGGACAGTGCCGCGCCGCGCCGGTGCTGTTGCGTGGTCGTGCCGTCGCCACCGGGAGCGGTGTAGTGAATGGTGGACGGATGAAAATCGAGATAACCCAGGCCAATCAGGACGCTGGGCATGATGAACGGCGTGGGAATACGAATGCGAAATGTCGTCTCAATCGAGAAGACGGTAGCGGCCGACGCCGTGGCCGACGTTGCGGTGCCGGCGTCCGGCGTCGTAAACACCGACAGGAATTGCCGCTCGTTGAGCGGCATGCGGGCATAGTCGCCGCCAACGCCGAACCCGATCATCCCCGGGTCATCCGCCGACGCGCCGTACCACCCCTCCCACACGACACTCGCCGTGGTGCCGCGATTCCAATCGCGGAGACTCCCTTGCGGATGCACCGGGGCGATTGCCCCCGCACCAACGCGTAGATAATCGCCCGACACGAGCCCATCGGAATACCCACCACTCTGTGCGTGCGCCGCCGGCGCCGCGAACAGCGACAGCGCACAGAGCGAGCTGACCAGCAGACGTGAAAACATTACCACCTGTCCATGAGAATCGGGCGGAGTAACGAGGAGTAACGGTCTGTGAGTGGGGTGGACCTGCTCAATCTATCCGCGAGCCCCGCACCGGCACTAGATTTCATAGTGCAAAGCAGGTGAAGCGAAACACCGTACCACCGTACCACCGTACCACCGTACCACCGTACCACCGCTTCTCCGTTCCACCATCCAATCTCAAAACCCGTGGCCACTCAGCCCAGTCCGATCGCCGAAGACCCCGCCAGGACCGCGGAATTCGAAGCTCGCATCGCGCGCGGTGAGAGCATTGAGCCCAAGGACTGGATGCCGGCGCGCTATCGCCGCCAGCTGACGCGGATGATGTCGCAGCACGCGCACTCCGAGATCGTAGGCATGCTTCCGGAAGGGAACTGGATCACGCGCGCGCCGAGCCTGCGTCGCAAGATGTCGCTCATTGCCAAGGTGCAGGACGAAGCCGGCCACGGCCTCTACATCTACTGTGGTACGGAAACGCTCGGCACCAGCCGCGACGAGCTCATTCAGCAGCTGCTCGACGGCAAGGCGAAGTACTCGAGCATCTTCAACTACCCCACGCTCACGTGGGCCGACATTGGCTGCATCGGCTGGTTCGTGGATGGTGCGGCGATCGTCAACCAGACCATGCTCGCCAAGGCGTCGTACGGTCCGTACGCGCGCGCCATGGTCCGAATCTGCAAGGAAGAGAACTTCCACAAACGGCAGGGCTACGAGATCATGGCCACGCTGGCCCACGGCACGCAGGAACAGCGCGCCATGGCGCAGGATGCCGTGAACCGCTGGTGGTGGCCGTCGCTCATGATGTTCGGACCGTCCGACGCGGCGTCGTCGAACAGCGATGAGCTCATCAAGTGGGGCGTGAAGAAGAAGAGCAACGACGAGCTGCGCCAGCGCTTCGTGAATCTCACGGTAGGCCAGGCGACGGCGATCAATCTGACGCTGCCCGACCCGGATCTCACGTACGATGAGGCGAACAAGAACTGGGACTTCGGCCCGATCGACTGGGACGAGTTCTGGCGCGTGGTGAAGGGCGACGGACCGTGCAACCACGAGCGGCTTGCCGCGCGTCGTGCGGCGCAAGCGGACGGCGAATGGGTGCGTGTGGCAGCCGCGGCGTACGCCGCAAAGCAGCAGCAGTCGGCGACCGAAGCCGCCTGAACTTTCACTTCAATTTGCGGCGGCTCCCATTCGGGGCCGCCGTCTTCATGACCATGCCCGATCAGCCGAAAACCAACGGAAACGCCGTGGCCGCCGCCACTCCCCCCGACTCGCAGTGGCCGCTGTGGGAAGTCTTTCTCCAGCCGCCCAAGGGTGCCGCGCACGAGCATGCCGGTAGCGTCCATGCGACGACGGCCGAGCAAGCCCTGCAGAACGCGCGCGACGTCTACGCCCGTCGCGGCGAAGCGGTGAGCATCTGGGTGGTGCCGAGCGTCGTGATCACGGCGTCCACGCCGGACGACATGGGGCCGTTCTTCGATCCAGGCAACGACAAGCCGTACCGGCACCCGCAGTTCTACAAGGTGCCGCAAGGCGTGCGAGTATTTTAATATGACTCCTCATACGTCATGACCGCACCCGCATTTTTTGACTACCTGGTCCGCCTCGGCGACGACCGGCTCGTGCTCGGCCACCGGCTCTCCGAGTGGTGCGGCCACGGCCCCATTCTCGAAGAAGACATCGCCCTCGCCAACGTCGCCCTCGACCTGGTGGGCGAAGCGACGCTGCTGCTCAAGCTCGCCGGCGAAACGGAGGGCAAGGACCGCGATCAGGATGCCCTCGCTTATTTCCGCGACGCGACCGACTACCGCAACGCGCTCCTCGTTGAATTTCCAAAGGGCGACTTCGCCTTCACCATCGTGCGGCAGTTCTTTTTCAGCGTGTTTTCGCTGCTGCAAATGCAGGCGCTCCAGCAAAGCAACAACGCCGAGTTGGCCGGCATTGCCGCCAAGGCCGTGAAGGAAGCCAAGTATCACGTGCGCCACAGCGCCCAGTGGGTGGTAACGCTCGGCGACGGCACGCCGGACAGTCACGCCCGCGCCCAGCGCGCGGTGGACGAGCTCTGGCGCTATACCGGCGAGTTGTTCATGGCCGACGACGTCGAGGCTGACGTCGTTGCGGCTGGACTCGGCGTCGATCCGAGCACGCTGGAAACGGCGTGGCGCGCACAGGTTGACGACATTCTCCGCCGCGCCACGCTGACCGTGCCGGCCGTCAACTACATGCAGCGCGGCGGTCGCGCCGGGAAGCACACCGAGCATCTGGGTCACATGCTGTCGGAGATGCAGATCGTCGCCCGCTCGCATCCGGGCGCGTCGTGGTAGCGCAATGGTAACGGCGTGGTAAAGCGCGCCCTGCCGTCTCGCGACGAGCTCTTTCACCTCCTGGACGCGGTGATGGATCCCGAAGTGCCAGTGCTCAGCGTGGTGGAGCTCGGGATCATTCGCGATGCGGAAGCGACGGACGACGGCGTGACGATCACCATCACGCCCACGTACTCGGGCTGTCCGGCCATGCGCGAGATTGAAGCGGAAGTTCGCCGCGCGCTGGAAGGGCAGGGCTTGGGCGCGGTGGAGATTCGCACGGTGTATTCGCCGGCGTGGACCACCGACTGGATGGGCGCGGGCGCGCGCGAGAAGCTCGAGGCGTACGGTATTGCGCCGCCGCAGCGCCATTCGTCGGACGAGCTGGTGCCGCTGCTTCGCCGCGCGGCGGCGATCCGGTGTCCCTATTGCAAGTCGATGAAGACCGAACAGAAGAGCGTGTTCGGCACCACGGCGTGCAAGTCGATCTGGGTGTGCAACGACTGCCGGCAGCCGTTCGAGGAGTTCAAAGCGATCTAACGCTCGGGCCGCGCGGCTCTCATAGCGCCACCGAACCGCGTCGCCCTAGCGCTTGTGAAGCATCAGGGGGCGATGAACCCGCGAACTGCCGCGACAAGAAGTTGCGGCTGCTCTTCCATGATCCAATGCCCGGCGTTGGGAATGACGGCTGCGGTGACGTTGGAAAAGGCGACGCGAGCGATAACGCCCATCGTGGCTCCGTACGAGCGGTCGCCGCCGATGGCGAGAACTGGCGTCGACAACTTGCCCCTGGCCAGCAGCGCTCGATTGTCCTTGGCGTCCTGATCGAAGGCGATGAACTGGTTGAATGCGGAGTGGATGGCGCCGGGCTTCGAATAGAGCAACGCGTAGTGCGCGCGGGTTTGCTCGGTGATCTTGGCCGGATCGGCGGCGAACTCGTTGTAGAATCGATCGAGGTAGATGCGTTCGCGGCCCGCGACGAGCCGCTCCTCGTCCGGTCCGTGAAAGTAGAAGTGCCAAGTGCCCGGGCTGTGCGCGAGCTCATCCCACGGTCCGACCCCCGGTACCGGCGCGTCGATCAGCACCAGCTTGCTGACGCGAGTTGGATACCGCGCCACGAGAGCGAATGCCACCATATTGCCGATGTCGTGTGCGACGACCTCGGCGTGCCGTACGCCGAGGGAGTCCATCACCGCCGCGATGTCGTTCGCTTCGGTGAGCTTGTCGTACCCCGATGCCGGGTGCGACGACAATCCCATACCGCGAAGGTCGGGAGCGATCACCATGTGATCTCGGACGAGCGCGACGGCGAGCGGAGCCCACATGTCGCCTGTGTCGCCAAAGCCATGGAGCAAGACGACCGCTGGGCCCTTCCCGACGACGCGCACATGAAGGGTTGCGCCGTTGACGGCGATCTCTCGTGTGCGCATGCCGGCCGGAAACGGTGCAAGCTGCGCCGCAGCGGACGTCGCGGCGCAGAGGGTGACGAGTAAGGTGGCAATGCAGTGGCGCATGTCGCGGTCCGTTGACGGTGGAAGGATGGAGCAGCCTTCCGCCAACGATACGTGGCGCGCGGTCTGGGGCGCATCAACAAAAGGCGCAATCATCTGCTACTCCTTTCGGATGAGCCGCGGTGGCGCGGGCAACGACGCACGACAACGCCCAACGACGCCCATGTCATGCATGACCGGTACGTCGATTGCGCCTATTCCTGCAGTACCGCCGGCAACGACGTCGTTTCTTTTACGGTGGTCAGCGCGATCGTCGTGCGCGTGCGCGCGACACCCAGCCGGTCCTTGAGCGCCACGGTGAGAAAGTGCTCCAGGTCCGCCGTGCTCTTGCACCGCACCTTGAGCAAATAGTCGTCATCGCTGGCGATGTGGTGGCACTCCACTACCTGCGCGTGCTTGACGATGCCTTTGAGAAACGCCTCGCGATGCGTGCGGCTGCCGAGTGTCGCATGCACGAAGGCGAGGAGTGGATACCCCAACGCCTCGGCGCTGGCGATGGCGCGATAGCCAATGATGACGTCGCGCTCCTCGAGCTTGCGCACGCGCTCCGCGGCGGCGGGGGCCGACATCGCCAGCGCTTCGCCGACTTCCGTCCACGGCGCTCGGCCGCGCTCCATCAAGAGCGACAGCGCCTTGTAATCCAATGCATCCATGGCTATTCCCGTTGGCATACTCGTCTATTGACGCGTATGACTTACGATAGTAAAGTACTGGCAGCGGAATACTTCAGTATCGTAGGCTGAACAAGCAAAACGGCCGCCGAACGCAAAGCGTTCGACGGCTGGCACCAACGGACCTGCAGGACTCACTACACTGTCCTTCTATTCGGGAGGGGACCCGTGCTAGCTGCGGAGCGTCTGTTCGATTCGCTGCGCGATCTGCTCGACGTTTGGAAGCACCGCATCCAACAACACGGGGTGGTACGGCATCGGGATGTCCTCGACCGCAAGACGGTCGATCGGCGCATCGAGATACCAGAACGCCTCCTTGGCGACCGTCGCGGCGACTTCCGCTCCGAAACCTGCCGTGAGATTGTCCTCATGAACGATCATGCAGTGTCCCGTCTTTTCGACCGACGCCAGGACCCGCCTCCGATCCCATGGGGCGATTGACCGAAGGTCGATCAACTCGACTTCGTCGCCAAATCGTTCCGCCGCTTCAATACATCGGTGCACCAGGGCGCCCCACGTCACCACCGTGATCCCGGTGCCTTCACGCACGACACTCGCCTTGCCGAACGGCACGACGTAATCGTCGCCCGGATAGCGCGTGCTGCCGTCGCTCGTCATGAGCAGCGACCGGTGCTCGAAGAAGATCGTCGGATTCGGACTGCGCATCGCACTGCGAAGCAGGCCGACGGCGTCCGCTGCATTCGACGGGATGGCCACCTGCCAGCCGTACGCATGCGCGAACCGCACTTCGTCGCTCAAGCTGTGCCACGGATCGCCAACGTCCTTGCCGAATCCGCCGGGCATGCGCACGACCATGGGCGACGCAAAGCGGTTCGCCGTGCGCCAACGCATGGTGCCGGCGTTGTTCAGTTGCTCGGTGGCGGGATCGGCGTATTTGCGGAATTGAATTTCCGTCACCGGCATCAACCCCGAGATGGCCATGCCCGCGGCGCGGCCAATGATTCCTTCCTCGGATAGGCTCGTGTCGAACACGCGCTTGTCACCGAACCGCTTCTGCAGGCCCTCCGTCACGAGGTGCACGCCGCCTTTGCGGCCCACGTCCTCGCCGAACACCACGAGTTTCGGATTGACCTCGAGCTCGTGGGCCAGCGTGCGCCGAATCGCTTCGGCGAATCGGACTTTTTCCGGCGCCTCCACAATGTGCTCGTTGCCGCCGAGCGCGTGGCGTTCGTCGCGCGACAAACCGCCCATCGCTTCGGGCGAGCCGGCGGAATCGTCGGCGTACACCCATCGGGCAATCTTCGATGGATCTGGATTCGGGCGCGCGCGCGCGCCGGCGAGCGCGGTGGCCACGTCTCGCGTAACCGTCGCTTCCAGTTCTGTCCATTCGTCGGCGGACATGAGCGACGGCACGAGATGCGCGCGTAGCCGCGGCAGCGGATCGCGGGCGATGTCGGCGTCGATCTCGCCTTCGGTGCGATAACCTCGCTGGTTGTCGGGGCCCGAATGACTGCACAACCTCGGTACCGTCAACCGAACGAGCGCCGGGCCCTTTCCACTGCGCACATAGTCCACGCATTCGGCCAGCAACGCGGACGATTCACCGGAATCCGTGCCGTCGCCGTTCCGAATGAACAGGTTGCCGAACGACGCCAGGTTCTTGGCGATGTCCGCGCCGGGCGTCTGCATGTCGCTACGTACCGAGAGGCCGATGCCGTTGTCTTCGATGTAGAAGAGTATGGGCAACGACAGCGTCGTCGCCATGGTGAGCGCCGACCAGAAGCCGTTCGTCGCCACCGATGCTTCGCCGCCGAGCACCACGCCGATCGCGCCGTTCCAGCTCGTGTCGCCGAGCACATCGCGGTGATAGCACACCGACTGCGCCCAGCCAGCGGTGGGTGTGTATTGCGAGCCGACGTCGCCCGACATGGGAATGACGATGGGCCCGTTCTTGTTCGGCAGATTACACACGACGCCGATATCGCGACCGTCGCTGAATCCGCCCGAGCGGCCGAGCGGGCTGGCGAACGCGTCTTCGAGATCGAGGCCGAGCGCGAGCAGCACGGGCCGCGATCGATAATACGCGCTCACGGCGTCATGCTGATGATTGACGAGCGAGCCGAGGATCACTTGGGCGACTTCGTGACCGCGGGCCGAGAACTGATAGAGCACCAGATTCTCGCGCGCGGTGCTCGACTTGTTCTTGTTGGTGGCCTCTTCGGTGTCGTCGAGGGCGCGCGACGCCAGCGCGTTGTAGGCAATGCGGCGCCAGTCGAATCGAGGATCGGGCTGGACGGCTTTGATCGTTTTTGCCGAACCCTGTGGCCGCGGTCCGCGAGGAATTGGAAGGGTAGTCACGTCTTGTAATCTGTTGGGAAGACGCGCTCAGGACCAGCGCCAAGGGCTGCCGACGCGAACCGGTCCTGGGCTATCTTGCGATGTCGAGCAAATGGCGCTCGGCCGGCGCGGCTGCGCCGAGTCACCACTGGCACCCATTGGCACCACTGGGACCACTCGAGGGGCGCATGAGCGACATCTTGTTCGAGGTTTCCGAGGGCGTGGCAACGATCACGCTCAATCGGCCTGAGGTGCTGAACAGCTTTACCAGGTCCATGGCGCGCGAGCTGTGCCGCGCACTGGACCGTGTCCGTGACGACGCCGAGATCCGCGCGGTGCTGCTCACCGGTGCCGGACGCGGCTTTTGCGCCGGCCAGGACCTGGCCGAAGCAATTCCGAAGGATGGCGCGATGCCTGACCTCGGCGATTTTGTGCGTGACGGATACAATCCCATGGTGCTTGGCATCCGCACGCTGGAGAAGCCGGTGATCTGCGCGGTGAACGGCGTGGCGGCCGGCGCGGGCGCCAACCTGGCGTATGCCTGCGACATTGTATTTGCCGCGGCGTCGGCGACGTTCATCCAGTCGTTCGCCAAGATCGGTGTGATTCCCGACAGCGGCGGCACGTTCATTCTGCCGCGCATCGTGGGCCTGCACCGGGCGACCGTGATGACGATGCTCGCCGAAAAGATGACGGCCGCGCAAGCAAAAGAGTGGGGCTTGGTGTACATGGTGACGGAGCCGGACGCGCTGTTCGACACGGCGTTCGGCACGGCCCGGCACCTGGCCACGCAACCGACGCGAGCGTTGGGGCTGATCAAGCGCGGCTTCAACAAGTCGCTCGGCATCGACCTGAAGGCGCAGCTGGACTATGAGGAAGAACTGCAACGCGAAGCGGGCGGCAGCTACGACTATCAGGAGGGCGTGAACGCGTTCCTGGAAAAGCGGAAGCCGGTGTTTAAGGGACAGTGAATTCTGTCATCCTGCCGAGCGGAGCCTCATGTCATCCCGACGAGCGAAGCGAGGAGGGATCTACTGTCCGGGTCGAGATGCTCGCTGTTCTATCGAGCCCCCAATCGATCGCCAAGTCGCGAAAATCCGGATTCCGCTCCCGAATGAGCCGTAGCTTTTTCTCACGGCGCCAAGCTTTGAGCTGCTTTTCTCTGGCGATTGCGGAGTGAACGTCAGTGGTTGTTTCGAAGTAGACCAGTTGCGAGACGCTGTACCGTGCCGCGAATGTCGAGCCTTGGCTATTGCGGTGCTGCCAGAGTCTTTTGACGAGGTGGTTGGTCACGCCGATGTAGAGCGTGCGGCTTGGGCTGGACAGGATGTAGACATAATACTGGTGTGACCGGTTCACTCAGACCTCCACGGAAGATTCCTCGCGTTCGCTCGGAATGACAACGGGGTTCACTCGGAAGGACAATGCCGACCAGACCACACATCACCATCACCATTTCCTTGCTTCACTGATGGAACTCAATAACAACACTGTGATCGGCGTCGTTGGTGCGGGCGCAATGGGAACCGGCATCGCGCAGGTTGCCGCCACGGCCGGGCACCGCGTGGTGATTGCCGACGCGTTTGAGGGTGCGACGCAGAAGTCGCAGGTGCGGGTCGCCAAGGCGATGGCGCGCGAGGTCGAAAAAGGGCGGATGAGTCGCGACGCCGCGGACGTGCTCATGTCGCGCATCGATTTCCAATGGGCGCCGCTCGGCGACGATCTGTCGGCGTATCATGAGTGCGGCTTGGTGATCGAAGCGGTGGTCGAAGATCTCGCGGTGAAGCAGCAGCTCTTCAAGCGGCTCGAGGATGTGGTGTCGCGGGACGCAGTGCTGGCGACGAACACATCGTCGCTGTCGGTGGCGTCGATCGCGTCGGCGTGCAGTGCGTCGGAACGCGTGGTGGGCATTCACTTCTTCAACCCGCCGCCGCTCATGCCGCTCGTCGAGATCGTGGGGTGGATGGGCGGCGATCCCGCGGTGGCGCCGGCGGCGTACGCGCTGATGCAGCGCTGGCAAAAGATGCCGGTGCTCGCGTCGGACACGCCGGGCTTCATCGTCAACCGAATTGCGCGCCCGTATTACGGCGAGGCGCTGCGCATTCTCGAAGAGGGAATCGCCGACGTGCCGACAATCGATTGGGCAATGAAGTCGCTCGGCGGGTTCCGCATGGGCCCGTTCGAGCTGATGGACTTCATTGGCAACGACGTGAACTACGCAGTGACGCGGTCGGTGTTCGAAGCATTCTTCTACGATCCGCGGTACAAACCGTCGTTGACCCAGCGCCGCCTCGTGGAATCGGGCTTCCTGGGCAAGAAAACGGGACGCGGTTACTACGACTATCGCGACGGCGCTGCGGCACCGGTCGCCACGCAGGACGCCGGCGTCGCGAAAGCGGTGTTCGACCGTATCCTTGCGATGCTCGTGAACGAAGCCGTGGACGCCGTCCTCATGCAGGTGGCGTCGACCGCTGACATCGATCTGGCCATGACCAAGGGGGTAAATTATCCCAAAGGGCTGCTTGCCTGGGGCAATGAGATCGGATTGTCTACCGTGTTGGCGCAGCTCGAGCAGTTGCAGAGTGAGTACGGTGAAGATCGCTATCGTCCCAGTCCGCTGCTGCGCCGCATGGTACGCGACGGACGCACGTTCTTCGCATGACTGTCGCCGCCGAAGAGCAGGCGCTCGCCGAGCGTATCATTTCTGCAATGGTCGAGAAGGACGCTTTCAGTCGGTGGCTAGGTATCGAAGTGGTGAACGTTCGTCCGCGCGGTTCGGCGGTGCGAATGACCGTGCGGCAGGACATGGTGAACGGGTTCGGGGTATGCCACGGCGGCGTGACGTTTTCGCTGGCCGACAGCGCGTTGGCGTTCGCGTCGAACACGCACGGTCGGGTGACGATGAGCATCGAGAACACCATCGCCTATCCGAAAGCCGTGGCAGTGGGCGACGTGCTTACAGCCACGGCCGACGAAGAGAGTGGCTCCAACCGGCTCGGCTTCTATCGGGTGTCGGTGACGAAAGCGAACGGCGAGATCGTGGCGTTGTTCACCGGCACCGTGTACAAGACTCATCAGGCATTTTTTCCAGACGACAAATGAGCAACGCAAACAGCGCATATATCGTGGACGGCGTGAGAACGCCGATCGGTAACATTGGCGGCGGACTGAGCGAGGTTCGTGCGGACGATCTTGCGGCGCACGTCATCTCCGAGCTCGTCAAGCGATCGGCAAAACTCGATCCGGCACTCGTGACGGACGTAATTCTAGGCTGCGCGAATCAGGCGGGTGACGACAACCGGAACGTGGCGCGCATGGCGTTGCTGCTCGCCGGATTGCCAGTGACGGTGCCCGGCGAGACGGTCAATCGCCTCTGCGCCTCGGGCATGAGTGCGGTGGCCAATGCGGCTCGCTCCGTGAAGCTCGGCGAAGGTGACTTCTACATCGCGGGCGGCGTGGAGAACATGACGCGAGCGCCATACGTCATGTCCAAAGGCAGTAAGGCGTTCGCGCGCGACGTCGAGCTGTTCGACACAAGTCTTGGTTGGCGGTTCATCAATCCCAAGCTGAAGGCCAAGTACGGCGTTGACTCCATGGGCCAGACGGCGGAGAACGTGGCCGAGCAATATGAAGTGAGCCGCGGCGATCAGGACGCATTTGCGATGCGGTCGCAGCACAAGGCGGCGGCAGCGCGCGAGCGGGGCCGATTCGAGCGAGAGATCGTGGCGGTGGAGATTCCGCAGCGAAAGGGCGATCCGAAACGGTTCGAGCGCGACGAGTTCCTGCGCCCGGACACGAGTCTCGAAACGCTCGGCAGGCTCAAGCCAGCATTCCGGCCCGAGGGCGGGTCGGTGACGGCCGGCAATTCGTCCGGACTGAATGATGGCGCGGCCGCGCTGCTGATCGCGTCGGACGAAGGCTTACGGCGTCTTGGCGTGAAGCCGCTGGCGCGGATCGTTACTTCGGCGGTGGCGGGCGTGGAGCCGCGGATCATGGGCATGGGGCCGGTGCCGGCATCGCGTCGCGCGTTGGAGCATGCCAAGCTGACGTTGAACGACATGCAGGTGATCGAGCTCAATGAGGCGTTCGCGGCGCAGTCGCTCGCCTGCCTGCGCGAGTTCGGCATTGACGATAACGATCCGCGTGTGAATCCGAACGGCGGCGCGATCGCAATCGGCCATCCGTTGGGAATGTCCGGCGCGCGGTTGTTGCTCACCGCGGCGCGGGAGTTGGAGGAGACGGGCGGCCGATATGCGCTCTGTACAATGTGCATCGGCGTGGGGCAGGGTATGGCGACGATCATCGAGCGGGTGTGACGCCACGATGTCACCCCGCAGGAGCGAAGCCCGGCTGTCATCCCGACGGAGCGAAGCGAGGAAGGATCTACTTTCGCGGCATTGTCGCCGGCTATTGTCACGTTCCAGCAGATCCCTCGCTTCGCTCGGGATGACAGCATGAGCATTTTTGCATTCGACGGATTCATCCCGGTCATCCACGAATCGGCGTTCATTCACCCGAACGCCGCCGTGACCGGAAACGTCGTGATTGGCCGTGATGTATATGTGGGGCCGGGCGCAGCGATTCGCGGCGACTGGGGCGGCATCGTGATCGAAGACGGGTGCAACGTGCAGGAGAACTGCACCATCCACATGTTCCCCGGCGTCACGGTGGTGCTCGAGGCGAGTGCGCATATCGGACACGGCGCGGTAGTGCACGGCGCGCGCATTGGCCGCAACACGATGATCGGCATGAACGCGGTGATCATGGATAACGTCACGGTGGGCGCAGAATGCATCGTGGGCGCGCTCACCTTCGTTCCGGCGGAAATGCAGATCCCCGACCGCAAAGTGGTCGTGGGCAATCCGGCGAGAATCGTGAAGGACGTGAGCGACGACATGATCGCCTGGAAGACGAGCGGCACGCGACTGTATCAGGCGTTGCCGAAACACCTGTACGCGACGCTCAAGCCCTGCGAGCCATTGCGGGAAATACCGCCGGATCGCCCGAGCCAGCAGATGAGCTATCGCACCTGGAACGAAACGAGAGAGACATGACGACGACTTCAGCAACGATTCGCCCGCTCGGACTCGCTGGCGCCGAGCCGCGCCGGCTGCAGAATTACGTTGGTGGCGAGTGGGTCACCGGATCCGGCAAGTCCGCGGAACTCTACAACGCGGTGACCGGCGCGGTGATTGGCGATGCGACCACGGGCGGGATCGACTTCGGCGGAATGGTGGATTACGCCAAGCGCGTGGGCGGCCCGGCCTTGCGGCGGCTCACGTTCCACGAGCGCGCGCTACAGCTCAAGGCCGTGGCGCAGTATCTCATGACGCGAAAGGACGAGTTCTACCTCGTGTCGGCAGCGAGCGGCGCCACGAAACAGGATTCCTGGATCGACATCGAGGGCGGCATCGGAACGTTCTACGCGTATGCATCGCGCGGACGACGTGATTTTCCGAATGAGACGTTCTATGTGGACGGTCCCACGGAGGCGCTGTCCAAGGGCGGTACGTTCGTGGGTCGGCACATCTGCGTACCAATGGAAGGCGTGGCGGTACACATCAATGCCTTCAACTTTCCCGTATGGGGAATGCTGGAGAAACTCGCGCCTACGCTGCTCGCGGGCATGCCGGCCATCGTCAAGCCGGCCACGGTGACGTCGTACCTCACCGAAGCCGTATTCCGCGCGATGATCGACTCGAAGATCTTCCCCGACGGCGCCATTCAGCTGTTGTGCGGCAGCACTGGCGACTTGCTCGATCAGCTCGACTGCCAGAGCGCGGTGGCCTTCACCGGTTCGGCGTCCACGGGCAAGATGCTCAAGTCGTCAAAATCGATTCTCGAGAACAACGTTCGCTTCAACATGGAAGCGGATTCGTTGAACTATTCAATGCTCGGTCCCGACGCGGCGCCGGGTACGCCGGAGTTCGACCTGTTCATCAAGGAAGTCGCACGTGAGATGACGGTAAAGGCCGGGCAGAAGTGCACGGCCATCCGGCGCACGTTCGTGCCTGAATCGATGCTGCAGGACGTGATGGGCGCGCTCTCCAAGCGGCTCGCGCAGGTGACGATCGGCGATCCGGCGGTGGACGGCGTTCGCATGGGACCGCTCGCTGGTCGCGGCCAGGTGGGCGAAGTGCGCAAGAGCGTGGACGCGATCGCCCGCTCGGCGGAGCTCGTGTATGGCAACATCGACGACTATGCCGTGGTCGGTGCGGACAAGGAGCGTGGCGCGTTCTTTCCGCCGTTGCTCTTCTACGCGAAGGATCCGTTCGGACCGATCGCAGCGCATGACGTCGAAGCGTTCGGCCCGGTGAACACGGTGATGCCGTACAAATCGGTGGATGAAGCGATCGAGCTCGCGAAGCGCGGCAAGGGGAGTCTGGTGGGCTCGCTGTTCACGGCGGACGACACGGTCGCTCGGAAAGTGGCGCTGGGCACCGCGGCGTATCACGGGCGACTGCTGCTCGCCAATCGTGACAGCGCCAAGGAGTCTACCGGTCATGGATCGCCGTTGCCGCATCTGGTGCACGGTGGTCCGGGTCGCGCCGGCGGCGGCGAGGAGTTGGGCGGCGTGCGCGGCGTGATGCACTACATGCAGCGTACGGCCTTGCAGGGCTCGCCCACGACGATCATGCGCGTCACGAGCGAATACACGCCTGGCGCAGCGCGCACGTTCGACCGCGTGCACCCGTTCCGCAAGTATTTCGACGAACTCGAAGTCGGCATGTCGCTCATTAGCCCGCGCCGCACGGTCACGGAGGCGGACATCGTCAACTTCGCCGGCATCAGCGGCGATTTCTTCTACGCGCACATGGACGACATTGCGGCGCGCGATTCGATCTTTGAAAAGCGTGTGGCGCACGGATACTTCGTGCTCTCGGCCGCAGCGGGCTTGTTCGTTGATCCGGGACAAGGGCCGGTGCTGGCGAACTACGGACTGGAGTCGCTGCGTTTTGTGAAGCCGGTGTACCCTGGCGACACAATACAGGCCACGCTCACCGTGAAGCAGAAGACGGCCAAAGAGAAGAAGCCGGACCAGGTGGCGCAGGGCGTCGTGGCGTGGGACGTCGAAGTGAAGAATCAGGATGCCGAGCCCGTTGCCGTGTACACGATTCTCACGCTGGTGCAGCGGCAGGACGCGTCGGTGGAGAGTGCGGACCCGGAAACGATCGCGACGCAAACCCCCGGCAAGCGCGCCGATACCGACGGTCGGGTGTCGTAAGCGCGGCCGACGCGCGCCCGGGATGACAGAATGCGCTGGGCGACAAGGCAGGCTACCTGTTTCGCGCGCCACCCAATCCGAAGCCGAATCTCGACACGATACCAAACCGGTAGCCGCCGCCGTGGATCGCCTGCGCCCAGAGCCCGGGCGACCACGCGCCGGACCCGATCACGCCCGGGTAAATGTTCACCGTCGCGCCATTCGTTGCGCCACCGCGGCTGATGAACGACGCCAGCAGCGATCCATTCCGATCGAGAAACACGCCGCCGCTCGGCAGTAGGGTGACAGTGCGTGCGCCGGTTTTCGGGTCGATGAGCGGATTCTCATTGGGGTCGTACCCACCGGCCGCCGAGAACCACAGGCCGTTGCCGACGCGCGCCGACGCTCCCACGAGAAAGGTGCTGCCCATGACGGTCATCACCCGCCACGACTCCGTATGCGGCAGCGGCACACGCAGCATCGCCAGCATATACGCATTCTCTAATCGATTGGACGGCACCGAGAGCGTTGGTTGGCCGGGCCAATCGGTGAACTCCACGCGACCGGAAAAGAGCCGCCGCACCCAGGCCTGATTCCAGAGCAGGATCGAGCCCGTATCGAACAGATAGAGATCGGTGAGCCCGTCCTCGTCTTCGCAGCAAATACCGTTGGTCTCGATCATTTCGGTGATCAAGTGCCAGGTAAAGACGGTGAAGCCCGCCGCCAGCCGAGGATGGCCGAAGCCGTGCTGCTCGTACCATTCGGCGGTGCGGTAATACGTCATGCCGCCGGCAAACAAGTGCAACTCGTAGTTCGGCGTCCACTGCCCGCCGCCGGCGTGCTTGGCCGAGAGCGGCAAGACTTCGTGCGTCAGCCACTTGCCGTAACCATAGTGACGAAGGACCGGCTCGGGGTGGGTGATTGTGTAAAAGACGGCATGAAAGCCCCGACCGTATGGAATTTCGAAGATGTTTCGATTCTGGTGCACCCGCAGCTCATCGAATCCGCCATTTACGATCAACGAGAGAGGATTGAACTGCGACTCGGTGCCATACGGCCGATTGGCGTAGAACAGCTGGCTCGGAACGCTCGGCGCTTTCGGCGCCGCGCTATCCGGCGCGGCTGCGGTCGCCGGTGCGGGTGACGGTGCTGTTGCCGGCGTGGCATGACACGCGGCAAGGATGCACACCACCGGCAGCAGCCGGAGCAGGCGTGACGGGCGGAGGAGCGATGAGAGAAGCGGCATGGCAGAACACTAATTAGTGCGTTGCGCCGAGACCGATGCCCAGCCGCGAAACGACACCGAACCGGTAGCCACCGCCCCGAACGGCCTGGATCCAGACGCCGGGGGACCATGCGCCGGAGCCGATCACGCCCGGAAAGACGTTGAGCGTTGGGCCATTGCTGCTACCCCCCTTGGTAATGATCGACGCGAGCAGCGATCCCTTGCGATCGAGAAACAGGCCGGCGTTCGGCAGCAGCGTGGCGGTCTTGGCGCCGGTGCGTGTATCGATGACCGGGTTGTCGGATGGGTCGAACCCGCCCGAGGCGGAAAGCCACAGGTCATTGCCGACGCGGCCGGACACGCCGAACAGAAACGCATTTCCCATCGTCGTCATGAGCTTCCAGTTGTCGGTGCGCGGCACGGGAACGCGTAGCATCGCCATCATGTAGCCGTTCTCGAGCCGGTTGGTGGGTCGCGAGATCGTGGGTTGGCCCGGCCAGTCGGTAAACTCCACGCGACCGCTGAACGCCCGGCGCATCCACGCCTGGTTCCAGAGCAGAATGGAGCCGGTGTCAAAGATGTAGAGATCGGTCAGCCCATCCTCGTCCTCGCAGCACACGCCGTTGCTCTCGACCATTTCGGTGAGCAGATGCCACGCGAACACCGTGGCGCCCGCAGCCAAGCGAGGGTGCGACGTGCCGTGTTGTTCGTACCACTCCACCGTGCGGTAATACGTCATGCCGCCCGCAAAGAGATGCAGCTGGTAATTCGGGTACCACTGGCCGCCCCCTGAACCCTTGAGGGAAAGCGGAAATACCTCGTGGACCAGCCAGTTGCGATAGCCGTAGTGGCGCAGCACCGGCTCCGGATGGGTCACCGTGTACATCACGGTATGGAAGGCACTGCGATAGGGAAGACTGAACACCGTGCGATTCTCGCCGACCCTCAGCTGGTCGTAGCCGCCGTTCACTACGAGCGAAAACGGGTTGAACTGCGACTCCGTGCCATACGGCAAGTTGTGATAGAACAGCGGCGCCGGCTTTGCGGCATGCGCGGAGTCGCTAGCCGGCGTGGGCGCCAGCGACGCGGGCGCCGCCGGTTGGCACGCGGCTAACGTTGCGGCGGCCATCACACCCGCGACAACTCGGGAAAATCGTGTCATGACTGCGCGAGCACGCGCTCCACCTCGGCCAGGGTCGGGTCGATCTCGATCGGACGGTTTGCGCGGGGCGATGGCGGCTCCGTCTCCTGATGAAAGCGCACAGTGACCCCGGGGTCCTTGAGCATGTGTCCCGTCAACACGGCAACCACCTGCTCGCCGGCGCCAATCACGCCTTCACGCCGTAAGCGGGCCGCGCCGGCCACGCTTGCCGCACTCGCTGGTTCGCAGCCAACGCCTGCGGCGTCGATCACGGCCTTGGCGTCGAGTAGTTCGGCGTCCGACACGTCCGTCACCACGCCGTTGGTGCCGCGGATGGCGCGCACCGCGCGGTCCCACGACGCCGGATCGCCGATGCGAATGGCCGTGGCAATCGTTTCCGGCGAGACACGAATCCGCTCGGCGAACCCCCCACGAAAGCTCTGCGCAAACGGTGAGGCGCCGCGCGCCTGCACTGCGGCAAGCCGCGGAATGCGGTCTATCAAGCCCAGCGCATGCGCTTCGCGAAGCGCCCTGCCGAATGCCGACGTGTTGCCGAGGTTGCCCGCCGGAAGCGCAATCCAGTCCGGCGCTTGCCAGTCGAGTTGCTCGAGTAGCTCAAACACAATGCTCTTCTGCCCTTCGAGCCGGAACGGATTGATCGAGTTGAGCAGGGCAATGCCCAGCGCCGCGCTGGCCTCGCGAGCCAGCGTGAGACAATCGTCGAAGTTGCCGCGAACGAGCAGCGTACGCGCGCCGTAGGCGAGCGTCTGGGCGAGCTTGCCGAGTGCGACGTTGCCGGCCGGAACGAACACGAACGCCGGAAGCCCCGCCTGCGCCGCGTACGCCGCCAGCGACGCGGACGTATTGCCGGTGGACGCACAGGCCACGGCGCGCGCGCCGGTGCGCTTGGCCTGCGTGGTCGCCACCGTCATGCCGCGATCCTTGAACGATCCGGTGGGGTTGTGCCCCTCGTGCTTCATGAGTAAATGCTCAATGCCACTCCAGGCCGACACGGCACGGCGGGCGAGTAGGGGCGTGTTGCCTTCCGGGTGCGATACGATCGTGTCCGGCGTTGCCGACGGCAGCACGAGCTCGCGGTACCGCCAGACGCCCGACGTGTCGAATCCGCGGAGGGCCGTGCGTCGCGCGGCGAACCGGGCGCGCAGCGTTGCCGCATCGGCGTCCACGGGCGGATGCACCAGTTCCAGCAGGCCGTGGCAGGACGGACAATCCGGCGCCGGATCAAGCTCGCCGATCGTGGTGCCGCACCGTTCGCATTGCTGCCGTGATTCCGTGACCGTCATGACCGGGAGTCTGATGTGGACGAGCATTCTTCGACACGCGCGCCGCGCTCGTCGATCTGTGCAACGCGCCCCACCGCGTCGATACCGCTCGCGGTATACGCGGCGACCATGGCGCGCATCACCGATGCGGCGCTGTCGTCTCCGTCGGTGAGCGCGAACGACGACGGGCCGCCGCCGGAGATCGAGCACCCGAGTGCGCCGTGCTCGAGCGCCGCGCGCTTGGCGTCGGCGAAGCCACGCAGCAGCGGGGTGCGCGCCGGTTCGGCGATCCGATCGTTCACGGCACCGCGCAGATGGCGGAGGTCGCCGGTGAGAAATGCCGCCACCATCGCCGACACGGCGGCCGCCTGCGCCACTGCCGTGGCGAGACTGACGGTGGCCGGAAGCACGGCTCTCGCATCGGCGGTCCGAAGGCGCATGTTCGGCTTCACGAGCACAATGCGCAGCGCCGGCGGCGCGGGCAAGCGAATGAAGTCGAGCGGATCGATAGAGCGAATCAGCAGGATTCCGCCGAACAACGCTGGCGCGAGGTTGTCGATGTGGCGGCCGGCAAGCTGCTCCTCGGCGACGAGCGCAGCGAACAACAGCTGCGTGGTGTCGAGCGGACTGCCGAGCAGTGCGTTCGTCGCGACGGCGCCGGCCACGGCCGACGCGGCGCTTCCGCCCTGGCCTCCCGCCAGCGGCAACCCTTTGGTGACGCGCAGTGCAATGCCTACCGCCGGATTCCCGGCGCGACGCAACACTTCCAGTGCCGCGATGCCGCATGCGTGCCGCGTCGGATCGTACGGAAGATCCGCGTGACCGGGATCATCGATGCGCACGCCATGCGCGCTGACCACCGTCGCAATGACTTCGTCGCCCGGGCCAGTGACGGCACAGCCGAGGATGTCGAGGCCGGGACCAATGTTGCCAATGCCGCCCGGAGCGAACGCACGGACGGCGCGACCGACGATCACGGCTGTTTGTAGACAGTGCCCGCCTTCATCACGAAGTTCACGTGACTGAGCGTGGAGATGTCCTTGGTCGGATCGCCCGGCACGGCGATGAGGTCGGCCCAGAATCCGGTTTTCACGACGCCCATTTTGTCGCCCACGCCGAGCATTTTGGCGTCGTTCACTGTGGCGGCGCGGAGCGCTTGGAGCGGCGTGAGTCCGTCTGCGACCAAGCCTTCCACTTCCTTGGCGTTATCGCCATGCGCGAGCGGACCAGCATCACTGCCATTGCAGATCGTCACGCCGGCGTCGAGCGCCATCTTGAGGACAGCGGCCTTGTTGCGATTGCCCACCGACACCGTTGGTACGTAGCAGATGTTGCGCTCGGCCATGAGCTTGAAGACTTCGGGCGTGCCGTTGTCGCCATGTTCGATCGTTGACACGCCGGCGAGCGCAGCCCGGCGCATGCCTTCCGCGGTGGTGGCGTGCACGGCCACGTGGCGTCCGGAGCTGTTGGCCACGTCCACGGCGATCTTCAGCTCGTCCTGCGTAAAGCCGGGCATCGCTTCGCCGTTTGGGCCCCAGCGGTAGTCAGCGTAGAGCTTGATCCAATCCGCGCCGTGTTTGATCTGATCTCGCACAATATGCGTCACGCCGTCGGGCCCGTCCGCTTCTTCCGCGCCCTGGGGAATTGCGTCGGAGTACTCCGCCGCGAATCCATTGGGTGCGTATTCGCCCGTCACGACGATGGCCCGTGTCGCCACCCACATGCGTGGGCCGGGGATGATGCCCTGCGCGATGGCTTGTTTCAGCCCCACGTCGGCGTACATCGCGCCTTCCGTGCCGAGGTCTCGTTCCGACGTAAAGCCGGCCATGAGTGTGGCGCGCGCATGATTCGTCGCCCGCGCCACCCGAAGTGCTAGCGATTCGTGGAGCACCTGATCGTTCCAGGACGTTTCGTTGTACGGATGCAGCAGCATATGGCCGTGTCCTTCCACGAGCCCGGGCAACAGCGTGGTGCCTGGCAGGTTGATGGTCGTGGCGTCGGACGGTACCGTCACTTGGGCCCGCGGGCCAACGGCTTCAATGCGATCGCCGCGCACGAGCACCACCCAGCTGTCGTGGGGGGTGGCGTCAACGGCGTCCCAGACGCGATCGGGCACGAGCAGCGTCGGCGGTCCGGCCGGCGTCGCCCCGCGACCGGCACCCCGGGCCTGCGCGGACACGAGAGCAGGTGCCGCAAGCGCGAGCGCGATTAGAGAAATAGTACGCATGATGGGGTGGCGATGAGAGAAGACGGCGTCCATCTGTCGGTACCAACGGGCAAGGCGACGCGGAAATCTATTGTCCGGGCAGCCGCGGTGCGCGGTCTGCCGCGCCCATTGCTACGACCGATTGGACTTCTTTGCCTCATTGGCGCAGACAACGGGCAGGCCCTGCGCCTCCCACGCGCGATAGCCGCCGGTCACGTTGGCCACGTTGGTGAAGCCGTGCGCCTGCAGCAGGCTGGCGGCGATGGCCGACCGTCCGCCACCCTGACAGTGCACGGCGATCGGCGTGTCCGGCGCGAGGTCTGCCGTGAGGGCAACCAAGTCCCCGAGAAATCCGTGGGTCGCCTGCGGAAGGTGTCCCTCGTTCCATTCCGACGCGGCGCGCACATCGATCACGGTGACGCCTGGGCTGTCGGCCAGCGCCGTGACGTCGATCTGTTTCACCGTTTCGAGCGGTTGGATGTCGCGCGCCCATTGCAACTGCACTGCGGGACCGCTCCAACCGCCGACATGATCGAGTCCGATGAGCGCGAATTCATGCGCGGCCCGCAACACTTGGCCGTGGTCGTCGGCCAGCAGCACGAGCGGGCGATCGTAGGGGAGCAGCGATCCGGCCCATCTGGCGAACGAGCCGCCCAGCGGAATGTTGAGCGATGCGGGAACGTGCGCAATCGCGAATGCCGCGGCGGGGCGAACGTCAACCATGACCGCGCCGGTTGCGGTGGCGCGCTGCAACGCGGCGAGATCGAGTTCCGGTACGTGGCCGGCGATTGGCGCCGCTGGCGGGCCGTCGCGATTGATACGCTTCATTTCGGCGAAGTACGCCGGCACTTCCGGCTGGCCGTCGAGCACCGTGCGAACGAACGATTCCTCATTCTGAATCTGAAACGCCCAGTTGGCAAACCGCTCGTACCCGAGTGTGGTCGACGGCATGGCGCCGAGTGACTTGCCGCACGCGGAGCCGGCGCCGTGTCCGGGCCAGATCTGCAGGTAATCCGGCAGTGCGTCGGTGGCGCGGATCGAGCCGTAAAGCTGGCGCGCAAGGCGGTCCATCGATCCACGGACGTTGCCGGCGCGTTCGAGCAGGTCGGGCCGGCCCACGTCGCCCACGAAAATAAAATCGCCCGTGCACATGCCGATCGGATGCGCGTTCGTGGCGCGATCGGTGACCATGAAGCAAATGTGCTCGGGGGTGTGCCCGGGCGTGTGGCGAATGTCGATGCGAACGTCGCCGACGTCTACGCGATCCCCGTCGTGAACGACGCGCGCTCCATCCGCCGCCGCGAACTTGTACTGCCAATCCGCGCCACCCTCGCCGGACAACACGAGCGTGCCGCCGCTCTGGCGCGCCAGGTCCCGCGCCCCCGACACAAAATCCGCGTGGATGTGCGTTTCCGTGACGAATGCGATCGTCAGGTGCCGCCGTTCCGCGGCGCGCAGATACCGCTCGGTGTCACGATTCGGATCGACGACGATTGCGAGGCCCGTGGTCTCGCAGCCGATCAGGTAGCTCGTTTGAGCGACGGTGTCGTCGTGGAAGCGTTGGAGAAACACAGGGTCTAGGGTCTGGGGTCCAGGGTCTAGAATGCGAAACCTGAATTTACCCCGCAACAGACCCTATGCCCTAACTAGACCCTAGAGCCTAGACCCTAGACCCTAGACCCTAGACCCTGGACCCTGGCCGCTGCAGCCTATAGCCTAGGCCGTACAGAAATCCCCTCCTTCAATCTCTGCTCCAGGTGATCCTGTCATGAGAGTCAGTCGCTCGACCGTGCTTCGCCTGTCCCTCGTCTGCGTGGCTGCGCCTCTCGCGGCACAGGCACCGAAAAAGGTGCTGACGCAGGCGGATTGGGATATGTGGAAGTCAATCAACGCGCCGGCGCTGTCGAACGACGGCAAATGGGCCGTATACACCGTCGTTCCCTTGGTTGGCGACGGAGAGCTGGTCATACGATCGACAACGGGAACGACGGAATACCACGTCCCCCGCGGCTACCTTGGGCGGGCGAACAATGTGCCGGGCGGGCTTCGTCCGCCCGCCGCCAATGCGGAAGGCGCACCCGCGGCCCCTGCGATATCACCGGCCCAGATCACAGCCGATAGCCGGTTTGTCGTGGTGACGACGCAGGCGCCAAAGGCAGACGTCGACAAGGCGCCGCGCGGACGCAGTGCCGCCGCCACCAATCGCCAGGCGTTGGCAATCGTGAGTCTGGCCGACGGCAAAACCACGACGATTCCGGGCGTTCGTTCCTTTCGCATGCCTCGCGATAACGGAACATGGCTCGCCTATGTGCCGGAGCCGGACTCGGGCGCAGCGCCCGGCGGCACCGGTCGCGGCGGCGCGGCGGGACGCGGTGGGAGCGCGGCGCCTGGCGGGCGCCGCCAGTTCGGGTCGTCCCTCGTGTTGCGGAACCTTGCGAGCGGCGGGGAAGAGCGCTTGGCCGACGTCAACGGATACGCGTTCGACGACAGCGCCCGAGTCATGAGTTACACGATCGTGTCGCGTGATTCGACCCGGGACGGCGCGTTCGTCCGCAACCTCGCGACCGGCGCGACCACCACGCTGCTGAGCGGCACCGGCGACTACAAAGGGTTGGCGTTTGACCGGGCCGGCGCACAGATAGTGTTTCTTTCCGACCGCGACGAGTTCGGGCACGCCGCCAAGCCGCGCTACACTATCTACCACGCGTCGCCCAAGTCGGGCGTCGCACAGGCGGTCGTCACGCCGAGCCAGATCACGCCGGGCCTGCACGTGGTCGACGGGAGTCCGGTGGCGTTTACGCACTCGGGCACGGCGATCACCTTCAACGTGGCGCCGCCGCCGATCGATTCCGTGCCGGCCGACTCGCTGATCGACAAGGCGCAGTTCGACCTCTGGCATTACAAGGATCCCGTACTGCAGCCGACGCAGAAGATCAACGCGGCGCGCGACCGCAACAAATCGTACGCGGCGATTTATTTCCCAGCCACCAAGAAGGTGGTGCAGCTCGCCAACGACTCGACGCCGTCGGTGACCGTGTCGGAAGACGGCCGGCTCGCGGTGTCGAACTCGCGCGAGCGATACATGATCGAGCAGATGTGGGGCGACGGCGGCAGCGACGTGTACGTCATCGATCCGGTGAGCGGCGCGCGCAAGATCATCAAGGAGAAAATCAGCGGGACCGCACAGCTGTCTCCCGACGCCAAGTTCGTCACGTTCTACGATTCGGCGCACTGGTACACGTACAACACTGCCACGAGCAAGCTCACGGACATTACGGGCGGCCTCAAGGGCGTGCATTTTGACAACGAGACCGACGACCATCCGTCGGCTCCGCCGGCCTGGGGCCTTGCCGGCTGGACGAAAGGCGACAAGTCGGTGTTGCTCTACGACCGCTACGACATCTGGGAAATGGATCCCACGGGCGTCAAGGCGCCGGTGATGGTGACGGATTCCGTGGGCCGCAAGAACACCATCCAGTTTCGCATCGAGCTGGCGGGCGGCGGTCGCGGGGGCCGCGGTGGCGGGCGCGGCGCGGGCGGCGACGACCGCGGCGTGATCGATCCGGCCGAGCCGCTCATGCTGCGGGCCGTGAACACGGAGACCATGGCGAGCGGCTTCTACCGCGACCAACTCGGCGTAAAGAAGGCGCCTGAGAAAATTGTAATGTCAGATCTGGCATACGGCACGCTCACCAAGGCGGCGGATGCTGACGTCTACATGACCACGAAGAGCACGTTCGTCGATTTCCCCAATCTCTGGGTCGGACCGTCGTTGACGAATTTGACCAGGATTTCGGATGCCAACCCGCAGCAGAAGGACTACAACTGGGGTACCGCGGAGCTCGTGCACTGGACGAGTGACGACGGCAAGCCGCTCAAGGGCATGCTGTTCAAGCCCGAGAATTTCGATCCGACCAAGAAGTACCCCATGATCACGTACTTCTACGAGGTGCTGTCGAACGGATTGTACAGCTACGTGCCGCCGACCGGCCGCAACATCATCAACCCCACGCACTACGCGTCGAACGGCTATCTCGTGTTCGAGCCGGATATCGTCTACGAAACGGGCTATCCCGGGCCGAGCGCGTACAAGGCGATCATTCCGGGCGTGCAGTCGATCGTGGCCCGCGGCTACGTCGACGAGTCGAAGCTCGGGTTGCAGGGCCACTCGTGGGGCGGCTATCAGACGGCGTTCCTCGTCACGCAAACCCACATGTTCGCGGCGGCCATGGCCGGCGCGCCGGTGGCGAACATGACGAGCGCGTACGGCGGCATTCGCTGGGGCTCCGGCATCGCGCGGTCGGGCCAGTACGAGAGCGGCCAGAGCCGCATTGGCAAGTCGTTGATCGAGGCGCCGAATTTGTACATCGAAAATTCGCCGCTCTTTTTTCTCGACCGCGTCACCACGCCCATGTTCCTGCTCGCCGACGACATGGACGATGCGGTCCCCTGGTACCAGGGCATTGAGATGTTCGTGGGACTGCGCCGGCTCAACAAGGAGGTCTACCTGATCTCCTACAACAATGACGTCCACAATCCGGCGAGCCGCGCAAACCAGAAGGACATCGCCATGCGCATGCAACAGTTCTTTGACAACAAGTTGAAGGGCGCACCGGCCCCGGACTGGATGGTGCACGGTATTCCATATCTGCAAAAGGGCAGGGATCAGCTTGGCCACGCGCCGGGCCAGGCGACCAGCGCGATCACGCCTGAAACACTCAGGACGCCCTGATCGTTAGGGATTGGTGTGCGCCGGCAGCTACTTCGTGCTGCGGGCGCACGCCTTCCACAGCCCAAGGCCAATTCATGTCAGACGTAATCGACTATCAGCTGATCGGCGGCGATCTGCAGGCGGTGATCATCACGCTCGACCCCGGCGAGATGGTGCAGGCCGAGGCCGGCGCGATGATGTACATGCAGGACGGCATCGTCATGAATACCACGCTCGATCCCAACGCCCTCGGTGGCGGGGTGATGGGCAAGCTCTTTCAGGGCGCCAAACGCGCGCTGTCCGGCGACACGTTCTTCGTGACGACGTTCGCCAATGCCGCGAACGTGAGGCAGGACGTGGCGTTCTCGTCGCACTTTCCAGGCAAGATTTTGCCGGTGGACATTCGCGACTGGAACGGAACGATCATCGCGCAGAAGGACTCCTTTCTCTGCGCCGCGCGCGGTATCAACGTCACTGTCGCCTTTACCAAGCGGATCGGCGCCGGCTTCTTCGGCGGCGAAGGGTTCATTCTGCAGCGCATTCACGGCACGGACGGCCTCACCTTCCTCCATGCCTGCGGCGCGTTGCACGAAATGCATCTGAAGGCCGGCGAGACGCTTCGCGTGGACACGGGCTGTCTCGTGGCCATGGAAGAGCAGGTGCAGTACGACATCGAGATGGTTCCCGGCGTGAAGACGGCGCTGTTCGGTGGCGAAGGTCTGTTCTTCGCCCGCCTGCGCGGGCCGGGCCGGGTGCTCTTGCAAACGCTGCCGTTCTCACGGCTGGCGGATCGGATCATCGCCGCCTCGAATATGCGCGGCAACGGCCGCGAAGGCATCGCGCGCGTTGGCGCGGCGAGCATCATTGGTGGTGTGCTCGGTTCCATGATCGACAACGATCGCTGATCGCCCGCTCCGCCCGTCCGTGAGTGAACGCGGCGCCACCCCAGTCGGTTGGCGCCGCGTTATCGTTCCTGTCGCGGACAGCCGCCCACCCCCCATCGGTTGCGCATATTATCCCTGGCGCGGGCTCGACGTGGTTCCCGTGATGCAATACATCGTGCTGATCAACCCAATGGTCTACGTCGCCGAAGGCATGCGGGGTGCACTAACGCCCGGCGTTCCGCACATGCCCCTCGGCGTTGTCCACGCGTCGCTGGTGTTGATCAGTGGATTTTTCTGGACGTTTGGCATACGCAGCTTCAACCGAAGGGCCATTGGATGACGACACCTGATCTTTCGCACGACGACCCGAACCCGATCACCCGCTTCGACGCCCTCTTGGCCGAGGCCAAGGCTATTCCGCGCGACCGGCTTCCGGAACCGACGGCAATGTCGCTCGCCACGACCGACAAGCTCGGCAGCCCCAGCGTGCGGATCGTGTTGCTGAAAGGCGTGGACGAACGAGGTTTCGTGTTCTACACGAATTACGAAAGCCGGAAGGGCCAAGAGCTACTCATGTCCAAGCGAGCGGCGCTGTGCTTTCACTGGCAGCCGATGGAAACGCAGGTGCGCGTGGAGGGCGCCGTGGAGAGCGTGACGAATGCAGAGGCGGACGCGTACTTTGCGTCGCGCGCACGTGGCAGTCAGATCGGCGCGTGGGCGTCGCTGCAGAGCCGGCCCATGCAGGCGCCGGACGATCTCGAGCGCCGGGTTGCCAACGTAGAGAGCCGGTTCGACGGGATCCCGGTGTCGCGGCCGCCGTACTGGTCGGGCTTTCGCGTCATTCCGGCGCGAATCGAGTTCTGGAAAGGTATGCCCAGCAGACTGCACGTACGAACCGTGTATACCCGCACCGGCGCCGGCTGGACAACGGAGCGCCTGTACCCGTGAGACCCGCGCTCCGCGGAACCACGTCGCCCAATTAACTTCCCGTCATGGTCACACGAAACTCCGAAAACGCGCCGGCCGAATCCGTAACGCCGTGGTCCATTGACGCGGCGCGCGCGATGTACAACATCGAAGGCTGGGGCGCGGGATTCTTCGACATCAATGACAAGGGCCACGTTATCGTGCGCCCGGACAAAGAACATACGGATCACGTCGTAGACCTCTTCGAGATCACCAACGATCTCGAAGAGCAGGGCATCGCGCTGCCGGTGCTGCTTCGGTTCTCGGACATACTCCGTTCGCGTATCGAGTCGCTGTCAACGCGGTTCGAGCAGGCGCGCGAGGAATTTGGGTACACCGGCGGGTACACCACCGTGTACCCGATCAAGGTGAACCAGCAGCGACACGTCGTTGAAGAGATCGTGGAGTTCGGCAAGGCGCACGGCGTGGGCCTCGAGTGCGGCAGCAAGCCGGAGCTGCAGGCGGTGCTTGGCCTCACCGAGACGGCCGATCACACCATCGTCTGCAACGGCTACAAAGACGAAGAGTTCATGCGCCTCGCCCTCATGGGGCAGAAGCTGGGGCACACGGTGTTCATCGTCATCGAGCAGCTCAGCGAAATCGACGTGCTGTTGCAAGTGGCCGACGAGCTTGGCGTGACGCCTACCGCCGGCATTCGTGTCAAGCTCGCGTCGAGCGGCTATGGACGGTGGAAGGAGAGCGGCGGAGAGAAGTCGAAATTCGGCCTCAATGCCGCGCAGCTCGTGCAGGCGGTGGACAAACTGCGCGCCGCCGGCCGGCTCGACATCGTCAAGCTTGTGCACTTTCATCTCGGCTCGCAGATCACGGACATTCGCTTTGTGAAGCAGGGTTTGCAGGAGCTCACGCGCTTTTACGTGGAACTGCGCAAGCTCGGCCTGGACATCACGCACGTAGATGTGGGCGGCGGTCTTGGCGTGGACTACGACGGCAGTAACTCGACGTCGGACGCCAGCGTGAACTATTCGCTGCAGGAATACGCCAACGACGTGGTGTACACCATCGCCGAGGCCTGCCGCGAGCACGAGCTACCAATGCCACACATCATCAGCGAGTCAGGGCGCGCGCTCACGGCGCACCACGCGCTGTTGCTGATCAAGGTCATCGACGTCGAGTCCCAGGGCGACCGGCCCGTGCCCGAGCTCACGGACGACGACCATCAGCTGCTGCACGAAATGCTCGCCGACTACCGGGATGCGTCGCGCAAGAACCTCTCGAAGCGCCGCGTGCGCGAGATCTTTCACGATCTCACATTCGACAAGGAGCGCTCGCAGGAGCTGTTCAACAGCGGGGTGTTCTCATTGCGCGAGCGCGCGTTGTCCGAGCAGCTCTATTACGCCACGGCCAACGTGCTCGGGCGGCACGTGAGCCGGGACCGCGACGAGTTCGAGGATATCAACACCGACCTCGACGCCACGCTCGTTGATCGGTACTTCTGCAACTTTTCGCTCTTTCAGTCGGTGCCGGACAGCTGGGCGATCGATCAGATCTTTCCGATCATGCCAATTCACCGGCTAAACGAATGCCCGGACCGCCGCGGCACCATTCAGGACGTGACGTGCGACTCGGACGGCAAGATCGATCGCTTTGCCGGCGACAAGAATGGCTCGCCCAGTCTTGAGCTGCATGAATTCCGCGACGGCGAGCCCTACATGCTCGGCATTTTTCTTACCGGCGCGTACCAGGAAATTCTCGGCGACCTGCACAACCTGTTCGGCGACACGAATGCCGTGCACGTTCGCCTTGGCCCCACAGGCGGATACGAAGTCACCGATCTCGTGCACGGCGACACCGTAACGGAAGTGTTGAACTACGTGCAGTTCCGCGCGTCCGATTTGCTGCAGACGTTCCGCCGCAAGGTGGCGTCGGCCAAGCACATCAACCGCCAGGAAGCCAACACCTTCATTGCCGACTACGTGGCGGGCCTCGAGGGCTACACCTACCTCGAGGGCGAAGCCGCGCAGTAGCAACTCGGCGCCTTACGGCGTGGCCTTGTGGATCGTGGCGCGCGCCGCGCTGATGTCGCTCGGAATCACCAGGTCCACTATCTCATTCTTGTCGATCTCGAATGGCCCAACCGTATGCGTCGCGGATCCATTGGTCGGTCGAAGCTCGAATGACATGGCCTCGGCCGGAAAGAGAGTCGGATCCATCACCGTGGTGCGTACGTCGCGGGGCATTGCTCTCGCCACGTAGCGGGCGTCCATGCCCGGCAACTTGATGTAGACGCGGACTTCGCCCGCGGTTGCGTTGTCTACGCGAAGCAGCGCGGTGCGTGCGGCGGTCATCGCATTGACTGCCACTTCACCGGTGGACGTTTCAGAGGTCTGGTGGTGCATGCAGCCGCCAAGCATCGTGGTGACCGCACCCATCACCGCAAGTGTGCGCCAAGTCTTCATGACAACCTCCGCATCGAGTCAGTGGTCGCGCCCATTGCGCGAGCGGGGGGTGGAAAGGCAGAAACGATGCCGATTTTCCTCAGATCGTTCGAAGACTCGGGCACATGCTGCAATTTCCTGGCGTTGACGGACGCGGCAATGCACCGCCCGCACATGCAACGAAGGCTCCGGAAATCCGGAGCCTTCGTTAATCACCCTAACCGATGCGACCCGCAGCCTCAGGCGCCGAAGCGCTTGGCCACGGCGTCCCAGTTCACCACGTTCCACCAGGCGGCGAGGTAATCCGGCCGGCGGTTCTGGTACTTGAGATAATACGCATGCTCCCAGACGTCGACGCCGAGGATGGCCGTCTTGCCCTCCATGAGCGGATTGTCCTGGTTCGGCGTGCTGGTGATCGACAGCTTGCCGCCGTCGTTGACGAGCCACGCCCAGCCGGAGCCGAAGCGGCTGCCGCCGGCGGCGTTCAGCTGTTCCTTGAGCTTGGAGAGATCGCCGAACGCGCTCTTGATCGCGTCGGCAAGTTTGCCGGTGGGCTCGCCGCCCTTGGCCGGTCCCATGATCTCCCAGAACATTGAGTGATTCCAGTGTCCGCCGCCGTTGTTGCGCACCGCGGTGCGCACGGCTTCTGGCACGGTATTGATGTTCTTCATCAGATCATCGAGCGATTTGCCCTGGAGCTCGGGCGCCTTTTCAATCGCTGCGTTGAGATTGTTGACGTAGGCCTGGTGGTGCTTGCCGTGGTGAATTTCCATCGTCTTCGCGTCGATGTGCGGCTCGAGCGCATCAAACGCGTAGGGCAGTGCGGGCAACGTAAACGCCATGGGAAAATCTCCTATTCAGTGCTTGGTTCACGGGGCGTCGAGCGGGATCGCATCCACCCAATGATCCCCGGCAGCAATGAGGCCACGATCACCAACATGATCACGGACTCGATGTGCTCATCGACATGCGGAATGTAGCGACCCAGGACGTAACCAATGAGCAGCATGCTCCAGATCCACCCGATGCCACCAATGAGGTTGTAGATCGTGTACCGCCGGTACTCCATTTGCCCCATACCGGCCACGACCGGCACGAAGGTGCGAACGATAGGCATGAATCGCGCAATGATGATCGTCTTGCCGCCATGCCGTTCATAGAACTCGTGGGCGCGATACAGATGCTTCTTGTTGAACAACAGGGAATCTTCACGCGAAAACAGCCGGGGACCGGCGGCTCTGCCAATCGCGTATCCCACGCTGTTCCCGAGCACCGAAGCCACAGTCAAGATCAGGCCAAGCAGCCAGACGTTGAACACGCCGGTGGTTGCCGCGAGCAGACCAGCCGTCACGATCAGCGAATCGCCGGGCAGAAAGAAGCCGATCAGCAGCCCGGTTTCCGCAAAAATGATCGCGGTGAGGCCGACGTATCCGCCCCAGGCGATGATTGCGCGAACGTCGCGAATTTCGTGGAAGAAGTCGAGCAGCGAATGCATGGAGCCCCGCGTGAGGGGTGGGTAGCAAGATGAGTAAGGAAAGTTCAATGCCGTCGTCGCGGGAAGCAACGGTGAATGCGTCGGACATCCACACCCGTCGCGTACTCGAGGGCACGCTGGCATTGCCGGTGGCCCGCCACCGGCGGTGGTGGAATCGGCCCGGGGTCACGCCGCGCGGCGAGCGCCTGGTAGACCTTGCCGGTCGCGTGCTCGTGGCGCTGTTCGTCGTGGGTTGGGGCTGGTCCGTGTTCACGGCGCCGGCCCGCGCCGCCGCCGTCGCTTCGGGGCGCGCGCTGCCGGCTAGGGCATCATTCGTCAGCGACGTCACGAATCTGGACGCTCCCAAGGCCGCCTATCTCACCGACGCGGCGCTCAACGCCGTGGTGAACCACCTGCTCGATCCAGCGCGCGGGGCGAGCGGCAAACTGAAAGCCAATATCCAGGCGACGCCGGCGCCCGTTCCTACCGACACGCTGCCGCAGGGTGCCCAGGTGCAATACGCCCAAGGGGGCGCGAGAGCCGCGGCCCCCAGAGGAGCCGGCATCTGGAACGTGCTACTGGCGATCGGGAACGCGGTGCGTCCCGTTGCCGATTTCAACGTCATCACGATGTTGCCCTTCAGCACGAAGCAGAACGGCAAGGTGGGCCTCTATTTCGTGGGCAACTGGCCCAGCGAGCATGGCGTCAAGGGGCCAGCCAAGGCGCCGCCGGGAGAATATTCCAATCCACAGGGCTTCATTGAGGTCACCCAGGCGAATGCCGACACGCCGGTGTCTGAGCACTTCAAGCTCCGCGACTTTCTGACGCATGACCAGCCGAACGCGTGGCCCAAGTACATCGTGCTGCAACAAAAAATCATCGACAAGGACGAACTGGTGTTGAGCGACTTGGAGGCGCACGGCGTGGACGTGAGCGGCGTCAAGGTCATGAGTGGCTTCCGTTCGCCGCAGTACAACGCAGGCGGGGGTAACACGGTTGGCCGAGCCAACCTCAGCAGGCACATGTTCGGCGATGCGACGGACATCTATATCGACAGCAATCACGACGGACAGATGGACGACCTCAACCATGACGGCAAAATTTCAATCGACGATGCGAAAGTGATCGAGGCAGCAGTGGACCGGGTTGACGCAGCACATCCGGAGTTGGTGGGCGGCGCCGGGGTCTATACGGCCGCGCCGGGGCACGGACCTTTCATACATATCGACACGCGCGGGTACCGCGCGCGGTGGTCGGGGACTTCAGGAGGCTGACGTGGCGGAACTACGAAGAGGGGCGGATGGTGGCACGATGACGCAAGAGCTCACGCCAACCACCGAGGTGCGCGAGGTCAAACAGGATCGCGCGCCGAGTACCGAGATCAAGGAAGTGCGCGCAAGCGACATTGAGCCGTACACCGGACTGCGCTATCTGTCCAAGCTGTTCCGGTTCATGGCGGTGATCCTCGTGCTGCTGCTCATCGCCGAGGTGGCGACTGGCGTCTACACGCAGGGCACTGCGGCCGTGCCGACGCTGCTCGGCGAAGCGAGCCGCCTGATCGTGCTGGCCGGCGTGCTGTGGGGCACTGGCGATTTTGCCCACTTGCTCATTGACGTTGGTCACGATGTGCGCGCCGCGCGCATTCTCGTGGCGCGGGTGGCCCATGCCGCGAAAGTGGCGCCGCTCTCCGTGCCGCGCACGCCAGCCGAGATGAAAATGCCGGACCACATCCCCGGGGTGGATGGCCCGCCAATTCCTTGAGCCGCCTTACCAATCCGACGCGGCGGAATGAGTCCGGTACAACTGTTGCTTTGAGCGGGCGCACGACGCGGTAATGAACTGTCAACGGAGAAATGAGAAATGCTGATCACGCTCGCGGTCATCCTGATTATCCTGTGGGCGCTTGGATTCCTGGCGTTCCACGTTACCAGCGGATTGATTCACATCCTTCTGGTCATTGCGTTGATCGTCATCGTCATTCGGCTCGTGACCGGTCGGCGTCCGGTCGTCTGACGGCGGCACGTGGCGGCATCCGCCGGTACTTGCGTTTGATGGACGGCCGCGGCGAATATCGCCGCGGCCGTTCTTACGTTTCGGCAGCGTCACGCGGCGCTCCGCTCGCAGCGCCACACTTTCTTCCGCCTCGCGCCCGCCATGGCTCTCGAAGTCCACATCGTCACGCACACGCACTGGGACCGCGAGTGGTACCACCCCGTGGAGCGCTTTCGTCAGCGGCTCGTGACGCTGGTGGACGAGCTACTGGACGATCCGCCGGCGGGCAATGAGAGTTTTCTGCTCGACGGTCAGGCCATCGTACTCGAGGACTATCTGGAAGTGCGCCCCGACCGCGCCGTCGAACTCGAACGTCTGTTGCGCGGTGGAAAGGTCGAGGCGGGGCCGTGGTATGTGCTGGCCGACGAGCTGATTCCCAGCGGCGAAGCGCTGGTTCGCAACCTCCTCACGGGACGTCGCGTGTTGCGCCGTCTCCACGCCACACCGCCGCCGGTGCTCTACTGTCCGGATTCGTTCGGTCATCCGGCGGCACTCCCGTCCATCGCCGCCGGATTTGGACTGCCGCTGATCGTGCTTTGGCGCGGCTATGGCGGGCCGCGATGGCCCGATGGAGATACGGTGCGCTGGACGTCGCCCGGCGGGGACTCGGCGCTGGTCTTCCACCTGCCGCGCGACGGCTACGAGTTCGGGTCGCATTTACCGCTCACCGCAGCCGAAGCCGCCGTGCGTTGGGGTCGAATGCGCGCCGAACTCGTTCCGAGATCCACCTGTGGCGTAATGCTTGTGCCGAATGGCGCCGACCATCATGCACGCCAGCATCGGTTTCGCGACGCACTGACGTTGCTCGAGCAGGCCGGTGCCGCCGACGGCGTGCATCGCAGTTCACTACGCGACTTTGCCGAGCGATTGACGGAGCGGTGCGGTGTGCAGCGTCTCGCAGAGATCGAGGGAGAACTGCGCGACTCCTACGGCTACACGTGGACGCTGCAAGGAACCCTCGCCACGCGGGCGCACGAAAAACGACTGAACGCCGTGGCCGAGCGACTACTGCTTCGCGAGGCTGAACCGTGGGCAGCGCTGGCCGGTCGCTCGAATTCGTCGCGCTCGGATACGTCGCGTCGCGCGCTCGTGCACCACGCCTGGAGGACGCTGCTCGCGGCGCATCCGCACGACACACTCTGCGGCTGCTCCATCGACGCGGTCGCCGCCGCCATGGAGCTGAGAATCGCGTCGGCAATCAATCAGGCGGCCGGTATCCGCGACGACGCGATTGCGGCGCTGATCGGGCATGATCCCGTGGCGGCGCACGAGGCCCGCGATCGCTGGACTCCGATCGTGGTCGTGCGAAACGCCGCGCCGCGGGTGCGGTCCGGCGTGGCGATCATCGACGTCGAGGAATTCCTCGCCGATGTGCCGGTTGGCCCGGGCTCCGGCGCCGAGGCAGCGGCGGCCGGCCCAGGCGACTCCGCCACAGTCCGCGTGAGAACGCCCCGCATTCCGGGATTGGGCGCGCTACAGGTGTTGTCGCGCACCGTACGGCAGTCGCGCACGGAGTCGCCGCGACATTACCCGGACAATGACCTCGTGGCGGTGTCGCGCGTGGCTGCGTGGGTATCGGACGTACCGGCGCTGGGCCTCGCGTCGTACGCGATTGGCGCGACCGCGGCCGGTGCGCGTGGCACGCGGCCGGCGCGCGCGGCCAAGGACGTGCGTCCCGTTGTCACCACGACGCAATCGCTCAGCAACGGGATTCTCGAGATTTTGGTTGACGCGTCGGGCGCTGTCGCGCTTGCCGACATCGATACGGGCCGATGTGTCAATTCTCTAATCACACTGCTGGATGACGCGGACGTTGGCGATCTCTATACGGCGGCGCCGCGTGCGCGCGACGTGGAGGTTCGCTTTCGCGGCGTGCGCCGTGTCCACCGCGGTCCATTGCGCGGCGAGCTGGCGTTGGACTATCGCCTGATCGGGGCGCCGAGTATCGATCGCCGCGGGGACGCCGACGTCACGGTGCATCTGGCGCTCGACGCCGGTTCGCCGGTGCTCCGACTTGGCGTGTCGGTGGACAACCGCCGCGAGAATCACCGGCTCCGTCTTGCCGTGCGCACCGGGTTTGCGCCGGGCGACAGCACCGAGGTGTGGGCTGACGCCGCATTCGGTCCCGTGCTCCGGACGCCGGTCGAGATTGGCGCGGCGGACGCGGCGATCGAGCACGCGCCGCGCACGGCACCGTTGCACCGCTACGTGTCGGTGTTTGCCGCGGGGCAGGGGCTCACGCTGTTCAGCGACGGCCTCGCCGAGTATGAGGCGATGGAGGGGGGCATTGCGGTGACGCTCGTGCGCGCGGTGGGCGAGCTGTCGCGGAACGATCTTCCGGAGCGCCCGGGGCATGCGGGGTGGCCATCGCCCGCGCCGGCGGCCCAATGCATCGGCCGTTTCGAGGCACACTTCGCCGTGCTGCTCCATGGCCGACGCACGGCGGCCGTCGTTCACGAAATCGAGCGAACCGCCGATGACGTTCTCAACCCGCTCGCCGGCACTACGCTCCGCTCGGCGCTACGGGTGCCCGCACCGGTTGCCGGTGTCGAACTATCTGGCCAGGGGCTCGCGGTTTCCGCGGTGAAAGAGAGCGACGACGGGCACTGGCTGGTGCTGCGATGCGTCAACCTCACTCACGAGCCGGCCGCCGGCTGCTGGCGCCTACCGTTCGATCCGGGTGACGCGGGCCTGGCGCGGCTTGATGAAACATATATTAGTAAAATAGAATGCAACGGTCGTGACGTGGAGTTTACCGCTGCACCACGGGGGATCGTTACGATATTGGTGGGGGGGACATAGGGGCTAGGGGCTAGGGGCTAGGAACGACCGAGCTGTAAGCTTTAAGCTGTCAGCCCTAGCCCCTAGCCCCTAGCCCCTCCCTAAGCCCGGTCCCGCAGCGTCGCCCCAACGTCGCCGGCAAGCCGGTCGCGCAGCCCGTCGCCGAGCAGCGTGCACGCCAGCACCGTCACGATGAGCGCCAGGCCCGGCGCGATTGCTACCCACGGCGCAACGACGATCAAGTCGCGGCCGCCGGCGATCATGTTCCCCCAACTCGGTTGCGGTGGCTGAATCCCCAGGCCGAGAAACGACAACCCGCTTTCGAGCAGAATGGCGTTCCCCACACCGAGCGTCGTGGCAACGATCGCCGGCCCGAGGGCGTTGGGCAGCGCGTGCCGCCAGAGCACGCGCGGCGGAGATGCGCCGAGCGACGTGGCCGCATCGACGTACGGCAGCGCGCGAATGCCGAGCACCTCGGCACGCACCAGCCGCGCGACGCCCATCCAGCCCGTGGCTACCAGCACCACGACGACTGTCTGCAATCCCGGTCGCCAGAGCGACGCGCACACGAGCAGCAACACCAGACGGGGTAGCGCGAGCAACGCGTCGCCCAGCGCCATGAGCACCGCGTCGATCGCGCCGCCGGCCCACGCGCCAAACGCGCCGGCCAACGTTCCAAGCCCGCCGGCCAGCAACGAGCCCACCACGCCAACGGCGAGCGACACCCGGCCGGCGAGCATCATCCGCACGAACAGATCGCGCCCGAACCGGTCGGTGCCCAGCAGGTGAAACACGCCGTGCGCGTCGCGCGACACCGGCGGCAACAACCGAAGCGTGAGCACATCGCCGATCGTCAATGGATCCTGCGCCGAGAGCAATGGCACTGCGATCACCAACACAGCCATGAGGCCGAGTAACGCTGCGGCGATCGCTTGCGGAGAGCGCAACAGGCGCGACCGGAGCGACCGGAGCGACAGAGGAAGAAGGCGACTCACGCGCGCCGCCGCGGATCCACCAGCGGAAGCACCAGGTCGCCCGCAAGATTGGCCGCCAACACCAGCGCCGCGTACACGGCAGCGGCGCCCATGACCAGCGGATAGTCGCGGGCCACGATCGCGTTCACCATCAGGTGTCCCATTCCCGGCCACGCGAACACGGCTTCAACAAAAATCGATCCGGCCACGAGGCCGGGCAGCGACAGTGCAAAGAGCACGATCAGCGACGGAAGCACGGTCGCCAGCACGTGCCGAAAGTACACCCGCGCCGGCGATGCTCCCTTCGCTCTCGCCGTGCGCACGAAATCGGCGTCGAGCACGTCCGCCACGCTCGACCGCGCATACCGCGCGATGCCCGACGCACCCACCGCGGTGAGAATCGTCACAGGCAGGAGCGAATGACGGACGATGTCGCGCAGTGCAGCGATGCCGTGCAGGTCGGTTCCGGGCGACCGCAGCCCGAACGCCGGCAACCGCATTGCCGGCGGAAGCCCCCACGCCGCCGCGCCGTATGTGAACACGGCGATCAGGGACAGCGCCAACCAGAAGCTGGGGGCGGCGTACACCGCAGTGGTAAGCACGGTGAGCACGTGGTCCACGGTCCGGCCGCGCCGAATGGCCTGCACGATTCCAATCGGTACGCCAATGAGAAAAGTCAGGATCAGCGAAGCGGCGCCGAGTCCGATCGATACCGGCAGGGCCTGCGCGAGCGCGCGCCGCACCGGCTGATGGAGGGAAAAACTCTCGCCCAGATCGCCGCGCAGCATCCCGTCCGCCCAACGTGCATATTGAACGGCAATCGAGCGATCGAGGCCCAGTTCGGCGCGTGTGCGCGCCACCTCGGCCGCGCTCGCGGACGGCGAAACGAGAAAGGTCGCCGCGTCACCGGGAGCCAAACGGATGAGCGCGAAGGTGATGGTGAGCACCAACCAGAACAGCAACAGCGCGCCGGCAATGCGGCGCAGCACGACGGGAGGATGCACGCGTTGAAGCTGCATCGCCGGCTGCGCGTGTCAACTGCCCTGGCCTTTGTCGTGGCCGCGGCAACGACGTGCATTGCGCCCCAGCGGCCTGGGAACGTCGTGGTCTATGCCTCGGGCACCGACCTGGAGTCGGGGAACCCGCTGGTCACTATCCATTCGTTGTCCCGCCAGATCCAGCGCTTCGCGCTGTTCGTCACGCTCGCCAGGTACGATTCGCTGCTGGCGCCCGTGCCCTACGCCGCACAGCGATGGGAATGGTCGGCGGATCGTACAGCCCTCGTCCTGCACCTGGTGGCCGGCCTGAAGTGGCATGACGGACAGCCCACCACCGCGTCGGACGTGGCGTTCACGCTCGAGGCGGCGCGCGATCCGGCCACCGGGTACTGGCGCGCCACGGACCTGTCCGCGATCGACACGGTAGTGGCGATGGACGACAGCACGGCGCGGATTCACTTTCGCGCACCGCAGACGGAATTCCCGCTCGTGCTGTGCGAATTGCCGATCGTGCCCGAGCATTTGCTGGCCGGCACGCCGCGGCGCGACATGAAGCGCGCGGCGTTCGATCTCGATCCGGTGGGGAACGGTCCATTCCGTTTTGTGGAACGGCGCGCCGGCGAACGCTGGGTCTTTCGCCGCAACGATGCATTCCCGGCTGCCCTTGGAGGCCCTCCGGCGATCGGGGGCCTCGTCGTGGCGGTGGTCGATGAACCGACCACGAAGTTCGCCGGACTGGCGAGCGGCGATCTCGACGTCGCCGGAATTGCGCCGACCATGGCCGCGCTCGTGGCACGCGATCCGTCGCTACGCGTCATCACATATCCAATCCTGTTGACGACAGGTTTGATATTCAACGTTCATAAAGCGCCGTTTGACGACGCCCGTGTTCGCCGCGCCATCTCGGTGTCGATCGATCGGCAGCGAATCGTGCAGGCGGCGCTGGCGGGCTATGGAACGCCGGCCGCCGGGGCCGTGCCGCCGGAGAATCGGCTGGCGTTGCCCGGCGCACCAGTGCACAACACCACGCTCGCGGATTCTTTACTCGACGCATCGGGCTGGCGGCGCGCAGCCCGCGGAGCGCGTATGCGCGGCGGCAAACCGTTCGAGTTCGACCTGCTCACGGTGGGCAGCGGTGACAACGCGCTCGAGCAATTGGTGCAGGCCGATCTGTCGCAGCGCGGAATTCGCGTGAACATTCGACAGGTGGAGATGGGCGCGTTTCTCACGCAGGCGCGCGCCGCCAACAAAACGTTCGATGTGCTCGTCACGGGAATTCCCGGGGACGTAGCGCTCGGCTTCCTTTCGTCGATGTTCGAATCCAGCCAGGCCGGCGGTGGTCTCGACTACGCCGGGTTCCATTCGCCGCGCCTCGACTCGCTCTTTGCCGCAACACGCGCCGCGCGAACGGACGACGCACGCATTGCCGCGTGGCAGAACGTTCAACGCGAACTGAACGATGCGTCGCCGGTGGCGTGGATCTACCACTCGCGCGGCCTGCAGGGCGTGTCGCGGCGGTTGCAGAATGTCGTGATGGACTTGCGGGGCGAAATGGTAACGCTCGCTCGCTGGAAGATGGTGCCGAAGTGACGCTCTTCTCAGCGCACGACTCGCTGCCGGCGCGTCGCGAGATGGCTCGCGGTGAGCTGGCGCCGCTGGCGTCGTCGCTCGCCGCGGACCTCGAGGAGTTGTTGCGCGGCGACATCTATTTCCCGTCGCAGAAAGCATTGCTCTCGCGCGAAGGCGGCCGTTGCGCGATCGACGGAACATTGCTCGCGTTCGAGCCGTTCCAGCCGCACGAGCATCGGTGCCCCGCGTGCGGCACGGTGTATCGCGGCGAGCTGCACGATCGATTCTGGATCTACTGGTATCAGCTGTGGCTGGCCGAGCGCGCCGTGCATGCGGCCCTGCTGCACGCGCTCGGTCTCGGTTCGCGCTTTGCCAACTTGGCCGCGGCGATTCTCGACGGGTACGTCGCGCGCTACGACGCGTACCCCAACGTGGATAACGTCCTCGGCCCCACGCGGCTGTTCTTCAGCACGTACCTCGAGTCGATCTGGCTGTTGCAGATCGCCGTGGCGATCGATCTCATCGCGACGCACGATCCATCGCTGGCCGATCGCGTGCGGGACCGGATCATCGAGCCGAGCCGCGCGATCATTGCCGAGTACGACGAGGGCGGATCCAACCGTCAGGTCTGGAACAGCGTAGCGCTGCTCGCCGCGGCGCGCGTGCTGGACGACACGCGCGGCGCCGTCGATGCCGTGCATGGCCGCTCGGGCATCGTCGCACACCTCGAGCATGGACTGCTGTCCGACGGCACGTGGTTCGAAGGCGAGAACTATCATCAGTTCGCCCATCGTGGGCTGTGGTATGGCGTCACGTTCGCCGAGGCGGCGGGAATGGAGTTGCCGCAGCCGCTGGTCGAGCGGTTTCAGCGGGGGTTCGCCGCGCCCTTTGCCACTGCGCTTCCGGATTTCACGCTGCCGTCCCGGCGGGACTCGCAATACGCCATCTCGCTTCGACAGTGGCGTATCGCAGAGCACTGTGAGCTGGGGTTGGCGCGCGGGAATGACGCCGAAGTCCTCGGTGCGCTGCAGCGCATGTATCGCGACGACATTCCGCGCCGCGACACCGGCCGCCGCACGTCGTCGGCCGACGTCGAGCGCAACGCGCCGCCGTCGGCCCTGACGCGCGCCGATCTGAGTTGGCGGGCGCTGTTGTGCGCGCGCGCCACGCTGCCCGATCTCGAAGCGACGCCGCCGCGGTCGGTGCTACTCCCGGGACAGGGCATTGGAGTGTTTCGTCGCGCGCGCGGGCGCAGTTACGTCGCGCTGGATTACGGGCACTCGGGCGGAGGACACGGACATCCGGACCGGCTGAATCTGTTGCTCGCTGACGGGGATACGCGGTGGCTCGACGACTACGGCACGGGCTCGTACGTCGATCGGAGTTTGCACTGGTACCGAAGCACGCTCGCTCATAACGCGCCGTTGTTCGACGGAAAGTCCCAGCGTCGCGTGAACGGCGCTCTCGTTGCGTACGACGAGCGCGAGCACGCCGGATGGATCGTCGCGTCGGTGGATGACCTTGCCCAAGGAGTGCGCGCGACGCGGACAGTAGTGGCGATGGACGGCTATCTCGTGGATGTCGTCGCATGGCGTGCCGATCACGACGTGACCGTCGACCTGCCAATTCATGCCGATGTTACGCTGCTTCACGGCATTGACGCACTCGAGCCCGCGGTCCTCGCCGGGGGCGCGGGGCTGGAAGATGGTTTCGAATTCGCGCGCAACGCCGAGCGACAGCGCGCTGGCGCTAACGTCGTGGTGCACGGCACGGCATGGCACGGCACCGCCGCACTCCAATTGTGGGCCCGTTCCAGCGCTGCGGCTGAGTGGTGGCGCGCCGTGGCACCGGGTCCGCCGGGTTCCAGCGAACGCGCCTTTCGCGTGGTCAGAACGCACGGGCAAGCGGGGCGTCACGAAATGATTCTCGCCTGGAACGGCGATGTCGCGGCTGTGGATATCACCGACGGCGTGAGCGTCGCGCTGCGTGTTACACTCCGCGACGGCGCGGTGCATGTGCATCGTCCAACTGAAGGTGGATGGTCCGTCGAGACGATCAGCGGAACGGTTCGCGACGTCGTCGAGCTACGCGGCTACATTCCGGTCGCCGCGAATCCGGCGACACCGACGGCCGTGACGCCAGCCGCCGGCGCGACCGGACCAGTGCTGGTGTTACCGCCGCAGGGCCAGTCGCTCACGACCACGCTTGGCGAAGCACATTATCGGCGATCCGAGGCGTACTGGGCCGCCGCCGGTCGGCTGGAAGCGCAAGTCACACTGGAGCGCATGTCCCACGGTCTTCGAATTTCCATTGGCGTGCCGCGGAGCCACTTGTTGTTCGCGGCGGCGAATGCCGTCAACCTGTATGACAATGAGCATCCTGACATCAATGGCGATGGAGTGCAACTGTACGTGCATAGCGAGCGTGGATTGAGCGCGTGGACGTTTGTCCCAGAGGCGGGAGCCGCCACCGTGCGCAGCCGGCCGATCGACGGCTGGGACGCGCTGCCGGCGACCACGGCTCCGCGCGCGGCATGGCAGCCGTGGCAGAACGGCTATCGCATGGAGGTTGAGCTGCCCGCACCCGTGCCAGACGCCATCGACGTCATTGTCAACGTGACGTCGCCGGGACGCGAGCGACGCGAAGCGCAGCTGGTGATGAGTGGAGCCCTGGGCGAATTCGTGTACCTGCGCGGCGACCGCCACGACGCTGCGCGCCTGATTCGACTGCAGTCGGATGAGTGACGCGGTGAACGAGTCGCTCTTGTCGCACGTGGTGGTCGTGATGTTCGAGCCGCAGGATCCGGTGAACATTGCGGCAACGATTCGCGCCATGAAGAACATGGGCGTGTCGCGTCTGCGCCTCGTGCGGCCGGTGGAGTACGACGTGGTGCGGCTCGAAGGCATTGCGCACAACACGATGGACGTCATTGAACAGATCCGGCATTTCGACAGTTTCGATGCCGCGGTCGCCGATTGCATTCGCGTCGTGGGATTCACGGCGCGGCGCCGCGCGGCGAACTTCCGCATTATCGACCCCAAGGTCGCGGCGTCGGAACTGCTCGAGGTCGTGGATCAGGGCACGGTAGCCATTGCCCTCGGCCGCGAGGACAGCGGCCTGCCGAACGAGATTCTCGATCGGGTGCACGCGGCCGTCACCATCCCCACGACAGACCACGCGTCCCTCAACCTGGCGCAAGCGGCGCTTATTGGCCTGTACGAACTGCACCTGGCTGCCGCCGACGCCACACGCACGCTGCCGCCGCCGCGTAAGGATGCGCCGCCCGCGACGATCGAACAGTTCGAGCAGTTCTTTGGCGACGCCGAACGCGCGTTGACGTCCATCGAGTTCTTCAAGACGCGCTTTCCCGAACACATCATGCGCACGCTGCGCTCCCTGACCTTTCGCTCGGCCCCTAACGCCCGCGAGATCTCGCTGCTACGCGCCATCGCGTTCGAGGTGGTGAACTACATCAAGCGGACGGGCAAAGAGCCGTAAACTCGGCGATCGTCACGAGCGCAGCATACGCTGGCACCCCGACCGCGCAGCATAATCTGTCATCCCGACGAGCGCAGCATACTCTGTCATCCCGACGAGCGCAGCGAGGAGGGATCTTCCCTCCGTTCACGCGATAATCGCCGTGCGCGAAGATCCCTCGCTGCGCTCGGGATGACATTTTGGACTCGGGATGACATTTTGGACTCGGGATGACATTTTGGACTCGGGATGACAAGCGCCTCTAACCGCGTATCTTCCGGCCATGCCATTTCGCCGATTCTTCGATCGCGGCGCGAAAGACGCAGCTGCGAATGCCGAGCCCTCCACCCCCGAAGAGTCAGCTGACGACGCGCTGACCGATGACGACGCCGATCCCGACGTCGCGATCGAACAGGATGATGCCACGTGGCGAACGCGTGCCCGCGCCGTGCTACCGACCGGCGCATCCACCGGCAGCAAACGCGCCGAGGCGCTGTACGGATCCGCCGACGCCATCGGGCCAACCCACTACTCACAAGCAGTAGGTTGCCGAATCATCGACGTCGATGGAAATGAATATCTCGACTGCACCATGGCGCTCGGTTCCGTGGCACTCGGTTACTCCGAGCCCAACGTCACGCGCGCCGTAGTCGAAGCCGTCGCGGCCGGAAACATCTCGGCCCTGTCGAACTTTCGCGAGGTGGCGGTTGCCGAACGCTTGTGCGGCGTCATCCCGTGCGCCGACAAAGTGCAATTCCTCAAGACCGGCGCCGAAGCGATCGCCGCAGCGGTGCGCATCGCGCGCACCTACACCGCGCGCGAGCTCGTGATCGGTTGTGGCTACTTCGGCTGGCTCGACTGGTGTGCCGACGACACCGCCGGAGTTCCCGCTGGTACGCGTGCCGCGTTCCAACGCGTGCCGTACGATGACATTCCGGCGCTCGAAGCCGCGGTCACCGCCGCCGGCGCGCAACTCGCGGCGATCGTGCTCGAACCGGTCATCGAACGGCTGCCGTCGCCCGAGTGGATTGCCCGCGCGCGCGATTTGGCGACGTCGGCCGGCGCCGTGCTGATCTTCGACGAGATCAAGACCGGGTTCCGCCTGCACACCGGCGGCTACCAGGCGTACGCTGACGTCATGCCCGATCTCTCGGCGTTTGGCAAAGCCATGGCGAACGGTTATCCGCTGTCCGCGGTCGTGGGGCATCGCGAAGTCATGGACGCGGCGCGTAAGACGTGGATCTCCTCGACGCTGGCCAGCGATTCTTCGGCGCTGGCCGCCGCGAATGCCGTGCTCACCTGGCATGACGACGCCGATATCTGTGGCGCGTTGTGGGCCATTGGCGCCGACATCCGAAAGTCCGTGGCTGCGGCCGTCGAGGCGAGTGGGGTGGGTGGCGTCTCGGTCGAAGGCCTCGATCCCATGTGGCTGTTCCGCTTCGACGATCCGCAGCGCGAACAGCGCTTCCTCGAGCTCGCGGCCGGGCATGGCGTGTTGTTCAAGCGCGGCGCGTACAATTTTGCGGCGCTCGCCCACGACGAACACGCGCTGCGCGACATCGAGCGCGCGGCGAGCAGTGCGCTGGTCGATCTGCGCGACGAGGAACGCGCGCGGTGATCGACACCCGCGCCGTGGCTCCGGCGGCCGGGCCGCTGATCGACGCGCATGCACATTTCTACCACGCCGGTGCCGGCCGCAGCGACTGGGCCGACGTGAACGCGGCGCGCTTTCGCGCCGGCGAGCAGATGGGCATCACCTACCATGTGGCGTCGGTGCTCGGCAGCTACGGTTTCTCGTCGCCCACCTATTTTCCGTCGCCCAACGACGTCACAACGGGCAACGACGTCATGCTCGCGCTGTGCGTGGCCGAGCCGGAGCGCGTCCGGATGTTCGTGACGGTGAATCCGAACTACACGTCGCATGCGCTGGCAGAAATCGATCGATGCGTGGCGCGCGGCGCGATCGGGATCAAGCTGTTGGCCAGCCGGCGCGCCGATGACCCGCTGCTCGATCCTATCGCCGACGTCGCCGCCGCCCGCGGGCTCCCGGTGCTCCATCACATCTGGCAGCACCGCCGGCGCGAATGGCCTTCACAAGAGATCTCTGATGGCGCCGATCTCGCACGGCTCGCGGATCGGCACGGCGGAGCCACGTTCATTCTGGCGCACATTGGCGGGGGCGGCGACTACATGCACACCTTTCCCGCGGTGGCCGACTCGCCCAACATCTATCCCGATCTTTCCGGCAGCGGCGTGGACCGCGGCATGCTCGATTCGGCCATTGAGGCGCTGGGCACCGAGCGGCTGCTGTGGGGATCGGATCTCACGATGTGCACCGGTCTGGCCAAACTCCGCGCGCTCGACGCCATTGGACTCGGTGAATTAGAGATCGCGAATATGCGTTGGCGAAATGCGGTGCGCATCTTCCCGGCCGGAAGCTTTCCGCGCGCTACGGCGCCCGGCGGGGTGCCGGCATGATCGACGTCAACGCGCTCATTGGGCCGTATCCGTTTCGTCATGTCCCGCATCCCGATCCGGAGATTCTAGTGCGGGTGCTCGACCGCGAAGGCCTGCAGTCGGCGTGGGTGGGGCACCTGCCGTCGGCGTTCCATCGAGATCCGGGCGCGGGCAACGGCGAGTTGTACAAGGCGCTGGAGCCGTTCGCGTCGCGCCTCCGCCCGGTGCCCGTCGTGCGTCCCGACTGGCCGCACTGGGAACGCTCGCTTCACACCGCCGCCAGCGCCGGTGCGCCGGCCGTCCGCGTATACCCGCCACAGTGGGGCCTTGGCCCGCATGATGCTGGGATGCGCGACCTCGCAATCGCAGCCGGGGAACAGGGAATGGCTACGCTGCTCACCGTTCGCTTTGAGGATCTCAGACAGCGCCATCCCATGGACGGCGCCGGGGACCTTGCCGCGGCGGCCATTCGCGACCTGGCGCGGGCCGGCAACGCCGTTCGTCTCGTCGTGACCGCGGCCGGACGCGAGATGATCGAGGAAGTCCATTGGAGTCTCACCTACGAGGAGCAACGTCGGGTCTTCTGGGACATTTCCTGGATTTGGGGTCCGCCGGAAGACCATTTGGCCAAGCTATTTCGGACGGTGGGCGCTGAGCGGTTTGTTTTCGGCACGCATTGGCCCATGCGTTTGACGCAGACACCGCGCGCGAATTTGGACCTGTTGCCGGACGATGTTCGCGGTGCAGTGTTGGCCGACGCGGCAACAATTTGTTCGGCTGCCACAGACCGGACTGTGCAGAGGAGCCAATGACGGTTACTCTTGGCAGACAGACCAACCAAGTCCGATTAGGATTAACCTCGTCTGGACACCATGTTTGCGCACTTGCGTGGGCATCTCGTGGAGTTCAGATTTCTCGGCCGGTTGGGGGCTTGTGAATTTGTTCACAAGCCGCCGCTGACCCGACACATCACCACATCGCGATGACCAAGCGAAGGAAGTGGACCGCCATCCCGGGGCTTATCGCCCTGGCCGTCGGCGCCGTAATGCTATCTGCATACAGCGGCGCCTCCTCTTCGCAACACAGCTCCCCTGTTCAGCCAATCAACTTTCCGCACCCGGTTCACGTGCAGAAGTTGGGCATGAACTGCCTCTATTGTCACAACGCGGCGAACAAGTCGATGGATCCGGGACTCCCGGCCGTCTCGACGTGCGTCGGTTGCCACAACCTGATCGGCCCCGACCGCCCGGCAACGGACCTCGGCCCGAAGCGGCATAGCGTCGAGCTGGAGAAGCTGTACAAGTACGCCGACATCAAAATGCCCGGCGCGGGCATGGGCCCGAATGCGAAGCCCATTCCGTGGGTGCGAATCCACAAACTTCCGGAATACGTGCACTTTCCGCATACGCGGCACGTCAACGCCGGCGTCACCTGCCAGAGCTGTCACGGCCAGATCCAGAAAATGGATCGGGTCTATCAGGCCTCCAGCCTGAACATGGGCTGGTGCGTCAGTTGTCACGTGAACGGCTATAGCCCCAAGGAAGGACTCGAAGCCGCCGGATACTTGCCGCAGCAAGCCGGCACGCCGGCAAGCGGGTCTCCCGCCCTGCTCGCCCTCGCCTCGGGCGAGCGCAAGAAGGCGCGCTACGACTGCGCCAACTGCCACTACTAATTATGAGCCAGGACACTACCAAGACTGGCGTCAAGCGCCGGGACTTCCTCAAGGTTCTCGGCGCGTCCAGCGCGGTGCTTGCCACCTCCGCCTGCTCGGAGGACGCGGGAAAGCTCATTCCATATCTCGTATCTCCCGATGACACCGTGCCGGGCGTCTCGACCTATTATGCCACCACGTGCCGCGAATGTTCGGCGGCGTGCGGCATCATCTCCGAGACCCGCGACGGCCGCTCGATCAAGCTCGAAGGCAATCCGGATCATCCGCTGAACAAGGGCGCGCTGTGCGCCCGCGGCCAGTCGGCGCTCCAGGGGTTGTACAACCCTGACCGCCTTCGCACGCCAATGTTCCGTGATGCCAGCGGTTGGCATACCACCACGTGGGAAGACGGCATTGCGCGTCTCGGCACGGCGTTGGGCACGGCGCAGAAGGGCGGCGCAGTGTTCCTCAACCAGCACGAGAGCGGCAGTTTCCCGCGCTTCCTGGATTCGTGGCTCGCCACCTATGGCATGCCGGCCCACCTCAGCGTGGACTTCGAAGCGGATGGCGCGGCCCTCGAGGCCAACCGCCGCTCGTACGGCGTGTCGTGGCCGAGTCTGAGCTTCAAGGACGCCAAGCTGATCGTGTCGTTCGGCGCGGATTTCCTCGACAGCTGGGGCGCGAACGTACCGCAGCAGTTGGACTTTGCCGACGCACGCGCCAAGCTCGATGGCGCGCCGCGCTTCTGGTACATCGGCCCCCGGCGTTCGCTCACCGGCCTCAATGCCGACGAGTGGATTGCCTGCAATCCGGGCAGCGAGTTGGCCATTGCCAACGCGCTCGCCGGAAAGGGCAGCATTCAGCAGGCAGCCACGGAGAGCGGCGCAGATGCCGCAGTACTCCAGCGGTTGGCCAACGAGATCGCCTCGGCGAAGCCGGCACTCGTACTCTCCGGTGCGAGCGGCGACAACGCGCTTGAAGTGGCGCTCGCGGTGGCCGCGATCAATCAGGCGTCCGGCGCCGTGGGCACCACGATCAAGCCGGCGGAGCCAATCACCGCGTTCGACGGAATTGCCCGCCTCGACCAAGTGCTCGGCGCCGTTGAACGGATGCGCGGTGGACAGGTGGGCGTCGCGTTCGTTCGCGGCACCAACCCGGCGTTCGCACTGCCCAAAGCGGTCAACTTTCCTGACGCATTCAAGAAGGTCGCCCTCAAGGTCAGCTTCTCATCCTACCCGGATGAGACGACAGAGATGTGCGATCTGATCATTCCCGATCTCCACTCGCTCGAACAGTGGGGCGACGCGGAGCCCATTCGCGGCACGATCGGCTTGCAGCAACCCGCCATGGATCCGGTCTTTTCGACGCTCAAGGGTTCCACGGGCGATGTGCTCATTGCGCTCGGACGGAAGGATGCCGCGAACGCCGCGAAATTTCCCGCGGCGGACTATCGCACGTGGTTCATCTCGACCTTTCCCGGTGGCGCGGCTGCACTCACCGCGGCGCTCCCCACTGGCGTCATGGCCGGCAACCTCGCACCGCGGGCCGCGTCGGCCGCGCCCGGCGCTCCGGTGGCCAAGCCAACGTCGATTGCCAGCAGTCAGGGCGACTTGTTCCTGGTCACGTACCAGTCCGCGTTGTTCGGCGACGGTCGCGGTGCCAACAAGCCGTGGTTGCAAGAGCTGCCCGATCCCGTCACCAAGATTTGCTGGAGCTCGTGGGTGGAGGTGCATCCCGAGACGGCGGAACGTTTGGGCTTAGAGCGTGGCGACATTGTAGACGTCAAGACGGCAACCGGCACTGTCCGTGCGCCGGTGTATCCGTATCTCGGCATTCACAAGAACGCCATCGCCATTCCTATGGGGCAGGGACACGTCTCGGCAACGAAGATGGCGATGTTCGAGCCCAAGAATCACAAGATCGGCGATCTGCAGTGGGGCTACGGCCGCTACTCGCGCGACATTGGCGTGAACGCGCTCGATCTGGTTCCAGTTGGAATCAATGGCGCCGGCGACCTGGTGCTCACGGCGACGAAAGCATCGATCAGCAAGACCGGCGACAGCCGCATTCTTCCGAGCACGGAAGGCTCGGCGCGCCAGCATGGCCGCGGCATTGCGCAGGCGGTCAACGCGGCCGATCTGAACAAGCCTGAACCGGAAGCAGAAGTGCTCCCGGGCGACGCCAGCCACGCATTCCTGCCGGGCCTTCGCTCGCCGGTGGCGGCTGACGCGCAGGGTGATTTCGGTGCGCCAACGGCGGCCGATCACGGCACGCAAAAGGGTCTGTACGACCCGAACGATCCGCGCGGCATGGCCAAGCGTCGCTGGGCCATGACCGTCGATCTGGCGCGCTGCACCGGGTGTTCGGCGTGCGTCACGGCCTGCTATTCCGAAAACAACATTCCCACCGTCGGCGCCTACTGGCAGAACGCCACGTACTTTGCCGATGCGCGCCCCGGCTTCAACATCGAGCGCGGTCGCGAGATGAACTGGATTCGTCTCGAGCG
>JBEPWA010000011.1:0-83525 GCA_041690755.1 Gemmatimonadaceae bacterium | reverse complement strand
TCCGATGAGTGTTATACCCCACTGGTGCACTCACCGGTTGATACCACCATCTTCCTTCGTGGCAATTATAAGACGGACGACGCTAGATCCCTCGCTACGCTCGGGATGACAAGCCTCCGACGCTAGATCCCTCGCTACGCTCGGGATGACATTGCACCCGTCGTCAGTCCTACGGCCGCCAGCACCACCACGTTCACGCCGAGCGCGACGATCCCGACATTCATATCGGTGAGATAGTGCGGGGCGGAAGGCATGAGCGTCGCCATGGATGACCCGCTCAGCGAGATCGCTGCCACGGTCACCTCACCGGCAAGAATCCCCGCGAACGCCGCCGTTGCGCTCACCTTGGGCCGCTCCCCCAGGCAGAGCACGAGCGCCGGAAAGAGCTGCGTCACGAAGTTGTAGCCCATCAGCAACAGTGCAACGATCGCCTGCCCGCCGCGCAGCGCCAGGATCGCCGCCACGACCGCAATCACCGGCACGAAGCCGCGCGCCACCAGCGCCACGGTGCGCTCACTCGCCGCGGGAGCAGCCGCGCGGTAGATATTTTTCGCCACGATGGTCGCGCCGGTGATGAGGATCATCGATCCGGGCACGAGGGCCGTCAGCAGGCCGGCGGCACCGATCAATCCCACCGACCACGGGCCAAATGCCTGTTTTGACATTCGCAAAAGCGAAAGGTCGGCGTCGGCGCCTTTCAATCCTGGCACGGCGAGAATGGCTGCGAAGCCGGCAAAGAACACGAACAATATCACGAGCTGGTAGAGCGGCAGCAGCACGGCGTTCTTGCGAAAAACCTCATCACTGCGCGCCGTGTACACGCTGGCGAAATACTGCGGCCACATGTAGAAACCCATCGCCGTGAGGAGCACGGTGGAGATGAGCCACACCGGGCTCATTCCGGAATTCGGAAGCGTGAGGAAGCCTGGATGCGCCTGCTCGATGCCCTGGAACATCGCGCGATAGCTGCCATAGAAATGCAGCGGCAGATACACGCCGATCACGATGACCACAACGAGGATCATCACGTCCTTGAGCGCGGCGGTCCACGCCGACCCGCGCACACCAGACACCACGACGTACCCCACGAGCGCCGCCGTCCCCGCCCAAATCGCCGTCGATGGTGCGATCGATCCATACGACGCCTCCGACACGATGATGCCGAGCCCCTTGAGCTGGAGCACCAGATACGGCACCAGCGCGGCAACACCCACGATCGACACGAGTATGCCGAGCGCCGGGCTGTCGTATTTCGCAATGAAGAAATCCGCCTGCGACACCAGTCGCCGCGGCTGCGCATAGCGCCAGATCACCGGCAGCAGAAAGTACGACAGGCTATAGGCAATCGCGCCGTAGCACAGAATGTAGAACGCCGGGGCGCCCTTGCCGTATGCCCAGCCGCTGCCGCCAAGGAACGTGAAGGTCGTGTAAATCTCGCCGGCCATCAGCAGGAACACGAACATCGAGCCGAAGCCGCGCCCGCCAACGCTCCATTGCTCGAGGTTCATGTCGCGCCCGCGCCGGGCCAGCAGCCCCAGCCCCACCGCGATCGCGAAGAACGCACCGAGGACCGCTAGGGCCGGGTTCATGACCGGCGCCGGTCGAGCAGCCAGATCGCTCCCATAATGCCCGACGTCGCAACCACCCACGCCACGATCCAGAACAACAGGAACGGCAGCCCGAACACGTACGGCTCAATGCGGTTGGCAAACGGAATTCCTGCCAGCAAGCCGATGGCTGGGAGCAACGCCGCGGCGTGATACGGCCGAAGTTTGCGGGCCCGGTCGTCGTCCGTCACTTGACGGCGCCCAGGTGCTCGAGTGCTGCCGCCACGAAGATGCGCGTTCCGTAGTCGAGCGCGCGTTCGTCGAGATCGAAACACTCATGATGATGTGGATGCACGATACCGCGTTCTTCATTGCGCGCGCCAATGTAGAAGAACGATCCGGGCGTGGCCTGCTGATACGCCGAAAAATCTTCGCCGCCCATCGTCGGCACTGCCTCCACGAGCACGCCTGCTCCAAGCGCGCGAACAACGGCGCGGCGCAACAGGTCACTGGCCCGCTCGTCGTTGACCACCGAGTGGTAGCCCCGATCAATGCTCAACTCGTAGGTAGCACCGTGCGCCGCAGTCACTCCGCCAATGATGCGCGCCATGACCATTGGAATCGCGGCGCGCACCGCCGGGTCGAACGTTCGGATCGTCCCCTCGAGCACCACGAACCCCGGAATGACGTTGTGCATCGTGCCGCCGTTGATCTTGGTCACGGAGAGCACGGCCGACGCAATCGGATCGACGTTCCGCGACACCACGTGCTGCAGGTTGATGATCACCTGCGCGGCAACGACCACTGGATCTACCGACATGTGCGGCATCGCCGCGTGGCCGCCGGTTCCATTGATCGCAATGCGAAATGTGTCCGGCGCCGCCATCAGCGCTCCGGTCTTTACGCCCACTTCGCCGAACGGTTGCCCGAGCCACAGATGCGCGCCGACAACGAGATCGACTCCGTCCATGACGCCGGCACTCACCATCTCCTGCGCCCCGCCTGGCAGCATCTCCTCGGCATGCTGAAATAAAAATCGCACTTCGCCGGTGAGCTGGTCACGTTTGCCCACGAGCACCGCCACCGCGCCGAGCAACATTGACGTGTGTCCATCGTGCCCGCAGGCGTGCATCACGCCCGGCGTTTGCGACACGAAGTCGTGGGTGTTTTGCTCGGTGATAGGCAGCGCATCGATGTCGGCGCGAATCGCCAGCACCGGCCCCGGGCGCGCGCCGATCAGGCGGGCCATGACGCTCGTTGGCGTGGGCCGGCTGATTTCGAGGCCGCCAAATTCCGCGAGCCGGTCGGCGATCCACTGCGACGTTCGCTCTTCGTGGAACGAGAGCTCGGGATTGCGGTGCATATACCGGCGCCACTCGACGACGGTGTCGCGAATGCTGTCTACGGTCGGAGCTACGGCAAAAGCAGTAGTCATGGGATCTGGTCTGGGAGACCCGATCTTACACCCCGCGGCGCGCCTCCGCTACAGACTGAATCGCCAGAACGCTCCGCCGCCGACTGCATCATCGACTCGGCGTGCCCGCACGCGGAACACCCGCTCGAGCTCCTCGGCGGTGATGTCTGCGGCGCGCTCAGCTTCCCGCGCCAGGCGGCCGTTCTCGAGGAGCACGAAATGCGTGCCGTACTCGAACGCCACGTTGAGATCGTGCAGGATCGCGACAACTGTGCAGTTGTGATCGAGCAGGCCGCGAGCGATGTCGAGCAAGTGAATCTGATAGTGGACGTCGAGGCTGCTCGTGGGTTCGTCGAGAAACAGATACCGGTGCTGGCCTGGCACGCCTGGAGCGGGGTCGTCGTAATTCCAGATCTGGGCGAGCACGCGCGCCAGTTGCACCTTTTGCTGTTCGCCGCCGGACAGCGTTGGGTACGCCTGATTGCGCTTGCCCACCATCCCCACCATCTCCAGCGCGCGATCGACGATCTCGCGATCCTTGCCCGAGGCCACGCGACCGTAGTGCGGATATCGCCCCATCATCACCACGTCGATCACCGGCAGCGGAAACGCCAGGTGCACGTGCTGCGACAGCACGGCGCGCGTGCGGGCGAGGGTCTCCGGTTCGATAGTGCCGAGCGGCCGGTCCTCGTAGCGCACGTCGCCGGTGGTCGGTTTCGCGAGTCCGGTCGCCAGACGCAGGAGCGTGGACTTTCCCGCACCGTTTGGTCCGAGAATCACGTTGAAGCGCCCCGGCCTAAAGCGCACGGTCACGTCGTCCAGTATCAGCGTGCCGCCGGCCCGGTACGTGACGTTGCGCACCTCAACCATAGAAGCCTGAACCGCCTTGGCGCTGTTCACGCAACAGAATCCACAGGAAAACCGGAGCGCCAACGATCGCCGTAATGATTCCCACCGGAAGCTCGGCAGGCGGAATCACGACGCGCGCCACAATGTCCACCACTTCCATGGAGACCGCGCCGAGCAACGCTGAGGCCGGGAGCAAGAACGTATAGTCCGACGAGCGCAGCATGCGGAGCACGTGCGGCACAACGAGGCCCACGAACGCGATCACGCCAACCATGGCAGTAGCCACGGCAACCATGAGCGTATTGATAACGAGCAGACGAAAGATCAGCCGCTGTGGATCGACGCCCAGCAGAGCCGCTTCATCCTCGCCGAGCATCAGCGCGTTCAGCGCTTTCCCGGAGCGAAGCGACCACACAAAGCAGACCGCGAAACACACCGCCACCAGCGTGACGCCGCGCCAATCTGCCGTGGTGAACGTGCCGAGACTCCAGAACGTGATGTTGCGCGCCTGCGGATCGCGGGCGATGTACGAGAGAAATCCCGTACCAGCGCCGCACACGGCGTTCACCGCAATCCCGGCCAGCAGCAGCGTGAACACGTTCACCTTGCCGAACGACGACGAAATGCGATAGACGAGCATCGTCGCCGCAAATGCGCCGGCAAACGCAAACAGCGGTACCGCGAACGCACCGAGCAGCGTGGTGAACGCCAGCGCGCTGCCGCTACCCAGCACGAACACCATCGACGCGCCGAGCGCCGCGCCCGCCGACGTGCCGGCCAGCCCAGGTTCGACAATCGGATTCCGAAACAATCCCTGCATTAGAGTTCCGGAAACCCCGAGCACGGCGCCGGTGAGGCCGGACATCAGCACACGGGGCAGGCGGAGCTGAAAAAACACGCTCCGCCCCAGCGCATCGGCGGTTCGCAACGGCTCCCACCCGGCGGCTTGCGCCACGTAGCTGATGATCTGCGCCGGTGTGAACGTGAACGCGCCAATTCCCGCCGACGCCACCAGCGCCGCGGCAAGCGCCACCGCCAGCACAACGTACGTGCCCGCGTATCCGCGTCGCGCCGTTCCCGTCACCGACTCACCGTCACTGGCCCGCCGTCAGTTGCACGCGGTCACGGATGCAGCCAACCCGCGATCTTCTTGATCGTCGCCGCCGTGCGCGGACCGAAATACATCACTTCCGTTTCATCGACGCGATAGATGTGCTTCGACTTTCCGGCCGGCGTCAGGGAGACGCCCGGCATCTCCGCGAACTTGTCTGCGCTGCCGAGTCGGTCGAACCCCACGTCCGTGGCAATGATGATGTCCGGCGCCGCCTTGGCGATCAACTCGGGCGTGAGACGCAGCATGCCGCCCACCGAGTCGATGGCGTTGACGCCGCCGGCCCACTGAATCATCTGATCGGCCGGCGAGCCACGCTTAAGCGCCAGGTAGCTGTTCGCGATCTGTCCCATGTGCATAACCATGACGCGGGGCTTTGGCTTGCCGCCCCATTTCAAGGTGTCTGCCAACGCCGCGGCCATGCCCGCTCGCCACGCCCCGATCACGCTGTCGGCGAGGTACTTATGATCAAACTTCTTGCCGAGTTCGCTCATGAGCAGTTGTGCACTGTCCTGGCCAGAGCCTGGTGTCATGATGACGACGGGAATGCCCACTTTCCTCACCTGCTCGATCACGGCGTCCGGTCCCATGTTGCCGTCCGTGAGCAGCATCGTGGGCTTCATCGAAATGATGCCCTCGGCGCTCAGCGCGCGATGATAGCCCACCGATGGCAGCGTCAGGATCTGCGGCGGATAAATCGACGTGAGATCGCGGGCGACGAGTATCGATTCGGCGTGGATGTCGTAGAGGTATTCGTTGATCTGTTTCGATACCGACACCACGCGCACGCCCGCGCGCGTGTCGCCACGGCTGCAACCGCCGATCGAGACCGCGAGCACGAGAGCAGCAAAGACGCCGCGCCGGGAGCTGAAACGAGTGCGCATGAAGGGGACACGTGGTTGAAGCGAAACGTCGGGACCAGCCGGGATTGCTGAAAATACGACGCAGCGGCCCTCAGCGCATTGTTCCACGCCAATTCGGCCGGTAGTACCCGCGCGCTTGCCGGTGGCGTACCTTTTCGCCGCAGACATTGACGCTGTGACTCATTCCCGACCGCGTGGAACTCAGTATGGAATCGATCAAGCTCGGCTCGCAGGGTGCCGTGGTCTCCCGCATGGGACTCGGATGCATGGGAATGAGCGAGTTCTACGGCACTCGGAACGACGAGGAGTCCGCGGCGACGATTCTGCGCGCGCTCGACCTGGGAGTAACGCTGCTCGACACGGCCGACGTGTACGGCATGGGCGACAACGAGGAGTTGGTCGGCAAGACCATTCGCGGCCGGCGGAATGAAGTTTTCCTTGCGACAAAATTTGCGAACCAGCGCAAGAAGGACGACCCCAAGTTCTTTGCCGTAAGTGGGAAGCCGGAGTACGTGCATGCCGCCTGCGATGCGTCGTTGAAGCGGCTCGGCGTCGATCACATCGACCTGTACTATCAACACCGTGTGGACCCTCAAACGCCGATCGAGGACACCGTGGGCGCCATGTCGGAACTGGTCGCGGCGGGAAAGGTTCGCTACCTCGGGCTCTCCGAGGCGTCGCCGGCCACGATTCGCCGCGCGCACAAAGTGCATCCGATCACGGCGCTGCAGACCGAATACTCCCTGTGGGAGCGGCATGTCGAAGCGGAAATTCTGCCCACGGTCCGAGAGTTGGGCATTGGCTTCGTGGCTTACAGCCCGCTGGGACGCGGCTTTCTCACAGGGACCATCACCAAGCCGAGTGATCTGGTAGCGGGTGACTCCCGCACCATGCGATACCCACGTTTTGCCGGCGAGAATTTCGAGAAGAACCAGGTGCTCGTGGACCGTGTGCGGGCGATCGCCGACCGGAAGGGCGTTCAGGCCGGCCAACTCGCTCTCGCCTGGGTGATGTCGCGCGGCAACGACGTGGTTCCCATTCCGGGAACGAAGCGCCGAAAATATCTCGAGGAGAACGCAGCCGCCGCAAACGTGGAGCTCACGGCAGCAGACGTGGCCGAGCTCGAAGCCGCGGTGCCCGCCGGTGAGATTGCCGGCGATCGGTACGCGCCGGCCAATCTCAAGGCAATCGATCGCTGAGCACACTTGCCGAGCGTTCGTCGCGCGCCATGAACAAGCGACTCGCCGTCATACTCTCGGTCATCACGCTCGATTCGATCGGGATCGGATTGATCTTTCCGATCCTGCCGGACCTTCTGAAGGAGGTGACCGGCTCGAGCGAAGTCTCCGTCATGTACGGAGTGATCCTCGCGCTCTACGCGTTCATGCAGTTCGTCTTCTCGCCGGTGCTCGGCGCGATGAGCGATCGCTTCGGCCGCAGGCCAGTGTTGCTCGTGTCGATCGGCGGCGCGACGGTGGACTATCTGTTCATGACGTTCTCGCCGATGTTTTCGGTGCTGCTCGTGGGCCGCGCAATCGCCGGCATCACCAGTGCGAACATGGCCGTGGCCACAGCGTACATCACGGACATCACGTCGTACGAGGAGCGAGCGAAGCGGTTCGGCTACATGAGCGCCTGCTTCGGCATCGGCTTCATCATTGGTCCGGTGATCGGCGGTGCGATGGGCGAGATCTGGCTGCGATCACCCTTTCTCGTTGCCGCCATTCTCAACGGGGCGAACTTTGCGCTCGTCTACTTCGTGTTGCCCGAGTCTCGCACGCTCGCCGGCGGAAAGTTCGATCCGTCTACGCTCAACCCAATGGGCCCGGTGAAGTGGGCGCTCGGCTTGAAGCCGCTGGTGCCGCTGCTCGCACTCTGTCTCGTGTTTGGCTTTGTGGGAAACATTCCCGGTAGTATCTGGGTGCTGTACGGCCAGGATCGGTTCCACTGGAGCACCGTGATGGTGGGCCTGTCGCTCGCCACGTTTGGTGTGTGCCATGCCGGCGCGCAGGCGCTGCTCACCGGGCCGGTCACGAAGCGATTCGGCGAGATGCGCACGATTGCCATTGGCATGTTCTTCGACGGGTCGGCGTTCATCGTCATCTCGATTGCGACCCATGGCTGGGTTGCGTTCGCGCTGGCGCCTTTCTTTGCGCTCGGCGGCGTGGGACAGCCGGCGCTGCAATCGCTAATGTCCAAGCAGGTGGACGAGTCCAAGCAGGGCGAACTGCAGGGCGTCATCGCCAGCATCACCAGTCTCACGGCGATCATTGGTCCGCTGGTCGGCACCACCGTGTATTTCTATACGAAGAGTACCTGGATCGGAGCCGTCTGGGTGCTGGGCGCAGGGCTTTATGCACTCACATTTCCGCTGCTTGTCCGTAGCAGCATGCGGCAACCGGTGTCATCCCGAGCGTAGCGAGGGATCTTGCATCGCCCGTCTAGAAGCGTTTAGAAGCCTGTCAAGAACGCAATGATCGCCTTTGTCCCCTGCGAGAGAAAATGAATCGCCTCGTCCTGCTCTTCCTGGTGCTGGCCTTCCGCGTCGCTCCTGCGCAAGAGCGCGACATCGTCATCTCCGGCGGCTGGCTCTTCACCTCCACCGCCAACGACCGCGTTCACAATCCCGGCATACTCATTCGCGCCGGCAAGCTCCTGCGCGTCGGCGGGGACCTGTCAGTAGCCGCGGCCAACGCCGAACGCATTCAGCTCGCCGATACCGAAACTGTCATCCCGGGCCTGTTCGATCTCCACGCGCACTACGCGATCGAACTGTTCAACGCCGGCCGCAAAGACGAGACGCTCGCCTATCCGTCGCTCTTTCTCGCCAACGGCGTCACGTCCACCTTTCCCGCTGGCGAGATGGACCCGAATGCCATGCGCAACCTTCGCATCCGCATCGACAACGGTCTCGAGCCGGGACCGCGGCTGCTCAACTCGGGCCCCTACTTCGGCACCGCGCGTCCCGGGTGGGATCGCAACATCACGACGCAGCAGATCTACGACGAAGTTGACCACTGGGCCGAGCTCGGCGTAAAGGGCTTCAAGGCTAAAGGCATTACGCCAACCGAGTTGAAGGCGCTCATCGAGCGCGCCCACTTTCACGGACTCACGGTGACGGGGCATCTCGACTCAGGCAATCGCAACAGCGTCAACCCGCGCGACGCCATTCTCATGGGCATCGACCGCGTCGAACACTTCATGGGCGGCGACGCGTTCACTCCGGACCGATCGGCGTATGCGTCGTACGAGCACATGACGTTCGACACGCCGGCGTTCAGGAAGATCGCCGCGCTCTTCAAAACCCAGCACGTCTACTATGACGCGACACTCAGCGCCTACGGCTACTACGGCAGAAAGGACCCCCAGGTCTACGCCTATTTCACCGACGAGAAGCGTTTCCTCACACCCTACATGCGCGGCGTGATCGACGCGCGGCCGCCACGCCCGGTGAACGACCAGTTCGAGAACATCTACTGGACTAAGCGAAAGGAAGTCAAAGCATTCTATGACGCCGGCGGGGGCGACCTCATCACGCTCGGTACCGACCATCCGAGTTGGGGCGAATACTTCACGCCCTTTGCAGTGAATCGCGAATTGCTGTCGCTGTCGCTCTCCGGAATTCCCAACGCCGCCGTTCTCAAAATCGCCACGATCAATAGCGCCCGCGCCATGGGCGTCGGAAATCGACTCGGCTCCATCGAGCCGGGGAAATGGGCGGATCTGGTGGTGGTGCGCGGCAATCCGCTGCAGGACATTCGCCGCGTGCGCGCGCCGCGGCTGGTGATCAAGGCCGGCCGTGTCTATGATCCGGCGGCGCTTTCCAAAGCCGTGGAAGGGAAGATCGGTCCCGCGAGTGCGGCCGACACCGCAGTCTGGGCGCCCACCCCGCCGCGCGGTCGCGGCGGGTCCAGCGCGGCAGCTACCGCGGTGTCACGCACCGCGAGCGCGCGGCCCTTCTGACATCAGCGACTGCGCCACCGTCACTGCTTCGCTCCGCGCCAACAGCACGCGCGCCACATCGGGTGTGCGCTGCTGCGCAAACGCCGCGACCCGGGCGAGAAAGGTCATCATGTCTGCCGCGCCCAGTCCGCCCTCGCCGTTCTTCCACAGCGTGACGGTCTGCCACTGACCCCGCCAGTTCCGGTCCGACAGAATCTTTACCTGCTCGTGTTCGTCGAGCGCCAATGCGCCGCGTATCGAATGGACAAGCGAGGTCTCCAGTTCTTTGAGATGGCCACCCGTCAACGCCCAATGCTGGATGCGGCGCTGTCGCATGGGCAGCGTTTCGGGGTCGAGCGGCGCTAACCTCAACACCTGACGCATTACCAGGATGCCCGAAGCCAACGCGGCGATGCGCGCTTCTTCGGCAGCCGTCAGCTGCGTTTCGTAACGGTTTATCTGGTCGCACCGCGACACGAGATCGGCGAGCGCGCTGGGTGTTGGGGCTTCGATTGGCTGCTGCATCGGACGATTCGGCTTCGAGTAACGGACGAGAACAGACAGAACACTTCCGGCGCGGCCGGCGCGGTAACGGAGATCACCAAGGTTGGCGTTTCAGGCGGCTTTCGAATTACGATACTGCATGCAGACGAACTTCACGCGGGTGCTCGGCCTGCGTCACCCCATCGTTCAGGCACCTATGGCCGGCGCGAACGCAACGCCGCCAGAGCTCGTGGCGGCCGTGTCGAGCGCCGGTGCGTTGGGGTGCATCGGCGCCGCCTACATGTCCCCTCACGACATCGCCGAGAATTGTCGCAGCGTCCGAGCGAAAACGGATCGGCCGTTCGGCGTGAATCTCTTCGTGCCAACGCCGGTGCCGCCGGTTCCGAACGCCGAGAGCACGGCGCGCACCCTCGTTGCCGCGTACCACGCCGAAATGGAAATACCCGCACCGGCCGCCCCGGTTTCACCCCGCTTGAATTTGGACGACCAACTCGAGGCCGTACTGGCCGGCGGTGCGCGCGTCTTCAGCTCGACGTTTGGTAATCTCTCTCCCGACCGCGTCGCCCGCCTCAAGGACAAGGGAATATTTGTCATCGGCACGGCGACCACCGTGGCGGAAGCTGTCGAGCTGGAGTGTAGCGACGTCGATGCAATTGTTGCCCAAGGCAGCGAAGCCGGTGGGCATCGCGGTACCTTCGCAGGCCCGTTCGCCGAGTCGATGATCGGCACAATGGCGCTCGTTCCGCAAATCGGGGACGCGGTACGCGTGCCGGTGCTCGCATCCGGCGGCATCATGGACGGACGCGGTATCATCGCTGCGCTCGCACTCGGCGCCGCTGCGGTGCAGATGGGCACCGCGTTCCTCACCTGCGACGAATGCGGCGTCGCGCCAAATTACAAGGCAGCGGTAGTTGCCGCCGATCCGGGCAAGACGCGCACGACGCGCGCGTTTTCCGGCCGACCCGCGCGGGGCATCGTCAATCGCTTCATGCGCGAGGTCGAGTCGGCGACCGAAGCCGATGCAATCTTGCCGTTCCCATACCAGAACGATCTCACTCGCGCGCTCCGAAGCGCAGCGGCAAACGAGGGTCGCATCGAGTTCCTGTCGCTCTGGGCGGGGCAGGGTGCTCCGCTCGCGCGACGCCTCCCCGCCGCCGAGTTGATTCGGCAGCTCGCCGCGGAAATGGACGACGTTTGCAAAGCGCTCACCAACATCGCGAGCACACCGTGATCCGACGCACCATCTCACACGCCATCGCCATCGCCATCGCCATCGCCGCGAGCTGCGTCGCCCTCGCGATCACGCCGCCGCTTGGCGCCCAGTCGGTCACGCGCGCTGCCACGCGCGTTGCCGCGCCGCCCGTCCTCGCGCGCGCCGAACAGCTCGTGGTCGTGATTACGCCGCAATGGGATTCGTTATCGGGAACGCTCAAACGCTTCGAGCGCGCGAGCGCCAAAGCACCGTGGCGCGCGGTCGGCGGCGCAGTGCCCATCGTCGTTGGGCGAACCGGGCTGGCGTGGGGCGTCGGCTTCGACGATCTCGGTCGCGCGCTCGACGTAAAGGCGCCGCACAAGTACGAAGGCGACGGTCGGTCGCCGGCCGGGGTCTTTCCGCTCGACACACTGTTCGGATTTGCCGCGCGCGACTCTGCTGTGTGGGGCCGCCTGCCGTACACGCAGCTGCTGCCCAGCAGCGACTGTGTAGACGACACCGCATCAATGCACTACAACACCGTCGTACGCCGCGACGCCGTTCCGCGCATTGACTGGGCAAGCGCCGAGCATATGCGCACCGTAGGGCAGTACCGTATGGGCGTCATCGTCAGCTACAACGCCGCACCGCCCGTGAAGGGCCGCGGCTCTTGCATTTTCTTGCATATCTGGGCCGGGCCGGGCTCGACAACCGCGGGCTGCACGGCGTTCGACGCCGATCAATTACAGATAGTTGGAGCGTGGCTCGACGACCGACGCCGGCCGGCGCTCGTGCAGCTACCGGCGCGCGAATACGAGCGACTCAAAAAGCGCTGGGCGCTCCCGTAGCGCCTCGCGGCGCTATTGCCTTATCTCGCTGAACGGAATGTTACCGATCGCGTAGCTGCGCCAATCCTTGTAGTCGAAGTGCCACCATTCGTCGGGATTCACCGTGAAGCCCTGCGCTTCCATGGCGCGGCGCAGCACGGCCCGCAGCCAGCGCTGCCGCGACGTTCCGCCCGGATAGTCGGCGTGCGCGCGTTCAGTGCTCTCGTCGTACGTGCTCGGCATCTCCACCGGTTTGCCGGTTTTCAAGTTGAACATGGTGAGATCCACCGCCGACCCGCGGTTGTGCAACGAACCCTTGGCGGGATTCGCGACCAGCCAGCGCTTGTCCAGCGGTGTTGCGTCCCAGAACATCTTGGTCACGTACCACGGCCGATACGCATCGTGGATCAACAACCCCCAACCCAGCAACCGTAGTTGCTCGTTCGCCCGCACGACCGCCTCCGCGGCGGGTCGCTGCATGAAGGCGCGCGCCTCATCATAGAACTTGGTGCCGAGAAAATTGTTCGTTGTGGCGTAGCGGATCTCGAGCTGGATCGTTGGATCGAGCTTCACCAACTCCACGAGATCTGCGGGTTTGAACGTGCCGGTCTCCTTGGGTGGCGACTGCTGCATCGCCTCGCGCCGCAGTTCTGCCACGGGACGCACCGGCGTAATGCGTAGTTGGTTGACCCCCGGCCGCGGACCGATCTCCAGGCGCGACATGCGCACTCCGCCCACCGTGGCGGCGATCGACCGCCCATCCTGGCCGCGCGCGAACGTCACGACATTCCCGTTCGCGCCGAGCAGGCGGTGTGCGTCGTCGCCTCTAATGCTGAACGTACTGCGCGAGCGTTCGGCGATCGGCACTGCGTGATGCAGCGTGTCAGCAAAATACAATTTGCCGCCATCCTCGAGCACGAGCCGCATGCCCGCCGGGGCGCTGTACTCGCCGATCAACCCGACCCAGCTAGCCGGCGGCGCCGGCGGCATCGCGGCCGGAGTTGTCGAGGTCTGCGCCTTCGCCGACATCGCCAGCGCCGTGCCGGAGATCAGCAGCGCGACGTCACGGCGCACGACCACGAACGCAGATGTGACCCGCATGATCGGCTAGCTCCGTGGTAATCGTCCGTCCGCGCGGCGGGCTTCGTACGCCTTGAGATGCGTGTACGTGAGGGCGAGCATCGTGTCGTCCACGCCATGCTTTCGCGCCAGGTTGAGCATGAACCCGATGATGTGATCGCTCTCGACGCGGCGCCCGGCTTCCATGTCGCGCATGATTGACGCAGTGATCATATTCTTCGGGTTCGCCAGCTCGCCCCGCACGAAGTCGAGCGCCGGCGCCCGCGGCGGGAATCCTTCGCGCGTCACGGCTTCGATGTTCGCCGCGAGCGTCCGCTCGATGGCCTCGGGGCCGCCCGGCGCGGACACGATGTCGCCAACGCTGGCGCGAAACAGACAGCACAGCGCCGCCATTGTCGAAAGCTGCGACATTTTCTCCCACACATTTCGCTCAATATCGTCCGCCAGCTGCCAATCCACCTTGGTCAGCGCCAGGGCGTCGGCAAACGTCTGCGCGCGCGCGGTAATCGTTCGGTCTCGTTCGCCGAAGATGATCCGCTGCAGTGTCGTTGATTGCTCGATGAGGCCATCCGTCAACAACTCGGTGTTCACGATGCAGGTGCCCCACATCACCGCGGCAGTTCCGAATCGTTCGTTGAGCCGTTCGAAGTGCGACATGCCGTTGAGCAACGGCAGCACCGCGCACTGTCCGTCCATCGCCGGCGCAATGGCCTCGATGGCCGACTCGAGGTCATACGCCTTGCACGTCAGCAACACGATGTCGTAGCCCGGCTTCAATGCTTGTTGCGACACGGTCTTCACGGGAAACTGCACGTTGCCGAGCGGACCGGAAATGCGCAGTCCGTCGCGCTGCAATTGCTCGCGCCGCCGCGGGCGAACCAGGAACGTGACGTCAACGCCGGCCTCCGCCAAACGTCCGCCAAAGTATCCGCCGGTTGCACCGGCGCCGAGTATGAGAATTCTCATTCGTCGAGACGGTCGCGCAGGGCGTCGAGCTCCGCCTGATCGACACTATACGTGTGCGCTGCCGCGGGAAAGTGGCGACCGCGTACTTCGTCGGCATAGCGTTCGACTGCCGACTGCATGTCGGCGCGCATCTCGCCAAATCGCTTGACGAATTTCGGCGTGCGGCCGGCGTACAATCCAACGAGGTCATCGAACACGAGCACCTGCCCGTCGGTGTCGGGGCCGGCACCAATGCCAATCACCGGCACGCCAATCCGCGGCACGAGCAGCGCGGTCACGGCAGCCGGTATGGCTTCGAACACCAAGCCGAACACTCCTGCCGCCTCGAGCGCTCGGGACTCTTCGAGAATCTCCAGTGCCGTGGCGGCGGTGCGGCCGTGTACGCGAAATCCCTCGCCAAGCCCGGTGCTCTGCGGCGTCAGCCCAACGTGACCCATCACCGGAATGCCCATCGCGATCAGCGCGCCGGCGCGTTCGACGATCGGCGCACTGCCACCCTCGAGCTTCACGGCATCGCAGCCCGCCTCGATGAACCGTTCGGCGGTTGCCATCGCCTGCTCATTCGAGTTCTCATAGCTGCCGTACGGCAGGTCGCCAACGAGCAGCGGAAGCTGCATGCCGCGGCGCACGGCGCGGGCCAACATCAACATCTCGTCGAGCGACACCTGACGGGTGGACTCGTAGCCCAGCATCGTCATGGCCGCCGAGTCGCCCACGAGCACCACGTCCACGCCGGCCGACTCCGCCACCGACGCCGACGTGAAGTCGTACGCCGTCACCATCACGATCGGCTTGCCGGTTGCCTTGAGCCGCTGGAGTTCTTCCGTCGTCACGCGTTGACCGGGTACCGGGGTGAGTCGTTGCGGCACGGGATCAGGCCGGCCGGAGAACGACATTGTCGATCAGGCGAACGCCGCCAACGTACGCCGCCACGGCCAACAGCGCGTCCCCCTCCAACTGATCGATTGCCGCGAGCGCGTCCGCCGACACGATCTCGAGATATTCGGGATGCACGCCGCGCGACTGCATGTCATCGCGCGCCAGGTCGAGCAGCGTTTCGGCGTCACGCTCGCCGCTCGCCACGGCACGCTCGGCGTGCATCAGCGCCGCGCTCAGGGCGAGCGCCTGCTCACGCGCCGCGGAATCCAACCGCACGTTGCGGCTGGACATCGCCAATCCGTCCGGCTCACGAACGGTGGGGCAAACGTCGATGCGAATTGGCATGTCGAGGTCGCGCACCATGCGGCGTATGACCAGCGCCTGCTGGGCGTCCTTTTGCCCGAAGATCGCGCTGGTCGGTTGAACGATGTTGAACAACTTGGCGACCACCGTTGCCACGCCGGCAAAATGCGCCACGCCGCGCGCCGCGCCCTCGAGCTGTTCCGTGACGCCCATTACTGTGACGCTTGTCGCAAACCGCGCCGGATACATCTCAGCGGCCGGCGGCACGAAGAGGAAATCCACGCCGTTCGCCGCGGCCAGTTCCGCGTCGCGCTGCTCGTCGCGCGGATACGCCGTGAGATCGGTGGGGTCGTTGAACTGAGTGGGATTCACGAATAGTGATACCACCACCACCGAACACGTCTCGCGCGCGTGCCGCATCAGCGACGCGTGCCCGTCATGCAAATACCCCATGGTGGGAACAAACGCGATCGTCTGGCCTTCGCGACGGAACGGCTCGAGCGCAGCCCGCATTTCAGCGATCGTGCGGATGGTCTTCATTGCGCGGCAGTGGTTCGCGAACGCGCCAGCAACTGCGTCGCGCTGGTGAGTGTGTCCCACAGCGAGAGGAGTTCCGGCGCGCGCGCGTTCACCGCGGCGCGCTGGCGCTCCACCGTTGCCGCGTCGCCCCGGGCAACCGGGCCGGTTAGCGCTTCGTGCGCACCCACGCTCGCCCACTGGTCCACCGCCGAGCGCACGAGCGGCACGAGATGGTCGCGGTCCACGCCCACGATTGCCGCGAGCTGCTCGGCGGCCCATTCGAGAGTCACGAGATAGTTGGATGCCATCGACGCAGCGGCGTGGTACAGCGGGCGATCCGCTTCGGCGATGGCGAACGGCCGCATACCGAGTGTCGTGCCAAGCGCCATCGCCGTATCACGCGCACGCTCGGTGCTTCCCGCCACGGCGCATCCGGCGCCACTGAACTGCGTGCCCGTGCGCGCCACGCTGAGAAGTGGGTGCAACGAAAACGCCTCGTGCGGCGCGAGCGGTGCGAGCGAAGTGGCGCCGGAGGTGTGCCCCACGAGCTTTCCCGGACCAACGGCTGCCGCGGCATTCGCGATTTCACTGTCCGGCACGCACAGCAGCACGACGTCGCTCTCCTCGCCGTTCGCGCCGCGGCCGAGCGGACCCGTGACGTTGAGCCCCGCCGCGCGCATGGCAGCGGCGAGGGCCGTCCCAAGTCGTCCCGGTCCAACGATAGTTAGGCGATTGTGAGAGTGCACGTGTGGAGAGGTCTCGTCGCGAGTGTGCAGAAAACTTAGCTACCAACTGCCCTCGCGGCCTATCTCCAGCTCGTTCCTTTGCGACGCGGCACTTGGCCGGCGCGCGGCGCCCTACGGCGCCGTCATCGACCAGCCGATCGCTGTGCCGCCGCGGCCATCCGGCGCGAGCGAGATGTGCAGCAACGCGCGATCCAGGGCGTTCTTTGGATGCTCGTGATTGAACTGCACCACTTTCTGACCGGCAAAGGTTCCGATGGCCGCACCGAGAGCCACGTCGCTTGCCCAATGCTTGTTGTGATACATGCGCGACAATCCGACCATGGTGGCGCCGCCGTACATCAGTGGGCCAATGACCCACGTGGAGCGCGGCCACCACCTGCCGGTTTCCGCGGTCACCGCGGCCGCTGCGGCAAACGCCGTGGTCACGTGTCCCGATGGAAACGATTGACGATCGCCGTTGGTGATGCCGCCTCCGAATTTGAAATCGCGCGGATTGGTGTCGGCGGTAACGTAAGGACGCGAACGTCCCACCAGGCTCTTGAGCAATCCGGTCACGACGTCACCCGCGAGCACGGCCTCGGTTCCGTGCAGCCCAAGATCCGCCAGCCGGTTGTAGCCGCCCACACGACCCACGACGTACATCCCGGCCCCGATCACGTACGAGCCAGGACTCGTGATGACCTCGAGTCCCGTGGCGGCATGGCGAAAGAATTGGTTCGCCTGCGCTCCAGGATTCTCGAGATGGTGCGCGAGCCGCTTGTCGAGCGGAAACGCGATGATCGTCGCACCAACGAACGTGCCGGCGACCAGCAGGTCGTGAAAGCCGAACAGCGGACGTATTGAATCGGTATACGCCGGCGCTGGCGCCGTCTGACCGGCCGCGACTCCTGCGGCAACGAGCGCCAAGACCGATGCGCGCCGGAACGCACGCGGAGCGGCGCGAAACGCGCGAGTGAGTCGAATGTCTGGATTGCGCATGGCAGCAACGTAGTGGGAGTAGATGACAGCCACCTGACACTCACGCATCATGGTTAAGCTCGCTCGATACTTGCTTGGGATGGATCTACTGGCACGATTGCGGCCATGTAGTTCGACGAATGGACGACCCGTCCAATCGTGACCGGATTTGTCTGGAGTAAATGCATGATCATGAAAGTTCGAGCATCGTTTCGTGGAGGCGCCCGCGCCTTGCTGACCGTCGCGCTCACCGTGAGCGCGATTCCTTCGTTGCTGGCGGCGCAAAGCTCCGGCGATACCACGAAAACCTTCTTTACGCGCCGAGACCTTGCCTATTCCGCGGCGGCGCTCGCGGGCACCGGGGTGTTGTCGATCTTCGACAAGCGCATTGCGCGCTACACGCAGACCGCCAGCGTCCAGGGATCGACGTCCCGGCACAACGTGGTTGGCGATTTAACGCACGTGAATGAGACGACACTCACGGAAGCGGCAATTCTCGCCTACGGCGTTGGGCGGCTGTCACACTCGAACACAATCGCCGACGTGGCCGCGCACACCGGCGAGTCCGTGATCCTCACGAGCGTCATCAGCCAGATCATTCGTGGCCCGCTTGGCCGCGCGCGACCGAGTGTGAGCCCCAACGACCAATATCACTTTGAGGCGGGCAAGGGCTTCACGCATTTCGACAACCGCTCCTTTCCGTCGCTTCACTCGGCCACCGCGTTCGCTGCGGCATCCGCGCTGGCCGGCGAGATTCACGAGCGAAATCCGGGTGCGAGCTGGTATGCCGCGCCGCTGCTCTACGCGGCCGCGGCCGTTCCGGGACTAACGCGAATGTATTTGAATCAGCACTGGGCCAGCGACGTCGTGGCCGGCGCCTTCGTTGGAACGCTCATCGGTTCGCGCGTCGTTCATTACGCGCACACTCACAAGCGCACGAAGCTCGATCGGGTGTTACTCGGCACGTCCATCGTTCCGACCGGGCATGGCGGCGCATCGGTGGGCATGTCCTTCACGCCCTGAGCTCAGCGCGCTGGCTTTTTCCCGTCAATCTCGAAACAACAGCGCGGACGCGCGCCATGTTCGCAGGCTGACACTACCGGCGCCCCGACAACATCTGCCACCAACGTCTCCACGGCGTGGCACACCTCCGGATGGTCGGCCACTGCACCGGCCAGTGGGCATGCGCAGCCGCGAATGCGCAACTCGCCGTTGGTCTCGATGATCTCCACGTCGCCACCGAGCGACGTGAGAATTGCCGCGGCGGCGGCGACGCGGTGTGTTAGATCGCCCGGCGCCTGACCACCCGAATCGGCGGCGAGCTGGTGGCCCACTGATCGGAGCAGCGCCTCGGCCTGGTCCGGCGGCAGCTGGGCGACGATGACGTCCACCAGCGTGCGCAACACCGGCGCGTACGCATTCGAGAACATCGGCTCGGCGTCGGGATGCAGTTCGTAGACGACGGCCGGCTTCCCGGCGCCCGGGCTCCGTCGCACGCCTTCGGGGCGGACAATGCCATCCCGTTCGAGCGTGGACAGATGGTTTCGAATGGCGTTGTTGGTGAGACCCAATGCGCCCGCGAGGTCATCGACGGTGCGAGCACCGCGCCGCAATAGCGACACCATCTGCCCACGAGTGGACTCGAGAAACCGTGCTCCTAACGATGCTGTGTTCATTTGGACGCTCCGGACGATTGACGAAAATTGCGTCGGCGGCCCACGAAAGTCAAATAAGTACAATAAATACTTGACTTATTGCTCCAATGTCGCCATTTCTTCCTCCAGAGCACGATTGACTTCTCACCGTTTTGGAGGATTTACATGCGTAAGACCACCCTCATCGCTGCCGTCGCTGTCGCAATCGTCGGCGTCACCGCCTTCGTCACCAATGCCAGCGCTCACCCGGCGCCCGCGGCCGCCGTAGCCCACGCCGGGATCGCACTCGATGACGCGACCATTGTCGCCATCTTTGACGAAGCGAACACCGCAGACATCGAGACGGGCGAGCTTGCCGTCAAAAAGGGAAGCACCAAGGAGGTGCGTGACTTCGGCGCCATGCTCGTCCGCGATCACAAGATGGTGCGCCAGCAGGGCCGCGATCTCGCGAAGAAGTTGGGCGTAACGCCGACCGCTCCAAAAGACGATCAGGGCGCGCGCGACCACGCGGCCGCCATGAAAGAGTTGCGGGCGCTCAACGGCAAGGCGTTCGACCATGCCTTCCTCCAGCATGAAGTGGCATTCCACAAGGCCGTACTCGATGCCGTGAGCACAACCCTGCTCCCGGCGATCCAGAACGCCGAAGTGAAGGCGCTCGTGGTCAAGGTGGCGCCGGCGTTCGAGGCGCACATGCTTGCCGCCCAGAATCTCGACACCAAACTCGGCAACTAAGCATCTGCTATGACCACCGCGATGAGAATTCCGGCGTCCCTCCACCTCGCGACGCCGGCAACCGATGATCACGCCGAGCTCCAATCGCTCGTCGAGCGCCAGCTCGAGCTGTTGGGCGAAGATCCGACTCGCCAAGGGTTGTTGCGCACGCCGCATCGCGTCGCGGAATCGATGGCGTGGTTGACGCGCGGCTACGCCATGCGCGTGGAAGACGTCGTCAACGACGCCGTGTTTGCCGAGTCCCACGAGAACATGGTGCTCGTGCGCGACATCGAGTTCTACTCGATGTGCGAACACCACATGCTGCCGTTCTTCGGGAAAGTTCACATTGCCTACATTCCCGACGGCAAGATCATTGGCCTATCCAAGCTGCCGCGCATCGTCGAAGTGTTTGCCCGGCGGCTGCAGGTTCAGGAGCGGCTCACCGAAGAGGTGGCCGACGCGCTGCAAACGGTGCTCGAACCCAAAGGCGTGGGCGTGGTGGTCGAGGCCGCGCACCTCTGCATGATGATGCGCGGGGTCGAAAAGCAGAATTCGCACACCATCACGTCGGCCCTCCGCGGGCAGTTCCGCGATTGTCCCATGACGCGTAGCGAATTCCTCGGGTTGGCGCACCGGCCGCGGAACGCGTAACCGCCGCCCGCGCGGCCTTGCGACCGGGGGCCTGCCTGCCACATTCCAACGCATGGTCCTCGATCGATGAACGACGAGCGCAATCGCATGAACGAGTCAACCTCCACGGACGCCTCGTGGCGTCTCTGGGGGCCGTACCTCGCCGAGCGCGCGTGGGGCACCGTGCGCGAGGATTACAGCGCAACGGGCGATGCGTGGAACTACTTCCCCTATGACCAGTCGCGCAGCCGAGTCTATCGGTGGAACGAGGACGGCCTGCTCGGTATTTGCGACGACGCGCAGCGGCTCTGCTTCTCGCTCGCGCTCTGGAATGGACACGACGCGCATCTCAAGGAGCGCGTGTTCGGATTGTCCGGACCGGAGGGCAATCACGGCGAGGACGCCAAGGACTATTGGTTCTACCTCGACAATGTCCCGTCGCACTCGTACATGCGGGCGCTCTACAAGTATCCGCAGACGCAGTTCCCGTACGAGCGTTTGCGTAACGAGAATGGCCGGCGTGGCAAAGCCGATCCGGAGTTCGAGCTGTTCGACACCGGCGTGTTCGACGTTGACCGCTATTTCGACGTCACGGTGGAATACGCGAAGGGTGGACCGACGGATATCCTGGCCCGTATCGTCGTTGCCAATCGCGGGCCGGATGACGCGGCCATCGACGTGCTGCCCACGCTCTGGTTCCGCAACAGCTGGTCGTGGGGATTGCACAGCTATCGCCCGTCGCTGTCGGCGCTCGAGATGCCCGATGGCTCGTCGCAGATTCTGGCGGTGCACGAATCGCTGGGCCGCTATCACCTCACCTGCGACGGCGCACCTGAGCTGCTGTTCACCGAGAACGAGACGAACGACGAACTGCTGTTCGCCTCGGCGAACAAGACGCCGTACGTCAAGGACGCGTTTCATCGCTACGTGGTGAATGGCGAAGCGGACGCGGTGAATCCGGAAAGCGTGGGTACCAAGGCTGCAGCGCGCTACCGCCTCACCGTGCCGGCGGGCGAAGAGCGCGTCATTCGCCTGAGGCTCTCTGCCGTCGTCAACGGGGCAGCGGCGTTGGGCGCGGATTTCGACGCATTGTTCGCCCGGCGGATCGCCGAAGCCGATGAGTTCTACGCGCCGCTCGCCGCGCCAGAAACGTCGGACGACGAACGACTCGTGCAGCGCCAGGCTTTTGCCGGTATGCTCTGGAGCAAGCAGTTCTACCACTACGATGTTCGGTTATGGTTGACCGGTGATCCCGGGCAGCCGGAACCGCCGCCCGAGCGATGGCACGGGCGCAATCACGCGTGGACGTACCTGAACAACCACGACGTGATCTCGATGCCGGACAAGTGGGAGTACCCGTGGTACGCGTCGTGGGATCTGGCGTTTCACGCGGTGACGCTCTCTCTCGTCGATCCGGCGTTCGCCAAGGAGCAGCTGGTGCTCCTGGTGCGCGAGTGGTTCATGCATCCCAACGGCCAGCTGCCGGCGTACGAATGGGAGTTTGGCGACGTCAATCCGCCGGTGCACGCCTGGGCAGCGATGCGCGTGTACCAGATTGAGCGGCGCGCCACCGGCGTGGGCGACGTGGAATTTCTCGAGCGCATATTTCACAAGTTGCTCATCAACTTTACCTGGTGGGTGAATCGGAAGGACGCCGACGACCGCAACGTCTTCCAGGGCGGCTTCCTCGGACTCGACAACATCGGCGTGTTCAACCGGAGCGAACCGCTGCCCAACGGCGCACGGCTCGATCAGAGCGACGGCACGAGCTGGATGGCGATGTTCTGTCTGAACATGCTCGCGATTGCCTTGGAACTGGCGCGGCAGGACAGCGCGTATGAGGATGTCGCCACCAAATTCCTCGAGCACTTTTTCTACATCGCGCACTCGATGAACGACCGCGCATCGGCGATTGGTGAGGACGACGCGGATCTGTGGGACAACGAAGACGAGTTCTATTACGACCTGCTGCATTTGGCGGACGGCACCAAGGCCTACGTCCGCACGCGCTGCATGCTCGGCCTCATCCCGCTGTTGGCCGTGGAGACGATGGATCACGAGCTGCTCGAGAAGCTGCCGGGGTTTCGCGGCCGGCTGGAGTGGTTCCTGCGCAACCGCGCCGATCTGGTGGGCGACGCGGCGTCGGTGACGCAGACGGGTGAGTATCATCGCCATCTCTTTGCCGTGGTCAGTGCGCCGCGGCTGCGCGCCCTCCTCACGCGCATGCTCGACGAGGAGGAATTTCTGTCCCCGTACGGATTGCGCTCGCTGTCGCGCTGGCATCGCGACCACCCGTTTGACTTGCGCGTTGACGGCACGAGCCTCGGCCGGGTGGACTACGAGCCGGCGGAATCACGGAGCGGATTGTTCGGCGGAAACTCCAACTGGCGCGGACCGGTCTGGTTTCCGTTGAACTTCCTCATCATCGAAGCGCTGCAGAAGTTCGATTGGTATTACGGGCCTACCTTCACGGTGGAGTATCCCGTCGGTTCCAAGGCGATGCTGACGCTCTGGGAAGTGTCCGTGGAATTGTCGCGACGGCTGATTCGGATCTTCGTGCGCCACGAGGGCCGGCGCGCGGTGTTCGGCGGCAATGAGCGTTTGCAGCACGATCCGTACTGGCGCGACCTCATTCCGTTTCATGAATACTTCCACGGCGACAACGGCGCGGGTCTTGGCGCGTCGCATCAAACGGGATGGACGGCGCTCGTTGCCAAGCTCATTCAGCAGAGCGGAGTTCCCGACGTGAAGTGAGCAGTTCGCGATGAGACGCCGTTCGAAACGCAGTAACGATTCAAGTATGAAAGGTCCGCTCGAGCAGCTCGATTCCCTCGACGTACCGCGGCCCTGGACGAGCGAAGAATGCGTTGGCGTCAACGGGCACTACGCGCGCATTCGGCGTTGGCGGCAGCGCATTCGCCATGCGCTCGGCCTCAGCTAGTCCAAAGCCGCACGGCGCAACTACGATGATCTCGGGCGCCGAGGCTTCGATGTCGCTCCACGTCATGCGAACCGAGTCCGCACCGGCGCGGGCCAGACGGTCCGTGCCGCCGGCGATGTCGATCATTTCCGGAACCCAATGGCCGGCGCAGTACGGCGGATCGGTCCATTCGAGGAATGTGACGCGAGGACGCGGATGGCCCTGATGCTCACGTCGCGCACCCGGTCTCGCACGCGAGCCATTCGCTCGTGGTTCTGCGCAACGATGGCGCGCGCTTCACGCGAGCGGCCTATCGCGTCGCCCACCGTCAGAATGTTGGCGTCGATATCGGCAAGCGTTCCCGGTGAGAGGTAGATCACCTGCGGATTGGACGGCAGCGAGAGCACGGCGCGCGTCAATTCATTTCCGGACGGGGCGCACACCTGGCAGAGATCCTGGGTGAGAATGACGTCCGGCGCGAGGTCGCGTAGCAACAGCTCGTCTACCACGTACAGACTCTCGCCGCTTCGCAACTTCGTGGCGACGGCGGCGTCGATCTCCGACTGGCTCATTCCACCCAGGTCGAGCGCGGGCTTGCTGACGATTGGCAAACGCTCAACGTTGGCCGGGTGGTCACACTCGTGGGAGCGTCCGACGAGATTGTCCCCCGCACCAAGCGCGGCGACGATCTCGGTTCCCGCGGGCAGGAATGAAACGATGCGCGGCATCGAGAGCGTGTGTCGTTCGAGCGACGCGCTACGGCTTGGGCGCGTGGTGAGCGATAGTCGCTTTTGCCTTATGCTTGGGCGCGACTTTCGTTACGGCCTTGGTCTTGGCCTTGGCCTTTACGGCCGTCTTCGACTTCACCGCGGTCTTTGACTTCACGGCGGTCTTCGACTTCACCGCAGTCTTCGACTTCAATGCCGGCTTCGACTTTGCCGCCCGCTTGGTAGCGACCGCAGTTGCTGATGGCGCGACGGGCGGCACGACGTCCCCGTTCGCCGTCTCCTGGCGTACGTTAATGCCGTAGTGCTCCGGCGCGTTACCAACGCGCGCCGCCGCGATGAGCTTCGGCACGTAGTCCTGCGTCTCGCGCGGCAACGACGGCAGAATGCGGAAGAAGTCGTCGTCCGTGCCCACGCTCTTGCCAGTCACAGCGCGGAGAGCCTTCAGCACCGTGCCTTCGCCAGAGTTGTATGCCGCCGCCGCGAGATACCATGAGCCAAAGCGGTCGTGAAGCGCCGAGAGATAGGCGATCGCTGCGTCCGTGGCTCGGGCGGGATCACGGCGCTCGTCAACGCGACCGTGCACCGTGAGACCGAACTGACGCGCCGTGCCGCTCATGAACTGCCAAAGCCCCAACGCCTTCACCGGCGACTTGGCGTTCGGATTGAACTCCGACTCGATCATCGCGAGATACACGAGATCCTTCGGCATCTTCTTCGCCTCGAGCTTTGCCTCGATCATGTCCGAGTACTTGGCCTTTTTCTCCAACGTCCGGCCAAAATCGCCGCTCAACGTGGTGGAGAGGCGCTTCACCCAAAAGGCGATTCGCGCGTGATCGACGCCCGCGTCCAAACCGCCCGGGGCAATCGACGAATCGGCGGACTTACTGGTGCCCCACGGCGTCTTCACATTCACCGGCGCGGACGCGACAAGACGCTCGGCGAGCGGTGTACGCGACATGTACGTCGTTTTGTGAAGGGTGCCAGCGGCCACAGCAATACCGGACAGGACAATTGCCGCCTTGATTCCAAAGCGGCGCACGGCGCGCTCGATGGCGGCTCGGCTAGAAGTTGTCCATGTTATTGGCATGATTAAGCTTAGCTCGACGGAAAGTTGTCTGACAGCTTGCGCTTTTCGGGACAGTGCAGAGCGCGCGTCGCGGCAATTTATTTTCCCGCCGGCGCTCCGTTTCGGGAGCGCCACTCCCGCCCGAACTACCATGGCAACTTCCGACCCAAGCGGCCTAAGGCGCTGATGCCACTATCGCTTTCCAGTCGGGGTGCCGCTCTATGTAGGCGCGCACGAACGGGCAGGTGGGAATGACGCGCTTGCCGGACGCTTTCGCGTACTCCAGCGCCGCCAGGGCCAGCGCGCCGCCCACCCCGTGGCCGCCGAGCGACGCTGGAACTTTGGTGTGCAGCAAATCGATGTTGGCGTCGGTTTCGGCGTATTCGAGCGCCGCGCGCTCGCCTTGGAGCTGCACCTCGAAGCGGTGCGCGGCGCGGTTGTGCACGACCGTGTAGGGCAGGGGCGACTCACTCATGCGCGTGCTCCGAGATAGGCGTGGACCAAACTGACGGCCATCGCTCCTTCACCGACGGCGGCAGACACTCGCTTCATCGATCCGGCGCGCGCATCGCCCGCGGCGAACACGCCGGGTAGGCTCGTTTCGAGCAGGGCCGGCACACGGCTTGCCGGCCACGCGGGTTCAGCCACGGCGTCACGCGGGATGGCGTCTCCGGTGAGCACGAAGCCCTTGGTGTCGAGCTGCACGCAGCCGGTGAGCCATGACGTATACGGCGTGGCGCCAATGAACAGGAACAGCGCACTTGTATCGACGTCGATGCATTTGCCATCGGCAAACTGCAACGACACACCGCGCAGCCGTGTGTCGCCCGCCAGCGACGACACCGTGCACTCCCGGTGCACCGTGACATTCTCAAGGCCCTGGACGCGGTCCACCAGATACCGCGACATACTCTTGCCGAGGTCATTGCCGCGGAGCACCACGTGCACCTTCCGCGCAAAGCGCGACAGGTAGACAATGGCCTGACCGGCGGAATTTCCGCCGCCTACCACCACGACGTCGTCGCCGCGACAGATCCGTGCTTCCATTTCGGTGGCGGCGTGATAAACGCCTGCGCCCTCGAAGTCCGACACGCCGGTAATCGGCAGCCGGCGATACTCCACGCCGCTGGCCACGAGAACGCACCGCGCGTGCACCTCGGCGCCGCCCTCGAGCACGAGTACGCGATAGCCGTGCTCGAGCCGAAGCCGCACGACACGATCGGGCACGGACACCTGCGCACCGAACTTCTGCGCCTGCAACAGCGCGTTGCTCGTCAGCTCGGCGCCCGAGATGCCGGCCGGAAAGCCGAGATAGTTCTCGATGCGCGAGCTGGTGCCGGCCTGTCCGCCCGCGGCGGTGGCGTCGAACGTGACCGTCGCGAGACCCTCGGAGGCAGCGTAGACGGCCGCGGCGAGTCCCGCCGGTCCGGCGCCGACGATCGCCAGGTCGTACACGCGACCCGGTTCGAGCGTTGCCTCGAGACCGGCGCAATGCGCGAACTCAGCGAGCGTTGGGCGCGAGTGGAGCGTGCCGTCGCGCGCGATCACCACCGGGGTGGCCGACGCGGCAACGCCAAAGTGCTGGAGCAGTGCTTCGGCCTGGCTATCCTGCTCGACGTCGATCCAGGTGAACGGCACCTGATTGCGCGTTGCAAAGTCGCGAAGCTGGTGGGCCTCGGGAGAATAGCGTGAGCCAATGATCTTCACCCCAACGAACCCGGTGCTGATCAGCAGCGCCCGCCGCGCGAGAAACGCCTTGAGCACCCGCTCGCCCACCTCGGGCAGATCTTCGACCGCGCGGCGCAGGGCGGCAGCGCCGAGTTGGAGCACGCGGCCGGGCACGCGAACGCGCGCCGTGATGAGCGCGGCGCGGCCGTTGAGTTGATCGACGTCGCCCGTGAACGTTCCCGCGGCGTGCGTCGTCACCAGGCGCTCCGTGCCGCTCGAATGTTCGACGATGTCAACGTCGCCCTCCAGCACGACGAAGAAACAGAAGCCACGCTCGCCTTCGGCGAACAGCACTTCGCCGGCCGTCGTGGCGCGCTCCGTACCAAAGCGCCGCAGGCCGGCAATGTCTTGCTCGAGCAGCGTGGGAAACGCGACGTCCTGGTCGGTAGCCATGAGCTTTGTCTAAACCTCGATCTGATCGACGTAACACCAGCGCCAATCCTCGCCGGGCTCAATGGATTGCACGATCGGATGCTTGGTGGCGTGGAAGTGCTTGGTGGCATGGCGGTTCACGGACGAATCGCAACAGCCGACATGCCCGCAATTGAGACAGAGCCGGAGGTGTACCCACTGGCTTCCCATTTTCAGGCATTCCTCACAGCCGTTGGTGTTGGGCGACACATCGCGAATCTCCGACAGGTGCGTGCACGTTGCGGACATCATTGCCTCGGTGAGGGTTCGGCGGAAAGCTACCGCCCATGGCAACGGTGACGCGGGTCACCGATTCGTGGCGCAGATCGAGCATCATACCGGCTCAGGAAATCCCGAATCGAAGCGAGGCCACAGAATGGATGCGAGCCAGACAGGGACCAACGCGACCGGCATGGTGCGGGGCATGGCGCGCTGGGAGATTCGCGACCGGGCCCAGCTTGCTCGGCGGGCGATCGTCGCCGCGGCTGCGGACTGTCGGGAGCAGCTCACGCCCGCGTCAGGCCTGTCGAGCCGGTTGAGCCTGTCGCATGAGCGCAATACGCCGGCAGCCGCGGAGTCTCGCGGGGACAACGCCCTGGATAGCCTGCGGTGGGCGGTCGAGGAGTACGTCCATATTCTCGCGGCCCTGGGCCACGACGGAACCAGCGCGGGCGAATTGGCGGAGCACGCGGCGCGCGAGGGAGTGGGGGAGCCGGTGCCCGATCAATTGCTCGCCGCGATGCGTTTGTGGGCGACGGGCGCCGCGGACCAGGCTGTGGCGCGCCGTTAACCAGTCCGTTCGCACTAATATCTTGACATCAAGACACTTGACGACGAGATTCATGGCATCGGAGGAGCACCATGGATCTACTTGGCATTCATCATCTCACGGCGGTATCGGCCCGGATACGCGATAACCACCGTTTCTATACGCAGACGTTGGGCATGCGCCTCGTCAAGCGTTCCGTCAACCAGGACGACGTGAGCGCGTATCACCTGTTCTATGCGGATCGCAAAGGCACTCCGGGCAGCGATCTGACGTTCTTCGACTGGCCGGTGCAACCGGAGCGCCGCGGCACGCGGTCGATCGCGCGGACGGCGTTGCGCGTCAACGGGCTCGACGCGCTTCAGTGGTGGTCGGCGAACCTGAAGGAGCAGGGCGTGCGTGCCGGCGAAGTTGTGGAGCGCGACGGCCGGCTGTTGCTCGATCTCGAGGACGCGGAAGGCCAGCGGCTCACGCTCGTGGACGATGGAGGCGCAGGCGACGCGTACCCGTGGGACCGCAGCCCGGTTCCGGCGGCGCATCAGGTGCGCGGACTGGGGCCGATCACATTGAGTGTGCCGGATCTCCGCGGCACGGACGCGATACTTCGTCAGGCGCTCAACATGCGCCCGGTGCGTGACTATGCGCATCCCGAAAACCCGAAGCACCGCGTGCACGTGTACGAAATGGCGCAAGGCGGGCCGCACGCCGAGTTGCACGTGGCGGTGCAGCCGGATCTCGCGGCGGCCAGCCAGGGAGCGGGCGGCGTGCACCATGTAGCGTTTCGCACGCCAGACGCTGATTACGATGCATGGGCCGAGCGTCTCAACACGCTTGGCATAGGCAACAGCGGCAAGGTGGATCGTTTCTGGTTCCGCAGTTTGTACTTTCGCGAGCCGAACGGAATTCTATTCGAGATCGCGTCGGACGGCCCGGGTTTCGCCGTGGACGAGGACGAGGCAACGCTGGGCGAAAAGGTGGTGCTTGCGCCATTCCTCGAGCCGCAGCGCGCGGAGATTCTGGCTCAGCTCAAACCAATCGACTAAGCGAGGGGAGGCCCTCAAGCATGAAGCATCCGCATACACAGCTCACACAGACGCTCGAAACTGTCCGCATGTCGCTTTTGCGACTGCACAAGAAACTGCTGGATGCCGAGCGCCAGCGGTACGAGCGCGAACATGGCCGCATCGAGAATGGCAGCGCGTTGCTGCAACTCGTCATCAACGACCCGTTCTTCTCCTGGCTGCGGAAGTTGTCGGAACTGGTGGTGGAGATTGACGAACGGCTGGAAGGCGAGGAGCCAATGTCCGACGACGGCGCGCGTACCATGCTCGACCAGATTCGCACGATGATCCAGCCCAGTCCGCGCGGCGACGCCTTCCAGCAGAATTACGATCGCGTGGTGCAGGACCATCCGGACGTCGTGATTGCGCACGTGGAGATGACGCGCGTACTCGACGCGGAGTTCAGGGCGCGATGACGGCGCGGCCGGCCGGGGCGCACGTCTATCTCGTGCTGTCGCGCGCGGCGCGGGCAATGGACGGGCGCGCCCTGGCCAGCATAGAGGGCGCCGGCCTGTGTGCCAGCGACTTTGGCGTACTCGAAGCCTTGTTGCACAAAGGGCCGCTGCCGGTGAACGCGCTCGGCAAGCTGGTGTTGTTGACCAGTGGGTCGATCACCACGTCGGTGGATCGTCTCGTGGACCGCGGGCTGGTTGCGCGAAAGGACGACCCCGGCGACCGGCGCGTGCGCATTGTGTCGCTCACCGCGGATGGGCGACGGTTGATCAAGTCGGCGTTTGCGAGGCACGAAGCCGACCTCGATGCGATCGTGGCCGCGCTCACGATCCAGGAACGCACGAGCCTCGTGGCGCTACTGCGCAAGCTGGGCCGCAGTGCCGACGGCTCGCCGGGCGGGTTGGAGGAGGCGTCATGACGCTGCCGTTGCTTGGGCTACATCATGTGAGTTCGCTCAGTGCGCACATTGGCCGTACGAACAAATTCTTCACGCAGGAGCTCGGCATGCGGCCCGTCATCAAGACGGTGAACCAGGACGAGCCGAGCATGTACCACTTGTTCTACAGCGACGGCGCGGGCAATCCGGGCTCGGACATGACGGTGTTCGACATGCCGCACGCCGCGCCGGAGCAGCACGGGAACAACAGCATTTCGCTCACGACGTTTCGCGTGTTTGGTGACGACGCGCTCCAGTACTGGGCGGATCGGCTCATTGCGCACGGCGTGCCGCATGGTGCAGTGGCGCTGCGCGATGGCCGGCAGGTGCTGGACTTCGCGGACCCCGTGGGCACACAGCTCTCGTTTGTTGACGACGGCGGGGTTGGCAATGCACATCCGTGGACATCGAGTCCGGTGGCAGCCGAGTACCAGATCCGCGGATTGGGCTACACCGTGATCACGGTGCCCAACCTCGCACCCACGGACAAGTTTCTCACCGAAGGGCTGGGGCTGCGGGCCGACCACACGTACGTGCTCGCCAACTCGCCGCGGCATCGCGTTCACGTATATGTGATTGGTGACGGCGGGGTGAACGCCGAGGTGCACGTGGTGGTCCGCGACGATCTGCCAACGGCGCGGTATGGATCGGGCGGCGTACACCATGTGGCGCTGCGCATGCCGCACGTGGATCAGATGCCGGAATGGGTGGAGCGGCTAACGGCGCTCGGCTATCACAATAGTGGAATCGTGGACCGGCACTATTTCACGTCGTTGTACGTGCGGGAGCCGAACCACGTGCTGTTCGAGTTGGCGACGGACGGGCCGGGGTTCGAGGTGGACGGGCCGATCGATCCGGAGCGGGTGTCGTTGCCGCCGTTTCTCGAGCCGCGGCGGGCGGAGATCGAAGCGGGGTTGAGGCCGATCGACGACGAGTAGCGAGGCGAGGCTGGCGGTGGTGCGTGGGCGGGCTATGATTGGCGCGACGGTGGATCCCTCGCGTTCGCTCGGGATGACAGTTTCGTTCACTCGGGGTGACAATCATGACTACTCGCCGCACGTTCGTCTCTTCGATGGTGGGCGCCGGCATTGCCGCTCCGCGAATGCGGGGCAACGCGTTCCGCCAGTTGTTCGCCGCCGAGCCCATTGCCAATGCGCGGCCGGCGGGGTCGGTGGCGGAGGACGAGACGTACTGGCGCGAAATTCAGCGTGCGTTCGATCTCGACCGCACGATGATCAACTTGAACAATGGCGGATGTAGTCCGGCCCCGTCGCACGTGCTCGAGCAGATGATCCGCGATCTGCGCTTCTCCAACGAGCTGCCCACGGAGCACATGTGGCGCGTGCTCGAGCCGCGCATCGAATCGGTGCGCCGCGACCTGGCGCAGGATTTCGGTTGCGACGTGGAGGAGATGGCCATCACGCGCAACGCGTCGGAGGCCAACGAGACGATGATCTTCGGCACCGATCTCAAGGCGGGCGACGAAGTCATTTTCACGACGCAAAATTATCCGCGCATGCAGAACGCGTGGCGGCAGCGGGAGCGGCGCGACGGCATCGTGCTCAAGCCCGTGAAGATCGAAACGCCGGTAGCGAGCACGGCGTCGTACGTCGAACACATCGCGGCGGCCATCACGCCACGCACGCGGGTGATCGAGGTCATGCACATCAGCTTCATGACCGGGTACATCGCGCCGGTGCGCGAGATCGTGGAGCTGGCGCGTCCCAAGGGCATCAAGGTGTTCGTTGACGGCGCGCACGCGTTCGCGCACTTCCCGTTCTCGCGCGACGATCTCGGTGCCGACTACTACGGCACGAGCCTGCACAAGTGGATGCACGCGCCCATTGGCACGGGGTTTCTCTACGTGCGCCAGGCGAATATCAAGTCGCTGTGGCCGTTGATGGCGGCCGGCGTGGAACAGGAATCGAACATCCGCAAGTACGAGGAGATCGGCACGCACCCGGCGGCGAATCACAACGCCGTTGCCGTAGCAATTGCGTTCAATCGCGGCATGGGGCCGGAGCGGAAGATCGCTCGGCTACGCTATCTGCGCGATCGGTGGGCGAATCAGTTGTTGGCGGCGAGCGATCGCGTCAAGATGATCACACCCATTGGACCGAACGCCAGCGGCGCGATCGGCGTGTTTGGCATCGACGGCATGGACATGGCCAAGCTCGGTGGATGGCTCAACTCCAAGCACAACGTCATCACCACGCCAATGGTGAACGACGAGTTCAAGGGAATGCGGATCACGCCGAGCGTGTACACCACGGTGGATGAGATCGATCTGTTCTCCGATCGCGTGACGAAGGCCATCAAGCAGGGACTCGTGTAACGCAAATCGAAATGCAAGCCGTGGCGCGCGGGTGACGATCCGCTATCTTCGATTCTCCACCGAAGTTTTCGATCGTCACCACTCGCCACGCAGCATCGATGTCGCTGAACGTCGTACCCGTCATTGCCCGCGAGCTCGCGCTCACTGTGCCGCAAGTCGCCGGCGCGCTCGCCCTGTTCGACGAAGGCAACACCCTTCCATTCATCGCTCGCTACCGCAAGGAAGCCACCGGCGGGCTCGACGAAGTGCAGCTGCGCGACGTCCGCGATCGCGCACTCTACCTGCGCGAGCTCACCGAGCGGCGCGAGGCGATTCTCAAGAGCATCGACGAGCAGGGCAAGCTCGATCCGGCGCTCAAGGCGCGCATTGAAGGCGCCGACACCAAACAGGTGCTCGAGGATCTGTACCTGCCATTCAAGCCCAAGCGGCGCACCCGCGCCACGATCGCTCGCGAGCGCGGCCTCGAACCGTTGGCCGAGCTGCTGTGGGATCGCGCGACGACCAGCGCCGCGCTTGCGTTGCGCGCCGCCGAGTACGTTGACGTCGCCAAGGAAGTGCCCGACGTGGAGCACGCACTCGCCGGCGCACGCGACATTCTCGCCGAGCGCATTGCCGAGGACGCGACACTTCGCGGGCGGATACGCGACATCACGCGCGCCGAGGGAGTGGTGAAGTCGCGCGTCGTCACAGCGAAGGCGAATGAGATCTCGAAGTTCTCCGATTACAACGACTTCTCTCAGCCGTTGGCACAGCTGCCGTCGCACCGCATGCTGGCGATTCGCCGCGGCGAAGCGGAGGGCTTTCTGCTCTGGAGCATTGGAGCGCCGGCCGAACGGTTGGTGGGTGTGCTGGAGACGGAGTTCGTGGAGCGGCACAACGCAACCGAGCAGATGCGACTTGTCGTGGCGGACGCGTACAAGCGGCTGCTCGCGCCGTCCGTCGAAGTGGATTTGCGCATGGAGCTCAAGACACGCGCCGACGAAGAAGCGATTGCTATCTTTGGCCGGAACCTCGAGCAGCTACTGCTGGCGTCGCCGGCCGGCGAGCGCGTCGTGATCGGTCTCGACCCGGGCTTTCGCACCGGAGTCAAGGTTGCAGCCTTGTCGCGAACGGGCGCCGTGCTGGCGACGGACACGTTTTTTCTGCATCAAACGGAGCGCTTCGCACAGTCGCTGCTGGCGTTCATCGCGCGGTTCGACGCCGAGCTGATCTCCATTGGGAATGGAACGGCGTCGCGCGAGACGGAGCAGTTGGTGCGCGACACGCTCGCCGAGCGAAAGCTCGAGCGGCCGCAGGTAGTGGTGGTCAACGAGTCAGGCGCTTCAGTGTATTCGGCGTCCGATGTGGCGCGCGAAGAATTGCCGGACATGGACGTGTCGTTGCGCGGTGCGGTGTCGATTGCGCGTCGGTTGCAGGATCCGCTTGCCGAGCTGGTGAAGATCGATCCGAAGTCGATTGGCGTGGGGCAGTATCAGCACGACGTATCGCAGCCGCGGCTCAAGCAGCGGTTGGACGAAGTGGTGGAGAGCTGCGTGAACCGCGTTGGCGTGGAGGTGAACACGGCGTCGATTCCACTGTTGTCGTATGTGGCGGGCATTGGACCGTCGTTGGCGGCGAACATTGTGAAGGCGCGCGACGCGAGCGGCGGCTTCCACTCGCGGAAGGATCTCGCGGATGTGCCGCGGCTGGGCGCCAAGGCATTCGAGCAGGCGGCCGGATTTCTTCGCGTGCGCGGCGGCACGCATCCGCTCGATGCATCGGCGGTGCACCCGGAACGATACGCACTCGTGGAGCGCATGGCGGGCGATCTTGCGGTGTCATTGCCGGAGCTGATCGGCAACGAGGAGCAACTCAAGCGCGTGCAGCTGTCCAACTACGTGTCGGACGGCGTGGGGTTGCCAACGCTTCAGGATATTCTCACGGAGCTTCGGAAGCCGGGCCGCGATCCGCGTGACGCGTTTGAAGCGCCGGCGTTCCGCGCCGACATCACGGAGCCCAAGCACCTCACCGCCGGGATGGAGCTCGAGGGCGTGGTGACGAACATCGTGGCATTCGGCGCGTTCGTTGACGTGGGGGTGCACCAGGATGGACTGGTGCACGTGTCGCAGCTGGCCGACAAATACGTGAGCGATCCGAACGCAGTGGTACGCGTGGGTCAGAAGGTGCGGGTGCGCGTGGTGGCCGTGGATCTCGACCGCAATCGCATTGCCCTCACGATGAAGAAGGAGGGGGCGGAGCAGGCACGTGCCGAACGCGGGCCGCGACCATCAGGGGGCGGCCCGCCGAGGCGCCCAGCGCCGACCCCGGCGCCGCCGGCGCGTGCCCCAAAGCCTGGGGACGTTGCGCCGAACGGGATGCGGTTTCGTTAAAGTATACTAATGAGCGATCAGGTATCTGCTGTCGGTCCGTAGATCGACGGCAGCTTGACCTCGTTCAGCCGAAGATAGACGCTGAGCTGGCCGCGGTGATGGATCAGGTGATTCATCATCAGCGTGCGCAGCGCGGCGGTGCGGGGCAGGGCGACAATGACGTGGTCGCCGTTCTTGAGCGTCCAGGTCGTCGCGAGGTCGGCGTCGCTGAGCTTCGCGACGGCGCCGCGTGTCTGTGCGACGTTAGCGTCGAATGCAGCGAGCAGGTCTGCTGTAGTGGCGGGCTGCGGCGGCATGCCGCGGGCCTTCATGTCCACTTCGGTTTCGGTTACCACCAATAGGCCCAACGATGGCAGTGCGGCGATGTGTGCCGCGAGAGGTCCAATGGCGCTGGATCTCGTATGCGGCTTCCACGACGCGTTGTCTAACGGCACGAGCGCGAGCAACGATCGGGTGGTTTTCATCTCGCTGTCGAACTCAGGCAGAAACTGATCGGCAAAGGACATGTGCTCCTCGGGTGTCGGTGTTATTGGGACAGGAAATATGCGGTGGCGTCGATCGCGGCATCGATTTCTGCTTCGGTATTGTAATAATGGGGTGAGTACCGGATGGCGCTTTCCACCCCCTTCTCGGCGAAATCGAGCTGGCCGAATTCGCGCAACGACGATACGGTGTTGATCTGGTGCGCTGACAGATGGCGCACGAGCGGCCGAGCATCGCCGCCGTCGATCGACGCCGTGACGATCGCGCAGCGCACGGCTCCCCGGTCCAGCACGCGCATTCGGGGAATTGCTGCCAGGCCGGCTCGGAGTCTGTCGGCCAGCGACCAGGCTCGCGCGCTGGCTACGTCGATGCCAACGTCGAGCGCATAGCGCGCCGCCGCGGCTTGTCCGAGCACCAGTGCGTACGGGAATTCCCAATCCTCGTAGCGGCGCGCTGTGGGATCGAGTTCGTATTTGTCGGCGGCAACCCACCGCGCACCGCGCATGTCCACGAACAGCGGATGGTCGCCGCGTGCGAGTGCACGGTCGGACGCAAACATGAACCCAATGCCGCGCGGGCCGCGCAGGAACTTGCGCGCCGTGGCGGAGAGATAGTCGCAGCGAAGGCGCTCGACGTCGATCGGAATTTGGCCCACGGCCTGGCAGGCATCCACGAGATACGGCACGCCCGCGTCTTCGCACACGCGGCCCACGCCTTCAACGTCCTGCACGAGGCCGGAATTCGTGGGGATCCAGGAGATGGCGACGAGCCGGCACTTGTGCGCGCCGATCTGCTGAAATGCCCGGCGTACCGCATCGGGATCGACGCCACCTTCGGGAAGGTCAGCGGCGTGCACCACCTCAATGCCGAGCCGCGCCTGGAGCGACAGGTACTGAATCTGGTTCGAGGTGTAGTCGCAGCGGCTGGTGATGATGACGTCGCCCGGCGCAAAGTCGAACGACGACAGCGCCTGGACGAACCCGGCAGTGGCATTGGCCACGACGGCAATGTTGCGGGCGCCGGCGCCCACGAGCTGACCGAGCATGTCGTAGCCGGCCGCCGTGGCGGCGGCGCGGGCGTCAGCCGCTTCATAGCCGCCGATTGACGCCTCGAGCGCAATGTGCTCGGTAATGGCGTCGATCACCGGCCGCGGCATGAGCGCGGCGCCGGCGTTGTTGAGATGATTGCGATGCGCGGTACCCGGCGTATCGGCGCGCCAGTGCGTGAGATCCATGAATTCATCCGTTGGGCGGTGTATCTTTAGTGTACTTAATCACACCGGGTTCGCCACACCGTGTCCCATCCATCGAACGACGACGCTCCCGCCGCACCGCACCGCGACTTCATCCGCGACATGGTCGCCGAGGACGTGGCGAGCAACCGCTTTGGGCGTCAGATCGCGACGCGCTTTCCGCCCGAGCCAAACGGCTTTCCGCACATTGGCCATCTCAAGTCGATCGCGCTGAACTTTGGCATCGCGCGCGAGTTCGGCGGCCGGTGCAATCTGCGGTTCGACGACACGAATCCGACCACCGAAGACGTCAAGTACGTCGAAGCGTTCAAGACGGACCTCAAGTGGCTCGGCTATGAGTGGGACGCCGAGCTGTATGCCAGCGACTATTTCGACAAGTTGTATGCATTTGCCGAGCAGCTGGTGGAAGACGGCAAGGCGTACATCGACTCGCAGAGCGATGCGCAGGTACGCGCGACGCGTGGCACGGTGAACACGCCGGGAACGGACAGCCCGTATCGCGATCGCACGGTGGACGAAAACCTCCTGTTGTTGCGGCGCATGACGGCCGGTGAGTTCCCCGATGGCGCGCACGTGTTGCGCGCGAAGATCGACATGGCGCATCCCAACATGGTGATGCGCGATCCGCCGTTGCTGCGCATTCGTCACAAGGATCACTATCGCCAGGGCGACAACTGGTGCGTGTATCCGTTCTATGATTTCGCGCATCCGTTGTCCGACGCCATCGAGGGAATCACCCACTCGCTGTGCACCCTGGAGTTCAAGGACAACAACGACATCTACAAGTGGCTGGTCCGCACGTGCGGCTTTGAGCGTCCGCCGGAGCAGACGGAATTCTCGCGGCTTGAACTCGAATACACGGTGTTCAGCAAGCGAAAGTTGCTGCGTCTGGTGAACGAGGGGTATGTGAGCGGCTGGGACGATCCGCGCATGCCCACGATCGCCGGTGCGCGCCGTCGCGGCGTGACGCCGGAGGCGCTGATCGCGTTCGTGGAAGGGGCCGGAGTTTCGCGCAAGCCACAGCGCACGGAGCTGGCGACGTACGAGCATGCCGTGCGCGACGATCTGAACATGCGCGTGCCACGGGTGATGTGCGTCGTGAATCCGCTCAAGGTCGTGATCACGAACTATCCTGAAGGTCAGGTGGACGAGTTGGACGCATCGTACTATCCGCACGATGTGCCCAAGACCGGTTCACGGAAAGTGCCGTTCTCGCGCGAGATCTACATCGAGCGGGACGACTTCATGGAAGATGCGCCAAAGAAGTTCTTCCGGCTCGCGCCGGGCCGGGAAGTTCGGCTGCGCTACGCATACTTTATCACGTGCACGGAGGCGATCAAGAACGCCGCCGGCGAAGTGACGGAGTTGCGGTGTACGTACGACCCGGCCACGCGCGGCGGCGACTCGCCCGACGGTCGAAAGGTGCAGGGCACCATTCACTGGGTGTCGGCGGCGCAGGCGCTGGACGTCGAGCTACGATTGTACGACAAGCTGTTCACGATTCCCGATCCCGACGCGGTGGAGGAAGGCCAGGACTTTGTGAGCGTCGTGAATCCGGAGTCGCTCGTCGTGGTAGAGGGCGCCAAGATCGAGCCGAGTGTGGCGAACGATCCCGTTGGAACCCGCTACCAGTTTGAGCGGACTGCGTACTTCATCAGCGACGTTGTGGATTCCAAGCCTGGTGCGCTGGTGTTCAATCGCACCGTGACCCTTCGCGATTCCTGGTCCAAGATCAAGAACAAGTAGGAAATCGATGGACGGAGTGCGACGCTCCTCCACACGCGAGCCGCCGGCGGTCTCATGATCTCGAAGGCCACGTTGCAGACGTTCGAAATGTTCCGGGGCGCCGAGCCAAGTGTGGTAGTGGCCTTGGCGAAACGCGGTGTGGAAATCTCTCTTGAGCCGAACGCCGTGGTCTTTCTTGCCGGCAGCGAGCCGCGCGGCTGGTACATCGTGCTGGAAGGGCGTGTGCGCGTGGTGCGCGGTGGCGGTTCGCGGCAACATGTGATTCACACGGAGGGGCCGGGCGGCACGCTTGGCGAGGTGCCATTGTTCGCCGGCGGAACGCATCCGGCCACGGGCATCGCTTCCGAGCCCACGCGTTGCGCGCTGTTCACTCGCGCGGCGTTGGAGGCGGCGATTGCCGAGTCGCCGGCGATCGCCTTCGTCGTGGCCGGCCGCCTGGCGCAACGCGTGCGCCAACTAGTGAACCGACTCGACGAGCGGTCGGCGCAGAGCGTCCAGGTGCGTCTCATCGAGTTCATATTGCGGCGACCGCTGGGCGCGTCGGCGGTCGTGTCCATGGGCATGACGCAGCAGGCGCTGGCCGAGGAACTTGGGACGGTCAGAGAGGTGGTATCTCGCGAGGTCCGCGCCTTGGTGCACCGCGGGTGGATCGAAGCGGTGGGCGGCGGCCGGTATCGATTGATCGACGTCGATGCATTACGCGCGGCGGCCGGTGGCGAAGTCGTGTGACTTTTGTCGCGGCGGCGCGCCGTGGATGCCCGTACCCTACTCGAACTTCCTCTCTGGAGATCGAATGCGCGTCAACATGCTCCTCCTCGTAGGTCTCGTAGCGGCGTTACCTCTGGCCGCCAGCGCGCAGCACGACACGATGTCGCACGACATGATGTCGCACAACATGGCGCCCCCTACCGCGGCACCCTCATCGGGACAGGCCGCCTTTGCGGCGATCGGCGACGTGGTGCGCGCGCTTGAGGCCGACTCGACAACGGATTGGACGAAGGTAGACATCGAAGCGCTGCGAGCACATCTCATCGACATGGACAACGTGACGCTGCGCGCTGTCGTGAAGCACTCGAACATTCCGGGGGGCGTGTCGCTGAATATCACGGGCACGGGCACCACGGTGGCGTCCATTCAGCGGATGCTGTCGATGCATGCGATGATGCTTGAGATGGGCGATCAGTACCACGCCTCCGCCGTAGCCATTCCAAATGGAATCCGGTTGGTGGTCACGGCGCGAAATGCAGACGACAGCCGCCAGGTGACAAGGATTCGAGCACTCGGGTTCGCCGGATTGCTCGTGGAGGGAGACCACCACGCGATGCATCACATGGCCCTGGCACGTGGAGAGATGCACGGCGGGTGACAGGAGGGATGGCGCAGTCGTCATGCAAGTCTATGACATACGCCCGTCTGTTCCGAGCCGCGCTGGCCGCGACGCTCGCCGTAGCCGGCGCCACCGCGGCCGCCCCCATGGTTGCCGCGCAAGCCGGGGCGCTACCGCAGAAACACATACTGTTTCGCGCGGTTGGACCAAAAGGCGCCACTGTCTACTTGCTCGGCTCCGTCCATTTGCTCACGCCGGAGGCTGGCAAGTTGCCGCCCGAGGTGGACAGCGCGTACGCGCATGCGAAGACCATTGTCTTCGAGACGAGTCTCGATACGGCGATGCTCAGCGCGCAGGATCTGCTCGCGCGCGCGCAGTACGCGAAAGGCGCGACGTTGCGATCGTCGCTCTCGGCCGCGACGCTGGCGCGACTGGACACGCTGCTGCCGCAGTACGGCGTCACGGTCGATCAGCTGAATGGATTCAAGCCGTGGTTCGTGTCGGTGATGGTATCGCAGCTCGCCATGCAGCGGGCGAACTTCCAGGCCGAGTATGGCGTTGACGTCCAGATCAACGCTCGAGCGCGCGCGTCGGGAAAGAAGGTCGTTGGGCTGGAGCCGGTGGCGTACCAGCTCGCGCTATTCGATTCTATGCCGGCGGCCGACCAGGAGGAAATGCTGCGAGAGACGACATCGCCCGACTCGGCGGTTGCCGAACTGACGCGAATCAAGGACGCCTGGCTGACCGGCGACGCGGCGAAACTCGACAGCATCGTGAACCGACCCACGCCGGGGTCGGCACGGCTGGTGGACGAGCTGGTAACGCAGCGCAATAGAAACTGGATGCCGGAAATCGAAGCGCTTCTCGGCGGAACCACCAATGCGCTGGTAGTGGTTGGCGCGGCTCATCTGGTCGGAGCACAAGGCGTGATCGCGCTGCTTCGCGCGCGGGGGTATCGCGTCGAGCAGTTGTAGGTCCATACTTGGTCGGACTCCACGCCAAATCCGACACGTGCTCCCACTCATTGGAATTCTGATCATCGTCGCGGGCTTTGCCCTGCGACTCAATCCGCTGCTCGTCGTTGCGGCCGCGGCCCTCGCGACCGGGCTCGCCGCGGGACACGCGCTGGTTGACGTCATCTCGGCGTTCGGCAAGGCGTTTGTCGATAGCCGCTCGGTGTCGATCGTGTGGCTGGCGCTGCCGGTAATCGGCCTGCTGGAACGGTCCGGGCTAAAGGAGCGAGCGCGCATAGTGATTTCGGGAATCAAGGTCGCGACCACGGGGAGGCTGCTGCTCGCCTATCTGGCGCTGCGCCAGCTGACATCGGCGCTCGGTCTCACTTCGCTCGGCGGACACGCGCAGATGGTTCGGCCGCTGGTCGCGCCCATGGCCGAAGCAGCGGCGGAGAACCAGCTCGGCGAGTTGGACGACGAGACGAGGTTCAGGATTCGCGCGTTCGCCGCGTCAGCCGACAACGTTGGCGTGTTTTTTGGCGAAGACATTTTCGTCGCCATCGGCTCGATCCTTCTCATTCGGGGATTTCTCGATCAGAACGGAATTCACGTCGAGGCAACGCGGCTGGCGTGGTGGGCCATTCCCACGGCCGCCTGCGCATTCGTGATTCACGGCACTCGCTTACTGCTGCTCGACCGATCGTTGCGGAGTGCAGCGAACGGCACCGCCGGGCCGGGCACGGAGCAGCCATGATCACACTCGAATTCGTGAATGTGATCATGGGCGTGATGCTGGCCGGCGTCGCGGTCGTGAGTGCTCGTGACGTGTCCAGTCCCAAGCGCTATAACAACGCCGCATTCTGGGGACTCTTTGCCATAACGTTTCTGGCCGGATCGTACCTGCCGAATTTCGTGAACGGTCTGTTGGTGCTGGCGATGGTGCTGGTGATGGCGATCGGCAAGCTGGGCGGCGCACCGCCGGAGAGCACGACGCGCGCTGAACGCGAGCGGAGTGCGGCGCGATGGGGAAACACATTGTTCATTCCCGCGTTGACCATTCCCGCCGTCACACTGCTCGGAACGTTCACGTTGAAGTATTTGCACATTGGGAACGTGCCGCTGGTCGATCCCAAGCAGATCACGGTGGTGTCGCTCGGGGCCGGGACGATCGCTGCACTGCTCGTGGGCATGATTATGTTGCGCCCGCCCGCGTCGGCACCGATTGTGGAAGCGCGGCGCCTCATGGACGCGGTGGGCTGGGCCGCGGTGTTGCCGCAGATGCTGGCGGCGCTCGGGGCGATGTTCGCGCTGGCAGGAGTGGGGCCAATTGTCGCCACGATCCTGCAGCGGTGGATTCCGCTAAATACGCCATTCGCCGTGGTGGCCACGTACGCCATTGGAATGGCGTTATTCACGAGTGTGATGGGGAATGCGTTTGCCGCATTCCCGGTCATGACGGCGGCGATCGGACTTCCGCTGGTCGTACATCGGTTCGGCGGCGACGTGGCGGTGATGGCGTCGGTGGGGATGTTGTCCGGGTACTGCGGCACGCTGGTGACGCCAATGGCGGCGAACTTCAACATCGTGCCGGCGGCGCTGCTCGAGTTACCGGATCAAAACGCGGTCATCAAGGCGCAGATTCCCACCGCTATTGCGCTGCTCGTGGCGAATGTGGCGATCATGTATCTGTTCGTGTTCAGGTAACGCACTCAGGCTGACAGGCGATCAGGCCATGAACCAATTACACGAAGGGTACGCGAGCATGTTTGGCCGGCTGGCGTTGGGGCATGCCCAACGCGAGTATCCGAACAAGCTCGATCACGTGTTGACGGGCCATGCGGACGTGCGCTCGCCGAGCGAGCTGCATCCCGTGTTCTACGGCAGCTTTGACTGGCACTCTAACGTGCACGCCTACTGGTTGCTCGCCACGATCTACCGGCTCGCGCCTCGGGTGCCGGAGTGGGACCGAATTCGCGCGCTGTTCAACGAACAATTGACACCCGCCAAGATCGGCGCCGAGGTGGCGTATCTCGGGGCGCGGGCACATGCCGGGTTCGAGCGTCCGTACGGCTGGGCGTGGTTGTTGATGCTGGCCGCCGAGCTGTCGCGGAACGAGGACGCGGACGGTCGTCGATGGTACGGAGCGCTGAGCCCAATGGCGCATGCATTCGCGGCCCGCTTTCGCGCGTTTCTTCCAAAGGCGACGTATCCGGTGCGCGTTGGCACGCATTTCAACAGCGCGTTCGCGCTCACGCTGGCACTGGAGTATGCGGACGCCGTGCACGATCACGAGCTGGCCGAATTGGTGCGAGAGAAAGCGAACGAATGGTTTGCCGGCGACGCCGACTGTCAGGCGTGGGAGCCCGGTGGAGACGATTTCCTGTCGTCCGCGCTGATGGAAGCCGAGTTGATGCGACGCGTGTTACCGGTTGGTGCGTGGCGATCGTGGATCGACCAATTCCTGCCGCACATCAGTACTCGCCAGCCGGCGACGCTGTTCGCACCTGTACGCGTGAGCGATCGAAGCGACGGCAAGATTGCCCATCTCGACGGTCTGAACCTGAGTCGCGCGTGGTGCTGGCGACAGATGGCCTCGAGCTGGCCCGACGGCGATCCGCGTGGTTCGACGGCGCGCGCCGTGGCGGAGGAGCATCTGGCCGCCAGCTTGCCGCACGTGGCGGGCGACTACGCGGGCGAACACTGGTTGGCCACGTACGCGCTACTCGCCGTGCTTGCCGAGTAGCAAGGCGCTGAGTTGTTGCTTTTCTCCGTTCAGTTGTCCGTTCCGTCCGTTCAATTTCCGTTTCCCAATCGTTATGACTTCCCGAGCGGCTGTCCAACTGCCGCTCGGGACACCGTAACGAATTGGACGCGGAAACCGAACGGAGGGGAACGGACAACGAAACGGAAACGGCCTCGGGCTGGCCGGTGGTACGGTGGTGGTCAGCGCGGCAGTTTTCATTTTTATATGCGCTGTTGTTGTCCTACAATCTGTTATTTCCGGCTTTGGATTTTCAGTAATCGTGAAAGATCGTTCTTCCAGTCGTCGCGGGAGAAGCCGCTCGGGTACTCCGTGCGCAGACTGTCGTCGGGAGAAAAGGCGAGGACCTGCGCCGAGTGGCCCACCGCGTACGACATGGCATGGGAGCCGGCCGGCATCGCGGCCATGGGCTCGAGCGCCGAGCCGGGTAGCCCGAGTGACCGTTCGATCTGATTGACGTCGCGGGCGGTGCCGCTCAATCCGATGAACCGCGGATCGAAATTGTTTAGCCATGCGCGCAGGTGTGCGGACGTGTCACGCGCCGGGTCGGTGGTGATAAAAACCACGCGAACGCTATCCTGCTCGCTGGCCGGCATGGCCTTGAGCGCCGCCGCGATGCTCGATAGAGTCGCGGGGCAGACGTCTGGGCAATTGGTGTAGCCAAAGTACAGCAGAGTGACCACGCCGCTGGTTGCCGTGCGAAACGCAAATGGACGGTCGTCGGTGTCGTTGAGGGTGAAGTCCGGCTTGGCCTGCGCAGGCGAGAGCTGAACGCCGCGCAACCCGCTGACCGCGCGCGTCCGCGCGTCGGAGCAGCCGAGCGCGATCAGAAGAGGAACGAGCAGGCGAAGGCGCGCCCATCCACCGTTCGCGCGGCGCGCGTTCAATTCCGTCTCCGGTTTGCGTCGAACGCCAACACTGCTTCCGTGAGCGGCGACACGTCAAAGCGTACGGGATCCGTGGTCGGCAGTCCGGTTTCCGCCGCGACGCGCGCGACTTCGGCGCGAGCCTCGGTGTCCGTGAGGTCCGACGTGTTCAACGACACGCCGATCGTCTTCGCCGGCCGCAACGGCCGCATGAGCGCCTCGTGCAGGGCGATGACTTCCGGCAGGGGCGCAATCGACAGCCAGTCATTGTGGCGCGGATGCTTTCGCGATGGCTGATGACAGGCGATGAGCGCATGCGGCAGGCTGCCGTGCAGCAGCCCCAGTGACACACCGGAGTAGCCCGGATGCAGAATGGAGCCCTGGCCTTCCACGAGCACTATGTCAGCGTTCTGTGCGGCCTGAATGGTCAACTGCTCGGCGGCGCCGGCGATAAAATCAGCGACCACCGCGTCCACGCAGAGACCCCATCCTTCGATAAAAATTCCCGTCTGCCCGGTGGGCGCAAACGCCGCGCGGGCGCCGCGTTGTTTCAGCGCCGCCTGCAGCTGCAGCATCACGGTCATTTTGCCGATGTTCGCGTCGGACCCAACGGCGAGCACCACGGTGGCGTCGAGCTCCTGCACGCGGCCGGTGCCAATTGGAAGGAGGGCGGGCGGCCGGCGGAGATCGTGGAGTGTCACGCCGCGCGCCGTCGCCAGCGCCGCCAGGTCCGGATCGTCGCCCACGAACCCGTGCAGGCCGTTCCAGATGTGCAGGCCGCGGTCGATCGACTCGCGAATCACCGCACGGAGTTCGGCGCCAAACCCGCCGCCGTGCACCGCGATCCCAACGAGCAGTGCGTCGGCGCCGCGCGCCACACCTTCGGCGACCGACGCGACCACCGGAATGTCGCCGCCATAACCGAGGACGTCTTGCGCGGTCTTGCCGGCGAGCCGGCTATCGAGCACGGCGGCGACATGGTTCGCGGAATAGCGGATGACGGAATTCCCGGTCTTGGACGCGGGCGTTCCGAACTGGCCTTCGGAGTAAATGAGGTAGCGTGACATGCGGGAAATCAAAGAGCTCCGGGCCCGGCGAGCAAATCCTCAGGCGCCGAATGGCCTACGCAGGCCTGCTGCCGGCAACTCCGACGGATCGGCGAACACGCGGGCCTGGCCGAACGGCACCAGCGTTCCCTTGACATCGAGCGCGAGCGTCCGGAATCGATCGGCCATTTCGGCGGAAATGAGCGTTTTGGTGAACAGGATCACGGCGAACAAGTCGCCACCGTCGAGCGCGCCGCCAAATCCGACCACCGATCGAACGCCATAGCGGTCAACGAATTGCGCCTGGGCAGGGATGTACGGGCTGCCCGCCGCTTCTTCCACGTGAAAGACGCCGTACGTCTTGCCGTCGAGCTGGCGCATCACATCGTCCGAGGGCGCCAGCACGTCGCTGAGCGCCAGTCCGAATCCGTTGATCATCTGCGCGATCATGGGCGCGCGCTGCACGATCTGTGGGCTGGGAAGCGGAATGGCCTGGTGACCCTTTGACAGGTGCCGTTCGTTCCACGACGGCTCATCACCGACTGTTGCCAGCAGGGTGAGGCAGCGCATCGAGTCGCTGATGTCCACTGGGGCGTCGGCCATTTTCAGCGCGCGCTTGGCGAACCGGCGCAGATCGTCGGGGAGGCCGGCAAAGGCGTGCGTCTTGTAGAATCGAACGAGGACGCAGGCGCGGTCCCCCTCGTGCGTCACCAACTCGTCATAGAAAAACCGGCTCAGGCGCTGAGCCGTTGCTTCCATGGAGGTTTGGTGTGCGCCGACGCGGCGAATGTCGATGCTGCACCGGAGCATTTCACCCAATCCAAATTTGCTGAGGTCGATCGGCACGGCGATTGTCTCCGGAGCTTCGGCTTGGTGATGATACGAACTGGGCCAGGCAAGTGGAAGAAGCGAGCCAGCCACATCTCTCCGCGTACCATTCGCGAGTCCGTGTCAGGAAATGGTTCGCGCGCGGTCCGTGGACCCCGATGCCTGTGGGCTCGTCACTTCGCTATTGCGCCGGTACGCCGGCGATCGAAGGTTGGGCTGGCAGCATCACACCAACGCGGAGACCAGCATGATCCGATGGCGCCTCAGAGTCTGGCTCGCAGTCAGCACGTCAGCGCTCGGCTCAGCGGGATGGGCGCAAGCCCCGTCAACTGCGACCGTGGGCGACACGCTCGTGGCAACGGCAAATGCGCTCATGCAGAGCAAGAGCTACGGACCGGCGGCGCGGGTGTTTGGCCAGCTCACGGAACGCTATCCCACCGTGGCGGTCTATTGGGTGCGGCTGGGCGTGGCGCGGCAGTTGGCCGGCGATAGCGATGCAGCGCTCTCCGCATATCGGACGAGCATCGAGTTAGGTGCGGGAGCCGTGGCGCAATACAACCTCGGGTCGATCTTTGCGCAGCGCAGCATGCCCGACTCGGCGTTTCGGTGGCTCAACGGCTCGGTGAGCGGAGGATTTTCCAGCGTGGCCGCGCTGGAGTCGGATTCCGGCCTGACGCGCCTTCACGGTGACCCGCGATGGGCCCAGCTCGTGGAGACGGTGACACATGCCGCGGCGCCATGCATGTACCGCCCCGAGTCGCGCGCCTTCGACTTTTGGGTCGGCGACTGGGATGTGACGAACGCCGCCGGACAGCCGGCAGGCACAAGCTCCGTTCAACTGCTGCTGAACGGTTGCGCACTATATGAGAATTGGAATGCCAATGGGAACGGCGAAGGCAAAAGCCTCAACAGCTACAACCCCGATCTCAAACTCTGGCAGCAGTTCTGGACCGATCAGACCGGGCACGTTACCGAGTACAGAAGCAGCACTTGGTTGAACGGCAGCCTTCAGTACACGGCGCGCGTGCTGACGCCACAGCCGCAGACGCTTCACATGACCTTCACTCCCGTCAACAAGGATCTGGTGCGCCAATTTGGCGAGGTCTCGAGGGACGACGGAAAGACGTGGACGACGCAGTACGATCTCTACTACCACCGGCGGCCCTGACGACGCCGGCGCCAGGCCGCGGACTAGCTACGCGCGGTGGTCGAGCCGGCGATCGACCTCGGCGCGGTACGACCGGCTCAGGCGCAGCCGCGTGCCGGAGGCGAGTTCCACGGTGCAATCGCCTGACGCATTGGGACGCATTTCGCGAATGCGGTCCAGTGCCACAATGGCGCTCCGATGGACGCGCGCGAACCGCTCCGGATCGAGCCGGCTCACGAAATGGCGAAGCGTTTCCCGCAGCAACGGCCGGCCGGATGCCGCGGTGTGCAGTCGGACGTAGTTGCCGCACGCCTCCACCCACTCGATATCGGCCACGCGAACTATCTGAATTCGTCCATTCGACTGGACACACACCCGCTCGAGATAGGGCGATGTCCCCTGGCCGATGGACGCTCCCTGTTCGGGTGCCACCTGCATGCGCTCGACGAGCGCGTTGAACACCGCGGCGCGCGGCCGATGCTCCAGCTCGATTTGCGCCCGCACACGTTCGAGCGCGGCGTCCAGGCGTTCGGCGTCGAACGGCTTGAGGAGATAGTCGAAGGCGCGAATGTGGAAGGCGCGCACGGCGTACTCGTCAAACGCTGTGGTGAAGATGATCTTCGGGGCCGCCGCGCCGTGAGCGCCGAGTGCGGCCATCGCTTCGGCAGCGCGCAAACCGTCGAGCTCCGGCATGCGGATGTCGAGCAGCACCACGTCCGGACGAAGCGCCGCGACGCGCTCCAGCGTCTCGCGTCCGTTCGACGTTTCGGCGACAACGATGACGTCGAGCGATCGCGACATCAAGCGGCGGAGCTTGTCGCGCGCATCCAGCTCGTCGTCGGCAATGAGAACGCGCAGCACGGTCATTAGGCGATGAGCTCGCGGACGGCGTCGCTGGCGTCGGGAATGTTCCGCTCCGCATGGCCAACGAGTGGCACGCGCAGCACGATCGCAGCCCCGGACTCGCAACGAGTGGCGAGCGTCCATCGCGTGCCCAGGCAGGCTGTGAGACGGTGGCGAACGGCCACCTGCACGGGAGTGACGCCGCCAAAGCTTGCGGCCAGCGGCGTGAGCAGTACTGACGGCAGAGTGGCGCTGTAGAGCGATTCGTCGGCGTCCACGCTTGCAGTGCCGCCCATGACGTCGAGGTGGGCGCGGAGCGCGGCGATCTCGGAGCCGAGTGAGACGGTGTCACGGTTACCGCGCGCCAACAAAAGCCGCAGCAGATCGCCCATGCGCGTGATCGCTCGCTCGGCGGCCGTGGGATCGAGCATCATACTTTGCTCAATGGCGCCGAGCCCGGCAAGCAGCACGCCGGGTTGCAAGTGCATGCGCAGCGAGTCCACGCGCGCCTGAACGAGGCGCGCACGCGTGATGGCGATCCGCGCAAGTGATTCTCGAGGCCGCGCGCCAAGCGTGACCACCGTGGCAAAGGCGAGTATGGCCGCATAGGCCGCGAGATCCCACAACGCCCAGGAGTACGCGTTTGCCCGCTCGATCGGATAGGCGGCCGGGACTACCGTGCGAAGAACGCCAAGGTACAGACTGACGTGGAGCGCGGCGGCGGCGACGGCCGCGGCGGCCGCGGCGGCGTGGGCAAGAATGTTCGCCGGTGACCAGCCGTTGGTCAGATCAAAACGGCGCGCCATCGCGACGATGGGCGCAACGAGCGCTGCCCAGATCGTAGCGTTGATAACGCTGGCAAGCAGCGAGAGGCTCCAGGCCACGGGTCTGTGCATGCCGATGCGGGACGCCGTGTCGAGCTCTGTCCACAGCATTGGAACTATCGCCCAGCCAACAACCATCTGGAGCGCAATGCGGCCGCGAGACGATTGCGGGTGAACCGAGATGTCGCTGACACCGGCGTAGGTGGCGGCCTCGTGCTGCGACGCAACGGATGCCGCGGCGAACGGGATGGCGATCGACGCCCTGGACCCGCCGCCGGCGCGCGGGGTGAAGGCGAAATCAAAGTCGCCGTCGGGCAGCTGGTGCAGGCGGAGGCGCGTGTTGGTCAAGCCCATGCTCTCGTGCACTGGGTGTCGCCGCGGGCCGAATCGCCGCTGCTGAATTTCGAGATAGGCGCCAAGGAAGCGGAGTTCGTCGCGCAGCGGAACATCGCGTCGCACGGCCAGTTCCAACGATTGCACCAGCAGCGCGCGGAGGTTGCCGAGCGTACGGCGCGCCGCTGTCCCGTCTCGGTAGGCGAGTTGCGCGATGAGATTGAGTGTATTGAAAAGGAATGCCTACTTGGTCCAGGGAGGCTTGACGCCTACCGAGCGCGAGTAGGCAATGAGCTGGCCGAGGTGTTCGTGCAGATCGTCCACCATGATGAACGCCGCTTGGTCGATCGGGGCGTTCCACGGTTTGTACGCAGTGGTGAGGTCGGCGGGCTTGGCGGCGAGTAGCGTCGCGCGACAATACGTCCATGAGCGTTCGAGCTCGGCGATCACCGCGGCTTTGTCGGTGGTCTTCTCCATGTCCTTGAGCTTTTGATTCATTGCCGCGTTGCGCGCGGCCGGCGTTGATGTCTTGCGAATGAAATCGTTGGGCGCGCCGCCGCCGATGGACATGGGCGTGTAGAGGTACCACTCGGATGCGACGTGCATCAACGCTTCGGAGATAGAGCGAACACCAGGTGCCGGGCGCCATGAGTATTTGCCGGCCGGAATCGCGTTGGCAAGTGCGAGCACTTTCACATGCAGCGTGTCGAGATCGGCAACGTAGGCGTCGCGGATGTGGGCGGCCGCGCGCACGTCGAACACGGGAGCGGCATTCGGTGCCGGCGCCTGTGTATTGGCCGTGGCCACGCCTGTAACGGTGGCAGCGGCGGCGAGCGTGACAGCGAGCGGCAGAACGAATTTGGTGGGAAGCACGACGACTCCTGGAAGGGGCAGGAGATAAACGTCGAGCCTGGGCGCCAGCATTTCTATTCTTTTCTGAACTCCTGACAAAAGGCGAACGTGGGCAAGAGAGTTGTACAGACCGGTACGGGCTTTGCCTATAGTGGTGTTTGGCGCGATGTACCGGGCGCTCGCTGTCATCCCATCATCGAGGGCTTCGAAATGCTCATCACCATTATCGTTGGCATCATCGCCGGTTTTCTGGCCGGAAAGATCATGAAGGGCGCCGGTTACGGGATTCTTGTGGACCTGCTCCTCGGTCTGGTGGGCGGAGTGATTGGCGGCTGGCTGTTCGGGATGCTCGGATTGGCCGGTGGCGGGATCATCTGGTCGATCCTCATGGCGACGGTAGGCGCGGTGATCCTGGTGTGGCTCGTGCACATGATCAAGGGCAACAGCCACGCAAACCCATAGCCCTCTCGGCTTGGGTACTGAACGAGGCGCCGGTCAAACGACCGGCGCCTCGTTTCGTTCGGGGTGGGGCCGCGTGCAATCGCGTATTTTACGAGTGCATCCGTTGTCGCGCCTGTTTCACCTGTCCCGCGCCTGTCCCGCGCTTCGAGCGTCTGCCGTTCTGGGAATTCGCCATGTATTCGACGTGCCTGTTCTGTAATCGCGATCTGGGAAAGAACGAGTCGATCGAGACGTTTCCCGTTGGGAAGCGTCTCGCGTTCGACGCGGCCAAGGGCCGGCTCTGGGTGGTGTGCAAGCATTGCGAGCGGTGGAATCTCTCGCCGCTCGAGGAGCGATGGGAAGCGATTGAAACGGCGGAGGCGCTGTACCGTGACACGCGGCGGCGGGTGGCGACGGACGAGATTGGGTTGGCGAAACTGCGCGACGGTACCGAGCTGGTGCGGATTGGCCGGCCGATGCGCTCGGAGTTTGCGGCGTGGCGGTACGGCGATCAATTCGGCCGGCGCCGGCGCAACCAGTTGCTGCTCGCCGGCGGCGGTGTGGCGGCACTTGGCGTGTTGATCGCCGGCGGGGCCATGGCCGGCGTGGGGATTGGCAGCTTTGGCTGGCTGGTGGCGCAGGGCGCCAAGACGGCGGTGCAGGGGCGGCCGGAGGCGATCGTCGCCAAGATCAGGACCGAGGAGGGGCAGCTTCACCTCGTGCGCCGTCGCCATTTGGGCGAGACGACCCTGTCGCGCACCAGTGACGGATCATTAATGATCGATTTAAGATTCAAAAATGGACATCAAGAATATGTCGGGCGCGAAGCCGAGCGCATTGCCGCCATTGTGGTGCCCAAGGTCAACCGGTATGGTGGCAGCAAGGTCACGGTGGCCGACGCCGTGCGGGAGATCGAATCGGACGGCAACTCCGAGGCGTTCATCGAGCGCCTGTCCGGCACGGCGCACATCTACACGGGCCGCAAGCTAAAGGCCGCCGGTCGTCGCAACCGCTGGGCGTCCACCGGGAGCGACTTCGCCAAGTTCGGCCTGTTCGGTTTGCCGGCGCCGCAACGGCTGGCGCTGGAGATGGCGTTGCACGAAGAGACGGAGCGGCGGGCGCTGGACGGCGAGCTGGGCGAACTGGAACGCGCGTGGCGTGAAGCGGAGGAGATCGCCGGTATTTCGGACAACCTGCTCGTGCCGGCAGGGGTTCAGGGATCGATCGAGCAGCTGCGCAAAGCGTCCGGCGGCCAGACGAATGCGCCGGGCGATCGAGAGGGCTAGCGCAACATCCCCGTAAAGGCATCGCGCGCGCCAGTGATGACGAATTGCACGGCGATCGCCGCCAGGAGCAGTCCCATGATGCGCGTCATGACGCGAATACCGGTCTGCCCCATCCTGGCCACCACGCGCTCGCCAACGCGCAGCACGATCCACGAGATGATCATCGTCAGCAGAATGGCAGCGTAGACGGCGACCTTCTCGGGCATGGTGCGAGCCTGGCCGGACAGCACCATGATCGTGGAGATAGAGCCCGGGCCGGCGAGCATCGGCATGGCCAGCGGGGTCACGGCAACGTCTTCCTTCACCTGTGCCTCGGCGATTTCCGGCCGACTTTCCTGGGTGCTGCGCTGGCCGTGGAGCATGTCCATGGCCACGAGCCAGAGAATGAGGCCGCCGGCAATGCGAAACGCCTCGAGCGTGATGCCAAAGACGTGGAAGATGAGCGTGCCGCCCAGCGCAAAGGCGATGAGGATAAGCGCCGCCGCGATGCACGCGCGGCGCGCCGTCACCGCGCGTTGCGCCGGCGTCTCCCCCTGCGTGATCACGAGGTAGGTGGGGATCACCGCGATGGGGTCAACGATGAACAGCACCGACGTGAGCGTGACGAGCGCGAATTGCACGATGTTCCCCATGCGTAATCGTAACCCGCCCTCGAAACGGAGCAATGCGGAGCGAGGCGTTGCGATGAGAGTTTTGCGTTTCGCGCGGCAGGCACCGTAGGTTTGCTCATGGCCCAACCCGACGACGACGAACTCTCCGCCCGCCTTGGCCGCGCACTCGCGCCGGCGTTCGAGATCGAGGGCGAGTTGGGGCGCGGAGGTATGGCAATCGTGTACCGCGGGCGAGACACGCGACTCAAGCGCGGCGTCGCCGTGAAGCTATTGCCGCCGGACCTCGCCTTCCGCGCCGACATTCGATCGCGATTCCTGCGCGAAGCGGAAATGGCGGCGCGACTCAGCCATCCGAACATCGTTCCGATTTACACCGTGGACGAGCGCGATGGCCTGGTGTACTTCGTCATGGCGCTGGTGCAGGGCGAAAGCGTGGGCGATCGCTTGCGTCGAACCGGCGCGATGCCGGTGGACGATGCGCGCCGGATCCTGCGCGAAGTTGCCGACGCGCTGGCCACTGCGCACGCCAACGGGGTGGTGCACCGCGACATCAAGCCGGACAACATCCTGCTCGACGAGCAGAGCGGCCGCGCCATGGTCACGGACTTCGGGATTGCGCGCGCCGCCAGCGAGGAGGGCGGGGCGTCGCGTCTCACGGCGACGGGGGCAGCGATTGGCACGCCGGCGTACATGTCGCCCGAGCAGTGTGTGGGCGACCGTGACATCGACGGCCGGTCCGACCTCTACTCGCTGGGCGCGGTGGCGTACCAGATGCTTTCGGGCGAGCCGCCCTTCTCGGGTACGAACACGCCATCGGTGATGATGAAACAGGTGACCGAGGCGCCGGTGCCGCTACGTCAGCGGCGTCCGGATGTGCCGCAGGACCTCGATAGAATCGTGATGCGATTGCTCGAGAAGGATCCGGCCGACCGCTTTCCCAACGGCGCAGCGTTGGTCGATGCGCTCGACGGCGCGCCCGTGGAGCCGCCACGGTCGAGCGCCGTGGCGGCGGTTGCGCAGTACGACGATCGGCCGTTGTCGCGACGCGAGGCACGCGCGCTCCGCCGGGGGGAGGCGCGTGGACCGCGGTCGATGGCCGACCGCCTTCGCCGCGCGCGCAATCGCATCGTGAGCTATGCGGGCACCAGCGTCATGCTGTTTGGCATCAACGCCGTTGGGGGCCATGAGTTCTGGTGGTGCATCTTTCCGATCCTGGGGATGGGCTTGGGGCTGGCCAAGGAGATCGGCGGGTTCTGGGCCGACGGCATTCCGCTCGGCGCCATCTTCAGTGGGTCGCTGCCGCCGGAGGTGCTCGCGTCGAGTTATGCCGCGCCGCGGCCAGCGTTGAATGCTCCAACGGTGGCCGCGCCGCCCGTCGCGGCGCCCGACTCGGGCAGCAGTGCGTTGGCCGGCCCGCACGGGCAGGTGCTACGGCAGGCGATGACAGACCGCCGCAACATTCTGGAGATCGTAAGCCGTCTCACCGAGAGCGAGCAAAAGCTCATTCCCGACGTGAAGGGAACGGCCGAGGCGTTGTACCAGCGCATCGTGTCGCTCGCGTCGGCTCTGCAACGGCTCGACGGACAGGTGGGCGATCGTCGCGGTGTTGAACTGGACGAGCGCATTGCGCAGATCGAGCAGCAGGCCGGGCCGGCGGCGGAACAGGAACGGCGCCTTGGTCTGTTACGGCGCCAGCGCGACATGCTCGAAGAGCTCGTGCGATCGCGCCGTTCGTTGCTGGAGCAGTATGAAAGTGCGGGGATTCTGCTGCAGAACCTGGCGCTCGATCTGCTCAAGATGCGATCGTCCGGCGTGGATTCCGCGCTCAGCGGACTGACGAGTGCCACGCAGGAGGCGCAGGCGTTGTCGCGAGAGATTGGTTACGTGCTGCATGCGGCAGACGAGTTGCGCAATCTGGACGGGCCGCGCGACGGCAGCGCCTAGCGGGCGCTCATTCCGGCTCGAAGTAGGCTTCGATGCACCAGCGCGAAACATCGGTGGCGAGCGCGCTATAGCTCTCCACTATTGGTGCGGCGTCGTGCAGCAGCGTTTTTACGGATTTCAGCACCTGCTCCGGCGGAGCGCCGGCGTGCCGCATCGTCTCGGTATAGTCGCGCACGCAGTCGCGCAGCCGAATGCGCATGTTGTCGTTTGAGTACAGCAGAGTTGCACGGTCGCTGCGCTCGGACGTTGCGGCTGCGCTCTCCACGCACGCGACCAGCGCCGCGGCGAGCGCTATCGAGATCGACGACTGGCCACCGGCCACGCTCGGCTCTGAATTCTGCTGCCCGGCCCGTCTCGACTCCCTGTCTGTCATCTACTGTGTCCTCGACTGCGTGCGGATGCGGCTACGGCGTGCGAATGCCCAAGGGGACAAGGAGCAATCGCCGAGCCACGCACGCGGCGTCGGGACCTGCGGGCTGCAAAACGCCCGATTGGGCGCTTTGCAGATCGCGGGAACTCACGCGCCAGGCTTTTTCGCCGTGGGCGGCAGCTGGCCGTTCATGCGGAGGTAGATCGCGGCCTGGCTGTAGTGATCGGCCCAATCCCCAATCGCTTCGGCTTCCACTGCGGCAAGTGTCGTCTTCTGCCCGAACACGGTGAGCGATTCACCGAGTTTGGAGTCGTCGAGACCGGCGAGTGCCTGATGACAGAATGCGAAAGTCTCCTTGAGCCGGGCGACGAGCACTTCCTTGCTCGCCATGGCGTCGATCTTGGTGCGGGTTGGGGCCTTCATGCCGCTAATCGCACCGCAGAGTGCATCGTTGCCACCCGACAGGTGTGCGACGATGGCGCCGAAGGTCAACTGCGCAGGGGTGGGCTTGAAGCCGTACTTGTCGGCCGGCATGGTTTCGGCGGCGGCAACGAGGTTCTTGCTCTGAGTAGCAACGACATCGCGGAACGCCTGCGCAACTGGTGCGGCTTGCGCAAATGCGAACGACGGCAAGATGGAAATGGCCAAACTGGTGACGATAACACGGGCACGCATGGAAAGCTCGAGGTTGAGGATCACTGGAGTCTCACGCCGCAGGGTCGGCCTGTCCAGTGGCGACGGCATTCCGTAGGTTTATCGCCTTCCATCCACGATCCTGGAGAACGCGATGTCAAACGAAGACGTTATGGCCGAGCTCGAGCGGCTGCGAAAGGAGAATGAGTCGCTGAAAAAGGGCGCCGCCCGCGGCGTGTCGATGAAGGTCAGCGAGAAGGGCGGGTTGTCGGTATACGGGCTCGGCCGTTTTCCGATCACGTTCTACAAAGAGCAGTGGACGAAGTTGCTCGACATGGCCGACGACATCCGCGCGTTCATGAAGGAACACGACGCGCAGCTGAAGTCAAAGGACTGACAGCTGCCTCGCACCGCGACCGCGCACCGCGGACAAGCCCAGCGCAAGCAGTCTGCTTGCACTGAGCTCGCCCGGGCGCAGTCAGGGTTCCCGCAGGTACGCCAGTGCTTCGGCGCGGGATTTGAACTCGCGAAGATCGCGCCCTGTCGCCCGGATGATTTGCCGGAGAGCGATACGATGTACGAGTGCCAGGCCAATGAGCGCGCTGCGCTCCACGTACGGCTCATTGTGCCGAGCCAGCTCCGTGAGCCCGGCGACGACTGGCGTCGATACGGGCGTGTTGGCGATATCGGTGAGGATGCGTAGAGACTTTGGCGCGGCGGCCGACACGAGCAACTTTGCTTCGTCGAACGTCTCGAGTGCTTCGGCCTCGTCGTGAATGTTGGTGAAGTCGAACGTGCAGAGCACGAATCCGACTTCCGTGCGGGTTGTGATGCGAGCAACCGGCATCGGCGCTCCCAGGTTAAGTGATACGTCAAGTATCGACGGCCGCTTGGCAATGACAAAGGGTGCCGACCAAAAGTTGAGGAAACAGCAACGGTTCGTTGCAGGGCGGTTGCCGACCGGGCCCAAAGCCGGGGTGATGCGGTAGGCGCGCGCGCGATGCATCTTACCCTGACGGCGCGCGTTCGCCCGATCCATGGGCCACCGTCCATTCGTTAAAACTTCCTCCCTTTCTGTGGAGCCCGATGCCCGTGTCCCGTCTTTGCTCGTCGTCTGCCGCGCTGGTGCTCCTGGGGCTGACAACCGCCGTTTCCGGCGTCGCCGGTGCCCAGGCTGCAAAGCTCAACAAGTATGGCAACCCCGCCCGCGTCGCTCCGGCCGCCACGTCGCCGGCGATCACCGTGCGCGATCTGCAAATCCGCCTATACCAATTCTCTGACGACTCGATGATGGGCCGCCAGGTTGGCCGGGTTGGCAACTACAAGGGCACGGCATACATCGCGTCGGAAGCCAAGCGGCTCGGGATGGTGCCGGCGGGCGACAACGGTACCTATTTCCAGATGCTCCCGTTCCACATCAAGGAGTACACGAACCACTCCCGCCTCACGGTTGATGGAAATCCGCTTGCATGGGAGAAAGACTTCGTGGCCGTGCCGGGCACGCGTGCCCCGCGGCCGATAAACGAGGCGCAGGTGATTTTTGGCGGCGTGGAAGGCGACACGACGCGTGAGATTTCCGCGGCGCAGGCAGCGGGCAAGTTCGTGGTGCTGTTGCCGGCACCGCCTGCAGCGCCTGGCGCTGGACGCGGCGGACGCGGCGGCGGCCGTGGCGGCTTTGGACCGTCCCGCTTTGCCGACGCCGCGGCGGTTGCGACGGTTGACCTCGACGCGCTCAGCTCCGCGGCCCGTGCGGCGATCAACAACCCGTCTGTCGCTTCCCAGGACGGCGGCGCTCGTGGCGGCCGCGGTGCGGCCGGCGCTCCGGTGGACTCGCTGGCGCTGCTCAAGGCGGAACTCCAGGCGCTCCAGCCCGCGGCAACGTTTCGGTTGACCCGCGCCGCAGCCGCGCGACTCTTTCACCGCGGCACGATCGACGGCCTCACCCAGGGCGGCATGGGCGGCACCGTCACCGCGACGCTCAACTATATCGAGCTGCCCAGCGATTGGGCGCGGAATGTCGTGGCGATCATTCCGGGCAGCGACCCGCTATTGAAGCACGAGTACGTCGCGATTGGCGCGCACAACGACCACATCGGCATGCGCGTGCCGCCGGTGGATAAGGATTCGATGAAGGCGTTCAACGACGCCCGTAACAAGATGCTGCTCGCCAAGAACATGATCGCTGTGACGCCGCAGGAGCTGGCGACGATTCACGTGAACATGGACAGCATTCGGAAGATCTATCCCAAAGCGCGGATGGATTCGGTGAACAACGGTGCCGACGACGATGGATCTGGCTCCATGGGCGTGCTCGAGATTGCCGAGGCCGTGTCGGCAATGAAGGTCAAGCCAAAGCGCTCGACGCTGTTCGTCTGGCACACCGGCGAAGAAGCGGGCCTGCTCGGCTCCAAATATTTCACCGAGAACCCGACTGTGCCGATGGATTCCGTCGTGGCGCAGATCAACATCGACATGATCGGTCGTGGCCGCGCCGAGGATCTGCCGGGCGGCGGTCCGGACTACGTTGGCGTGGTGGGGTCGTTCTTCGACTCGAAGGATCTGGGTGAAGAAGTGGCGGCGGTGAACAAGAAGATGGCCAAGCCGCTGGCGTTCGACTATCGGTACGACACGACGCTCACGTGGACGGGCTACAACAACATCTACGGCCGCAGCGATCACTACAACTACGCCAAACAAGGCGTGCCCATCGCGTTCTTCTTCACGGGTTTGCACGGTGACTATCACCAGCTGAGCGACGAGGCGGAGTTCATCGATTATCCGCACTACGCAAAAATTACCAATTATCTAAAGGACCTGCTGGTGGACGTGGCCAATGGCCCGCGTCCGCGCATGAACGGCAGCAAGCCGGCGCGCCCGGTCAAGCCGCTTACCCCGTAACATTCTTTGTGACGCTGCCGCCCTCAGTCGAGCGTGGCAGCGTCACGAAGAAGCTGGATCCTTTCCCAACCTCGCTCTCCACGCGCAGCTCGCCGTCCATGCGCCGCGCCAGGTTGCGGCTGATCGACAGGCCGAGGCCCGTGCCCTCGTGAATCCTGGTATGATCGAGGTTGACCTGAACGAACGGCTCGAAGATCGACTCGAGCTTTTCCGGGGGGATTCCGGCGCCGGTGTCGCGCACCGCAATGGTGGCGCACTCGCCGTCCTCTGCGCACTCCACGGTGATGGTACCGCCGGCACCGGTGAACTTGATCGAGTTGGAGAGCAGGTTCGCTAGAATCTGGCCGAGGCGCTCGCGGTCGGCGCGCACGGCCAGCGCGGGCGGACAGTCTACGAAGGTGAGTTTGAGATGCTTTGCATTCGCCTGCGGCGCCACGAACGCCCGGGCCTCGTCCATGGCTTCGGACAACGGTACGTGTTCAAAGTCGAAGTCCACGCGCCCCACCTCGAGCTTGGCGAAGTTCAACACGTCGTTAATCAAGCCGAGCAGATGTCGCTGGTTGCGCCGAATCCGTTCGAGGTCGTCGCGTTGCGCCTCCGTAATCGGGCCGCGAATACCCAGCTCTAATAATTCTGCGTAACCGCCGATGGCGTTGAGCGGAGTACGCAATTCGTGACTCATGATCGCCAGGAACTCGCTTTTTGCGCGATTCGCCGCTTCGGCTTCCGCGCGCGCCGCCTGAGCCGAGGCGAGCAGTTCTTCTCGTTCCCGTGCGGTGCCGAAGCGTTCGGTGAGATCGGCCGCGGCCAGGTGCAGGCCGTCACCCACACGCACGGCGCTGACGCGCAGCCCGTGGGACACGTCGCCGCGAGTATAGTGGACATCGTCGAGCCATGGCACGCCCGTCTCGATGACTGCGCGATAGATCTCGAGCCGGCCGGCGGCAATGGATTCGGGAAACGTCTCGCGCATGGTGCGGCCAATCAGCTCGATGCTGGTCGTCGCATGACCGAGCAGCACCGTCTGAACGGCGGAGTTCGCGTAGACCCAACGAATGTCCACGATCGCGCCCGATGCGTCGCGGACCGCCTGGCCGAGTAGCGACGCATCGGGCGACGCATCCTGCACGGTTCTGAATCGCGCCTCGCTCTCGGCCAGTGCGGCCGATGCACGGATTGCCTCCTCCATCTTTTCTTCCAGCGACGCGGCCGTGGCGTTGAGCGCTTCGGTTTGCGCCTCGAGCTCGACGGCATTCTCCTGCAACTGCAGGTTCACCTGCACGAGCTCGTGCTCGTAGACGCTGCGTCCCAGGACCTGATGCGTCGTGTCGAGCGCCGTGACGAGGACACCCGCGACGGCGCCCGATTCGTTGCGCACGGGCGAATAGCCGTACGTCCAATACCGCTCGGGCAGCCCGCCGTTGCGAGCGATCGGAACAGGCTTGTCCACGTTCCAGCTCGACTGGCCGGCAAGTGCGGACTCGATCTGACCGCCGATGATCGGCCACACCTCGTGGAAGAATTTCCGTCCCTGCGCCCCGAGCGCGGCTGGATGATCGGCGGCCTTGAGGGCCGGGCGGTATGCGTCGTTGTATATCTGAATGAGGTCAGGACCCCACCAGAGGAACATTGGCAATTGCGCGGCGAGCAGTGTTCCCACCGTGGTCTTCAGACTTTGCGGCCATCGGTCGATGGGCCCAAGCGGCGTGTCGGTCCAGCCGAACTCGCGGCACAGGCGAGGCATCTCTCCAGTTGCAGCGAAGATGGCAGCGTCCTGTCCGAATAGTTTTCCCGCCATGAATCTCCAGTAAGCGCGGCGTCCAGATTATCTATTGCGGCCTGAGCGTGAGGGTTCGGCGCAAACCGCTGACTTGCGTGTCGAGTTGCTGCGGCCGTTGGGCCAGTTCGGTCTCCACTTGCTGAGCGATCGCCCGCGCAGTGTTCCGCACGGCGTCGATTCCACGGTTCTTGATGAAGGGCAAGCTCGCGAGGCGCGAGCCAGGCTCGACGGTTTGATCGTAGATCAGCAGCGTCCCCGAGACGTTACTGGAATCATTGTGCCAGGGAACGAAGGTGGCCGACCCGCGAATCGATTGTGCCATGGACGACGTGAGGCCCGTCCACTCGAGTTGATAGCCGCCGGTCGCGGGACGATCGACGGTGCGAACGACTTCCCGGAGGGTGTCGGTCTCGTTCATCCCAAGCAGCACATGCACAACGTAGGCGACCGTCTTCACGAGACTGTCTGTGGTGGGCGGAACGACGTTCGATCGTCGCACCTCGGGCAAATAAGATGGGCGGAGTGGGTAGTCAACGAGCACCGCCAGGCTCGCCTCGGGTGGTGCGGCGATGAACTGGAAGACGCACACGCGCGGCCAGCGCCGGTTCGGAAGGTCGGCGGTTGCCACCGCAGCCTCGCCGCGATTGACTATCCGGAGCTGGTCGGCCGTGAGCGCACGGACGCCGCGTCCGTCGTCGAAGCAGCGCGTGGCGTCGGGATTGCGCGGCTGGATCGGCGCCGGCAGAGCACAGAGTACGGTGGCAATGGCAACCAGCCACCTCGGCGTATTGGTCATCTCCATTCATATAAATAGCGAGCATGCAATGATCGTGACGACGGGACTGAATGGCGCGCGCGCCGAAGCGCGGACGCGCGGCGCACAGGTGACTTCGTGGATTCCCGCTGCCGGACACGAGCGCGTGTTCCTGAGTGAACTCGCGTCATTCGCTGCCGGCGCGGCAATCCGCGGCGGAATTCCGGTGATCTTTCCGCAGTTTGCGACGCTCGGGCCGCTGCCAAAGCACGGTTTTGCGCGCACGGCGGAGTGGGTCGCGCTGGACGCCACGGCGGCGAGCGCGACGTTTCGCCTCGACGATTCAGCGGCCACGCGCGCGATCTGGCCGCATGCGTTCCTGGCCGAGCTCACGGTGGTAGCCGACGGGAACGCGCTGGAAGTTGCGCTGTCGGTGACGAATCTCGGCGACGAGCAATTCGCGTTCACCGCAGCGCTGCACACGTACCTGCGCGCGGACGACGTCTCGCAGGTGCGCATCCGCGGGTTGGATGGTTTACAGTTTCGTGATACGCTCGCCGGCGGCATTCAACAACGCGAGACGCGGCCGGACGTTGCGATCGACGGGCCGGTGGATCGCATCTATCTGGACGCCCTGCGTCCAGTGGAAATTCACGAGGCCGGGCGCGCGGTGCGTGCAACGATGACGGGGTTTCGCGACGTCGTTCTGTGGAACCCGGGCGCCGAGGGTGGCGCGGCGTTGGCCGATCTCGAGCCGAGCGGATATCAGCGAATGGTGTGCGTGGAAGCAGCGATCGTCGGCGAGCCTGTGCGTTTGTCGAGTGGCGTCACATGGACCGGATCGCAGCGGCTCGACGCCGAGTAGCGAGCCGAATGGGACCGACCGGCTCCCCCATGCCGTGAACCGGCGCGCGGTGGAAGAATGCGCATGTGAATTCAATGATTGTACGAGAGCAGACAAACTCCGAACACAACTCTGCGAAACCGTGTGGTGTCTGATCACGTAGAGATCCCACACGCTGCGATCGACACAGCGACCGTATTCAACGGAGGAGTCCATGTTTGCCTCACCAATGATTCTCGCACTGGCCTTGTTTGGCGCACAGCCGCAGCCCACCCACGCCCCAATGCCGCACGCCGCGCCGGCGGCGGCCAAGAGCTGCACGAGCGCCGAACGTACCGGCACGTTCCGTGTCGTTACCAAGCATCAGGGTAGCACGGCCGTGGGGCTCGGGCTCGTGGTATTAGAGAACATTGATGGCTGCCTCGAGGCCACGTTCGTGACCGACGACGCCGGTCCGGCCGTCATCGAGGAGCTCGTGCTGAGTGGCGACACGCTCAAGGGCACGCTCAAGCTCACCAGCGGATCGGCCAAACTGTCGCTGCAGTTCGTCGGTTCAAACGTTGCCGGCTCCATCGTGCAGGGACGCAACGAGTGGAGCGTGGAAGGCCGCAAGACGAGCTGACGCCGCCGTCACCCGCCATCACCCGCCGGTCGAGCGGCTCGCCTTCCAGGCGGCGAGCACCTCGGCTTCGCGGGTCATCGGCAATCCGTTGATCTCGCCGTTCAGCGTTGCGTCCTGGTCCTTTTGCGGACGCGTTTTGTGCCAATCGAGCGTGTCCTTGGCGGTGACCGCGAGCGGCCGAAACGTCAAGCCGTTCGCAATTGCTTTGGCCGCACTGCGCCGCTGGTAGCCGGCCGTCCTGCCCACGGGCGGCTGCCAGACGGTCATGTTTCGCCACGGGCGAACCTTCTGTTCCTGTAAAAACGTCCACGGCACCCAGGTGAAATGCGCGCCGGCCGTCGTGACGGCTTTCACGCCGTACAACATTTCAGCCGTCGTCATGGGATGCGCCGGACCAATCGCGTTGAACACGCCGAGCGTGCGGGCCTCGGCAACGCGAATGCTCCACTCGGCGAGATCGCGAGAATCGATGAATTGACAGGGATCGTCGGGATTGTCCGGGGCGAGCACTTCACCGCCCTGATCGATGCGCGCCGGCCAGTAGGTGAAGCGGTCGGTGCGATCGAGCGGTCCAACGATGAGACAGGGGCGAATGACCGTGCTCATTCCCGGATAACGCGTCTGCACTTCCTGCTCGGCACGGGTCTTCAGCGCACCGTAAAACTTCGTGGCGTTGGTCGGCTCGAGGGTGTACGGATCGAGTCCGTCCGGCATTGGCGTGGTGGGACTCTGTTCGTTGATGCCTATCTGGCTCTCATCCGAATACACCGACGTGGTGGAAATGAAGATGTAGTGCTTCGTGTTGCCGGCGAGATACGTGGCGGCGTTCCGCACCCACGCCGGGAAGGTGGTGGGGTTATCGATCACCACGTCGAATGCCTTGCCCTTGAGCGCGCTGGCGTCGCCACCCAGATCGCCGAGCAATTCTTCGCTGACGCGCCCTTTGAACACGCCGGGGCGGGTTTTGCCGCGATTGAACAGTGTGACGCGATGGCCGCGCGCGATGGCGTACTCCACCTGCTCCGGGCCGGTGAATCCCGTACCACCAAGGATAAGGATATTGAGTGATACGGCCGCACGCTCGATTCGGCGCGGAGCGGGCGCGTTTGACGCGGTGGGGCCTTCGGCGCCGAGCGGAAGTTTGGCGAGTGGCGCGAGACCGGCGGCGCCGCCGGCGGCGGCTGTCCATTTGAGAAACGTGCGTCGATTGGACATTACGAGCCTCGTGGGAAGGAGCGATCAGGACGGCGGGGGCGCAGGCTTGATTGGCGAGAGCCGCCAGGTAACGGTGGCGCGAGCGACGACGTCGCCGGCGCTATCGCGGACATCGGTGTGTACGTCGAGCGATGTTTCGGTCTCAATTACCGGAATGTTACAGCGGCATTCTGCGGTGAGCGTGCCGCGCGCTTTTTTGAGATATTGAATCGACAACGATGTGACGATTCCGCGCACGGTGGGCGGTAGTCCCATGATCATGGCCGTGCCGCTCGTGACCTCGGCGAGGTTCACCAGCGCCACCGCATGGATGGAGTGCAAGTGGTTCCGCACTGCCTTGCGATCGCGCAGCGTCCAGCGCGCGTAGCCAGGCGCGAGCGCTTCGACGCGCGCCCCGATGCTGCCGGTATATGGCGCCATGCGGCCAACGAGGATGCTGAACAGCGCCTTTCCACCGGGCACCGTCGCGAGGCGGTTCCACCAGAGCCCGATCATTCCGCCGGGTGCGTCGAGAGATTTCACCCCGGAAACATGCAGCGCGTTTGCGGCGGCCGCGAGCGTCGAGGCGATCGGAGCGGCGTTGTGCGCCTGCGCTACCCTACCGGCCGGCCGACGTGACGCCTGGCGTGCACGCTGAGTGCTCGTCGCGATGCACGGTTTCGATGAACGCCAGGATCGCCGCGGCGAAGGCCGGCGCGGCGCTGAAGTTCACGGCGTGCGGCGCACCGTTCAGACGTTGCGAGTGTCCGCAACGCATGCTGCCGGCGAGTCGGCGGATCCAGGCATCGGACACGAGTGGATCGCGGGAACCGCGCAAAATGAGCGTGGGACATTCCACGCGCGGCAGCTTGTCTTCGATGCGGTCGGCGATTGCGGTTCGCAGCGTGAAGAGAATGGTGCGCGGACCGGCGCGGATGTAGTCGCGTATGACGATTGGCACGAGGCTGGGCGACTCGAACGGTGCATCGAACAGCAGACGTCCCGACTCGCCGACTGCCGAGCGTCGCGTGCTCTCGACCGTTGGCGCGCTCAGCACGAGCGCCGCGGCGGCGCCGGGCCGCTGGACCATGAGTTCGGCGATTACCTGGCAGCCGAACGAATTGCCGACCAGCACGGGGGCGACGATGCCTGATTGGTGCATCCACGTGCCGAGTGTTCGCGCGTGTTCGGCGATGGTGTATGGCCGCCGCGGCGATCCGCTCAGCCCAAATCCGGGCAGGTCGGGCGCGAAGACGCGGTGCGTGGCCGCAAGGAGTTTGGCCGTTGGGACCATATACCGGCTGGAGACGCCGAGGCCGTGAACGAGCACGACCGGCGCGCGACCGGCGCCCGACGGGGAATCCCATTCGCGCGAATACAGCTTGAGCGAATCGACAGACGCCACTCGGCCGATCATCATTAAACGCCCATTATAAAAACAACATTAAATTACCTCGCCGGCCACGCGAAGAGCGACGACGGCAATGGCGCCAGCCGTGATCGCGTCACGTCCCGCGGCTCGTTCCAGAAGGCCGACGTCGGGTCGCCGGTGCTGAATCGGATAACGATTCCGCGCCCGCCGCCACTGCCACGCTGCACGGGAATGGCCAAATCCACGCGATAGAGGCGCTTGGACTGCGTGGGATAGGCGGCGAGAATGCTGACGCCGACGCTGCGTGCCGACGCCGTCTGGCCGTAGGGCACGTCAGCCGCCCAGATATTTCCCATGTCGGTGAACACCGCGAGCCCGAGGTCCGAGCGCTTGATCAATGCCGGATGTGCCCAGCGAAGCTCGGTGCGTATGACGTTCCGTTCCCCGCCGGCGAGTCGGGACGGTCCATAGCCACGCACGCCGCCGTCCGGATCGCTGAACCCCAGCTGTGTCGGCAACAGCCCGCGCCGGCCGATCGACAGCTCGTCGTCGATCGTGAGGAGCAACCCCGGCGAAGGCTTGATGTACCACGCCAGGCGCCCGCTGCTGATCATTGAATCCCAGAGCCCGCCGGCGAAATCGCGGCGCATCTCGCTTTCGAACTGGGCGCCGAGTAAGGAACTCCCCAGCATCACGCCGCCATAGGCACTGCTGGCGACCAGGAGATCGCCATGCCCGGGGTTTTGCCGGCCCGGCGCGATCAACGTGCCTACCTGAATGCCGGTGGTCACGTCCTGCGATGCGAACAAGGCGTCGTAGCCGGTGACCGTGGTGAAGCTGATGCGACGCAGGCCGATCAGGCCGCCCAGACGCGTCGCGTCGTAGGCGTGGTAGCGATTGCGAAGCGTGGCGTCGGCATCGGTGTACATGCCGGAGTCCGACAGGACGATTGCGTTGGCGGCGGGCTCGATTCGGTTCCCGATGGCCGCGGCGCCGAGCAGTGCGACCAGCCCGCCAATGTGCGTTCGGGCCACGCCGCCGACGGACCACCGCGTCTGCCGCACGGACAGGGCGGCGTTATCGGGGTATGGGCGCAGGAGCGTGGGATAGTCGTCGGCCCGCCGATACGTGGCTTGAAACGATCCGCGCTGCAGGTCGGTAAGGAACGGGTGCGACAGCCCAAACTCCGCATGACCGCCGAGCGGATCCTTGGACAGGTCAACGTTGGCGGTGAGCGGATAGCCGAACGCGGCGTACTGAGTCAGCTGCAGGTGCGCGCCGTCGCGGTAGTTGAAACCGCGTTCCACGCCGCCATAGGCGCGCAACCCAATGCCGCTGATATTCGAGTTTCCTAATGACAGCGCTGCCGGCCCGCCATGCCGAATCGACCCGGCGACCAGCGCCGGAATTTCGTCGATAGTGGAGACGTCAAGCCGGATCCCGCCCAGCGAATCGGGGATCGCGCGCACTGTCGCATCGGCCAGAAAGGGGAGTGCGCGAAGAATGCGCTCCGATTCGGCGCGCCGCGCCTCGGTGCAGGTGTCACCTTCCTTCAGCACGATGTAACTGCGCAGGACGTTGGCGCGCGTGGTGGCGTGGTGCAGTCCTACGGCGCGGGCAATGGCCCGCCATTTCCTGGCCGAACCGGCGAATGGCGGCCGGCCGGGATTGAACGTGATGTCATCGACACGTTGGCCGCTACACGCGCCGGCGTTGGGCGTCTTTTGAGCTGCGGCCAATCCTGCTCGTGCGAAGCAGAGCAGAAGGACGGCACACGGCAATCTGGCGGCGTTACGCTGCACGCGGCATGTCGGCACGAAGCTGTGAAGGTGGAGTCAAACGGTGGAAATCAGCAGGTCATCTTCCGTGCCGCCGCGCCCGGCGAAAATGACACTGGGCTGTCGCCGACGCCAGGGAACATGCACCGTTCACGGACGAATGCTCTGGCGCGCTCGCACTGCAACCAAAACGGTCGCGCCGGCGTACGTTCTCGCACTCACCTCCGGCGCTACAATGATCCATCCTGTGCAGGAATTCCGCTACGCCGCGCGCCGCTTGTCGCGCGCGCCAGCGTTCAGCCTCACCGCGCTGATTGTGCTGACGCTCGGCATTGGTGCCACCACGGCGCTGTTCAGCATTGTGAACGGCGTGTTGTTGCGGCCGTTGCCGTATGCAACTCCGGGACAGCTCGTGAGCCTGGCGCACAGCGTCGTGCTCAAGGGCCTCGATCACGTGGAGCAATCGGACGCGTCGTTCTTGTTGTATCAGCGGCACAATCAAGTCTTTTCGGGAATGGGTTCCTATCGTGACGCTGCGGTGAACCTTGCCCCCGGCAGCGGCGAGGACGCCGAGCGCGTTTCAACCGCGAGTGTGAGTGCGAGCTTGTTGCCAATGCTCGGGGTCGCCCCACTGTTCGGCCGCTACTTCGCTGCCGGTGAGGATCGGTTCGACGCCCCGCACGCGATCATTTTGTCCGAAGGGTTGTGGCGGAAGCGCTTTGGCGCCGAGCGGTCGATCGTTGGCAAACGCGTGCTGGTGGATGGCGTACCGAGTGAGGTGGTGGGCGTGATGCCCGTGCGCTTCCAGTTCCCTAGCGCCACCACCGAAGCGTGGATCCCCACCCCCTTCGACCCGGCCCACACCGAACCAGGCAGCTTCAACTATCACGCGGTGGCGCGGCTGCGCGACGGTGTGACGCCGGCGGCCGCGGCGGCCGATCTCGATCGTGTGCTGCCACGTATGCTCGACGAGTATCCCAGCGACATTCCGCCGGCGATGTTCGCGTCTGTGCATCTGCGCGCGACCGTGCGTCCGTTGCGCGATGTCATGGTGTCGGATGTGAGCCGGCTGCTGTGGATCCTGTTCGGCACAGGTGTCGTAGTGTTGCTGATCGCGTGCGCCAACGTAGCGAATCTCTTTCTCATTCGCGGCGAAGCGCGCCACCGGGAACTCGCGGTGCGCACGGCGCTGGGTGCCGGCCGATCTGCAGTGCTGGCGCAGTATTTCTCCGAAGCTGCGCTGCTCGCCGGCGCCGGCGGCGTACTCGGACTGGCGATTGCGGGCTCGGTGATTCGACTGCTGGCCGCGCTGCCGGAGAGCATGGCGCTGCCACGGATGGCCGAGGTGTCGCTCGATGGGCGTGTCGTGGCGTTCGCGTTCGCTGTCACCCTGGCGACCGCGATCGCGGTGAGCGTGGTGCCCTTGCTTCGCGCGCGACGGGTGCCGCTGTCGGCCGTGCTCAGGGACTCTGGCCGATCGGCCACGTCCGGCGTGGCTCGGCAGCGGTCGCGAAACGTGCTGGTGGTGGCCCAGGTGGCGCTGGCGCTGGTGCTCGTGGCCGCATCGGGGTTGATGTTGCGGAGCTTTGCGCGACTGCGAAACGTCGCGCCGGGCTTCGATGCCGAGCATGCGCTCGCGATGAACATCGCGTTGCCCAATGCGAAGTATCCGTCGTCGTCGTCGGAGATACAGTACTACAACGCGTTGGCCGACCAGGTTCGCGCGATTCCTGGTGTCACCGCGGTTGGTTACACCACGTGGCTTCCGCTAAGCGGTGAGAACGACAACGGTGTGGTCGGCGTGGAAGATCATCCTGTGGGCACGAATGAAGTGCCTCCGGTTCACGACCAGGCGCGGGTGAACGGGGAATATTTCAAGGCGATCGGCACCCCGCTGCTGTCGGGCCGCACCTTTGGCGCGCAGGACGCAGTGCATCCCGTGCCGGAAGCGATGGTGAGCCAGGCATTCGCCAAACGATACTGGAAGGCAGGCAGCCCGCTGGGCAAGCGGATTCGTCCCGGCATAGACGGGCCGTGGTACACGATCATTGGTGAGGTGGGCGACGTGCATCTCGCGTCGCTCGACAAGCCGGCGGAAGACATAGTGTACTTTCCGATGGTTACGCCAGGCCACGACTCGGGGAGCAGCGTGGACTCGCGCGCGACACTGATCGTGCGCACCACGGGTGATGCCGCGGTACTGACGCCGGCCGTCCGCAACGCGGTACACGCGCTCGACGCCACGTTGCCCACGTATCAGGAACAGACCATGGCGCGGCTGCTGGCCGACGCGTCGGCGCGCACTCGGTTCACCATGCTGCTGCTCGCCGCGGCCGGCGTCATTGCGCTGACCCTTGGCGCGGTCGGCATTTACGGCGTCATGGCGTACGGCGTGAGCCTGCGGCAGCGTGAAATTGGCGTGCGAATGGCGCTTGGCGCGCGGCCGGCCGACGTGAGTCAGATGATCTCGCGGCAGGGCATAGCGCTGGCCGGCATTGGCGTGGCCGTGGGGCTCGTGGTGGCGATTGCCGTGACGCGATTCATGCGCGGCCTGCTGTACGACGTAAGCGCCACCGATCCCGTTGCGCTGGGCGGAACGTGCGTGCTGCTCCTGGCAGTGGCATTCGTCGCCAGTTGGCTGCCGGCCCGGCGGGCAGCCGGGGTGGATCCGTCGGACGCCCTCCGCAGTGATTGAACGCGAGGCGGCCAAAACCGCGCTCGGCTTCTTGCGTCTTCTCGTCAGAGTGCGATCATATAGGCACAAACTGAAAGCCTTGGAGGCTGCATGTCGACGAGTGGTCCAGAACGCGACGGCGGTGCCCTGACGGGTACGAGCGATTCTTCTATGTCTTATCTTGGCGACGAGTCGGTGCTTCGACGGGTGTTCGACGCCCAGTACGAGACGTTGCTGGCCAGCGCGCGAAGTCAGCTGGGCGACGCGGCGTCACAGGGTACGCGCATTGTCGAGGCCGCGTTCATTGGCGCATGGGCCAAGCGCGGTTCGTTACAGACTGCCGACCAGGTGGACGGCTTTCTCGCGGACGAAGTGAAGCATGGCTCGTCGCGTGCGCTGAGCCGGCGCGCCGCGGCGCAGCGGTTTGGCACCCATGGCGGCCGGGACACGAGCCACACCGGGCAACACGCCGCCGGTGCCGAGTCGGCGAACGCCGGCGAATCGTGGGCGAACGTTGACCGAGCGATTCATCAAGCGGCGAGCGGTCCCGACGCCCACCTGGCAGCGGCCAGCGCGGGTCGGCACGAAGCGGCTGCCCACATGAAACGGGCGGGGCGCGGACAATCGTGGGTCGGTATCGCGGTGGCAGCGGTCATTGCGGGCGGCCTTGCAGTGGCCGCCGTGGTGTACACGAGTCACCTGGGCGCGGAAGACGCGGCATTTGCCGCCGTTAACTCGCCGGCGCTCAATCCGGTGGAGTCGAGCCCGGGACAGATCGGCACCGTGACACTGAACGACGGTACGAAGATGCGCATGGGACCGGTGACGCGGTTCATGAAGCCGGATGACTTCCCCGGAAAGCTGCGCGCGATCAAAGTCGACGGGACAGCACAATTCGACGTTGCTCCGGGGCAGGCATTGCCATTCCGAGTCATCGCCAAGCGCACGCAGATCGTCGCGACGGGCACGAGCTTCGCCGTTTCGTCGTATGCCACCGACAGCGGCGTGATGGTGTCCGTGAAGGAAGGGACGGTGAACGTGATATCAGGCAAGATGCAGGCGCCGGTGGCAGCAGGTCAGGCCGTAATGATCGATCACGATACGACCCGGCCGTTGACGGATGATGAAAAAGCCGAAGCATTTGCCTGGCTGGATGGGCGCGTGGTGGTGAACCACAAGCCGTTGCGCTACGCACTCGCGCAGCTGTTGAAATGGTTCAACCTCGACATCAAGGTGCCTGACCTGACGCTCCTCGATCGCGACGCCAGCCTGAACGTTTCGCTCGATTCGTCGCTGGTGGCAATTTCCCAGATCGAGAAGAGTGCGAACGTGAAGTTTGGTTATGAAAGCACGAACAAGCTGTTCCGCGACGCCGGCCCAGCGAAGCCCGACGCCGCACCAAAGAAGAAAGACGCCAAACCGAAGAAGAAGTAATTCCACTTTCTCATTACCGGAGATTTATGCGCCGCCTTGTTGCACTGTGTTTCGCCCTTGCCTCTGTCGCTGCGCCTCTGGCGGCGCAGGGTGCCCATCCCAGCTTTGCCGGCAAGTGGACTTACGATCCGGCCAGTACGCCGGCCAACCCCATGGCGCCTACCGCGATGGTCTTGACCGTGGTGCAGAACGACAAGACGCTCAACGTCGAGAGCAACTCTACGAGCACGATGGGCGAGCAGAAGACGACGCAACTGATCAATCTCGACGGCTCGCCGACCACGAACCCCATCAGCGCTGGCGGCACGGACATCGAGTTCACGTCGACCGCGATGTGGGACGGCGCGGCACTCGTCATGACGACGAAGGGCGAGGTGCAGGGCCAGCAGGTGCAGCTGCTCGATCGCTGGTCCCTCGATCCCGAAGGCAAGACGCTGACGATGGCCCGCGTGATGAACGTCGCCGGCCAGTCCATGGATATAAAATTAGTATTCAAGAAATCGTAATCAGAGGCCTCCTTCGCCTCGCACCGCGCGGCTCGGATCAATCCGGGCCGCGCGTCTTGCAGATACGAGGCACGCCGTCACCGTAAGGATTCCATGCTCAAGCGAATTGGTACGGCGATTGGCCTGTTCGTCCTCTGCGCCTGGTCCATCCTGCGGGTGGCTCGTCCGCCGTCGCCCGTGCCGGCCACGGCACCAGATACCGTGTTCTCCGCCGAACGGGCATTGCATCACGTGGAGGCGATTGCCCGTCGTCCACATGCCGTGGGCATGCCTGAGCACGATCAGGTGCGGGATTACATCAGTGCCCAGCTCACGACCATGGGGCTGCGCTCCCAACTCCAGCAGGCTACCGGTATCGGTACGCGATATCAGGAGGCCGGCCGCGTGGAGAACGTGTTGGCGTGGCTTCCGGGGAGCGATCCAAAGGGGAAGGGGCTGCTACTGGTCGCCCACTACGACGGCGTTGGCGCCGGCCCGGCCGCAGGCGATGACGGCGCCGCCGTTGCCGCGCTGCTGGAGACGTTGCGTGCCCTCCGCGCCCGAAAGACGCCGCTCGTGCATGACGTATTTGTGCTGTTCAGCGACGGTGAAGAGAGTGGGCTGCTCGGCGCGGCGGCGTTCGTGCGCGAGCACCCGTGGGCGAAAGATGTGTCGATGGTACTCAACTTCGAGGGGCGGGGCACGGGTGGCCGATCGTTCATGTTCGAGACTGGCCCCGGCAACCTCGACGCGGCGCGCGTGCTGCGCAGAGCCGGCGGCGCGACGGCCGCATCGGTGTACACGACCGTGTACCGCACACTGCCCAACGATACGGATCTTTCGGAGTTTGCTTCGCTCGGGCTGCCGGCAATGAACTTTGCGTTCACCGATGGCGTCGAGCTCTATCACACCAGCGGCGACAATCTGGCGCATCTGTCGCCAGGCAGCCTGCAGCATCACGGAACCCAGATGCTCGCGCTGACCAAGCAGATCGGCAATGGACCGTTGCCGCGTCCCATCACCGGCGATGGCGTCTTCTTCGATTTGCCCATACTCGGACTCGTTGTCTATTCCGAGCGCTGGTCGATTCCGTTGGCGCTGCTTGCCGCAGTGCTCGTGGTCGTGCTTGTGGTGCGCGACCGCACTGGCGTGCTGGCCGGTGTGGTCACTGCCGCAATTGGCCTGGCCGTGTCCGGCCTGATTGGAGTGGTCGGCGGCGCGCTCGTGCGTGGTCCCGGCGTTTGGAGCGGCGCGTATGCCGGATCGGTGGTGCTGTTCGCGTTGGCGGCCACGCTCGCGTGCCAGCGTGTGGCCCTGCGATGGTCTTCGCCGCGCGGTCTGCACGTTGGCGCCATGATCGTCTGGGCAATTCTTGCGCTGGTCGCGAGCGCCATGGTGCCGGGCGCCAGCTACCTCTTCACCTGGCCATTGCTCTTCTCCGCCGCGGTCGCGCTTCGCTCGCGGGGGCGCGCGGTGCCGGAATGGGCGGTGGCGGCAATCACGCTGCTCCTGCTCGCGGGGTTGATCTACGGCGTGTCGGTGCTGCTGCTGGGCGTGGCCGGGCCGGGGGCGATCGTGGCGGCCGTTTTCACTTCTCTCATTGCGGGACTGCTCGTGCCGCAGCTCGAGACGATCGTAGCAGGGGCCGACCGCCTGGGCGTTGCGTGGCCCGCCGGCGCCGGCCTGGCGTTCGCGATCGTGGGTATGGCGACGGTACGCTCCAATGCGGACCATCCGGTTCGCTCGACGCTGGTGTACGCCGAGAACGCGGACTCGACCGACGCGTGGTTCGGTACGACGCTCGGGCTGAACGACGCGTGGGTACGGGGTACGATCGGCGCTGTGGGTGCCGCGCCGGCCTGGACGAAGCGGCTGGCAGAGACCGGGAACCAGTTTGCCGGCCGCGCGGTGGCGCGCGTTGCATTGGAAGCGCCGAGCGCGGGCCTCGTTCGCGACACGCTGCTCAACGGAGCACGCCGCGTGGTGTTTCGCGTGACGGCGCCGCCCGGCACCACGGCGCTGGTGATGCGGGCGACGGGAGCGCCGGTGCTGTCGGCGTCGATCGACGGCCGCGTCGTCGACACCACGCGCTACCGCTACAAGACGCGCGACTGGGTGATGGAATACGCCGCGCCGCCGGACAGCGGGGCGATCGTGGCGCTCTCCATTCCGGTCGGCGCGCACATCGGATTCGAGCTCGCCGCCTGGCGTCCCGGTATTCCATCCGTGCCCGGCCTCAACATTCCCAAGCGGCCGCCGAACGTGGTGCCGAGTCAGACGGGCGACGTTACCGTGGTGTTTCGCGTATTGAGATTCTAATAGTGTCATTCCGAGCGAACGCGAGGAATCTCCTCTCTTGCCAATCATAAGACGGCTGATGGTAGATCCCTCGTCGCTGTGCTCCTCGGGATGACATTCCTTACAGGATTCTGACGCTGTGCCCGGGGCGGAATTCGCCGGAACCGGCGATTGTTGAGGCCATGAACGCCTGCCTCCTGTTTTGTGCGGCTGCGGCGCTACTCCAGCCGCCGCCGCGCGCGACCTACATTGGCCGCGAGCATCAGCTCCACGTGACCATTCCGCGGCTCGACGGCGAGGCCGCGTCCGCGAACATCGACGGCAATCTCACCGAATCAGCGTGGCAACAGGCGGCGCTGCTCACGGGCTTTTCGCAATTCTCGCCGGTGGACGGCGTGCCGGCCTCCGACTCCACCGAGGTGCTACTCTGGTATTCGCCCACGGCGCTGTTCGTGGGCATTCGCGCGTTCGAACATCACGGAGCGGTACACGCCACACTGGCCGACCGGGACAAGATCTCGTCGGACGACAACGTTCAGGTGCTGCTCGGCACCTTTCACGACCAGCGGCAGGCGTATGTGTTCGCCGTGAATCCGCTCGGCGTGCAGATGGACGGAACGATCGTGGAAACCGGCCTGCCCGGCGGTGGCGGGTGGACGCCCACGCTTACCGGCCGCACGGCGCCGGATCTGAGCCAGGACTTCGTGTTCACGTCCAAGGGACGCCTCACGGACTACGGCTATGAAGTCGAGATGCGAATTCCATTCAAAAGTCTCAAATATCAATCCGCTGATGTCCAGGACTGGGACATCAACGTCCTGCGCGAGGTGCAGCACTCCGGATTCGAGGACAGCTGGGCGCCGGCCAAGCGGGCCAACTCGTCGTTTCTCGCCCAGGGCGGAACGATCGACGCGCTCACGGGCTTTCAGCGCGGCCTCGTGCTCGACCTGAACCCCGTGGTAACGCGCCGGGCTACCGGCGGGCCGAGTGCGGCCGGGTGGGCGTACACACACCCCAGACCGCAGTTCGGCGGCAACGCGCGGTGGGGCGTGACGAACAACCTCACGCTCAACGGCACCGTCCATCCGGACTTCGCCGAGGTGGAGTCCGACGCCGGCCAGTTTGTGGTAGACCCGCGGTCGGCGCTCTATTACCCGGAAAAGCGTCCGTTCTTCCTCGACGGGCTCGAGCAGTTCAACGTGCCGCACAACCTCATCTACACGCGGCGCATCGCCAAGCCCGAGGAGGCGCTCAAGCTCACGGGAAAGGTTGCCGGAACGAACATCGGCTTTTTGTCGGCGAACGACGATCCGAGTTTGTCGGCCAACGGACGGTATTTCACGGTTTATAACATCGTGCGTGCCCAGCGCGACATCGGCGGCCAATCGCGAATCGGCGCGGCCTATACCGATCGCGTGGTTGGCGGCGACTACAACCGCGTGGCCGACGTTGACGGCCGCATTCTGTTTGGCGACGTCTACACGGGATCGTTCCAGTACGCCAAGTCCTATGACAAAACGCGCGGCACGGTGAGCGATGCGCCGCTGTGGGAAGGCATTTTTGCGCGCAACGGCAAGCGGTTCGGTTTCCGCTATGTGATGACCGGCATCGACGACAACTTTCGTGCGCTCAGCGGCTTTACCTCGCGCCCCGGCATTGCGCACGGGTCCGTGGACCACCACGCCACATGGTTCGGCGATCGCGGCAAGCTTCTCGAGACGCTCACCGGCGACATCCTGCTTGATGGCACTTGGCAGTACTCGCACTTCGTTCGCCGTGGCGACGCGCAGGACAAGAAGCTTCACTTCAGCACCAGCGCCGGCCTACGCGGTGGTTGGGCGCTCGGCGCCGGAGCGTATTGGGAGACGTTCGGCTACGATACCCAGCTCTTTTCCAATTATCGAATCGAGCGCACGGTCGGAAGTGTGGTTGACACCGTGCCGTTCGTGGGCGTGGGGCGCATTCCCAACCGCGATTACGTGGCGACCGTCTCCACGCCGCAATGGTCTCGTTTTGACGCCTCCCTGGTCTACGTTGGCGGCCAGGACGAAAATTTCTTCGAATGGGCGCAGGCCAATATCAACTATGTGTCGCTTGCCCTCAACGTGCGGCCCAGCGATCAACTGCGGCTGAACGGCACGCTGAACTACCAGGATTACTGGCGCCGGACGGACGGTAGCCTGGCGGGGCGGAACATGATTCCGCGTGTGAAAGCCGAGTATCAGTTCACGCGTTCGATCTTTCTGCGGCTCGTGGGCGAGTACGATCTGGCGGAGCACGACGACCTGCGCGACGAAACGCGCACCTTCTTCCCGTTGATTATTAACGGCCAGAAGGCGTTGGCGACGCGGAGCGCGTCGCTCCACGGCGACTGGCTATTCTCCTACCAGCCAAACCCGGGCACGGTGCTCTTTCTCGGATACGGCAGTGAAGGCGTTGCCGCTCCGAACGCGTTGGCGCGTTTCAATTACCAACCGTTGATTCGTGCCAACGACTACTTCTTTGTGAAGCTGTCGTATCTGTTACGAATGTGACGTTGCCGTCCGTGGCTCGGGCTTTGCCCCTGTGACTGGCATCATTCCTCGGAACGGGCCACTCGTGCTTCGAATTCGTGCCGCAGTCACCACCGCAGTCACCATCGTGGTGTGCAGTATCATGTTTGGCACGCCGCGGCTCCAGGCGCAGGCGCGGGTAGGCAGCGACTCCAGCACGCGCCTCACGCGGCTCGGCCGGGATCTGGTGTACGGCACGGCGGAAGGATTCGCGTTCGCCGGTCTCGCCCAGATCCAGAATAATCCGGCCGAGTGGGGCAAAGGATGGCCGGGCTATGAGAAGCGGCTGGCGTCCAACCTAGGCGAGTTCTTCATCCAGGAAGGCGTCACGGAAGGGCTGGCGGCAGCAATGGACCGCCCGCTCGACTACATAAAATGCAAATGCGGCGAGTTCGACGATCGCATGGTCTGGGCACTGCGAGGCGCCGTGACCGATCAACTGCCCAATGGCAGTCATCCGTTGGCGATTCCACGAATCGTCGGCGCGTACGCGGGGAGTATTGCGCAGTCCCTCTGGACGCCCGCCCACGGCAACAACCGGGCACGCGTTGCGTTACTCAACGGCACCGAATCGTTGGCCATTGGCGCGCTGATCAACATGTACCACGAAATCCGCCGCTAACGGGCCAGCGCGAACCACACAGTCGGTCAAACCGCTACAGCGCTACTGGTACTGGATGTACAACGGCCGGGGACGCAGGGCGAGCACTTCACGCGGGGACAGCAGAGCATCGCCCTTCCGCGTGTCGTTGTGGAAGAAAATCTTGAATCCCGTGTACTCCACCGGCTCGGCGATTTCGGATGTCCGGTAGGTGTCGAACTTGAGCCACGGCTGCCCCCACCCGTCCATGTTGATCACCACCTGCACGCGCGGATCGTGTTTGATCTTGTCGGCGTTCCGCAGCATGTTCGTCGTGAAGCGGTGGACGATCAATACCTTGGGCGGCAGATGGTACTTCGTCACGATCGCGGCGAGTTGGTCGATGGCGTAGTTGATGTCCTTGGCGTCGAACATGCCGATCTTCGATCCAGGAACACGCCCCTCTCGGCTGTAGTGCATGTTGAACTCGGGATCGATGCCCAAGTGCACGTCCGGCCGTGAGAGAAATGGAATGAGCGCCGGGATTTCCGATTGCAACGTGCTCTGTCCCGTCTGAATGTCGAGAATCGTCAGCGCGCCCCTGGCCTTGGCGAAGCCGTAAATCTTCTCGATGAGATCAGGATCCGATCGCTGGCGGTACATGCTGTCCTTGCCGGGTGCTCCCTGGGCTACGGACACGATCAGGTGCAACGCCGGGATCACCGGCTCGGACGGGTCCGCGGCACGCCACTGCTTCACGATCGTGTCCAGCTTGGCGAGCATCTGTTCGTACGGAATCTCGCCGAGAATTCCCATTCGCTTCGATAACGGATTGCCGTAGAACGCAACGATGCGATGGCTCGGGAGAATGGAGCCGGGAAGCGGCGGCGGTAGCGGCACGGGCCATAGCTTGCTTTTGAGACCGGCCCGAATAGCCGCCACGAGCGAAATGCTGTCGTTCTTCGTGCGGGACTTGGGCTGTGTCGCCACCGCGAGCATGATGGCGGAGTCGGGGCCCGTCCGTGTGCCGCTCGCGTTGGCCGTTGATTCGGCGGCAGCTGCGACGCGGGCGCTTGCTGCGGCTGCCGTATCTGCGCTATCGGAATCCGCCGCCGCGGCGGCCACGTCGCCCGTGATGGAATCGAGCGCAGGGGCGGCGGACGCTCTCTGCTCTGCCGGCACGCGGTCCTGACAGGCGGCCAAGGTCAGGACAGCGACCAGCGCGGTGGTCAACGGAAAGATCGGTTTGGCGATTGGCATGGGCTGGAATCATTGCAATGGGCGCACCGGAACTCCGGGAATCCTAGCGCCGTCGTGGTCCGATGAACAAAAACGCCGCCCACGGAATGGACGGCGCTCATGCCCGGGGGCTAGCCAGAACACGCTATTTGTGCGTGCGCTCCAGCCAGGCACCTTTATCGTCGCGTGCCATCATGTACACCACACCGCCCTTGCCGAAGCCAACGATCGTTCGCCCGGACGGAACCTGCACACGGTCGACCAGTTGGCCCTTGTCATTCACGACATCGTAGATCGGGCCGGCAATGGCGCCTACGCGTACAGAAGTGGTTCGAATCCACAGATTGCCGTCGAGGTCCGCCTTGACTGCGCCCTGCGTGAACGCCGGCCGGTAATCGGGCAGTTCGCTTGGTGACACCATGTTCACGGGCGGCAACCCGCCGGCGGATGTGGTGATGCTGCGCGTCGGTCCGCCGCCGCCGTCGCCGCTACTGATGCTCATCGTCATGCGCTGCGGGCCGCCGTCGGGCGACGCGCCGGGGGCGCCGGGAGTTCCGGCGCTGGCGCGCAGTTGCTCTATGGCCGTCTTGGCGGAGTCGATCACCGCGGCCTTGTCGTCGTCACTCAGGCGCTGCCAGTCGAACGGCATCTTTGGCGACGACGACCACACGCCGTCGGGGCTGAGCAGATCAATGTGATAGTCCTTTCCTCGCACCACGGCGATCGATCCATCCGCCAGCAACGCCCAATCATCGATCGTCTGCATTGGGTTGATCTCGGTGGAGATCGTCATGCCGCGCTCGGTCTGCGTCATGAGCATCTTGGTCTTGGTCGTCTTGAGAAAGCCGGCCGTGTCGAGTTTTCGCGTCGCCAGATTCACGCGCACGATCGTGGCGGAATCGGGAATCTCGGGGGCTGCAAGCGGCCCCTTGGGGCCCATCGTCGGCATCTTGAGTGCCGCGGTGACGCGATAGACGAGCCGACCTTTACCATCGAGCGCCGGCGCGCCAAGCGTGTTGGAGCCGAGCGCGGTTGCATCTTGCGAGCGCGGCACCGCGGCGACGCGCGCGATGGCGCCCGCCGGATTGATCACGAACATCGTCAGGTCGCGCGGATCAATGAACAGCGTCGAGTCGGCATGGTAAGCGACGAGCGCGCCGGCCGACGGACCATACGAACTCGCCGTGCCGGGCGTAGAGTCGGCGACAATCGTCGAGGTGCCAAGCGTTGGGTCGTACATGTGCAACTGGCGCTTCGATACGTCATTCACGAGCACATTGCCGCCGGGGAGTTCGCGAACTGCGGTGACGGTTCCCAGGGTTTGCCTCGACGACGCGGTGGGCGCGCTGATGAGACGAATCGGTGGTGCCTGTTGCGCGACAACGGGCACGGCGAACGCTGACGCGATCAATAGGAACAAGCTGCGATTGAGCATTTGCTGATTGGTGAAGGAATGAAGCATGACTCTTTCTTGAGCGCGCATCACGGTGTGCCAACGCGAATCATGATTTGCTGGCCGCCGTCGCCGCCGACAATGGTGGTTGTGCCCATGCCGCCTGCGCCCCCGCCACCGCCCATGATCATGCCGAGGCCGGTGCCTGCGGTGCCCGAGCGAACGGAGGCGAGATAGCGTTGGTCGAGGAACGGCGAGATGAACGTCGGCAACTTACGCATCTGGTCGGCGGTGAGCAGCGAGCGGATGGTCGGTGCAACCTTGATCAGTGCGTCCACCGATGATTCGCGCGCCGTGCGATAGCGATCGTAGGCGTCCGCCTGGTCGTACTTGTCGGGTAGCGCCGCCAGATACTTGGCGATCGGCGTCCAGATGGAGTCGAGCTTGACGGTGAACGCGCGGTTGAGCACCGCGATGCTGTCCGCTTGCACCGGCGTGAGCTCGAGTGTGTCCGCCTGGCGAAGGATGATCGCCATGGGATTGGTGATGCCGATTGGTCCGAACACCTTGAGCATCTGCTCCGGTGCCTTGGTGCCGGACAGCGTCCGGCCGCGGTCGAGCATCTGCGTTAAAGCCTGGCGTTCGCGGGTGGGACCGAGGTCGAACTGCAGGCGCGTGGTGAGCGTGACGGGGCTGCGTAGTGCCGTGGCGCCGAGCGCCGTGGCGCCGAACCGCTGGTTTACTTCGTACTTGAAGCGCTGCGTGGTCGGGTCGAACCCGCGCACGTAGAGCAACTGGCCCTGCGGAATGGCCGCCTGGCCCCAGCCGCGCAAGTTGTTCTCGCCGTGGGCGATCATATCGGCGGCGACCAGAGGATTAGAAATCTGAAATGATAGTGTGGCGCGCTGCGGCATGCGCACCTTGATCGGATTGAACGAGAAGCTCAGGTTCGCCGCGGTGGTCCACGGTCCCTCGCAGCTGTTGCGGCCGGCGACTTGTCCAAGCTGGCTGCGCAGGCAGTCGCGGGCACCCGCCGATCCGCTCGCGAGCAGCGAGGTCATGCCGGCGGCCACCACGGGATCCGCCGTCTTTGCGGGATCGAACACGAATGCGCGGTCGTTCGCGTAACCATCGCCGTTGATGTCGCCCACCACTGTGGGTGTGTACGGCGTGCCCGAGCGGAAGCTGCCGAACCATCCCAGGCGCACCCAGTCGAAGGCGTTGTAGGTGAGCCGGTACTGGATTTGATGACGCGAATCAAAGCCCGAGCGTCCCCACGCCAGGTCGAGCGGATTGCCCGATGTGCTCGTGAAACCGCGGTACTGTTCGCGCGTGTTCGCCAGGACATACGACAGGCCCCAGCCGAACGTCGTGTTGAACGCGGTGGGCGATAGGGTCACGGTGAGCTGCCGGCTTTCGGACTGCACGTCGGAGCGCAGCTCGGTCACGTGGGTAAAGTCGCCGGAGATCCTCGCTTCGCCACCGGCCACCGCGCCCGATGCCGGCACGATGCTCGATGCCTGCGCGTACACCGGCCGGTTGCCCTCGTTGCCGAGCGCAAAGCGCTGCACCGGATTGAAGTTCAGGTCGTAGGTGCTCGCCTGATCGAGGTTGCGCGAGTACGTGCCGTCGATCGTCGCGTTCAATCGATTGTTCAGCACCGGGCCGTTCCATGTGAGGTTGGAACGAAGCGACCGCGGCGCGCGATAGTTCGGGTCGAACAGCGTGACGTTCGGCACGGTGCTCGAGAAGACGCTGCCGGCGGTGCCGTCGGCGCACTGTGATGGCACGGCGCCGGCGCCGGCCGCGTAGCTGGCCCAGTCCGGCGTGGGTGCCGCGACGCCGATGCACGCCAGCTGCTGCACGGCGCTCGCCAATCCGGTGTTGTCCATGGCACTGCCGATCGACGCAACGTTCGGTGTGTTCTGGAAGACGCCAACGCCGCCACTCACTACGGCGCGTGGTCCGCGGAACGCGCCGTCGAACGCGCCCACCTGCGGCGCCTCACCATAGGTGTATGAGAATCCGACGCGCGGACTCAGATAGACGCGGTTCGGAACGTTGGAATTGTCGATTCCGAATTGCTGCTCGACATTGGCGTTGAGCCGCGGCGTCGCATTGAACCGGTTGCCGTCGAGCCGCACGCCGTACTGCATCTGGAAATCCGTTGACGGGCGGTAGGTGTCGCTCAAGGAAAAGGCGCCGATGTATTCACTCTCGGTCCGGCCGTTCGGCGACAGCTGTCGCGAGAATATTGCCGGTCGTCCGGCCTGCAGATCGGCTAGAGAATTGAAGCTGAAGCTGCCAAGCTGGTTGGTGGTGAGGTCCTGCGCGTAATTATCGCGCCGGAGCTCCGTGCCGAACTTGAGCTTGTGCTTGTTGTTCTCGCTGAACCACGACAGCAGGTTCGACGCTTGCGCGGTGGTGGTCTTCACGCTCGTGTTCATGAACGGGTTGCCGCCAAAGCCCACGGTCTGCACGCTCGAGCTGCCGTCGTCGAGCGTCGAGTTGATCCGCACGGTGCCGCTTGGCAGATCGAGATACGGCGACCCGAAGCTGTGGTTCTGGCTGAGCCCCACTGACGTCTCGCTCAACACGCCAAACCCGAAGTAACTCGTGTGCTTGCCCTGAACGCCGGCATTCCACATGGTGCGATCGCCGCTGTGCTCAGGTAGCTCCGTGGGTGTCACCGTGAACGCCGTGAGCCGGTTCCAGCTGGCGTTGTAGGTGAGGTTGAACGCCTGACCGGTGGTGGACGTGGGCGGCGTGAAGTCGAAGCTGCCGAGCACGAGCGCCTGATCGGTGTAGCGGCTGCTGGGCAGCCCCGCCACGCTGGTGGGTACGTGCGCCTGGCTGAGGATGGATAGCAGGCGGCTCGCCGAGTCAGCGGACAGGCCGGCGTTCTCGAGTCCGAGTGGCCCTGTGTTGAGCAAACTCTGAAGGTCGCTTTGTCGGCGTCCGAACTGATAGGCAAAATTGAAAAACGACTTGTCGGGCTGGATTGGGCCGGCCAGTAATCCGCCCACCGACAGATTGGCGTACTGCTGGCCGGTCGCGCGGCCGGCGCGGTCGGTCCACTGCATCTGCGGCGCATCGATGTTGGCGCTCGCCGACCGATTGATGTAGTTGGAGGCGCGTCCGGTGCGAATGTTCATCACGCCGCCGCTGAAGTTGCCGCGAGACACGTCGTACGGCGATGTGGCGAGCGACGTCGAGACGTTGGCGTCGCGCGGAATGCTGCCGCCGGACAGGTTCATGCCGTTCAGCGTCGTGGCATTCTGGTCGGCCGACAACCCGAGTACCGAGAACCCGCCCGGTCCGCCGTCGGCGCTCGGGATGTATTGCACGCCGGGCATCGACGCCGCGAGTGCGGCCAGATCGCCTAGCTGGTCGGCCGACACCATGCCGTTGTTGATCGACCGCTCGCTGCCGCCAATGTCCGGGCGGTTGTCGTCGCGAGCGGCCTTGCCGCGCGCCGCGTTCACTTTCACGGCGTCGAGTTGCGCAGCCGAGGTGGAGAGCTTGGCGTCGGCGATGAGAATTTCCTGATCGCTGGTGCGCTTGATCTCAAAGCGCTTGGCGGCAAAGCCCAGCGCGGCGACGCTCACCATGTAGTCGCCCTCGTCGCCCGGAAACGCGATGGTGTAGCGGCCCGCTTTGTCGGTGCGGGCGTTGCGCGTGATGTTGCCGCTCATCGACGTGACGGTGATCGTCGCGCGCTCCACCGGCACGCTGTCGGGGCCGATGATCCTGCCGCGGATCACATCACTTTGGGCAAGGGCTGTCGCAGGAAGGGCGAGCACGGCGCCAAACATGGCCGCCGCGAGGAGGAGAAGTCGGCGTGGACTCACAAAAGCGACCCTGGGTGGGGGAGGGAAGGCGGAAGCTGCGGACCGGGACTTCTGGAGGGTTGGACCCGCTGATTCTGGAAAGGGTTTACGACCCCTTTTGCCTATAGTTTCCGCTTCGTCTCCCTTAGAACGCGGCAACGCCGTTTGTCATTCCGAGCGGAGCGAGGAATCTTCTCGAATCGCGGGCGATAATGGGTGCGAGGGGAGATGGTGGTATCAACCGGTCGACGCACCAACCTGTGCCGCAAGATATGCGTCGA